>NZ_POSP01000001.1:0-600000 GCF_002885975.1 Paucibacter aquatile | reverse complement strand
TGAATTGAGCGCACCCGCCGGCCTGCAGCCGGCCTTGACCGCCCTGCTGCTGGCCCTGGCCGACCGCGACACGCCGCTGTGGCTGCTGCCCGATCTGCGCAGCGGCGCCGCGGGGGAGCACCTGCGCTTCCATGCCGGCTGCCCCCTGGTCGCGGAGATGGGCGAGGCTCAGTTCCTGATGCTGCAGAACCTGGACGCGCTGCCGACGCTGGACGCCCTGCGCCTCGGCGATGCCGCCTACCCCGACCGTTCGGCCACCTTGTTCATCGAGGTGCCAGCGCTGGAAACGGGCAGTGGATCGCTGCGCCTGCGCGGCCCGGGCATCCAAGGCGAGACACGAATCGAGGTGGCCGGCTGGTCCGAGATCAGCCAGGCTTTTGTGCAAGACAACCGCCGGCGCTTCCCGCTCGGCGTCGACCTGGTGCTGTGCGCAGGTCGGCAGTTGCTGGCCCTTCCGCGCACCACCCTCATCGATTGGGAGCTCTGAGATGTACGTTGCCGTCAAAGGAGGCGAGCGCGCCATCGAGGCCTCGCGCGAACTGCTGGCCCAGGCGCGCCGGGGCGACAGCGCCCAGCCCGAGCTCAGCATCGAGCAGATCAAGCAGCAGCTGCGCCTGACCGTGGACCGCGTGATGTGCGAAGGCGCGCTCTACGACGAGGACCTGGCCGCCCTGGCCATCAAGCAGGCGCGTGGCGACCTGATCGAAGCGATCTTTCTGCTACGCGCCTACCGCACCACCCTGCCGCGCCTGAGCGACAGCGAACCTCTGGACACCGGCCGCATGCGTCTGGAACGCCGCATCTCCTCGGCCTTCAAGGACCTGCCCGGTGGCCAGCTGCTGGGCCCCAGCTTCGACTACACCCAGCGCCTGCTGGACTTTGGCCTGATGCGCGAGTCCTCCGGCAGCAGCGAGGCGCAGTCCTCTCACAGCGCCGCCCGCGCCGAGCCCCTGCACGCGCCACGCGTGACCGACCTGCTCAGCCGCGAAGGCCTGCTGGAAGCGGCCGAGCCCGAGGCGCCCGGCGCCCCGCCGCCGCCCGACCTGACCCGCGAGCCCCTGCTCTTCCCGGCCGACCGCGCCACCCGCATGCAGAACCTGGCGCGCGGCGACGAGGGCTTCTTGCTCGCCCTGGCTTACAGCACCCAGCGCGGCTATGCCACCACCCACCCGTTTGCGGCCGAGCTGCGCTACGGCGCCGTGCCGGTCGAGATGCATATCGAGGAGCTGGGCTTCGCGGTCGAAATCGGCGAGGTCGAGCTGACCGAGTGCCAGCTGATCAATGAGTTCCATGGCAGCGCCGACACCGCGCCGCAGTTCACCCGCGGCTACGGCCTGGCTTTCGGCCACGCCGAGCGCAAAGCCCTGGCCATGGCCCTGGTCGACCGCTCGCTGCGTGCCGAGGAGTTTGACGAAGACAGCGAGCTGCCGGCCAACAACGTGGAGTTCGTGCTCTCGCACAGCGACAACGTCGAGGCCTCGGGCTTTCTGCAGCACCTGAAGCTGCCGCACTACGTGGACTTTCAAACCAATCTCGAGCTGCTGCGACGTTTGCGTGCGGAGTGGGACAAGGAGCAAGTGAAATGAGCAGCGGATACAACTTTGCCTACTTGGACGAGCACACCAAGCGCATGATCCGCCGCGCCCTGCTCAAGGCCGTGGCCCTGCCCGGCTACCAGGTGCCCTTCGGCGGCCGCGAGATGCCCCTGCCCTATGGCTGGGGCACGGGCGGCATCCAGGTCACGGCCGCGGTGATCGGCCAGAGCGACTGCCTCAAGGTCATCGACCAGGGCGCGGACGACACCACCAATGCGGTCAACATCCGCAGCTTCTTCCAGAAGGTGACCGGCGTGCGCACCACCGAGGCCACACGCGAGGCCACGCTGATCCAGACCCGCCACCGCATCCCCGAGACGCCGCTGCAGGACGGGCAGATCCTGGTCTTCCAGGTGCCCATCCCCGAGCCGCTGCGCTGGCTGGAGCCGCGCGAGACCGAGACCCGCACCATGCACGCGCTGAGCGAGTACGGCGTCATGCATGTCAAGCTGTTCGAGGACATCGTGCGCCACGGCCGCATCGCCACCACCTACGACTACCCCGTGATCGTCAACGGCCACTACCTGATGCGGCCCTCGCCCATCCCCAAGTTCGACAACCCCAAGCTGCATCAGAGCCCGGCCCTGCAGCTCTTTGGCGCTGGCCGCGAGAAGCGGGTCTACGCCGTGCCGCCTTACACCGATGTGCGCTCGCTCGATTTCGAGGACCACCCGTTTGCCATCGAACGCTGGAGCGAACCCTGCGCACTGTGCGGCGCCACCGAGTCCTATCTGGACGAGATCATCCTCGACGACCAGGGCCAGCGCATGTTCGTCTGCTCCGACACCGAGTACTGCAACACGCGCCAGGCCGAGGGCCACCGCGGCACGCAGAACAGCCCCACCAGCGCTGCTGGCTTTGCAGGAGCGCAGGCATGAGCCGCCCCCTGCTGCAAGTCCGCGGCCTGGCCAAGCGCTACGGCGCCCGCATCGGCTGCGAAGGCATTGACCTCGACCTCTACCCCGGCGAGGTGCTGTGCATCGCGGGTGAATCGGGCTCGGGCAAATCGACCCTGCTCAACACCCTGGCCTTCCAGCTGCAGCCCGACGAGGGCCAGATCCAATACGACCTGAAGGACCGCGGCCTCACCGACCTCGGCACGCTGACCCAAGCCCAGCTGCGCGAGCTCTGGCGCACCGACTGGGGCTTTGTGCGCCAGAACCCGCGTGACGGCCTGCGCATGCAGGTCTCGGCCGGCGCCAATATCGGCGAGCGGCTGATGGCCGTGGGCGCACGGCATTACGGCGACATCCGCGGCGCGGCGGCCGACTGGCTGGCGCGGGTGGAGATCCCGGCCGAGCGCCTGGACGACGCGCCCAAGAGCTTCTCCGGCGGCATGCAGCAGCGCCTGCAGATCGCCCGCAACCTGGTCAGCCGCCCACGCCTGGTCTTCATGGATGAACCCACGGCCGGCCTCGATGTCTCTGTGCAGGCGCGCTTTCTGGACCTGCTGCGCGGCCTGGCCGCCGAGCTGGACCTGGCCGTGATCCTGGTGACCCACGACCTGGCCGTGGCCCGCTTGCTGGCCCAGCGCCTGATCGTCATGCGCCATGGCCGCATCGTCGAGACCGGCCTGACCGACCAGGTGCTGGACGACCCGCAGCACCCTTACACCCAGCTGCTGGTGTCCTCGGTTTTGGCTGCATGAAATGAAGGATCAAGACATGGCCATCAACAAGAATCATCCCGTCCTCGAAGTCCACGACCTGAGCAAGACCTTCACCCTGCACCAGCAAGGCGGCCTGGAGCTGCCGGTTCTGAACGCGGTGTCCTTTGAGGTTCACGCCGGGGATTGCCTGGTGCTGGACGGCCCCTCGGGCGCGGGAAAAAGCAGCCTACTGCGCTGCCTCTACGGCAACTACCTGGCCAGCAGCGGCGAGATCCTGCTGCGCGCGGCGGACAGCGGTGAAACCCTGGACCTCTGCCGCATCAGCCCGCAGCGGCTCACGGCCCTGCGCCGCGACACGGTCGGCTACGTCAGCCAGTTCCTGCGCGTGATTCCGCGCGTCAGCAGTCAGGCCCTCGTGGCAGAGCCGCTGCAAGCCCTGGGCGCCGGGCGCGAGGAGGCCATGCAGCGCGCGGCCGAACTGCTGGCGCGGCTGAATCTGCCCGAGCGGCTCTGGGGCCTGCCGCCGGCCACCTTCTCGGGCGGCGAGCAGCAGCGCGTCAATATCGCGCGCGGCTTCATCGCGCCCAAGCCCCTCTTGCTGCTGGACGAACCGACCGCCTCGCTCGACGCGGCCAACCGCGCCGTCGTCATCACCCTGATCCGCGAGGCCTGCGCCGCCGGCCAGGCCATGGTCGGCATTTTTCATGATGCCGAGGTGCGCGAGGCCGTGGCCACGCAGCGCCTTCCCCTGCAAGCCCTGAGCTCAGCCGCAAGCCACGCCGAGATGGCGATGGCCGCCTGAACATAGCCCGCGAAAGAAGTGCACACGATGAACACCACCCCGCTCTACCTCACCCATGCCCACATCGTCCTGGCCGAGCAGGAGCTGCACGACGCCTCGCTGCTGATCGGCGCCGACGGCCGCATCGCCGCCATCAACCCCGAGTCCGGCGGCGGCGCGCCCGAGCTGAGCCTGAGCGGCCAATGGCTGCTGCCCGGCATGGTGGACCTGCACTGCGACGCGGTGGAAAAGGAAGTAGAGCCGCGCGCCCGCGTGCTCTTCCCCCTGGACTTCGCCTGCATCAATATCGACCGCCGCAATGCCGCGGCCGGCATCACCACGCCCTACCATGCGCTGTCATTTGCTCATGCCGAATGGGGCGTGCGCAACAACGAGACGGCCACCGAACTGGTCCGCGCCCTGCGCCGCCTGAAGGCCCAAGAGCTGATCGACAACCGCGTCCATGTGCGCTACGAGATCACCGACCTCAGCGCCCTGCCCCATGTGCTGGGGCTGTTGGACGAAGGCGGCGTCGATCTGCTCTCCATCATGGACCACACCCCGGGCCAGGGCCAGTTCAAGCATCTGGACAGTTATGTCGCCTACATGATGGGCAACCACGGCAGCAGCCAGCAAGCCGCCCTGCAAATGGCCGAGGAAAAGATGCAGGCCCGGCTAAGCGCCGACGAGCGTGTGTTGGCCGTGATGGAGCGCGCCAAGCAGCGCGGCGTGCCCACCGCCAGCCATGACGACGACGACCCGCAGCGCGTGCTGACCATGAAGAACCTGGGCGCCCGCATGAGCGAGTTCCCCATCAATCTGGAGACCGCCCGCGCCGCCCATGCCGCTGGACTGGCCACCATCCTGGGCGCGCCCAATGTCATGCGCGGCGGCAGCCAGAGCGGCAATATGCGCGCCCTCGACGCCATCCACGCCGGCGTGGCCGACTGCCTCTGCGCCGACTACGCGCCCGCCACCATGCTGGCCGCCGTCGACGCCCTGGTCCATCGCGAAGGCCTGGGTCTGCCCCAAGCCACCCGCCTGGTCAGCCTGGGCCCGGCCCGCGCCGCCGGTTTGAACGACCGTGGCGAGATCGCGGTCGGCCTGCGCGCCGACCTGATCAGCGTGGCCCGGCCCGGCGGTCAAGCGGCGGTGGAGCGCGTCTGGTGCGGTGGCAAGCCCGTGTTTGCCGTGGACTACCAAGGCCGCTGAAACTGGAGGTTCGCAGGCCGGGGCCGGAGAGCCGGCGAGAATGCTGCAAATCTGTGGCATCTTCTTCTTGCACTCCACCCGCCAGCCATGTTCAGAGTCCTTCACCTCGCCAAGCCGCGCCTGGGCGCTCGGCGTCTAACATCCATGGTCACCGGGCTGAGCGCCGTGCTGCTTCTGATGGCCTGCAGTGAACTCGGCGCCGGTACCGGCCAAATCAGCCAGCGCATTGGCGAGATCACGCGTGACCCGTCCGCGCAGCAAGTCGATTTGGCCAAACTCACCAGCTTTGGCTGGGACCGGGTGTATCAGTTCGAGCCCGGCAGCACGCGCGACGCCATCTGCGATTTCATCCATGCCGGCCGCAATGTCTGCGGACGCGTCATCCGCTACCCGGCGGTGCCGGCCGATCACCAGGCCCTGGTCTTTGCCCTTGGGCCGCAGCTGACGCATGTTGAGCTGCATGCCCTGGCCCATGGCCGACTGGAGCTGAAGCAGGAGGCGGGCGGCCTGCCGAAATCTCGCGCCACCTTGCGCATCCGCCGGCTCAGCCTGGGCACGGCGCAGGAACAGATCGTGCTGGAGCCGCAATGAACGGGGCGATCAGATCTGGGCCTCGGTGGCGCCGCGGCGCGCTGGCACTCGTGATGCTGGGCGTCTTGACTGGGGCGGGGCTGTGGGTCGCTGGCGAGCAACTCAGCCGCCCCGCCCGTGCCAGCTTGGGCCCGCCGCCGGCCGATTTGCAAGCGCGCGCAGTTCGCATCCCTGTCCCACGGCCGATCCCCGATGCGGCGGGGGAGCAAGCGCCCGGCCAGGTCAGCGGCTGGTTCTCCCCCGGCCAGCCGAGGCGCGGCGCTGTGCTGCTGCTGCACGGCGTGCGCAGCCATCGCGGCCAGATGCTGGCGCGGGCGCGCCTGCTGCATCAGACGGGCATGAGCGTGCTGCTGATCGACCTGCCGGCGCATGGCGAAAGCAGTGGCGAGCGGATCAGCTTTGGCTGGCGCGAGTCGCAAGGCGTGGCGGCGGCGCTGAGCTTCCTGCGCCGCGAGCTGCCGCAAGAGAAGCTGGGCGTGATCGGTGTGTCCCTGGGCGGCGCCTCCCTGCTGCTCCTGTCACCTCAAGAGCGCGGGCCGCTGCAAGCGGTGGCGCTGGAATCGGTCTACCCGACCATCGAGGAGGCGGTGCACAACCGCCTGCGCGTGCGCATCGGTGAAGCCTTGAGCCAAGGCCTGACGCCCATGCTGTTGAGCCAGCTGCCGCTGCGCCTCGGCGTGGAACCTTCGCAGCTGCGGCCCGAGCAAGCCTTGCGTCAGCTCGGCGAGACGCCGGTGCTGGTGGCGGGCGGGCAGCTGGACACGCAAACACCGCCTGCCGAAACCCGACGCATGGCCGCGGCCGCGCCGCAATTGCACACGCTGTGGCTGCTGGACGGGGCCCATCACACCGACCTGCAGGCCTTTGCGCCTGAGGCCTACCGCCAGCAGGTGCTGGCTTTTCTGGTCCAGCGGCTGCGCGCTGACACTGACGCCGGCGCCAACACCGCACCCACCGCCACGCCATGATCTCCATCCACCCCATCCGCCCCGAGGACCTGGCCGATGTGGCCCGTCTGCACCGCGAGAGCTGGCGCAGCGCCTATCGCGGCATCTTCAGCGATGCCTTTCTGGACAGCGAGCGGGTGGTCGAAACCCGCCAGGCCCTGTGGACCCGGCGCCTGATCAGCGAGCCATCGCCGGGCAGCTTTGGCTTCATCGCACGCGAGGCCTCGGGCGAGGCGCTGGGCTTCACCTTTGCCTTTCCCGCCTTCGATGCGCAGTGGGGCAGCCTGCTGGACAACCTCCATGTGCGGCCCGATCAGAAAGGCCGGGGCATCGGCCGGAAACTGTTGGCGGCCCTGAGCGAACACTTCCTGCAGAAGCTCGGTGATGTGGGCGAGTTGAGCCTGTACCTCTGGGTGTTCGAGGCCAACGCGGCCGCCCGCGCGGTCTACGAGCACTTGGGCGCACGGCCGGCCGAGCGGGTGGTGATCACCTTGCAAGATGGCAGCGAGGCGGCGGAGTGGCGCTATGTGTGGCGCTCGCCGGGGGAGTTGCTGTGGGCGCTGCGGCGCGAGGCCTAGCGGCAAACAAACAAAAACGCCCGGGGTTCGAGATCGGGCGTTTTCTTCTTTGACTTGATCCGCGAGGCACCAGGGTCACTGACTCCAGCGGATGGTGGACGCCCGGACTCCACCACCCCGGCCAGGCCGCGCGAGACGCGGCCCGGCGTGATCAGGGCGAGGCTGCAGCCGCAGGGCTGCAGCCTGTCCCTTTCTCTCCCCAGCCAGCCCACGCAAGACGTGGGCTGTCGTTCGTCACGGGTCGGACAGTCCTCAGGACTGTCCTCGCTCGTGACTCACCCCATGTGCAATCCACCGTTGCAGGAGAAATCGGCGCCGGTGGTGAAGCCGGAGTCTTCACCGGCCAGCCAGGCGACGATGGCGGCGATTTCCTCGGGCGTGCCCAGGCGCTTGATGGGGATGGTGGCGACGATTTTTTCCAGCACGTCGGGGCGGATGGCCTTGACCATGTCGGTACCGATGTAGCCGGGGCTGACCGTGTTCACCGTCACGCCCTTGCTGGCCACTTCCTGGGCCAAGGCCATGGTGAAGCCGTGCATGCCGGCCTTGGCGGCCGAGTAATTGGTCTGACCGAACTGGCCCTTCTCGCCATTGACCGAGGAGATGTTGATGATGCGGCCCCAGCCCCGGTCCAGCATGTCCTCGATCACCTGCTTGGTGACGTTGAACATGGAATTCAGGTTGGTGTCGATCACCGCGTCCCAATCGGCACGGGTCATCTTGCGGAACATGCCGTCGCGGGTGATGCCGGCGTTGTTGACCAGCACATCGATGGGGCCGTGCTCGACCTTGACCTTGGCAAAGGCCTCGACGGTGGAATCCCAGTCGGCCACATTGCCGACCGACACGTGGAAGGTGTAGCCCAGGGCGGCCTGCTCGTTGATCCACTTGGTGAAATCACGGCTGGGGCCGCAGCCGGCGATGACCTTGAAGCCTTCCTTGTGCAGGCGCTGGCACATGGCGGTACCGATGCCACCCATGCCGCCGGTGACGTATGCAATCTTCTGGCTCATATCTAACTCCTTGCCTCCATGGCTTTGAACGTGTGAGTCCGCACCGCCGTCGCGTCCTTCACGGCGACCGGACCTCTGCTGTTGTGTGTTGCCAAAGACGCGATCAAAGCGTCCCGCAAGCCCCGGGCGGGGTCAAGCGGGGTTGGCCCTAGTGGGGTTTGCCGGGAGAACGATCAACGCTCGACAGTCAGCGCCACGCCCATGCCGCCACCGATGCACAGCGAGGCGATGCCTTTCTTGGCATCCCGGCGCTGCATTTCGTGCAGCAGGGTGACCAGGATGCGCGCGCCCGAGGCGCCGATCGGGTGGCCCAGGGCGATGGCGCCGCCGTTGACGTTCACGCGGCTCAAGTCCCAGCCCATTTCCTGATGCACGGCGCAGGCTTGCGCGGCAAAGGCTTCGTTGATTTCCAGCAGGTCCAGATCCTGGGCCTTCCAGCCGGCGCGCTCCAGGGCCTTGCGGGCGGCGGGCACCGGGCCCATGCCCATGATGGACGGGTCGAGGCCGGCGCTGGCGTAGGACGCAATGCGCGCCAGCGGTGTCAGGCCCAGGGCCGCGGCCTTGGCCGCGCTCATCAGCACCAGGCCGGCGGCGCCGTCGTTCAGGCCCGAGGCATTGCCAGCGGTCACGCTGCCAGCCTTGTCGAAGGCGGGGCGCAGGCCGGCCAGGGCTTCGGCGGTGCTCTTGCGGTTGATGAACTCGTCAGCCTCGAAGACGATGGCGTCTCCCTTCTTCTGCGGAATGGTGACGGCGGCGATCTCGTCCTTGAAGCGGCCCGCGTCCTGGGCGGCCGCGGCTTTCTGCTGCGAGGCCAGGGCCAGCGCGTCCTGCGCTTCGCGGTTGATGCCGTACTGCTTGGCCACGTTCTCGGCGGTGATGCCCATGTGGTACTGGTTGTAGACGTCCCAGAGTCCGTCCACGATCATGGTGTCCACCATCTTCCAGTCGCCCATGCGCTGGCCGTCGCGCGAACCGGGCAGCACATGCGGGGACAGGCTCATATTCTCCTGACCGCCGGCGATGACGATCTCGCTGTCGCCGTCACGGATGGCCTGGGCCGCCAGCATCACGGCCTTGAGGCCGGAGCCGCAGACCTTGTTGATGGTCATGGCCGGCACGCTGTTCGGCAGGCCGGCCTTGATGACGGTCTGGCGGGCCGGGTTCTGGCCCGAGCCGGCGGTCAGCACCTGGCCCAGAATCACCTCACCAATCTGTCCACCCTCCAGGCCGCTGCGGCGCAGCAACTCCTTCACCACCACCGCGCCCAACTCCGGCGCTGCGGTCTTGGACAGGCTGCCGCCAAACTTGCCAATGGCGGTACGGGCCGCCGCCACGATCACGATATCGGTCATTTTCCAACTCCAGGGTGAGACTGCCTCTGGCCAGCGCCCGCGAATCAAGCACCAACAGATAACAGGTTAGCAGATCAGGGTTTCAACTAGGTTTCAAGATGCAGGCAATCGCTCACTCCGCATCCGGGATAAAAAAACAGGACCGGCGCCAGAGGCACACGGTCCTGCTTGAGTTCAGGCCTTCTGTTTGACGTAACGCCCGGGCGCCGGCTCGATCACCGGGTAGCGCCGGTTGCCCGGGCCCTTGGGTGCCGCCACCATCCGGCCGGCATGCCCGGCCAGCCAGGCGGCCCAATCGGTCCACCAGCTGCCCGAGTGCTCCACCGCAGTCTCGAACCACTGGGCCGATTCGGTCGGCAAGGCCGCCGTCTTGCCCAGCCAGTGGCTGCGTTTGCCCTTGGCCGGCGGGTTGATGACGCCGGCGATATGGCCCGAGGCGCCCAGCACAAAGCGCTTGGGGCCCTTGAACACCTGGGTGCTGCGATAGGCGGCGTCCCAGGGCACGATATGGTCTTCGCGCGAGCCGTAGATGTAGACCGGCGCCTCGATCAGGCCCAGATCCAGCTTCTCGCCGCAGACCGTCAGCCGGCCCGGGATCTTCAGCTCGTTCTGCAAATAGGTGTGGCGCAGGTACCAGCAGTACATGGGTCCGGCCATATTGGTGGAGTCGCCGTTCCAGTACAGCAGGTCAAAGGCCGGCGGCGCCTCGCCCTTGAGGTAGTTGCCCACCACATAGTTCCAGACCAGATCATTGGGGCGCAGGAAGCTGAAGGTGGCGGCCAGTTCCTGGCCCTTGAGCAAGGCTGGGCCCTTGGGGTTGCCCATGCTCTTGTCACCCAGGCTCATCTCGCGCATCTTGACCATGGCCTCGTCGATGAAGATATCGAGCACGCCATTGCTGGAGAAATCGATCAGCGTGGTCAGCAGGGTCAGGCTGGAGGCCGGCTGTTGGCCGCGTGCCGCCAGCACGGCCAAGGCCGTGGCCAGGATGGTGCCGCCGACACAGAAGCCCAGGGTGTCGATCTGATCGGCGCCGGTGATGTCCTGCACCACCTCGATGGCCTTGATCGGCGCGTTTTCGATCACTTCGTCCCAGGTCCAGGCGGCGCAGGAGGCATCGGGGTTGCGCCAGCTCAGCACAAAGACCCGGTGGCCCTGCTCCACCGCATAGCGGATCAAGGAGTTCTCGGGCTGCAGATCGAGGATGTAGTACTTGTTGATGCAAGGCGGCACCAGCAGGAAAGGCCGCTCGTGCACGGTGGCGGTCAGCGGCTTGTATTCGATCAGCTGGAAGAAATCGTTCTCGAACACCACCGCGCCTTCGCTGGTGGCGACATTGCGGCCCACCTCGAAGGCGCTCTCATCGGTTTGCGAGAGATGGCCGCGCTGGATGTCGGCCCAGAGCAGCTGCATGCCCTTGGCAATGCTCTCGCCCTGGGTCTCCAGCGCCAGCTTCTGCGCCTCGGGGTTCAGGGCCAGGTAGTTGCTGGGTGCCGCGGCGTCGACAAACTGCTGCACGGCAAAGCGGATGCGCTCGCGCGTCTTGGCCTCGCCTTCGAGCTTGTCCGCCATTTGCTGCAGGGTGCGGGCATTGAGCAGGTAGAGCTGGGCCAGAAAGCTGGAGGCCGGGTTGGCCGTCCAGGCCTCGCTGGCAAAGCGCCGATCGCCCAGGGACTTGGGCTTGGCCGGCGCCGCTGGGGCGGCTTCACCGCCGGCGGCGCCAAACATGGCGCCCATGCCGGCACCCAGGGCCGGCAGGGAAGAGTTCCACAGCTCGGTCGCCTGCTTGAGGTAATTGCTCTGCAGCTCGCTCAAGGCCTGCGGCGGGATCTGCAGGCCGGCCAGCGTGGACCACATCTCGCCCAGGCCGGCGCCAAAGTCGGCGGCCGGGGCAGCGGAAGCGGCAGGAGCGGATGCTGGCGAAGAAGCTGGAGCGGAAGCAGGCGCAGAGGTCGGCGCCGGTCGTGCAGCGGCAGCGGCCTTTTTCTTGGCGGCGACCGCTTTCACGGCCGCGGCGGGCTGGGCGGCCTTCTTCACGGCAGCACGCTTCACTGCAGCCCTCTTCACTGCGGATTTTGGGGTGGGGCTGGCCGGTGTGGCCGGGTTCTTCCTTGTCATGAATCTCCTCTGACGCTCGCAAGCGGAACACGGGGAACAGGTATCGGAACAGGGTTCACAGGCCGCCCCAAACCCACAACGTGCAAAGACACATGGGCGCGAGGCGTGAGAAAGCGCACACGATGTTGTACGCTCGCCCGCTTACCTTGCCATGACATTTCATGTATCTGATCGCAATTGCCTGGGGCTATGTCGCTTTGATGATGGCCTTGGCCGAAGCCACCAGCAGCCAGGGCAGCATCCTGGGTGCTGTCATCACCTTTGTTCTGTACGGCCTGCTGCCGATCTCGATTGTGCTGTACGTGCTGGGATCGCCTGCCCGCAAGGCCGCGCGAAAAAAGCAGGAGCAAATGCAGGCCCAGATCGATTTCCCGCAAGAGCCCACCGAAGCCATGCCGCTGGACCCGCTGGCACGCACCGCCGCCCCGGCCTCAGAGCAGGCTGACGACCGCCACCATGCGGCCAGCCCGGGCGTCATGCCGGTAGGAAAAGAACCTTGAGGGCTCGCTGAGCGTGCACCAGCGCCCGCCGCTGAGGGCCCGCACTCCGGCTGCACGCAAGCGCTGCCGCGCCAGCGCCGGCAGATCGGCCAGCCAGCGCGCCTCGCCGGCCGCATTCGGCCGGTAGACGAAGGCCTCGCCGGGCGCTTGCGGGCTGGCGCCAAACGCCGCCAGCACCTCGGCCCCCACCTCGAACTGCTGCGGCCCGATGCAAGGGCCCAGCCAGGCGTGCAGCTCGGCCGGCGCGCAGCCGGCGGCGGCGCAGACTTCAGCCACGGTGTGCTCCAGCACCCCGGCGGCCAGGCCACGCCAGCCGGCATGGGCGCCACCCACCGCACCCGGCGCCGCAAACAGCACCGGCAGGCAATCGGCCACCTGGATGGCGCAGGCCAGCCCGGGCGTGCGGGAAACACTGGCATCGGACACCGGCGGCTCCACGCCCTCGACATGACCAGCATTCAGACGCAGCACATCGGCGCCATGCACCTGTTTCAGGAACACCGGCCGGGCACCCAGGGCCTGGGCCACCAGGGCCCGATTGGCCTGAACCACGGCGGGCTCATCGCCGACCGCGCTGCCCACATTCATGCTGGCATGGCTGCCCTGGCTGAGGCCACCGGCGCGCGTGGTCATGAAAGCGCGAACCGGGGGCCAGGAGGGCGGCAGCTGCCAATCCGGCTGCAGCCAGTCCGGGTGCAGCCCCACCGGCTTCAAGTCACTCGGCATCGGGACAGGCCGAGGGTTGGGTCTTGGCGAAGGCGTCCAGGGCCATGCAATTGCCGAACACACGCATCACCTCGGGCACATGGTCGAGGCGGCAGTCGAAGCGCTTGGCATTGAAGATCTGCGGCACCAGCACGCAATCGGCAAGGCCCGGCGTGTCGCCATGGCAGAACTGGCCGGCATGCGCCTTGAGCCGCTGCTCCACCACCTCCAGACCGCCCTCGACCCAGTGGCGGTACCAGCGGTTCTTGGTGTCTTCGTCCAGGCCCAGGTCCTTGCCCAGGTAGCGCAGCACGCGCAGATTGTTCAGCGGGTGGATCTCGCAGGCGATGTCCTGCGCCAGCGCGCGCACCTGGGCGCGGCCCAGGGCATCGGCCGGCAGCAGCGGCGGCTCGGGGTGGGTTTCATCGAGGTACTCGATGATGGCCATGGACTGGCTGACCAGCGCATCTCCGTCACGCAGCAAGGGCACCAGCTTGGACATGGAGGCGCTGGCATAGGCCGGGTCGAACTGCTCGTTCTTGGCCAGGTGCACGGCGCGGTAGTCGTAATCCAGGCCTTTGAGCGCCAGCGCGATGCGCACGCGATACGAGGCCGAGGAGCGGAAGTAGTTGAAGAGTTCCATGGCG
Organism: Paucibacter aquatile; assembly: GCF_002885975.1. NCBI lineage: Bacteria > Pseudomonadati > Pseudomonadota > Betaproteobacteria > Burkholderiales > Sphaerotilaceae > Roseateles > Kinneretia aquatilis. Next base: position 586,352 of record NZ_POSP01000001.1, on the reverse strand, counting down.
CCGATGATGCCATGGGCAAACAGATAAACTGACCTGCATGTGGCTCTCCCGACGTTTCAAGTTTTGCCCCAGCTGCGGTGCCGAAGTGCGCTACCAGGTGCCTGCCGACGACAACCGGGAGCGCGCCACCTGCCCGAGCTGCGCCAGCATCCACTACGAAAACCCGATCAATGTGGTCGGTACCCTGCCGATCTGGGAGGGCGCCGGGGGCGGCGTGCAAGTGCTGCTGTGCCGCCGCGCGATCGAGCCGCGCCTGGGCAAATGGACGCTGCCGGCGGGTTTTCTGGAGCTGGGTGAAACCACCGAACAGGGCGCCCTGCGCGAAACCGATGAAGAGGCCGGCGCGCACATCGAGCTGGGCCCCCTCTACGGCCTGATGAATGTGGTCAAGGCCGGGCAGATTCACCTGTTCTACCGCGCCCGCCTGCTCTCCACCACCTTCAACCCCGGCCCGGAGACGCTGGAAGCCCGGCTTTTCCATGAGCACGAGCTGCCCTGGGACGAGATCGCCTTCCACACCGTGCGCGACACCCTGCGCCATTTCTTCGCCGACTGGCACGCTGGGCAGGGCTTTCCCCTGCACTGCGGCGATATCAGCTACTGAGCAGCGACTGAGCCGCGACTGCGCCGCCCCTGCGGCAGCCGTTCAGGATTTGCCGCCCTGCGCCGTGGCCCAGGGTCCGGTCACGCCGTCCACCTCGCAGTCCCACAGGGCCTGCACGTCCATGCCGTCTCGCAGGCCTTCGGCATAGACCTTGAGGGCCAGGCTGCGCAGCATCACCAGCATGCCGCGCACAAAAGCGGCGCGCGCCGCATCGCCCGACACCCCGCTGACGACCGAGGCGTCCAGCTTCACGTAATCGAGCCCGGCCTGGTACAGCCGGTCGACCTGGGCCAGGCCGGCGCCTGCATGTTCCAGGCCCAGCTTGACGCCCAGAGGCCTCAGCTGCCGACCCATTTCCAGCAGGAGATCGAAGTGCTGGACGGCGGCCGTCTCGGCCAGTTCCAGGCCCAGCTTGCGCGCCGCCTGCGGCGCCTGGAAGACCTGCTCGCGCATTCGCGCGACAAAGCCGCCATCGAGCAGGCTGGCCGGCGCGATATTGACGCACCGCGCCTGGCCGTCGCGGTTGATGGCCTCCAACGCCAGGCTGACCGCCAGCAGGTCCACCTCGGCCGTCAGGCGGCTGCGCACGGCCAGCGGCAGCCAGCGCGTCGCCGGCTCGAAGGGGCCGTCGGCCTCCAGCTGCAGCTGCAGCGGGCATTCCAGATGCAGCAAGCGGCCCTCGCGGTCCAACAGCGGGAACTGGCTCAGGCGGGCACGGCGTTCTTTCAGCGCGTCAAGAATCTGGACGCGCCAGGCTTGCTCACCCTGTGCGCCGGCGGCGCTGCTGGCCTGGCCGGCCTCGGCCGGGGCCGCGCCGCGGTGGAACTCGACCACAAAGCCGGCTTGGGTCTCGGCGCGCGCCAAGACCTTGTCGGCTTCAGCAAACCACTGCCCCAAGGCCGACTCACGCGGCAGGTCCACCGCACCGAGCGAGACCTGGATGCCGGGCCCGAAGGCCGGCAGGCTGAGACGCAGCGCGTCGGCCAGGGCCTGTGCCGTCTCGGCCGCCACATCGGGCGCGGGCAGCCAGAGCGCAAAGTCGGAGCCGTTGAGGCGGCCTGCCAGGCAGCCGCGCACCCGGTCGGGGTAGGCCTTGACCGCACGCGACAGGGTCAGCAGGGCCTGGTCGACCGCGGGCCGACCCAGGCGCTGATTGAGCAGGGCCAGATCGCGCAGGCGCAGCAGCACCAGGCCGCCGCGGGCCGGGCCTTCGTCGCGTGTCAGGGCCGATTCCAGCTCGGCCAGGAAATGCTTGCGCGTGCTCATGCCGGTCAGGCCATCGCAATGGGCCTGCAGGCGCAAGGCCTGGAGCTGCTCGCCCTGGGCCTCGAACATCAGCTTGACCCGCGCCACCATGGCGTTCATCGCTTCGGTCAGGCGCTGCAGCTCGGGCACATGGGGCAGCTCCATCTGCGCAAACTGGCCTTCCATCAAACCACGCGCCTGGGCCACGGCGTTGTCCAGCGGCCGGCGGATGCGGTGCAGGGCCAGGTAGGCGCCCAGGCTGGCCAGCGCTCCCAGGCCCAGCAGCAAGGCGCCCATGCGGGTGACGCTGCGCCAGAGTTCGTCATAGGCATAAGCGCTGTGACTCAGCACCTCGACCGAGCCGATGGCATTCCAGCCACTGGACAGCTGGGCCACGCCGGGCTGCACCGTGATCGGGGTCAGGGCCACAAACCAGGCCGGAGCCTGGCTGGCGCGGGCCGGCGCGCGGCGCTCAAAAGCCAGCTTGCCATCGGGCTGGCGCCAGACCACGCTCTCGTAATAGCCGGTGTCGAACTGGGCCGAGATCAGCAGCTGCATCAGCTCGGCATCACCACGCTGCTGCGACAGGGCCAGGGCCAGGGCTGCGGCGTTGTCGCTGTTCTTGATCTGCAGCTGGGTCTGCAAGAGCTGGCGGGTTGACATGGTGCTGACCGCCGCCGCGCCCAGCAACGAGGCCAGCACCACGCCCAGCACCAGCAGCCAGACTTGACGCATCAATGACATGAGAGGCTCCTCCGGGACAGTCGGGCGAATGGGCCATGAATGGGCGGGGTCAACATCATCGTCGTCTTCATCTCAAAAGCCTTCGGCCCGCGCCTTGCTGAGCAAATCGCGCCACTGCGACAAGCGCGCCAGAGGATCACCGGCCGAGGTGGCCCCCACACCCTGCCACAGGCCTTCGCCATTGAAGCTGAAGACCGGTTGCAGATCGGGGCGCTGAGATGCAGGCCGCACCTCAGGCAAGAGGTTGTCCAGGATCAGCGGCTCGGCGCCCGGCTCGGCATAGTAGGCCAGCACCATATGGGCCAGCGAGCGCCCGCCCAGTTGGGCGCGCACATAGACCATGCGCAGCTTGGCCACCGGCGTGCCGGCATGGAGCAGGCTGAAATACTTGGCGATCGCATAGTCCTCGCAATCGCCACGGCCCTTGTCCAGGCTCTCCAGCGGCGTGGCCCAGTAATCGATCTTGCCCCAGACCTCGCTGTCGTCGCGAAAGTTCAGGTGCTTGTTGACGAAGCTGTTGACCAGGCTCAAGCGCGGCAATTCCTCCGTCGCGGTGGCGCGGTCGATCATCTGCAAGAGCTGCTCGGCCTCGCCGGCCGTGCGCGGGCCGAAGCGGGCCGCGCTCTCCATGATCTTGTTGCGATCCAACGCCTGGGCCAAGTCGGGCCAGAGCGCCTGGGCACCGATCAAGGCCAGACCCAGCAACCCTCCCGCCAGCCAGCTCCAGCCCCTGCGACCCAGGCCGGCAGGCAGCCCCGCCCCAGGCCTGGGGGCCGCATCTGGGGCGGGCAAGATGCCAGACCGATCGACAGTGGGGCTGCATACGCAAAATTGCATGCGTCAGGGCGCCTCGAGAGGGCGAAGAAGGGTTCGGGCGGGCCGGCCTGTGGCGATAATTCAAACCACTGTACCGCTTGCACACGCCTCCCAGCGCCGCCACAGGCGCCAAATCCCCCCCCAGTTCATGAGCACTGCTTCAATCCGCCAAGAAATTGACAAGTCCCGCGCCAGCGGTGTGCTCAAACAAATCATCATCCCGCCCTGCCCCGAGCAACTGGCCCGCCTGCAACAGGCCATGGCCCACGCCGAACCCGATCTCAACGAGATCGCCCGCATCGCCGCCAGCGATGTGGCCATGTCGGCCACCTTGCTGCGCATCGCCAACAGCCCCTTGCACCTGTCCGACGGCTTGCCCTGCACCACGGTCGGCCAGGCCATGACACGCATCGGCCTGGAAGAAACAGCCGCCGTGATGACGGCCTTTCTGCTGAGGAACGCGATCCCGGTCAACAGCCCCCATCTGGCACGTTTCTGGGAACGCTCGACCAAGCGTGCCCTGGCCTGCGCTTTCATCGCCCGCCAGTTGCCCGGGCTCTCGCCCGACCTGGCCCACACCTACGGTCTGTTCTGCCACATCGGCATCCCCGTGCTGCTGCAAAGCCTGCGGGGCTACGGCAGCACCATGGTCGAAGCTGCGGCCCGCATCGACCGCAGCTTCATCGCTACCGAGAACGCCAACCACCGCACCGACCACGCCGTGGCCGGCGCCCTGCTGGCGCGCGCCTGGAATATGGCGCCCGAGCTGATGGCGGGCATCCGACTGCACCACGACCTGCAGTCCCTGGGTCATGGCGGCATCGAGCCCGAAGTCCACACCCTGGTCGCCGCCGGCCTGGTGGCCGAGCATCTGATGCGCCAGCATGAAGGCCTGAGCGAAGACGCCGACTGGAGCGCCCACCACGCCGCCGCGCTCGACTGGCTGCAAATCAGCCTCGACGACCTCGAGCATTGGGACGATCTGCTGCGCCCCATCCTCGACGCCGCTTGAGGACGCGTCGGCTCAAGCCGACGGCGGCAGCAGCCGCCGCGTCGCTCCGGTGTGGAACGAGGCCTTGCGGATCAGGCCCTCGCGCACCTCGTAGATACAAAGCAGCTCCACCTGGGCCAGCCCTTCCGGGAGGTTGCGGGTGATCAGCTCGCTGTCCACCACCATGGCCCCCATCACCGTGCGAGAGACCAGCTGCGCATGCAGATCGGGCTCGGCAAAGCGCAGCTGAAAACGGGCGCGCAGCTCTGCATGCCCCTGGGCCAGGCGCTCGCCATGCAGCTGAAACTGCTCGGCATCGGGCGCGTAGGTGGCCAAGAGCCGCTCCATATCGCGGGCGTTGTAGGCGTCCAGCTGGGCTTGGACGACGGCGAGAGGTGAGAGGTGATCCACGGCGCTCTTTCTGTTGGCTTGCGCCGCATTGTGTCAAGCCAGGCTGCCCGGCGGACGTGAGCTTTGGCATGATGGGCGCAGGCCCTCGATCAGAGGCCCATTCCCCACGCCAAGGAGTGCCCCGTCATGTTGGCAGCTGCCATCCGCAAACTCAGCCGCCCGATGCTCATGCTCGGCCTGTCCATCTGCCTCTTGAACGGCATGCCCGCACGGGCCCAGAATGCAGACAGCAAACCCCCAGCCTTCGATCCCGCCCTGGCCCGCAGCCTCGGCGCCGACGAACGCGGCATGCGCCCCTATGTGCTGGTGATCCTCAAGACCGGGCCCAAGAAGATGGCGGCGGGCCCGGAGCGGGACGCCATGTTCAAAGGCCACTTCGCCAACATCGGCCGCCTGGCGGCCGAGGGCAAGCTGGCGGTGGCCGGGCCGCTGGACGGGGTTGACGGCTGGCGCGGGCTGTTCGTCTTTGCCACCGGCGATCTCGAGGAAGCGCGCGCCCTCGCTGCCACCGACCCGGTGCTGATCCAGGGCGAGATGGTGGCCGAGTTCCACAAGTTCTACGGCTCGGCCGCCCTGATGGCGGTGCGCGAGATCCACGAGAAGATCCAAGCCAAGGCGCCCTGAAACAGCGCCTCCCGCGGGCCAGGCTTCAGCCGCCGGCCGGGCGCAGGGCGGCCCACCACAGGGCTTCGGGCGCCGGCTTGTAGAGCGCATCGCCGGCCTCAGGCCGGGCGCTGCAGCAGAGCAGCCGGGCCTGCGGCGCCAGGGCCTGCGCGGCCGCCAGCCCCGAGCGGCCGGCCGATCCCAAGCTCAGCGGCTCCACCAGCAGCAGCTCCAGCACGGCGCCGGCCGGCAGGCCCATCAACACGCGCTGCGCCTGCATCAGATCGGCAGCCTGCATGCAGTCATAACCGGCCAGGCCCAGGCGCTCGACCAGGGCTTCGCGCGCCGCCACGCAGGCGTCCAGCACCAGGGCCCAGCGCGCCGGCCCGCCGGCCTCCTCGCCCATCAAGCCCAACATGCCCAGCTCTCGCAACGGCGGCCAGGCGACCTCGGACTCTTGGGCCGAGGCCAGCGGGATCGCCAGCTCGAAACGGCAGCCCGCCCCCAGACGGCTGTGCAGCTCGATGCGCCCGCCCATGGCCTGCACGGTCTGGCGCACGATGCTCAAACCCAGGCCCAAACCGGGCAGGCCCTGGCTGCCCTGGGCCCGCACAAAGGGCTCGAAGACCAGGGCCTGGTCGGCCTCGGCAATGCCGGGGCCTTGGTCGATCACGCTCAGCAGCAACTGGCCCTCACGGTAGGCGGCACGCAGATCGATGCAGCCCTCGCGCGTGAACTTGGCGGCGTTGGACAGCAGATTGAACAAGGCCTGGCGCAAACGCCGGGCATCGACGGCCAGCACGGGCGGCAGGCTGGCATCGATCTGCAAACGCAGGCGGTTGCCGCCGCTGCGCACCAGGGCCTGGGCCTGCTGTTCCAGCTCGCGCAGCAGGCCGTGGATGTAGACCGGTGCCGGCAGCAATTCGGGCGCGGCACTGGCCTCGGGGGCGCGGGCAAAGCGTTGCAGCTCGTCGATCATCTCCAGCAGCAGCTGGCTGCTGTGCTCGATGGCGCGGCGGTCGGCCTCGAAACCACGGTCGGGCTGCAGTTGCCGGGTGAGCTGCACCACCGAAGCCAGGGGCGCGCGAAGATCATGGCCGAGGTAGCCGAGCAAACGCCCCTTGGCCGCATCGCTGGCCTGGGCCAGCGCACTGGCCGCCGCCAGCTCGGCGGTGCGCTGCTGCACCGCCGTCTCCAGCGCCTGCTCATGTTGCAGGCGCTGCTGGCGCATGCGCGCCACCATGGCCAGCAGGACGATCAAGACGCCGAGCAGGCCGACCAGGGGCGGGCCGTAATCGGCGAGCGCGGAATGCGGCTGCCAGCCCAGCAGGCTCAGAATGCGCGGCATCATGCCCAGGAACTGGCAGGCCAGGGCCAGGGTCCAGGCGTGTGCCAGGGGCAGGCCCTGGGCCACGGCGCGCAGGCAGGCGCCCATCATCAACAGGCCCTGGCTCAGATTGCACAGCCCTGCCAGCTGGGTGCCCAGGCGGTAGTCGCCGAACACGCAGACCAGCAGGGCCAGGGCATCCAGGGCCGCGACACCCAGCATCAGGCGATGCAAGCGCGGCTGGCGCCGGGCCGTCTCCAGCAGGCGCATCAGGGCCGCCACCTCGCTGAGATGCGCAAGCACGCCAAAGCTGGCCAGCGCCCGCACGGCCCAATCCGTCGCCTGCGGCCAGAACAGCATGAAGGCGCTGCCGCGCATGCCGCTCTCGTAAAAGAACACGGCCATCAGATAGAGGGCGATGTAGCCGTAGGTGCGCTCGCGCCAGGCCAGGGCCAGCATGGCGCTGACCAGCATCAGCAAGAGGCTCAGGCCGGCGATCAGCCCGTCGGCCCAGAGCCTGGCCTGCTCCTCGCGCAGCAGCTCGGCCGGCGGGTGCAGGCTCAGCTCCATGGCCAGGGCGCTGCGGCTGGCCACACGCAGCCACAGCTCCTGCGGCTGGGCGCCCAGGGTCAGGGCAAAGGCACTGTCTCGCAGCGGCAGCGTGCGCTGATCAAAGGCCTGGTCGGTGCCGGCGCGCTGGGGCGGCAGATCCACCCATCTGCCATCGGCCAGGCGCTGCCGGGCGAAAAGCTGCACCTGCTCCAGCCGCGCCGGGCGCAGCTGCAGCCACAGCGTCTGCGGAGCGGCCGTCCCTTGCACGCACCAGCGCAGCCAGAAGGCCGAGGCGCTGTAGGCGGGCGTCAGGGTGGCCGGCGTGGCCGGCCGCCAGGCGGCCTCGGGTTGCCCTTGGACCTGCGCCCAGCTCTGCTGCGCGCTGCGGTCTTCGAGCACGCGCAGATGGGGCGTCAGCGCGGCGGCATCCAGCCGCCGGCCGTCGGTCGCCACACAGCCCGGCAGGCCCTGCGCCCGCGCGCTGCCGAGCAGGGCCAAGGCCAAGGCAAAGGTCAAGGCCGGCGCGAGCCAGCACAGCCGCCTCAGCAGGCGCATCAAAGCGCGTGACCCGGCTGCGGCGTGGCGGTCGGAGAATCAGTCGCAAGCGCCAGTGCGGGCGCCTCGCGCAAGCCCTGGCGGTAGGCCTGCGGGCTCAGGCCATGGCGCTCGCGGAAGGCGGTGGCGAAATTGCCCGGATTGTTGAACCCCACGGCAAACGCAATGTCCTGCACGCTCATCAAGGTCTCGGCCAGCAGGCGTTGGCCGGTGCGCACGCGCTCTTCGGCGATGAAGCCCGACACCGTCAGGCCCAGATGCTCGCGGAACAAGGCCAGCAGGCGCTTCTCGCTCAGGCCCACCTGCTGGGCCACATCGCCCACGCCTTGCAAACCGGCCAGGTGCTCGCGGATGTAGCGCATGGCCACCTCCAGCAGCGGCTGCTCGGGGTGGCGCGCGGCGGCATCGGGCGGGGCGGCCGGCGCGGGCTGGCGTTGCAGCGCCAGCTGCAAATGCACCTGCAGCCGGGCCAGCACCTCTTCGGGATAAAAGGGCTTGCTGATGAAATCGACCGCGCCGGACTGCAGGCCGCGCACGCGCTGCTCGGGGGCGTTGTGAGCGCTCAGAAACAGCACCGGAATGGCAGCTGTCAACGGGTCGGCCTTGAGCAGGCGGCACAGGGCGTGGCCATCGAGATCGGGCAGGCCCACATCGAGCAGGATCACATCGGGCCGCAGCATCTGCGCGCGCTGCAGGCCTTGCTGGGCGCTGTCCGCCAGGCTCAGGCGGTAGAGCGGGCGCAGCAGCTGGGTCAGCCAGCGCAGCTCCTCGGGCACATCGTCGATCAGCAGCACATGGGCTGCGTCGACCGCGGGCCCGTCCGCCGGCAGGCGCGGGCTGGCCGGCTTGGTGAAAAGTGACGTTGACACAGCAGGCGCAGAAAACATAGGCGCGCATTGTGCGGTCTGCACCCCGCGCGTGTTCCCCTGCAGTGCGGGGCTCCACGCCACGTTTGTATCGCAGAGCGCACAGGTAATGCCGACATAAAACGGGCACCAGGGGTCTTGATCCGCTTCTGCAAAAGCGCGCGGCTTTTTGGCAAAACCCGGGCGCCTTCAGCGCTCCGATAAAGCGTGCATCCGCAACCCACACGCACAGCAAAGCAGCGCATGCAGCCTTTTTCTTCTTTCACTCACCCGACCCCGTTCAAGTTTTCACCGAGCACGCTCAGCCTGGCCCTGAGCGGCCTGCTGCTGACCCAGGCCGCCCTGGCCGCCAACAACCCGCCCGACGCCGGGCAGTTGCTCAACGAACAGCAGCAGCTCAACAAAGCCCGCCAGAACCGCCCACTGCAGCCGCGCAATGACGAGGCCGCGCGCGCCTCGACCGACAGCGCCGGCGAGGGCTTCAAGGTGCTGATCCAGCGCATCCGCTTCAGTGCCGCCGAAGGCCTGGCCACGCCCGAAGAGCTGCAGTCCTGGGTGGCTGATGCACGCGGCCAGCGCCTCAACCATGCCCAGCTGCAAGCCCTGGCCGCGCGCGTCAGCACCCAGCTGCAGGCCAAGGGCTACAGCCTCGCACGCGCCTACCTGCCGCGCCAGGACCTGAGCGAAGGCGAGCTGGAGATCGCCGTGCTGGCCGGCCAGCTGGAGCGCGGCGCCGGCCGCATCAAGCTGCACAACCGCAGCGCCCTGCCCGACGCGCAGCTGCGCGCCGTGGCCGATGCCGCCCTGCCCGAAGGCCCGGTGCGCGGCGATGACCTGGAACGCGCCCTGCTGCTGATGAACGACCTGGCCGGCGTGGTGGCCCGCTCCAGCCTTGAAAAAGGCGAGCAGCTCGGCAGCAGCCGCCTGGTGGTGCGCGCCGAGGCCCAGCCGGCCCTGCGCGGCCAAGCCAGCGTGGACAACTTCAGCAACCGCTACACCGGCCAGGCCCGCGCCGCCGCGCAGCTGGCCTGGGCCAACCCGGCCCAGCGCGGCGATCTGCTGGGCCTGTCGCTGAGCGCCACCGAAGGCAACCGCTCGGCCGCCCTGAGCTACGCCCTGCCGCTGACGCCGCAAGGCCTGCGCCTGAACCTGGGGGCCTCGGCCCTGCGCTACCGCGTCGGCGAAGAGATGAAGGCCCTGGACCTGCGCGGCACGGCGCGCAGCCTGGGCGCCGGCCTGAGCTTCCCGCTGCAACGCAGCCGCATGAGCAGCGCCTGGGCCCAGCTCGATGCGGAAAGCAAGCGCCTGCAGGACGACAGCGCCAACGGTAATCTGCGCCAGCGCCGGGTCGATCGCCTGCAAGCCCAGATCAACGGCTCGCGCTGGGACGAGCTGGGCCAGGGCGGCGCGACCGAGTGGCAGATCAATGCCAGCGTCGGCCGCGTGGACCTGAGCGGCAATGCCGCCGACCAGGGCGTGGACGCCCTGAGCGCCCGTACCCAGGGCAGCTTCAGCAAGGCCACAGCCCGGCTGGCGCGGCTGCAGACCCTGGATGCCGCCGGCAGTTGGTCGGTCTATGCCAGCCTGAGTGCCCAGCTGGCCGGCCGCAACCTCGATTCCTCGGAGAAATTCATGCTGGGCGGTCCCAGCGGCGTGCGCGCCTATGCCATCGGCGAGGCCAGCGGCGACGCCGGCTGGCTGGGCAGCGCCGAGCTGCGCCACGACTTCCGCATCGGCGAGCGCCTGCGTGCCCAGGGCCTGGCCTTTGTCGACGGCGGCCGCATCCAGCGGCATGCCCAGCCCTGGGCCGCCGCGCTGCCTGCTGGCCAGAGCAATGGCTACAAGCTGGCCGGCGCGGGCCTGGGCCTGAACCTCTACGGCGGCGAATGGCAGCTGCGCGCGGCCTGGTCACGCGCCATCGGCAGCAACGAGGGCCTGCAAAACGGCCGCGATTCTGAGGGCCGCAGCGCCCGCTCGCGCCTGTGGCTGCAGGCCAGCCTGAACTTCTGAGCCGCGCCGTCTTTCCGCCTCACCTTGTGCGCCGCCGCCTGGCGGCCCGAACCCTGAATTCACACACGCCATGAAAACCAAGAAATCCTCGTCCCTGAACCACAGCTACCGCCTGGTCTGGAGTGAGCTGAGCCAGGCCTTTGTCGCCGTGGCCGAGCACACGGCCGGCCGCGGCAAGCGGGCCTCCGGCGCCCTGCTGCTCTCGACCCTTCTGGCCAGCGGCGCGCAGGCGCAAGCCCCGGCGGCCCAGGCGCCACCGGCCCTGGCCCTGCCCAGCGGCGGCAGCGTGGTCGCGGGCCAGGCCCAGCTGCTGCAGAACCAGCCGGGTCAGCTGCGCGTGCAGCAAGCCAGCGACAAGCTGATCATGAACTGGAGCCAGTTCAACATCGGCCGTGATGCGCAGGTGCGCTTCGAGCAACCGGGCAGCCAGAGCATCGCGCTCAACCGCGTCACCGGCGGCGAGGCCAGCGCCATCTTCGGCAGCCTGCAATCGAACGGCCAGGTCTGGCTGCTCAACCCGAACGGCGTGGTCTTCGGCCGCACGGCGCAGGTTGATGTGGGCGGCCTGGTGGCCAGCTCGCTGACCATTTCGGATGCCGACTTTCTGGCCGGCCGCGCCCACTTCAAGGGCAGCAGCACGGCCGGCCAGGTCGAGAATAGCGGCCGTCTGAGCAGCAAGGCCGCAGGCGGCGTGGTCGCACTGATCGCGCCGCAGGTGGACAACAGCGGCCAGATCCACACGCCCGGCGGCAGCAGCCTGCTCGGCGCCGCTGAACAAGTCAGCCTGGACCTGAACGGCGACGGCCTCCTCAGCCTCTCGGTGGAGCGCGCGGCGCTGCAAGCCCAGATCGGCCACAGCGGCGAGATCCACGCCGCCGGCGGCCTGGTCCAGCTGAGCGCCCAAGCCGCGGGCGCCCTGCGCGCCAGCGTGGTCAACAGCAGCGGCCTGATCGAAGCCAGCAGCCTGAGCCAGCAAGGCGGCCGCATCCTGCTGGACGGCGGCGCGAATGGCGAGGTGAGCCTGAGCGGCACGCTCGACGCCCACAGCGAGCCCGGCCGCGGTGGCCGCATTGACGTGAAGGGCGCGCAGCTGAGCCTGCGCGACGGCGCCCGGCTGGATGCCAGCGGAGCCACCGGCGGCGGCCAGATCCATGTCGGCGGCGGCTGGCAAGGCCAGGACGCCCAGCATCCGAACGCCCAGAGCCTGAAGGCCGAAGCCGGCGTACAAGCGCGGGCCAATGCCGGCCAGAACGCCGGTCAGAGCGGCGACGGCGGCGAGGTGGTGTTCTGGTCCGATGGCCGCACCGAGTTCGCCGGTCGCATCGACGTGCGCGGTGGCGCCGAGGGCGGCAACGGCGGCCGCGCGGAAGTTTCGGGCAAGCAGGAGCTGGCCTACAGCGGCCGCACCGATGCGCGGGCGGCGAAGGGGCGGACGGGGGATCTGTTGCTGGACCCCAGCACGCTCGAAATTCGCGGAGGCGGCTCCGGCAGCGGCAGTCTCAGCGGATCGGTGGTCTATGAGAAAGACTTGGAGGCCCAGTCCGCCAACATCGTGCTCGAGGCCACCAACAACATCACCTTCAAGGACCTGCGCGCCACCGGCAGCACGGACGGTGTGCTGGACCTGGCCGACGGTGTGAGCTTCACCGCCGTGGCCGGCCGCGGCGGGCAAATGGGCAGCGATCCGGGCGACAAGATCGGTGTGATTCGCTTTGAACAGAAAGCGGACACCCTGCGCGTCAACGGCGCCGCCGGCATCTTGCTGATCGCCTCCAACTGGAACTCGGGCGAAACGGACGCAGTCAACGGAGGCAGGGCCTCGGTGATCAATGTCCCGCACCTGGTGGCAACGGGTGCAGGTGGCAACCCCTCCGGGCCGCTGCGCAACTATGACCTTCGCTCAGCAACGCCCGGTGCCGTCGATCCCGGCACCATCACCGTCTTCGGCGCCAACGGCATCACGATTGGCGGCAGCGTCAACAGCCAGGGCGGCTATGTTCGCCTGTGGGCCGACGCCGATTCGGGCACCGGGGGCGCCTTCACCCTGAACGCTCCGATCAGCACTGCAGGTGGCAACGTCTACCTGGCTTCGGGTCGTGGCGGCATCACCATGAATGGCCGCATCGATGTCGGCGCGGGGCGGCTGTTCTTTGACCGCGAGACCGGGTCCTACCCCGGCGGCGTCGGCCCGGACGGCCCCAAGATTCTGGCCGGCCAGATCCATGCCACCGGTGACATCGACGTCAACACCGCCTTCACTTTCAAGGGCGGCGCGAGCATCTTCACCGACGGCACCATCCGTTTCGGCAGCGTCGGCGTCAATCTGGACACCGGCAGCGGCGTCCTGACCCTGCGTGCCGACAAGGTCGACTGGGGCACCGCCACCCTCAACAACCTGAGCACTGCCTCGCTGCGCCTGGAGCCCTACGACAAGGCCACCAATATGGTCTTGGGCGATGCCAATGGCTTCGCCTCGCCGGCCACGCTGAACAAGCTGCCCGGCGTCAAGAACCTGACCATCGGCCGCGAAGACGGCACCGGCACCATCAGCGTGCCGGGCAACTTCAGCTTCAGCGCCAGCGGCTCGTTCGAGATGGTCAACAAGACCGTGGACATCAGCGCCGGCACCCTGAGCAACACCAGCGGCGGCATCACGCTGACCGGCGACACCATCAACATCAGCCAGACCGTCACCGCCAACGCAGGCGCCGGCAAGGTCACCCTGCGCCAGATGACGGCTGCCAACGAACTGCATCTTGGCACCGGCCTGAACAACGCCACCCTGGGCCAGATCAGCGCGGCCACACTGGAGGTGGGGCGCAGCGATGGCGGCAATCTGGTCTTCGACAGCGACATCAGCACCCTGGCCAGCACCGTGCACCTGAAGAGCGGGCAGCGCGTGATCGGCGTCAACGGCGGCGTCTCGGCGGCTCGCGTGGCCGTGACGGCGGGCGCCGGCGCCACCCTGAGCGACAGCCGCTTCGACTTCAGCACCCTGGCGCTGGACGTCGGCGGCAACACTGAGGTGCAGCAGCTGGGCCATGCAGGCTGGAGCCTTGGCTCCGTCGATGGTTTGAGCGGCCTGACGGTCAAGGCCGGCAGCAGCCCGACGGTGCAGCTGCAGGCCCAGGGCCGCCTGGGCCTGAACGCCCCGCTGGCACTCAACAACAGCAGCGCCACCCTGCAACTGCAGTCGGCCAGCGGCTTCGATGCCGAGAGCGCCACGCTCAGCGGCCAGAGCCGCAGCACGCTGGAATTCAGCGTCAGCGGCGCGCAAAGCGCGGTGCACATCGGCGGCACGGGCGGCCAGCTGAGCGCGGCCTCGATCGCCAAGCTGGCCGGCGTGGACACCCTGCGCCTGCTGGCCAGCGATGACACCGTGCTGGCCCATGCTTTCAGCGCCGCGGTGCAGAACAAGGTCGACATCCAGGCCCAGCGCCTGACGGTGGATGGCGCCCTCAGCACCAGCAGCGGCAGCCTGCACCTGAGTGCGGCCCAGGGCGGCCTGCAGCTGGACACAGCCGTCACAGCTGCCAACACCTTGTCGCTGAACGATCAGGCCGGTGTGGGCATCTCAGGCCGCGGCGTGCTGACGGCCCCCAAGCTGGCTGTGCGCAGCAGTGGCAGCGTGCAGCTCAAGCCGGGCAGCAGCGCCCATCAAGTGGACGAAATCGCCGCCGAGGTGGGGGACCTGGCCTTCAAGAACAGCCGCCGCTTGACCGTGGGCAGTGCCGACAGCCTGAACGGCGTGCGCGCCAGCGGCAGCGTGGACCTACGCAGCAGCGGCGCCAGCAGCGATCTGGTGCTGAACCAGGCGGTGGTCGCCAGCAACAGCGCGAAGGTTGCCTTGCCCTTGCTGCTGGAAGCCGGCCGCCACTTCATCAACAACGCAGGCAGCAGCGCGGTCCAGGCCAGCGACGGCGCCTGGCGCATCTACTCGACCGACCCGCGCCAAGACGTGCGCGGCGGCCTGACGCAAGCCTTCAAGCAGTACGACGCCAGCAGTGCCAGCACCGTGCTGGGCCAGGGCAACGGCATGCTCTACCGTGTAGCACCCGTGCTGCAAGCCCAACTCAGCGGCACGGTCAGCAAGGTCTACGACGGCAACACCACCGCCACGCTGAACGCCAACCAGCTGCAGATCACCACGGGTGCCATCGACGGCGACAGCGTGAGCCTGGGCAGCGCACAAGCCGTGTACGACAGCAAGAACGTGGGCAATGGCAAAACCGTTTCGGTCAGCCATATGAACATCACGGCCAGCGCTCAAGCCGGCAGCGTGGCGGTCTACGGCTACCGCAGCCAGGCGGTGAGCGCCGACATCGGCGTGATCACCCCGCGCAGCCTCGACGCCAGCGGCCTGCAAGTCGCCGACAAGGTCTACGACGGCAACAGCCGCGCCGAGCTGCTGGCCGCCAGCCTCAGCGGCATGGTGGAAGGCGATGCCCTGAGCCTCAGTGGCAGCGCCGCTTTTGCCGACAAGAACGCGGGCCGCAACAAGGCCGTGGCCATCAGCGGCCTGGCACTCGGCGGCGCCGATGCCGGCAACTATCTGCTGAGCAGCGACCAGGCCAGCGCCCAGGCGACGATCACGGCCAAAACGATCACCGCCGGCGCCTCCAGCGTGGCCGGCAAGGTCTACGACGGCAGCACTGCCGCCAGCGTCAGGGCCGGCGCCCTGCAAGGCCTGATCGGTGACGACCAGGTCGGCCTGCAAGCAAACGCCCAGTTTGCCGACAAGAACGCCGGCAAGGACAAGGCCGCCACCATTGCTCTGGCCTTGAGCGGCAGCGATGCCGGCAACTACCAGCTGGCCAGCAGCACACAAGCGGCACAAGCCGACATCACGGCCAAGACGATCACGGCCGGCGTGTCCACCGTGGCCGGCAAGGTCTACGACGGCAGCACCGCCGCCAGCGTCAGGGCCGGCGCCCTGCAAGGCCTGATCGGTGACGACCAGGTCGGCCTGCAAGCCAGCGCCCAGTTCGCCGACAAGAACGCCGGCAAGGACAAGGCGGCCACCATCGCTCTGGCCCTGAACGGTGCCGATGCAGGCAACTACCAGCTGGCCAGCAGCACGCAAGCCGCCGCCGCCGACATCGCGGCCAAGGTGATTGCCGCTGACGCATCCACTGTGGCCGGCAAGGTCTACGACGGCAGCACGGCCGCCAGCGTGACGGCCGGCGCCCTGCACGGCCTGGTCGACGGTGACCGCGTCGGCCTGCAAGCCAGCGCCCAGTTCGCCGACAAGAACGCCGGCAAAGACAAGGCCGCCACTGTGAGCCTGGCCCTGAGCGGCGCCGATGCGGGCAACTACCAGTTGGTCAGCAGCACGCAAGCCGCCAAAGCCGACATCGCGGCCAAGGTGATCTCCGCCGGCGCCTCCAGCGTGGCCGGCAAGGTCTACGACGGCAGCACCGCCGCCAACGTGACGGCTGGCGCCCTGCAAGGCCTGATCGCCGGTGACCAAGTCGGCCTGCAAGCCAAGGCCCAGTTCGCGGACAAGAACGCCGGCAAGGACAAGGCCGCGTCCGTGAGCCTGGCCCTGAGCGGCGCCGATGCGGGCAACTACCAGTTGGTCAGCAGCACGCAAGCCGCCAAAGCCGACATCGCGGCCAAGGTGATCTCCGCCGGCGCCTCCAGCGTGGCCGGCAAGGTCTACGACGGCAGCACCGCCGCCACCGTCACGGCTGGCGCCCTGCAAGGCCTGATCGCCGGTGACCAGGTCGGCCTGCAAGCCAGCGCCCAGTTCGCTGACAAGAACGCCGGCAAGGACAAGGCCGCGACCGTGAGCCTGACCCTGAACGGTGCCGATGCCGGCAACTACCAGCTGTCCAGCAGCACGCAAGCCGCCAAGGCCGACATCGCCCAGCGCCAGCTGAGCGCCGCGGACCTGCAAGCCGAGGGCAAGCGCTACGACGGCAGCACCCAGGCCAGCCTGGGCGCCCTGCAGCTCCAGGGCGTGCTGGCCGGCGATCAGGTGCAAGGCCAGGTGCAGGGCCAGTTCCTGGATGCGGCCGTGGGCAGCGACAAGCCGGTGCAGATCAGCAGCGTGCAGCTGAGCGGTGCCGACGCGCAGAACTACAGCCTGTCCGCCGCCAGCATCCAGGCCACCGGCAACATCAGCGCGCCACCGGCCAGCGATGCCACGGCCGCCACCTCCATCACCCCGCCGGGCGGCAACAGCACGCGCTCGGGCGGTCAGGCCGGTGCGGCAACAGGCGCAGCCAGCCCCCTGCTCGGCGGCGATGCCCCGAACGCAGCCGGCAGCCCGCTGGTGGCGTTCAATGCCGGCCCCGGCGCTGCGACGCTGAGCTCCGATGCCTCAGGCGGCAGCCAGGCCCTGGGCCGCGGCGGCGCCTCGGAGCTCAAGGGTGGCGGCGGCGTCGCCCGCTTCGACACCGAGCAGGCGCTGTCGGCCCACGGCCGCGTCAGCATCGCCGTGGCGCAGGGCCCGCTGGAGCAGGCGCTGGCGGCCGATGTGCCCCTGTTCAGCCAACGCGCCAGCGAAGCGCTGGAGCCGCTGGGCCAGTTCAAGCTGACCGATCTGGGCGACAGCTTGGCCGTGGTGCGCGGCTCCAGCCAGCCCTCGCCCCTGCCGGAGCCGCAGCGCGGCCTGCGCTACAGCGGTGAAGCCTTGTTGGTGCTGCCGGGGGATCACACCAGCAGCCTGCGCCTCAGCTTTGGTGAAGACGGCAGCCTGCGCGTGCGCACGCCCGTCGCCGCCGCCGAACTGGGCCACGAGCTGCTCAGCGCCTACGCCTTGAGTGCGCTCAAGCGCGATGCCGGCATCGGCGTCGACCAGGTGCGTTCGGTGGTCTTGAGCTACGTGGAGTGAGGCCCAACCCAAGGCGCTGAGCCCGCACGCACGAAAACAACGGAGGAAAGCAGGCCCATCGCGGCCCTGTCGCCAAGCCGGCGCAAGACCGGCATGTCTCGCTCTTCGCAGCAGCCCGGCGCAGACCGGCGCGCAAGAGCCCCCTGGCTGGGGGACGCAGCCCAAGGCCCCGAGACGCGCATCGCGCCGTCCGGGGCTTTGCTTTGTCTCTTCCTTTTTGAAGCGCTCTCGCGCCCAAAAAAAAGGCCCCGCGGCTGGGCAGCCAACGGGGCCAACGAGGGGAGAGGGCAAGTTTCAGGGGTCGATCAGGGCGCAATCCGCAAGCCGGGCTCGGCCGCATGCGGATTCGGTGCGGGTTCGGGTGCGGGTGCAGCCAGCGCTGCGGCGATCAAGGCAGCGGAGGGGTGTTCTCGACGAAATACTCATGGCTGTCGGCGTTGTCCAGCGCCTTGGTCGGGTTGGACAAGGCCAGGGACTTGGCAGCACTCTGGCCGTAGGCCCAGTCATCCGTGCCCGCCACCACATTGAAATGGGTCATCTCATGGATCAAGGTGCCGGCCTTGGAGTCGGTGCCGGTCATCGGTGCGCTCCAGAAGGCATTGCAGAGGTAGATCTTGTACGGCTGGGTCGGGTAGACGTAGGCGTAGTAGCTCTGCTTGCAGCTGCAGTCGAGCGTGACCGCCTTGTTCTTGAAGGCATCATTGGTGGCGACGAAGTGGGCCTTGGCCGTGTTCCAGCGCGCGCTGGTGTAAGCGCCAAACCAGGTCTTGTAACGCTGGGTGCCCGAGCCGGTGCCATTCAAATAGGTCTGGGCAGCCTGGGCGTAGTTGGATGCGGCACTGAAGGCGCTGGCCAGCGTGGTCTTTTGCGATGCCGTGCAGTTGCCCGTGTAGCTGACACTTCCGGCCAATGACGGTGACGGCTCGGGGCGGGCCGATACGGGCTGCGGGCTGCGCCCTTCCAGCCAGATATAGGTCGGGGCCAGTTCACTGATCGCGCTGGCCGCCTCGGCCTGCTTGGCCAGACCGATGTACTCGATGGCATAGCGGCCGTTCTGGCTCAGATCGTAGGTGCCGGTCAGCTCGGCCTCGAAGGTCTGGGTTTCCCCAGGCGCCAGGCTCAGGTAGTCGGCCTCGGTCAAGGGGCCGCGTTTGACCAGTGGGCCGGTGTAGTCGACAAGCTGGCCGTCACGGCTGATGCGAAACAGCGCCGCCATCGGCGCCGAACCTGGCAGCTGAGAGCGCAGGATCTGGCGCGGCTGGCGGCTGGTGTTGGTGATGCTGACGCTGACATGCACATCGACATCGCCTTTGAGCACCGGCTGAGCCACCGACAGGCGCACCTCCAGACCACTGACCGCCGCCGCGGCATGGGCGCCCCCCGCCACAAAACACACCAGGGCAGCCACGCCCCAGGGCAGCAGCGGGCTGTGGGACGTGGCAGAAGCGGTCGCGGCAGCAGAGGTACGAAACATGAGTCAGGCACTCCAAGTAACGGTGAATACAAATGGGGTCAACACAACAGACAGGTCAACACGCCACCAGAGGAACAAGGGGCAGATCCAGCACACCCAGCGCCCTCGATCGATCCGTCATTCGCCAGACCAGGCCGAACGCCAGGGCGTGCCGCCACTCTAGGCAAGCATGGCCCGGCTTCACACTGTCAGCTCTTACAGCTGGGAGCCATTCAGCGCTGCGGCTAGCCACTCGTCGCCCGCATCCGCTGTTCATCGCTCGGGGTCGCGGCGCCGCTCGGCGGCCGCCAACAATGCGCTCCATTCCCAGTCAACGAAGAGGAGACCGCAATGAACAAGCAGCAAGCACCCGGACTGAGCGCCACCCTGTGCCGGATCGGCGCCAGCCTGGCCCTGGCCGGCCTGAGCCTGATCAGCCACACGGCCCAGGCAGCGCCGGAAAAGTTCCAGGACCTGCAGATCAGCCGCAGCGGCGAAGGCCGACCTGTCCTCATGATCCCCGGCCTGAACAGCCCCGCCAGCGTCTGGACCGAGACCTGCGCCCAGCTGCAACCGGGCGTGCGCTGCCTGATGGTGCAGCTGCCCGGCTTTGCCGGCAGCCCGGCCCTGAGCAAGCCGGAAGACTTTCTGCAGCAGATGAAGGGGCAGCTGCAGGCCCTGCTGCAGCAGGAAGCGCCCCAAGGTGCCACCGTGGTCGGCCACAGCCTGGGCGGCGTGCTGGGCTTGGTGCTGGCGGCAGACAAGCAGGGCAAGACGGTGAAGCAGCTGGTGGTGGTGGACTCCCTGCCTTTTCTGCCCGGTATCCAGAACCCGGCCGCCACGGTCGAGCAGGTCAAGCCCGTGGCCGAGGGCATGCGTCAGGGCATGCGCAATGCTCCGGCCGAGGGCCTGCGCGCCCAGCTGACACCGATGATGGCCGGCATGACCCGTCAGAGCGAGCGCATCGAGGACCTGGTGCAGTGGGGCCTGAACAGCGACCGCCACACCACAGCCCAGGCCATGTACGAGCTCTGGACCACCGACCTGCGCCCCCAGCTGAGCCAGATCCAGGTGCCGACCACGGTGCTGGGCGCCTGGGCCGCTTACGAGCGCATGGGCAGCACCCAAGCCAGCACCCGCGCCATCTTCGAGCGCCAGTACGCCGATCTGAAGGGCCTGAACCTGCAGATGAGCGACAAGGGCTACCACTTCCTGATGTGGGACGACCCGAGCCTGGTGGTCGGCGCCATCAAGAAAGCCCTGGTCACTAACTGATCATTGCTGCGGCATGCTGTGCGGCCAGGCCCAGCAGGGCGCTGGCCGCCAGCACGCGGGGCACGCCCCATTTCCAGCGCAACAAAGCCCAGGCCGCGGCCAGCATCAGCGCAGCGGACACCCCATCAAAGCGCCCGCCCCAACCCTCCGGCCAGAGCAGGTGCAGGGCGAAGAACAGGGCCAGATTGAGGATGACGCCCACCACCGCGGCCGAGATCGCCGTCAGCGGCGCGGTGAAACCCAGGCGGCCATGCGTCGCCTCGACCAGGGGCCCACCCGCCAGGATGAAGACAAAAGACGGCAGGAAGGTGAACCAGGTCACCACCACCGCCGCCAGCGCCCCGCCGGCCCACAGCGCATCCGGTCCCAGCAGCTGCGCGCCCCAGCCGCCGACAAAGCCGACAAAGGCCACCACCATGATCAGCGGCCCCGGCGTGCTTTCGCCCAGGGCCAGGCCGTCCATCATCTGCGTGGCCGTCAGCCATTGCTGCTGCTCGACCGCGCCCTGGAACACATAGGGCAGCACGGCATAGGCGC
Source organism: Paucibacter aquatile (assembly GCF_002885975.1). Taxonomy (NCBI): domain Bacteria; kingdom Pseudomonadati; phylum Pseudomonadota; class Betaproteobacteria; order Burkholderiales; family Sphaerotilaceae; genus Roseateles; species Kinneretia aquatilis. Next base: position 565,525 of record NZ_POSP01000001.1, on the reverse strand, counting down.
CGCCAAAGGTCAGCATCGCCGCCTTGCTGAAGAACCAGCCCATCTGCGTCAGCACGCCCTCACGCCCGCCCCAGAGCCAGAGCGCCGTCATGCTGAGCAACCACAGGCCCAGGCCCAAGCCCAGAACGCGGGCCAGGCCGCGGCGAGTGAAGCGCGCATGGGCCGGCGTGGGCGTGTGGTCGTCGATCAGCGCCGGCCCGGCCGAGACCGCCTGCGCGCCGCCGTGGCCGCCGCCGGTGGCAAAGGCGGCCGGCCGCCAGCGCCCGCCCAGCCAGCCGGCCAGGGCCGCCGCGCCGATGATCAGCGGGAAGGGCAGTTTGAGCGCAAAGATGGCGACAAAGGCCGCCACGGCAATCGCCCAGAGCCAGCGATTGCGCAGCACCCGCCCGCCCAGGCGGTGGGCCGCTTGCAGCACCAGGGCGGTGACGGCCGGCTTGATGCCGAAGAACAGACCCGCCACCAGCGGCTGCTGACCATGCACCAGGTACAGCCAGGACAGACCGATCAGCAACAGCAAAGAAGGCAGCACAAACAGCGCCCCGGCCATCAGCCCGCCCCAGCTGCGGTGCAGCAGCCAGCCGATGTAGGTGGCCAGCTGCTGCGCCTCGGGGCCGGGCAGCAGCATGCAGTAGTTGAGGGCATGCAGAAAACGCCGCTCGCTGATCCAGCGCCGCCGCTCGACCAGCTCCTGGTGCATCAGCGCGATCTGCCCGGCCGGCCCGCCGAAGCTCAGGCAGCCCAGCCAGAGCCAGAACTTGAAGGCAGCCCAGAAGCTGGGCGCCTGCGGCGGCAGCGACGATGCCGTCGGCTCGGCAGCACTCATGCCGCAGCTCGCGCCCGCCAGGCCGCCCGGTCCATCTCGTACACCGCCGTGTCCATCTCGTACCAGCGCTCCTGGCCGCGGTAGACCATGCCCAGCTTCTTCATCACATGGGCGGAGGCCGGGTTGTCGGGGTGACAGACCGCGCAGAGCAGCGGCGCTTGCAAGGTCTCGAAGGCAAAGGCCGCCATGACCTGCGCGGCCTCCGAGGCCAGGCCCTGACCCCAGCGGTCCTGGCGCAAGCGCCAGCCGATCTCCAGCGGCTGGGCCCGGTCCCGCCCCAGATGCTGGATGCAGCCGGCGCCCACCACCTGGCCGCTGGCCACATCGATGAAGCTCCACCAGGAATAGCCCAGCTCGGCCCAGCGCGCTTGCACCCGCTCGATCATGGCCTGGGTCTCTTCCAGGGTCTCGGCCCGACCCGTGATGTAGCGCATCACCGCCGGGTCGCGGTTCATCTCGTGCAGCCCCGAGAGGTGCTCCGGGCGGCAAGGTTCGAGGCGCAGGCGGGCGGTGTGCAGGACAGTCATGGCGGACTCGCGCGTGAGGGAGTGGTGAGCTTGTTGGCCCCGCAGTCTAGCCAGCGCTCGATGACAAACCCAGCGTCTTCGCCCTCACCGTCGTTTCCAGGCAGAGCGCTGAGCGCGGGCTGCCGGGCTTCATCACGGCGCGGCAAACAAGGCCTCGGCTTCGCCGAAGCCGTAGAAGCGCTCGCCCATCACCTGCCAGCGTCCCGTCTGCAACACTTCACGCCCCAGGTCGCGCAGCAGGCCCATGACGCTGAGCATGGGGCACAGGCCCAGGCTGACACGTTGGGCGCCAGCTTCAAACAGCTCGCCGGCGCTTGGCGCGCCGGGCATGGCCATCAGGTTCAAGGGACCGCCCAGCTGAGTCGCCAGCGCCCGGATCTGCCCGAGATCAAGCAGGCCCGGCACGAACACCATGTCCGCCCCCGCTGCGAGATAGGCTCGGCCCCGCGCCAGGGTCAAGGCCAGACGCTCGTCTGAATCCTGACCTTCTGCCAGCAGCACGCTGTCGATGCGGGCGTTGATCCACAGCGGCAGGCCACTGCGCTCGGCAGCCGCACGCGCGGCCTCCAGTCGTCGGCATTGCTCGGCGATTGTGTACTGGCCCTGCCCTGCCTCGCCATGCCGCCGGTCCTCCAGGTTGACGCCGACAGCGCCGGCCCGAATGGTCGCTGCCGTGCTCAACGCCACCGCCTCGGGCGAGGGGCCATAGCCCGATTCGATGTCGGCATTCAAGGGCAGCCGCAAGCCAGAGGCCAAGGTGGCGATCTGGGCCATCATGGCGTCGCGGCCCAGGCGCTCGGCATCACCGAGTCCGTGGGAGTAGGCGATGGCCGCGCTGCTGGTACCGAGGGCAGAGAAGCCCTGCTGCTCAAACAGCCGGGCGCTGCCAAGATCCCAGACATTGGCCAGGAGCAAGCCGCCACGCCGGTTGAGCGCGGCGAACTCCAGCGCCCGGTGGCGCTGGGCCTCACGCTCGTCGCTCTTGTCGGATTGCTGATGTTGATGCTGTTCCTGAGGTTCTTGGGTGTGCAACATGGAATTGAAAGGCCTTGCGGAGGCCTTGCCTTGGGTGATGGAAGGGGAAAGGGCCGCCATGGTCGCGAATGCGTCGCCGCTTGGCTCGCGCCTTTCGGACAGCAATATCGTTCGCGACCTTGATGTCCGAAAAGCGCCAGTGCGCAGCACCTCAAGCCACGAGAATTCGCCCATGGACCTGCCCCTGGACCCCGACAGCTGCTACCGCGCCCTGGCCAGCCGCGACGCCCGTTTCGACGGGCGCTTTTTCATCGCCGTGCACAGCACCGGCATCTATTGCCGCCCCATCTGTCCGGCGCCCACGGCCAAGCGCGAGAACGTCAGCTTCTATCCCAATGCCGCGGCGGCCCAGGAGACCGGCTACCGCCCCTGCCTGCGCTGCCGGCCCGAGGCGGCGCCCGAATCCAGCGCCTGGCGCGGCGTGGCCAACAGCGGCCACTCCCATGCGGTCACGCGCGCGCTGGAGCTGATCGAGCTGGGCGCACTGGACGAGGCAGGCGTGGCCGAACTGGCCGATCGCTTGGGCTTGGGCGAGAGGCAGCTGCGCCGCTTGTTTGCCGAGCATGTCGGCGCCTCACCGCTGAGCGTGGCGCAAACCCGGCGCGTGCTGCTGGCCCAGCAACTGCTGCGCGAAACCGCCCTGCCCTTGACCGAGATCGCTTTTGCCGCCGGCTTCGGCAGCATCCGGCGTTTCAACGAGGTCTTTCAAGCCCTGTTCCAGCGGCCGCCCAGCGCGCTGCGCCACGGGCCCGGCGCGCGCATGCCAGCGCCGCGGGCCGGCGAGGTCAGCCTGCTGCTGCGCTACCGGCCACCCTACGACTGGCCGGCCATGCTGGGCTTTCTGCGCGCCCGCGCCATTCCCGGGCTGGAGCAGGTGGACGACGCCATTGAGGGCGGGCGTTATGTGCGAGTGCTGGAGATCGGCGGTCAGCAGGGCCGGGTCTGCGTCAGCCATGCGCCCGCGCAACAGGCCTTGCGTGTGCAGCTGCGCGCCAGCCACCTATCGCTGCTGCCCCAGGTGATTGCGCGCCTGCGCCGCATGTTCGACCTGGGAGCCGACCCCGAAACCATCGCCAGCCAGCTGGGCGAGCGAGATGCCCTGATGGCCCGCCTGCTGCAGGAGCGGCCCGGTTTGCGCGTGCCCGGCTGTTGGGATGGTTTCGAGCTGGCCATCCGCGCCGTGCTGGGCCAGCAGATCACGGTGAGCGCTGCCATCCAGCTCGGTGGCAAGCTGGTGCAGCAACACGGGGCGCCCCTCCACGCGCCCGACCCGGAGCTTCCCGGGCTGAGCCATCTGTTTCCGAGCCCCGCCGCGCTGGCCGCGGTGGATCTCGGCCCCCTGGGCATGCCGCGCAGCCGCGCCGCCACCTTGTCGGCGGTGACCCAGGCCTGCCTTGCCACACCGGCCTTGCTGGAACGCCAGGACAGCCTGGAGCACGCCTTGGCGCAGTGGCGCGCGCTGCCGGGCATCGGCGACTGGACGGCTCAGTACATCGCCATCCGCCAGCTGCGCGAGCCCGATGCCTTCCCGGCCGCCGATGTCGGTCTGATGCAGGCGATCGAGAAGCTCGAAGGCAGCCGCCCCAGCGCCAGGGAGCTGGCCGAACGGGCCCAAGTCTGGCGGCCGTGGCGGGCCTACGCAGCACAGCATCTGTGGACGGCGCTGTCTTCGGCAAGCGCCCGCCCCTCGACACGCAAGACCACAAACTGAACCCGGGTTTCGCGCGCTATGCGCACCACTGTTTCACTTGGGGTCAGGTCTTGCCTGCCCGCCCATTGGCCGCCCCTGGGGCCACCACGCCGATGCCACGGCAGCTCCGGTGCTGCGCCGCCGACCATCGGGGCTAACCCGCTGTCAACTCTTACAGCTGGGAGTGTCTTCACTCGCTGAGAACAATGCGCCCGTGCCGAGACGAGGGCTCACAAGCCTCTCGCCGCTTCTGCCCCCAGTTGGGGCCGGTTCACACCGGACTCGGTCACAAGCCCATCGACTTTGAACCCCACAAGGAGTTTGATATGAGCACCACTGTTACCCAGCACATCGACAGCGAAGCCGCAGCCCTGGTTGCCCAATGGCGCAGCCAGGCCGACGGCAGCAACCCGGCCGGCCCGCTGTTCATCGGCGGCGAGTACGCCGAAGCCGACATCGTCGGCGACACCAGCACCATCTCGGGCAAGTGCGGCACCGCCTGCTCGGGCTCGCGCACCCGCATGTGCTGCTGATTCACCATGGCGTCTGTTCCTGCAGACGCCGGTGAATTCGACACCGTTCTGGCTTGCCTGATCCCGTCCGCGCTGGACGGGCTGGCAAGCCAGCTGCGCGAGATCACCGGATTCCAGCCTGCCGAAGCGCAGGTGCTGCTCGCCGCCACGCGCGAGCTATTGCTGGCCCAGCTGCACAGCAAACTCAGCCGCCTGCTGGTGCTGGAGCTCAATGCAGCGCGCGTCACCGGCCAGCTCCGCGCCGAGGACAGCGAAAGCCGCTGGCAAGAATTTCTTCAGTACGCGGCCACGCCCGAGTTCTGGGTCGGCCTGTGGGGCTGCGAGCAGTCGCCCGCCTCCTGCCCCTACCCCGATCTGCGCCAGCGCGTGCAAGGCTTGATCGAGGCCCGCTGCGCCAGTGCCGCCCGCTTTGCCCGGCGCTTTGCCCGCGACCGGGCGGGCTTGAGCGAGCTGCTGGGCCAGGACTGCGGCGCGCTGCAGGCGCTGGAGTTCGGCGCCGGCGACAGCCACAGCGGCGGCGAGACCGTGGCCCTGCTGCGCTGCCAAGGCGGCCGCCTGGTCTACAAACCGCGCTCGGTGGCCGTGGATCAGGCCCTGGCCGATTTCATCGCCGAACTGCAGGCCGATCTGCAGGCCCGCGCCGAAGCACCCAGCAGCATGCGCGTGCCCCGGGTGCTGCGCGGCGCTGACGACGACTGCGGTTGGAGCGAGTTCATCCCCCACCGCCATGCCCAGGGTCGGGCCGAGCTGCTGGCCTTCTACCGCGGCATCGGCCACTGGCTGGCCTTGATGCGCCTGCTGTCCGGCAGCGATCTGCATGCCGAGAACCTGATCGCCCACGGCCCGAATCCGGTGGTGGTCGATTGCGAGACCCTGTTCACACCCAAGCCCACGCCGATTCCCTCGGGCCTGGGCGCGGCGGCCGACCGGGCTGCGCGCCTGGTCGGCGGCACCGTGCTCAACGTCGGCCTGCTGCCCGGCCGCGGCATGGGCCTGGGCTGGCGCGGCGTGGACAACTCCGCCCTCGGCGCCCTGCCGGGCCAGCAACCCCTGCTGCCCCAGCCCGACATCCTGCAGAGCGGCTCCGACCAGGCCCACATCGGCCACCGCCTGATGGAGGCGCCGCTGGCCCAGAACCACCCCAGCGCCGAGCCCGATCTGGCCGAGTACTGGCCGCAGGTGCTGCAGGGCTTCGAGGGCCTGAGCCGCCTGCTGCAAGCGCTGGACCAGGACGGCTTGCTGGCGCCACGCCTGCGCCGTTTCGAGCCCTGCCGCATCCGCGTGGTGCCGCGCGCCACCGAGGTCTATGCCGAGCTGGCCCGCATGCTCTGGCACCCGGTCTCTCTGCACCGGCCCGCGCCGGCCATCGAGCGGGCCACCGACTTGCTGGCCCGCGCCGCGGCCCATCTGGCCATGGCTCCCAATGACCCGGACGTGATTGCGGCCGAAGTCGAAGACCTGTGCCAGGGCGATGTGCCCTGCTTCAGCGCCCTGGCCGGCCAAGGCCGGCTGCAAGGCCCCGGCGGCACCCATTGGCTGCCCGCTGGCAACTGGGTGGAAGAAGCGCTGCAGGACTGGCGCGCGGCCGACTTCGACCTGGAGCGCCACTGCATCCGCGCCGCCCTGGTCAGCGCCTTCATCAACGAGGGCTGGATGCCGGCCGAATGCTCGCTGACACCACAGCAGCTCGATCTGCACGGGCTGGACACGCGGCGGCGGCAGCAGGCCGCGGCCATCATGCGCCAGTTGGTCGCCACCGCCATCCTGGCACCGGGCGAGCGCGGCCACACCGAGGACCCAGGCCCCACCGTGGCCTGGATCGCCCCGGTGCTCAGCCCCACCGGCTGGGCGGTGCAGCCGCTGGACCCGGATCTCTACGGCGGCCTCTCCGGCATCGCCCTGCTGGTGGCGGCCTATCTGGCCGAGCAAGCGGCCGGGCGCGCCGATCCGGTGCCGGGCCTCGCCGCCCTGCTGCCCGCCCTGGTGCACAGCCTGCACCGGGCCGAGGACCAGCGCCATGCCGAGCGCTTCCGGCAGCGCGGCAAGACCCGCCCTCCTGCTGCCGGCGCCTACCTGGGCCTGGGCTCGCAGATCTGGGCCTGGTTGATGCTGGCCGAGCTGGCCCCGCGCCTGCTCGAGCCCGGCGGCTTGCGGCCGCAGGAATGCCTGGAGCGGGCCTGCGCCCTGGCCGAGCTGCTGCCCGAGGCTTGCGCGGCCGATGACATCCACGATGTGCTCAGCGGCAAGGCCGGCGCCATCCCGCCCCTGCTGCTGCTGGCCCGGCGCAGCGGCCAGGCGCGCTACCTGCAGATGGCCGTGGAGATCGGCGATCAGCTCTGCGCACAGGCAAGGCTGGAGCAACGCGGCGGCCAGACACTGGCCTGCTGGACGCACAGCCAGTGGCCCGAGGGCATGGGCGGCTTTGCCCACGGTGCCAGCGGCATGGCCTGGGCCCTGCAACAGCTGGCACGGGCCAGCGGAGAGGCCCGCTTTGCCGAGACCGCCGCAGCCGCCCAGTCCTTTGAAGACCAGCTCTGGAGCGAGGAAGACGGCAACTGGCTGGACCTGCGCGGCTTGGAAGGCGCCAAGACGGCCGCAGCCTGGTGCCACGGCGCCGTGGGCATCGGCCTGGCGACGCTGGATCTGGACCCGCAAGCCCAGCAGCCACAACAGGCCGAACGCGTGCGCCGCGCCGCGGCTGCCAGCTGGCGCCTGGGTCTGGGCTGGAACCACTGCGCCTGTCACGGGGATCTGGGCGTTTGGGAGCTGATGTCGCGCGCCCTGGATCTGGGGCTGGCCCCGGCAGGCCTGAGCCACGAGCAGCTGCTCGCCACCCTGCTCGGCAGCCTGGAGACCCATGGCCCGATCTGCGGCATCGCCCGCGATGTCTTTGTGCCGGGCCTGATGCCAGGCCTGGGCGGCGTGGCCTACCAGCTGCTGCGCGCCCACCCGGACAGCCGACTGCCCTCCATCCTGATCCCGGCCACGGCATGAGCGGAGACGCCCTCAGCCCGGAACTGGAGCGCCCCTACTGGCGCTTGCAGGACGAGGCCGATGCCGCCCGCCCCGGCGGCGGCGGATTGAGCGCAACCCGCCTGCTGGGGCGCCTGGCCCAGGCCGCGGTGCCGCTGTGGCAGCTCTTGCGCGCGGCCGCACCCCGGGCCGGTGCGGGCCTGCTGCTGAGCCAGCTGCTGGTCGGCGCGGTCAGCGCCGCCGCCCTGCTGCTCAGCACCCGGGTGCTGGAGCCCCTGCTGGCCGGCGGCAGCGCGGCCGAGCGCCTGCAGGCGGCCTTGCCCGATCTGCTGGGCCTGGCCGGCCTGCTGGCCCTGGGCCTGGCCCTGGAAAGCGCCAGCGCGCGGGCGCGCGCTCATCTGGTGCCCCAGCTGCGCCGGCTGGCCGAGGAGCGCCTGTTCCGCGCCAGCCTGCAGGTGGACCTGGCGGCGTTTGACGACCCCGGCTTCTACGACCAGCTGCACCGCGCCCGCGACCGCGGTGTGCTGCACCTGGAAGGCGCGCTCGAGTGCGCGCTGGAGCTGTTGGCCGGCGCCATCGCCGTGCTGGCCGCCCTGCTGGCCCTGGCCTGGCTGCACGCCCTGCTGCCACCCTTGCTGCTCTTGGTTCTGATGCCTCAGGCCTGGGCGGTCTGGAGCGCGGCCCGTTTGCAGTACGCCAGCATGGCCACCACGGTCCGCCTGAGCCGCGAGACCGAGATGATGGCCGAGCTGGCCACCCAGCGCGAGGCGGCGGCCGAGATCCGCGCTCAGCAGGCGCCCGATTTTGTGATCGAGGCCTATGCCCGCAGCGCCGATGCCTTGCGCGACCATCTCGTCAGCCTGGGCCTGGCCGAGGCGCGGCGCCAGAGCCAAGGGCGCTGGCTGGCCGGCGCCGGCCTGGCGCTCACACTGGCCGGACTGGGCCTGCTGCTGCAGGCCGGCGCCCTGCCCCTGGCGGCGGCCGGCACGGCCGTGCTGGCCCTGCGCAGCGCCAGCGCCGCCCTGGAGCGCCTGACCCGCGCAGCCCACGAGCTGTTCGAGAAAAGCCTCTACATCGCCGACTACCAGGACTTTCTGCGCCAGGCCGAACAGCGCCGGCCGGCCTGCCCGCAAGGCGCCCTGCCCGCACCGGCCCAGCCCGGCACGATACGGGTGGAGGACCTGAGCTTTGCCTACCAGCCGGGGCGGCCGGTGCTGCAGGCCATCAATCTGGAAATCCAGGCCGGCCAGACTGTGGCCCTGGTGGGAGAGAACGGCAGCGGTAAGACCACCTTGGCCAAGCTGCTGGCCGGGCTCTACCAGCCCGACCGAGGGCGCATCTGCTGGGACGGCCAGGACATGGCCGGCTTCGAAGCCGAGAGCCGCGCCGAGCGCATTGCCATGGTGCTGCAGGACCCGGTGCGCTGGCCGCGCAGCGCCCGCGACAATGTGCGCATCGGCCGCCACACCCGCCCGGATCCCGAGGACCGCGCCCTGCGGGCCGCCGCCCGCAGCGCCCGCGCCGACGAGGTGGTCGCCGGCCTGCCGCAGGGCTGGGACACGGTGCTGTCGCGTTACTTCCGCGGTGGCCAGGATCTGTCGGGCGGCCAGTGGCAGCGCCTGGCGGTGGCGCGCGGCCTGTTCCGCGATGCACCCCTGGTGATCTGGGACGAGCCCACCGCGCCACTCGACGCGCGCGCCGAGGCGGCCGTCTACGACTCGCTGCGCCAGCTGGCCGCGGGCCGCACCGTGGTGCTGATCACCCACCGCCTGGCCAGCGTGCGCGCGGCCGACCGCATCTTCTTCATGGAACGCGGCCGCCTGGTCGAACAAGGCCGGCACGAGGAGCTGATGGCCCTGAACGGCCGCTATGCCGAGCTGGTGCGCTTGCAGAACCGCTTGCATGCCCTGCCCGACACCGACATGGGTGCCACCCATGACTGAAGCGCCCCACCCGGCGACCGCGCTGGACTGGTCGCCGCTGCTGCAGCGCTGGCAGGGTCAGGTCTTTCGCCCGGGTGAGCGCGCCGAGATCGGCGTGGGCAAGCAGCTGGCCGCCGCGGGCCGCCCCCTGCCCACATCCGCGCTGTGGCTGCGTGCGCGCAGCGAGTGCGATGTGCGGCGTGCGCTCGACTTTCTCGCCCGCCACGAGCAGGGCTTTGCCGTGCGCAGCGGCGGCCATTGCTTTGCCGACCTGTCCAGCCATGCCGAGGTGGTGCTGGACCTGAGTGAGCTGCGCCGCATGGAGCTGAACCTGCAAGGCCTGCGCGCCGGGCCCGGCGTCAGCGCCGGTGAAGCCAGTGCCTTCCTGACCTCGCGAGGCCGCCTGCTGCCCACCGGCGGCTGCCCTGGCGTGGCCCTGGGTGGCCTGGCCCTGGTCGGCGGCTTCGGCCTGCTGGGCCGGAGCCACGGTCTGGTCTGTGAGCAGGTTCAGGCCCTGCGCGTGGCCCTGCCCGGCGGCGATCTGGTCGAAGCCAGTGCGCATCACCATGCCGATCTGTTCTGGGCCCTGCGGGGGGCGGGCGCCGGGCAGTTCGGCGTGGTCACCGAGCTGCTCTTCGACACCCAGCCAGCCCAGGCCCTCAATGTGGTCCATGGGCGCTGGTCCTGGGACTGCGCAGCGGACGTGATCGAGGCCTGGCAGACCTTGGCGCCGGCGGCGGACCCGCGCGTGAACCTGGAACTGTCCCTGAGCGCCAGCGATGACCCCGAGGATGCCGACGAGGGCCCGCCACTGATTGAGCTGTTCGGCGTGGTCCTGGCCGAGGCCGAGGAGGTGCCGGCCCTGCTGGCCCCGTGGCGCCGCGCCCTGGGCAGCCTGGCCGAGGCCTTGTGTGAATGGCGCCTGCCGGCCGCCGCCGCCGCCAGCTATTTGTGCGGTCGCCTGGACCGGCGTTGCGAGCCGGCGTGGCAACCCAGCCAGCCCTACCGAGAACATGGCTACCAGTTCACTAAATCCGGCTTCTTCGCGCAGCGCCTGCCGGCTGGCGCCATCCAGGACCTGCTGGCCCATTTCGCCGCTGACCGTCGTTATGCCCAGTACCGGGAGCTGGAACTCATCCCCTGGGGCGGCGCCTACACCGCCACGTCAGACCAGCGGCCGCACGCCGACTGCGCGTTCAGTCACCGCGAGGCCCAGTTCATGATCCGTCACACCGCGGTGGTGGGCGCGCGCTCCAACGCCGAACTGCGCGCCCACGCGCGGCGCTGGGCCCAGGCCTCACGTGCCACCGTGGCCGCCGCCGGCAATGGCCGGGTCTACCAGGGCTACGCCGATCTCGAACTGCCGCAATGGGCCCAGGCCTACTACGGCGCTGATCTGCCGCGACTGCGCGCGCTCAAGAGCCGGCATGACCCATGGCTGCTGATGCAGCATGCCCAGGCCATCGAACCCAGCTTTCAGGATCTGCCCAAGGGCTGAGGTGAGACCGAAAGCCCATGAAAAAAGCAGCCCGAAGGCTGCTTGACCTGCGAGGCAGGACGGGTCGGACTCAGTCGGCACGGCGGCCGCGTCGCGCAGCCGCTGCCACAGCAAACAGGCCCAGGGCCATCAGGCCGTAGGTGGCGGGCTCAGGTACCGGGGTGGTGATGACGCTGCCGGGGCCGCTGACATTCAGGCTGTAGGCGCCGAACTCACTGGGGTCGAAACCGGTGGTGATGAAGAAATAGTTGGTGCCGGCCGTCAGATTGACGTTGAAGCCCGACAAACCAATGCTGGGCCGGTCGTCATTGCCGACCACCCCGTTGACCAAGGGAGTGGCCGGGTTGAAGGCGTCCTTGTAGATGAAGGTGAAGTTGTCCCAGCTGGCCGTCGCCGTGCTCAAAAAGTCGTAGGCACCGGTCACCGAGACCGTGAAGGGCAGCACCTCGTACTTGACGCCGGTGCCGGCCGAGGACAGGCCCGAGAAGCTGGCGAAAGGCCGGTTCCAGATGGCGCCATTGCTGGTGTCGCCGGTGAACACTTCGGCCTGTGCGCCGGCGGCGGCACAGATCAGGGCGGCAGCTACGGCCAGGCGATGGAGCGGAGCTGCGGCGCGGCGTGAGTCGGAGCAGGTGCGGGTGAACATGGTGATACGGTCCCTTGCAGTCTTGCTGTTGTGGTCGGTCGCGCCATGAAGGCAAACCAGATCGGGCGCGCCGGAATGAACACATCTCAAGCCCAGACGGCATGGCGTCGAAAGCGCCGTCCCAGCTGAACTTGCGATTTCATGCTATGCCCGGAAGACCAGGGGCTGGGAGGGCGGATGCCCGCAGCGCCGACGCGCCACGTCACGTGAAGCAGCTTCTGGGAAACCCTGAGGGTTGCGGACCAAGGCGGCCCAAAGCGATGCCGATCAAATGCCGAGGTAGGCGCGCCGCAGCCCCTCGAACTCCAGCTTGACCATGCCAAACATGGCGTGCATCACGCGGGCGGCCACGACGGGATCGGGGTCGCGCAGCCAGTCCGGCAAGGGTCGGGGCACGATCTGCCAGCTCAGGCCCCAGGGGTCGGTGATCCAGCCGCACTGCAGGGTCTTGCCACCGGCGTCCAGCAGGCGGCCCCAGATGCGATCGAGCTCGGCCTGGTCCTCGCAATCGACCGACAGCGAAACGGCCGGGCTCAGCGTGTACTGAGGCCCGCCATTGAGCAGTTGCAAGCTCATGCCGCCGAGCTCCAGGCGCGCCATCAAGAGGCTGCCGGGCGTGCCGGGGCCGGTCTCGCCCCAGTGCATCACATCGACGACGCGGCTGCCGGGAATCAGATCGAGGTAGAAGGCCATGGCCTCCTCGGCGCGGCCGTCGAACCACAGGCAGGTGGAGATCTGGGACATGGTCGGCTCCTTGGGACTGGGAAGGTCCTGGCGATCGATTGAAAAAACTCTCGAACGGGGGTTGCGCCGGCGCCTGGCCCCTCGCACGAGGTCAGCGGGCCAGGCAAGCCCTCGTCATTGACCGCCCGCCGCCTCCCGCGCGCGCTGCTGGCGCACCCGGTCGACATAGGTTTCGGCGCGGGCCAGCTCGGTCTTCAGGATGGCATTGTTCTGACCCATCACATCGATGGCCTTGGCGCGGAAGTTGTCCATCGCATCCATGGCCTGGAAGGTCTGGTTGAACATCTCTTTCATCTTGTCAATGCCCAGCATGGGGTTCTGCGCGAACTGGGTGGTCTGCTCGACGTGCTGGTTGAGCGCGCGGCCGGTCTCGCTGATCAGATTGCCGATGGTGGCGTTGACGCCTTGCAGCATCTCCATCACCTGGATCTGATTGCCGGTGGCGCGTGCCACGGTCTGGGCCACGGCCAGGGCGCTCATGCCGGTGGTGGCCACACGGGTGCAGCCGTTGATCATTTCGCGGCCGGTCTTCTTCAGCACATCGAGGGCCAGATAACCGTTCACGCAGACGGCTTGCTGGGTCTGGATGTCCTGCAGGTTCTGGCGGGCGTAGAACAGCACCTCCTGGCGCAAGGCCTGGGCCCGCTGCGGGTCGCTGAGCTCCAGGGCTTGCACCTTGTCGGCCAGCTGGCTGTCCAGGGCGCCGGCAAAGCGCGCGGCGGCGGCGAGCTTTTGCATCGCGTCCCAGAGCTTGGCGCGGGTGGCCTCGATGTCGATCACATCTTTTTGCATGTCATCGCGGGCCGCGTAGAGCTGGCCCATCGAGGTCTTGAGCTGCTCGGCCGCGCTCTGGTACTTGCGGAAATAAGCCTCCAGCTTGTTGCCGAAGGGGATGATGCCCAGCAGCTTGCGCGGCTGAAGCAAGTCGCCGTCGGCGCCGGGGTTGAGCTCGTCGAGCTGGGCGCGGATCTCGGCAATCGCCTTGTAGGCCGGCGTGTCCTCGATGCCGGCGAAATTGCGGTTCATGAAGCGGCCCTGCATCAGCGAGGACGCATTGGAGATCTCTTCCTTGCCCAGGGCGAAGGCGCTGTCCAGGCGCTGTTTGAAGGCTTCGCTGTGCAGGTCTTCGCGGGCCAGGGCGTCGATGAACTGCAGCACTTGGGCATCGACCTGCTGGGCCAGCTCGGGCTTGAGCGGCACGGCCTCGCGCGTGGCCTCGGCGGCCACCGGGTGGATGACCTCGGGCGGCTGCAGCTGGAAGGCGGGCGTGGCCGTGCTGGTCGGGGCGGACGGAGAGTTCATGGCTTGCGCTCCTCGGGGGCGGTGTTGAGTGCCGGGGCGTCCAGGCCTTGCGGGCCGAACTTCTGGCTCAGGAATTTGGAATGGACGAGAAAGGCGTGGGCATCCTGCGCCGCCAGATCGTCGCCCAGCTGCAGCACCTTGGCCTCCAGCTCGGCCAGGGTGTCGGCGAAGGTGGCTTCGGCGGTCTTGCCGTTGTCCAGGATCTTGCGGCTGGCAAATGCCGCCGGAATGGACAGGTAGGTGTTGAGCGCCTCGGGCAGGTAGCGGATGGCGATGTGGCGCGCGTGAAAACTGTCCTGCAGGGAGAGATTGCCCTTGCTGCGCTCCCATTGCTGCAGCAGGCCATCGAGCGCCGTGCACAGGGCCAGCACGCGGCCCTGCAGGGCCGGCGGGATGCGCTGCTCGGGGTTGTACTCGGTCAGACGGCGCACGCCGTCGAGCGCGCGCTCCATGGCCTCGCGGGCATCGCCTTCGTCGCTGAACTGCAAGGCCTCCCAGGCCGGCTCGCGGCGGGACGGAAAGCCCCACCAAAGCCCGCCGATGACAAAGCCAGCGCCATAGCCCAGAGCCGCCACACCGAGGCCCCAGCCAGCTCCCAGCAGGCCCACGGCCTTGAGCAGCAGCACCCCGCTGGCCAGACCCAGGCCGCACCAGTTGGCCGGCGAGGCCACGAGTCGAAACACTGCCGCCGCCAGCCCCATCACTGATACGCCCGGATGTCCTTGAACACGCTGTACAGCGGCGTGCGGCGGGCATCAAAGACGCGACCGCCGGTGGTCTTGACCAGCGCCTTCAACTCGGCCTCGTTGGCCTCGCCAAAGACGACGACAAACACCGGAATCGCGCGCACGTCCTCGGGCAGGGCCTGGTAGTCGCGCTCGAACTGCGCCAGCGAGCGGCCCTTGTTGACCTCACCATCGGTGAAAGCCACGACCGAGTACTGGTAGCCGGGATGCTGGTTGCGCTGCTCCAGCATCTGAGCCAGGGCCAGGTAGACCGCGTCGTAGAGCGCGGTGCCGCCTTTCATGCGCAGCTCGTCGGCGGTCTGGCGCACCTGGGCCAGCACCTGCTGCTTGGCCTCGCTGTCGGCCTGCTCGGCCACGCCGCGGCCGGCCTTGCCGGCGGCCGGCAGCTCGAAGGGCTGCAGCTCACCGGGCCGGTCCGAGAAGGGCAGCAACCAGAGCCGCTCGCGGTTGCTGAGGCGGGCGATGCGGCCGGTCAGCGAGGCATCGGCACCGGCGATGTAATGCAGGGCCTCGACCAGCTGCTGGCGCCGGCCGCCACCGGCCATGCTGCCGCTGGTGTCGAGCACGAAGGTCGAGGCAATCGGAGTGCGGAACTCGTTGAGGTAGGCGGCGATCAGGCCATCGGCCAGCGCCCGGTCGGGCGAGAAAGGCAGCTCGACCTGCAGGCCCTGGCGCGGCAGCACATCGGCCACGCGCTCGTTCAGCTCGGGTTTGATCGGGCGGCGCAGGGTCTGGCGCGCCAGCCAGAGCTGGGCCGGCTCGCTCTTGAGGTATTCGGCCACCTTGAGGTAGTCGGCCCGCTTGGCCTCGTTGAGCAGCATGAAGGGGTAGTCGGCCGTGCTGACGCCCTCATGCGGGTAGATCAGGGTCAGCTTTTCGCGCAGCTTGCCCGAGGCATTGAGGCTGAGCAGCCAGCTCTCGTAATTGATGAAGGCATTGACCTTGGGGCCTTGCTGCAGGATGAACTGCTCGGAGAGATAACTCGAGTTGTCACCGGGCAGCTTGTAGCCCTTGAGAAAATCGGCAATGGCGCCGCGGTCGACATCGGCGGCGCTGAGGGCTTCGGACTTTTGGCTGGCGGCGGCCACCACGCCCATCAAGGCCATGAAGCCCTGGTTGGAGGTGGCGGGGTTGGAAAGCGCGTACTTCAGCTGGCCGGCCTTGGCGGCGTTGGCGATGTCTTTCCAGGTCAGCTTGAGATCGGGCCGGTCCCAGCCCTGTTTACGCGCATCGGACTCGCTGACGCCGATAGCGATCGGCGAGAGCATGATCTTCTCTTGGAGCTTGACCCGGCCCTGGCCCTGCGGGCTGGACAGCAGGTATTTGGCATTGGCGAACCAGGCGGCGTCGCTCTTGGCTTCGCCGCTGAGCACGGCCTCGGTGCTCTCCATGGTGCCGCCGAACTTGAGCTTCAGGCGCACGCCGGTGGCCTTGCGCACCATCTCCTGCAGCGGCTCCACATCCTTGAGGTCGCTGGTGGCCAGCACGGTGAAGTCTTCCGCTGCGGACTCCAGCTTGGGTGCGTCGGCAGCCGGCGCGGCCGGCTCGGCCTTGCGTCCGCAGCCGGCCGTGGCCAGCAAGAGCGCGCTCAGGGACGCCAGGCCCAGCCCTCGAATCCAAGGCATTGTGTTCACGCGGATCATTGCGCCATCTCCTGGGCCACCACCTCGATCATCTCGGCCATCAATTCAAAAGACGGCGGGTCCACCACCTGGGTCAGCCGCGGCTCCACGCCCAGGCCCGTGGCCTGCACGGTCTTGACGAAGCGGGCCGTGTCGGCGATGCGGAAACCGTACTCGACCGCAATGCCCTGCAGCTCTGCATCGTTGGCCAGCAGCTCGCCCAGGGCCTTGGCCCGCTCGTTCAGCGAGACGAACACCACCTTGTTGACGATGGTGGGCTGCGGGTAGAGCAGCACCATGTCGGCGCTGACGCCCTTCTTGGCCAGGGCATGGCTGACCAGCTGGTTCTCGTAGATGAAGGCCAGCGGCGTCTTGCCCATGCCGATGGCCACGTAATCGTCGAAGTTGCCGTTGACGTAGTTTTCCTGGTAGCCCTGGCGCTTGAACAGCTCGGCCAGCTTGAGGGCGGTGGCGCGGGCGGTCGGCCGGTCGGTCACGACATCGCCGTTCAAGGCCTGGCTGGTCAGGGCCAGGTACATGGCGCCCGAGTTGCTGCGGCGAAGATCCGTGGTGGAGACCAGCACGCTGCGGCTGACCTCGTAGGCGCCCGCGTCCTTGAGCTCTTTCCACTTCTTCTTGGCCAGCATCAGCTGGGTCAGGGCCGCCATGTCCAGGCCATAGACCTTGGGCGAGAGCGGCTTGGCCAGGCCGTTGGCCACCAGGATGCGCGCCACCGGCTCCCAGGAGGCCACCACCATGGGCGTGTGGAAGGGCGCGAGCTGGGCCACGGGCAGCTGGGCCTTGCGAGCCGCATCGACCACCTGGTTGGCAGCCACCACGCCGGAGGGGAAGAAGAAGTCGGCTGCGGTGTCACGGCTGGCGCCGTCGAGCTTGGCCGCCATGTCGCGGCTGCCAACCCGGGACACGCTGACTGGCAGGCGCGCGGCAGCCAAACGTTGGACCACGCGCGGGTCTTTGAAGAAGGTCTCCACATCCAAGGCGATCAAGCCCTTGAGCGGCAGCACGGCAGCCTGCTCGGCCGCTTCCAGCTGCGCCTGAGCCTCCTGCTTCTGCCCCCGCAGCGCCAGGAACAGGCTGCCACCAAAGGCCGCAGCCACCGCCACCGTGATCAATGCGCGCTTGCTCTTCGAGATCGCAGCCACAGGTCTCCCTCGCTGATTGGATTGCGCGCAAATATAGACGCAAAGCGGGGCGACAGACCGCCGTCATGGCGGCGGTGCAGCCCGCGCGACACGCTCACCGACAATCGCACCATGCGCAAGCGCCACGATGCCCACCTTCTTGAAGCCCCCCACGCAGCCACCCGACCTGCGCCCACGCGCCTGTGGCGCGGCCTGGCGCTGATGCTGGCCGGGGGCGGGCTCTTGGCTCTGTCGAGCTGGGTGTTCGGCCCCGAGGGGCTGAAGGTGGAGCAGGTGGCCAAGACCTGGCGGCTGGAGATCGAGGTGGAGCGCCGCACCCTGGAAACCGGCAGCGGCTGGTGTGACGAGCTGCCCGAGGGCGCCCAGTTGCTGAGCCGCCGCCTGCTCGACAGCGACCCCAGCGGCCAACGCAGCGGTGCCCTGGAGCATTGCCACTACCGCGCCCTGCAATGGCGCACCTCGTACCTGGCGCTGCGCCAAGGCCAGGCGCCCGAGGCACCGCAATGGCCCCGGCCCGATCTGCGCCCCGGCGACCCCGAACGCCAGGGTCTGGGCGAAGAACGCTTGGGCAAGCGGCAAAGCTTTTACGAGCTGCAGCTGCGTGCCAGTGACGGGCGGCAGTGGAGCTGCCGGCAAAGCCTGGAAGACTGGCAGACTCGACCCGAGAAAGCCCGCTACCGCGTTCGGGTGGATCGTTACGGCGTGGCCAACTGCGCCAGCCTGCCGCCCCTGAGGCTGCCGGCGCGCGGCCGCTGAAGCCGGACACCCCAGCCCAGCACCTGCCTCATTTCGCGGCAGGACAAGTTTCTCCCTTTGGCATCAAGCACTTGCCGGGCTCGCCCGCAGCTTGCCCACGGACTTGTCCACAGCGCTCGGGGACAAGCTCCGCCGAGGGCTGGGGCCGGCCGTTTTCGGGGGCTGCATCCACATTGCTCGATTTCGCAGCAGGGCAAGAAAAACTCAATCGGATCAGACACTTGCAGCCACCGCCCGCAGCTTGCCCACGCACTTGTCCACAGAGGCTGGGGACAGTGCAGCGGGCCCAGCCCTGTCAGAACTTACACATGTCGCCGCACGGGCTTGTGTCCATCATGCGCGGGCCGGTGTCGAGCGGTCCCGGCGCCGCTGCAGGCGCGATCCATCCACCCATCCGTCCGTCCTGCGGCTTCACTTCACGCGACATGTTTGTCGAGAAAGAGCCTCTTCCATGCGACACCTATCCAGCTTGAGCCTTTCAGGGCTCGCCCTTGCTGCCAGTCTGAGCAGCCTTCTGCCCGTAACGGTGCAGGCCGAGACAGGCCGGGCCGACGCGGTCAAGACGAACCCTGCGGCCCTTCCGGGCACCTTCGCTGCCCGGCCACTGACCGTGGCGCGCAGCTGGCCCAGCGAGCAGCGCCTGGACGCCGAAGCAAGCGAGGCCTCAGCCTCAGCCGCTCAGACGGCCCGCGAGCGCCGCATCGAGCGGCAGTTCCACAAGGCTGGCGCCGATTTCATCAAGCTGCACTTCGCCGATTTCCGCCTGCCCAAGGGTGCCTATGTGCTGGTGAGTTCGGCCGATGGCCAGGAACTTTATCGTTATGAGGCCGAACCGGCGCGCGCCGACAACCGCACCTTCGATCGCAGCCTCGGTGAAGACGGATTGCGGCAGTTTGCCGCAATGTCGGTGTTCGGCGAGCGCGCCCGCCTGACCCTGGTGCTGCCGGCCGGCGTGCGCTGGGGGCCCGACCATGCCTTGCACATCGACCGTTTCCATGCCGGGCAGATCGACGCTGACGAGGCCGCTGGACGCGGCCCTGGCTCGGGCCCGGCCCCACTGTCCGTGTGTGGCGGCGACGAACGCCGCGATCCGGTCTGCCTGGCTGCCAGCCACGCCGGTGCCGTGGATCGCAGCCGCCCGGTGGCACGGCTCCTGATGGCCGGCAGCGGCCTGTGCACCGGCTGGCGGGTCGGCGCCGACAACCGCATGTTCACCAACAACCACTGCCTGTCGACCCAGAACACCCTGAGCAATACCGAAGTCTGGTTCAACTACGAGAGAACCAGCTGCGGCGGCAGCACCCTGGCCGCCGTGACCAAGGTCACCGGTCAGACCCTGCTCAAGACCGACGCCACCCTGGACTACTCGCTGTTCACCATCAACGATTTCGCCAAAGTGGCCAGCTTCGGCTACCTCGGTCTGGATCCGCGGGCTGCGGTCAAGGGTGAGCCCATCTTCATTGCCCAGCACGGGGGCGGCAAGCCCAAGCAGCTCGCCGTCACCAGCGACCAAAACGGCGGTGCGGCCTGCCAGATCGACAATGCCTCGGTGGCGGGCAATGCCTCGGGTACCGATGTCGCCTATTACTGCGACACCGAGGGCGGATCCTCGGGCTCACCGGTGATTGCAGCCGGCAGCCGCAAGGTGCTGGCCCTGCACCACTTCGGCGGTTGCACCAACCAAGGCGTGCAGATCAGCAAGATCTGGCCCCAGGTGGCCAGCCACTTCAACAACCAGGTGCCAGGTGGAGACGATGGCGGCAATGGCAGCAATCGGCCACCCGTGGCCGAGTTCAGCAGCAGCTGCAACGGCCTGGTTTGCAGTTTCAACGGCAGCGCCTCCAGCGACAGCGATGGCCGCATCACCCGCTACGACTGGCAGTTCGGTGACGGCCGCACCGCCAGCGGCGCCCAGGTCAGCAACAGCTATCTGCAGGCCGGGCGCTACAGCGCCACCCTGAGCGTCACCGACGACCGCGGCGCCAGCGGCAGCAAGAGCCAGGACTTGGTGCTGTCCAGCAGCACGCCGCTGGAACTGCAGTCCGGCGTTCCGGTCAACAACCTGGGCGCGGCCAAGGATCAAACCCTGAGCTACTTCATCAAGACCACACAGCCGGGCACCCAGGTCCTGGTCGGCATCAGTGGTGGCGCAGGCAACAGCGGCAATGCCGACCTCTATGTGCGCGCCGGCGCCGAACCGACCAGCACTCAGTACGACTGCCGCCCGGCCCTGAGCGGCAACACCGAGAACTGCACACTGCTGCTGGCCGCCCCGGGCACGGCCTACATCAAGCTGGTGGCCAGCAGTGCCTTCACCGGCGTAAACCTGTTGGCCAGCCTGCAGGTCGGCAACAGCGGCTATCCCAAGACCGGCCTGGCCGCCACCAAGGGCAACTGGTTGCGCTATGTCTACACGGTGCCGGCCGGCCGCAGCAGTGTCACCTTCAGCACCAGTGGCGGCAGCGGCGATGCCGACCTCTACCTGCGCCGCGCCGAAGCCCCGGACACCAGCAACTACCAATGTCGCTCGAACGGCAGCACCAACAAGGAAAGCTGCACGCTGACCGT
This sequence comes from Paucibacter aquatile, assembly GCF_002885975.1. Lineage (NCBI taxonomy): Bacteria > Pseudomonadati > Pseudomonadota > Betaproteobacteria > Burkholderiales > Sphaerotilaceae > Roseateles > Kinneretia aquatilis. Next base: position 544,977 of record NZ_POSP01000001.1, on the reverse strand, counting down.
CAACGCCGGTGAAACCATCCACATCGGCCTGCGGGCCTACAGCAGCTTCTCAGGGCTGACGCTGGATCTCAAGTGAGCCCAGGGGCAAGGCCAGGCAAGCCTTGCCCTCCCTCAAGCGCTACCACTTGCTGCATCAAGAAAAAAGGCCCGACTCCTGAAGGAGCCGGGCCTTTTTTTCAAGGTTCCTCACTCACGAGTTCGCCGCCAGAGCGGATGCGTCGCTCGCGGACCCCAGGGTGCAATCCCCGGGGCGCCATCCTCACTGGGCGCGGGTGGTCGCCTTGAAGGGGACCTGGAAGCCGCCGATATTGAGCGTGGCGGTCGCGGTGGTCAGCGGCTGATTGCTGCTGCGCACACGGACGCGGATCGATTGACCCTTGGTGATGGTGCCAGGCACGCTGGTGAATGCCGCGCCTGCAATGCTGTACTCACCGTTTTCCACACTGACCGGGGCTGCCGTGTTGATGCCCCAGATGCCGGCCGACGACGAAGACACCCAGGTGTCCAGGGTGACGTTGGTCGCCTCGGTGAAGGCAAAGGCATCAGGAACCGGGTCTTCCGCCACGGTGGTGACGTCAAAGCTGCCGCTGACACCACCGATGGTGACCACAGCCCGCTTGGTGGACACGAAGGCACTGCTGCTGATGACGCGGACACGGATGCCCTGACCATTCAACACCGTACCCGGTGCGCTGGTGAAGGCAGCGCCGCTGATGCTGTACTCACCGCCTTCGATGGAGATCGGAGTGGGCGCATTGATGCCGTTGACCGTGCGGGTCGACGAGGTCACGGCCGTGTTGACCAGCACACCCGAGATCGGGTCGAAGGAGAACGGCGTCGGGACGCGATCGGCCACGGCCGTGGTGACATCGAAGCGGGTGCTGTAAGAGCCCACGGTCAAGGTCACGCTCTGGCTGGTCTGATACTCAGGACCGGTGGTCAGGCGAACCCGAACCGACTGCCCCTTGGTGATGCTGCCGGCCACCGAGGTGAAGGCACCGCCCGCAATGCTGTACTCACCGCCGACAACGCTGATCGGCGTTGCCGTGTTGATGCCCGCCACAACCTTGCTTTCTGACACCACCACCGTGTTGGGCAATGCGGACACATTGGCCAGGAAAGTGAAAGCCAGTGGCTCGGTATCGGGAGCCGCTGTCACGGCCGTGAAGCTGCCATTCACACCACCCACATTCAGGCTCACCGTGCTGGCGGTGGAATGCTGGCTGCTGCTGGTGACGCGCACACGCACCGATTGAGCGTTGTTGACCATACCGGGCGCGCTGGTGAAAGCTGCGCCATTGATGCTGTACTCACCGCCCGTCACGCTGATCGGCGTGGGCGCGTTGATGCCCGTGACGACGACCACCGGCGAGGTGATCCAGACGCCCAGGTCGACATTGCTGAGGCCAGCGAAGCTGAAGGCCGCCGGGGTGGTGTCGACACCCGAGGTGGTCACTGCAAAACCTGCGGTAACGCCGCCGATGTTCAGCACCGTGGTGTTGGTCGCGCCGTAGCTGGAACTGCTCAGCTGACGCACACGCACGGTCTGACCCGACAAGACCGTCCCAGCCGCGCTGGTGAAGGCGCCGCCATTGATGTTGTATTCACCGCCGGTCACGCTGATCGGCGTCGGGCCGTTGATGCCGCGAATCATGACACCGGCCGAGGCCGTCTGGGTCGACAGGGCCGCGCCCGTGACTGCGGGGAAGGCAAAAGCGTCGGGCGTGGTGTCCAGATTGGCCGTCGTGACATTGAACACGGCGTTGACCGTACCGACGGTCAAGGTGGCACGGGTCGTCTCTCCATACGCAGCAGCGCTGTTGACTCGCACGCGCAAGGTCTGACCCTTGACCACGGTGCCTGGCGCGGAGGTGTACGGGGCACCGGCAATGCTGTACTCACCGCCCACGATGCTGATCGGCGTGGCGGTGTTCACACCCCAAATGCCAATGCTGTTCGAGATGATCTGGGTGTTCAGCGCAGCGCTTGGCACCGGAACGAAGGCGAAGGCGTCAGGGGTGACGTCTTCCGCCATGGTTGTCACGTTGAAAGGCACGCTGAGCGAGCCCACCGTCACGACTGCCGTCTTGGTGCTGCCGAAGCTGGTGCTGCTGAGCAGACGCACACGCACACCCTGACCGTTGGTCACGGTGCCGGCTGCGCTGGTGAAGGCTCCGCCGCTGATGCTGTACTCACCGCCCACCACCGAGATGGGCGTCGGGCCGGTGACGGTGATGGTGGCCGTGCCCGAAGACACGAGGGTGTTCAGGGCTGCGTTCGACTCGGGGTTGAAGACGAAAGGCTTGACATCGCCGCTGGCGGCCACGGTGGTGCTGTTGAAGCTGGCCGAGAAGCCACCCACCACCACGGTGACACCACGGGTGGTCGAATTGGTGTTGGCGCTCATCACACGCACGCGCAACACCTGACCGGCCAGCACGGTGCCGGGGGCGCTGGTGAAGGCGCCGCCGTCCAAGCTGTACTCACCGCCGGTGACCTGGATCGGGGCTGCAGCATCGATGCCGGCGATGGTCGCCGGAGCCGACACCACCCAGCTGTTCAGGGCCACATTGGTGGCGCTGGCAAAGCTGAATGCGTCGGGGGTGACGTCCTTGTCCGTCACCACGACATTGATGGACTTCTGCGCGCTTTCGCCGTGGTCATCGGTCACGGTCAGCAGCACGGTGTAAGTGCCGGCTGCGGCATAGCGGTGGCTGGCAGTGGCGCCTTCGGCGCCGCTGCCATCACCGAAGTTCCAGGCGTAGGACACGATGGAGCCGTCGATGTCGCGGCTGGTCGAGGCGTCGAATGCGAAGGTGGTGTTCAGCGAACCCGTGGCCGGCGACACGCTGAATGCAGCCTGGGGCGCCTGATTGACCGTGCTGTCCGAATCCGCCAGGCTCAGATGCCAGACGCTGCCTTGAATGCTCTGGCCCGGCTCGCGGCCACCGTAGAGCACGGACACCTTGGCGATCGGGTCATAGGCCATCATGGCGAGATAACGCGCCGGCGGCGACACAGCTGGGGTCACTTCGGTCCAGGTGTTCTTGGCAAAGTCGTAAATCCAGGTGTCAGCCAACAGCTCTGCCGTCGTCGGCACGGTCGCGTAGAAGTCGCGCACCGAGGTACCGCCGTGCATCACCACCACCCCATGCTCCTTGTCGAAGGACATCTGGTGGCCCATGCGAGCCGGCGGGCTCACGGGGGTGATCATCTGCGTCCAGGTGTTGGTCGACAGCTTGTAGGCCCAGGTGTCGCCCAAGGGGCCCTTGCCACCCGGGCAGCGGGTGTCGGAACCGTCGCAACGGCCGCCGTACAGAATGAAGACATCGTTGACCGAGTCGTAGACCATGCCCGAACTGATTTCATTGCGCTTGTACGGGCCGACTTCTGCATTCGGCTTCTTCAGCGCCCAGGTCTTGGTGCGGGCATCCAGCACCCAGGTTTCATTCAGCGACACGCCGTTGATGGAGCCGCCGAACATGACGATGGCCTTGTCGGCCGTCGAGTAGGCCGCCGCCGGCGTGTTCGAGCCATAGCCCACATGGGGCGTCGGGCCGGTGTATCCGTAGTGGGCCAGCTGCAGCGCCGCCCATTGGCGGGTGACGGGCGAGTAGTACCACGAACCGCCATCGGTCCACACCTTGATCTGGTAGGTCGAGCCCGGAGCCAGGCCGTAGACCGGGCTGGCCAAGGTCAGGGTCTTGGTGATCGAGTCGTAGGACTGGACATAGGCCTTGCCGTAGCCGGTGGCGACGGTCCAGTCCTTGAAGTGGTCCGAGGTCACATCGCTGGGCAGCGAGGAGTCCACCACGGTGGTCGTGTTAGTCCCGGCCTGAGCGGTGCGCATCGTGGCACGGGTGCCGGTGCACTTGTAGCCACCGCCGGAGAGCGACCAGTACAGGTGGTTGTAGTCGTCGTAAATCGTGACCTGGGTGTCTCGACCGTCCGGGCCGGAGAAACCGAAGGTACCCGGGCAGTGATCCGCGGGGTTCTCGATGGCGGTCCACTGGTCGGCGACGGTGTCGTACTGCCAGATGTCGGCCACAAAGCCCGAAGCACTGCCTCCGAACAGCATCAGCTTGCCATTCAGGGAGTCAAAGTCCATGGAGGTCCAGGCGCGCGGGCCCGGGCTGGTGGCCGAGCGGAAGGGCTCCAGCGGCGCTTTTTTGGTCCAGGTGGCCACCAAATTGCCGGCCCAACTGCCGCCTGCGGCAAGTCCGAGCGCCAGAAGCGTGATCACGGATCTGGTTCGCTTGTCGTTGTACATATGCTGTCCCATGAAGCTTTGAAAAAGGGCAAAGCCCGGCACGCCGGGCAACTTTGGAAGCGTACGTCATCCACCATTTCTTGAACGCCCCCTTAGTCAGGGGGAACCCGTGGTGAAAGTCCGCACTTGCAGTCAGACCCCCTCATTTGAGTGGTGCCAACCTTCCATGGCCCCAGCATCTCGCCCTCACCTCCGCGCGCCCACCGACACAGCGTCTGGCTTATGCTTCCAGGCACCATGGACTTGTTCATCGACGAGGCGCGCTATCAAGCCCTGCTGAGCAAGCTTGGGCAGGGGGCCGCGTCGCTGGACGAACGGGTGGCACTGTGCTGGCATCAGCGCCAGCGCGAGCCGGCGGCGGCCCAGCAATTGGCCCGCGACCTGGTGGCCCAGCCGATCGCGCTGAGCGCGGGGGATCGCGCTCGCCTGGCGCTGGTGCGCGCCGAACAAGCCCTGCTGGCAATCCAGCCCGACGCTGCCCGCGCAGCCTTGCATGAAGCCCGCGAGGGATTCAGTCTGACGGCCGACCCTGAAGGCTTGGCGGACTGCGCCTGGTTGCAAGCCCTGCAAGCCGTGCTCGAGGGTCGCCAGCCCCAGGCCCTGCCGTTTCTGGATGAGATCCGTGAGCGGGCCGGTACAGATTCGCTGCGCGGACTGGCGGCAGGATTGTGGGGGGACTTGCTGCGCACCTTTGCCGACCCTGCAGCAGGGCGGGCACGCGGCGCCCCCGGCCAGGAAGCAATTGATGCATTGCCACTCGGGGCCAAAGCCTGGGCCCATGAGCTGCGCGGCACCCTGGCAGCCCAGCGCAGCGACTACGGGCGGGCCGCCGCCGAACGGCTGCTGGCCTGCGAGTTCGCCCTGGCCTCAGGCCAGGTGCAGCGCGCCGTGGTGGCCATCCACAACGCGGCCGATGCCTTGAACAATCTCGGCGCCTACGAGCAGTCTTTGCACTGGATGGAACGTGCCCTGGCCCTGGTGCGTGAGCGCGCCTGGCCGCAGCTGATGGGCTACAGCCTGGCGCAGCTGGGGGATACCTTGCGCCGCCTCGGGCGGCTGGACGCCGCCCAGGAGGCGGTACAGGAAGCGCTGGCGCTCTTGTCCAAAGCACCGACCTCGCGCCCGTTCGCGATTGCCTTGAAATGCGAGGGCGATCTTGCGCTGGACCGCGCCGAAGCCGCGGCGGCACTGGAGGCCTTCGAACAGCTGGGGCAGCACCCGCAAGCGCTGACGCAGCCCGATCTGGCCATCTTTGCGCTGCGCGGCCAGGCGCAAGCCCTGTCCCGGCTGGATCGGCCCGAGCAGGCCCTGGCCTGCGCCCTGCGGGCCCTGGAGCGCGCCACCGCCAGCGGCCATGCCTTCCGCCAGATTGAGGCCTTGCGCGCACTGGCCAGCCTCCACACACGCCACCCTGCGCTGCCATGCCCACCCGGCAGCACGGCGCCCAACGCCGCCCTGCACCACCTGTTGCAAGCTCAAGCCCTGGCCCAGACCCTGCCTGGTTTTGAAATCCCGAGCGAGCTGGCTGAAGCACTCGCCGACGCCTGGGCTGCAGCCGGCGACATGGCCCAGGCCTACCAGCTTTCACGCGCCGCCAACGCCGCCCGACAGCGCAGCCAGACCGAGCTGGCCAACCAACGTGTGCTGGCCATGCAAGCCCTGCACCAAACCGACAAGGCCCGCGCCGAAGCGGCCGAGCAAGCTCGCCGCGCTGATGCCCTGATGCGCGAAATGGCACAGCGGGTGCAACAAGGCAAGTTGCAGGCCCTGGGGCAGTTGGTGGCCGGTGTTGCCCATGAACTCAACACCCCGATCGGCAACAGCATGATGGCCGCCAGCCACTGGCAGGCGCGCAATGAAGCGCTGAGTCAGGCCGTTCAGGCGCAGGCCCTGCGCCGCAGTGCCCTGGACGACTACCTGCTGCACGCCCGCCAGTCGGCTGAGCTCTTGGCCCGCAATCTGAGCCGAGCCGCCGCTTTGGTCGAGCAGTTCAAGCAGATCGCGGTGGACTCCACCACCGAGGCTCGGCGCCGCTTCAGCCTGCGCCCGCTGTGTGAAGCGGCCCTGCAAACCTGCCAGCACGAGGCCTTGCAGGAGCAAGGGCTCAAGCTCGAACTGGAGCTCCAAATCGATGCCGGGCTGGAACTCGACAGCGACCCGGTGGCCTTGCAACAGCTGCTGGCCGAGCTGTGCCGCAATGCCCGGTTGCATGCGTTCGTGGGTCGCAGCGAAGGCCGGCTGCGCCTGCAGCTCGAACCACGGCCCGGCAGAGCCGGCTTTCGCCTGAGCCTGAGCGACAACGGCTGCGGCATCGCCGAGGCCGACCTGGGCCGCATCTTCGAGCCCTTCTTCAGCACCCGCTTCGGCCAGGGCCGCAGCGGCCTGGGCCTGCATGTCTGCCACAACCTGGCCCTGGCCCGGCTGGGTGGCAGCCTCAGCGTTCAAAGCACACCCGGTCAGGGCACTTGCTTCGTGCTGGAGCTGGGCGACGCCCGGTCCTCCATGCCTTGAACAGCGCTCCACCCCAAGCGCATCACGCACCCTGCCGAGTCTCAGGCCCGTACTCGGTTTCGCAAGAAGCGCGCGGCTGGGCCGGGTAAAAGGCCACCGACCGGTTCTTGAGGGATCACGGTGCGGCTTGGAATCAACAGGCTTCACTGTATATACTGTGTACAGACAATATACCCAGTGATTGATCGAGTGAGCGCTGAACTGTTTCTGTCGGCCTCCGACGCCCAGCCGATGTACCGGCAAATCGTCGAGCAGGTCACCATCAAGGTGCTATCCGGTGATTGGCCAGCCGGCACCGCACTGCCGTCCATCCGCGAGATGGCAGCAGCCAACGGCGTCAGCGTCATCACCGTCAAACGCGCCTACCTTGAGCTGGAGCATGCCGGCGTGATCATCACTCGGCATGGCAAGGGCTCGTTCGTCGCCGACTCCACCGACGCACCACGCGCGCAGCAACAGGCCGAACTGATCCTTCACCTCGATCAAGCCTTGGCCAGTGCGGAGCGCCTGGGTCTGAGCGACGCCGAGTTCCACGATCTCATCCAAACCCGGCGCGCCCAACGCGCCACTGATGGAGCCTCCTCATGAGCCCCTCCCCGGTTCCCGCCTTTGCCCTGCGGGGCGTCAGCAAACGCTATGAGGCATTCACCCTGCATCCCTTGGATCTCGAGCTGGCCGAAGGCCAGATCATGGGCCTGGTGGGCGTGAACGGCGCCGGCAAGAGCACGCTGCTGCGCCTGCTTGCAGGCCTGAGCCTGGCCGATGGCGGGCAGCTGGAGGTGCTGGGCCACCGCTTGCCGGAGCAGCAGGTGCAAGCCAAGCAGCACACGGCCTTGGCCTCGGAAGACATGCGCATGTATGGCTCGCAGACTCTGTCATGGCATTTCGACTTTGTGCGCCGCATGGTGCCGCAATGGGACGGCGCCTACGCTGAGCACCTGCGGCGTCGCTTTGACCTGCCGGCCGACCAGCGCGTGGCGGGCTTCTCGCATGGTCAGCGCGTCAAAGCGCTCTTGCTGCTGGTGCTGGCCCGTCGCACTCGCCTGCTCTTGCTCGATGAGCCGACCACGGGACTCGATCCGGTGGCGCGCGCCGAGGTGCTGGACGCCTTGGCCGAGGTGCTGATGGACGAGCGCCGCAGTGTGCTGTTCTCCTCGCACCAGACGGGCGAAGTGGAGCGCTTGGCGGATCGCATCGCGTTCTTGCATCAAGGGCGACTGCTCACCGACGAGGCCAAGGACAGCTACCTGGAGCGCTGGCGCCGCATCGTCGGCCACGGGTACGCGCCGGACGATTTGGGCGACTGGCCCGAAGTGGCGCAGTGCCGTCGCAATGGCTCTCTGGTGGAGTTGCGCGTGCGCGCCTTCAGTCCGGGCTTGCAAGAGCGATTGCAGGCTCGGGGCATGCAGATCCATCAAATCACCCCCCTGACCCTGGAAGACATCTTCGTAAGCACCGTACGCGAGCACAGCGGAGCGACAGCATGAACCCCTCACCCTTCACCCCCCAATGGCCTGTCATCCGAGCACTCGTCCAGAAGGACTGGCAATTGTTCGAGAAGCAGTTGGCCGCCTATGTGGGCGCCGGTGTCCTGGCCCTGGCCTTGATGGGCCATGCGCAGAGCTGGAGTTTCTACCTGGGATCGCTCTTGCTCATCATCGTGATGGTGGCGGCGTCCTGCTTCGCCGTCAGCACCGCCCTCATCAACGAACGCAAGGAGAAAACCTTGGCTTTCGTGATGAGCCTGCCCGTCACTCCGCTGGACTTCTACCTGGGAAAACTGCTGGGCAACCTCGTGACCTTTGGCGTTCCCTTCGTGCTGCTCACAGCTGGAGCCGTGGCCATCACGCTGTGGACCCCCTTGCCCGACGGCCTGCTGACCCTGGTGCTGCTGCTGGCCGGCCACCTCCTGCTGGCCTTTTGCCTCTCTCTCGCCGTGGCCATGCGCGTGGAATCAGAGGGCTGGAACATCTTCGTGATGATCACCGGCTCGGCACTCATCAATCCGCTGATGGCCGGCTTGAGCCAGGTGCCTGACATCGCTCGACATTGGTCAGGCCCTGTGGTTGTGTGGAGCTGGCAAGTGCTGCTCATCCTTGGCGCGCAATTGCTCTTGAGTCTGGCGCTGATGCTGAACACCGGTTGGCACCACCTCCGCAAGCCCGCGTTCTTCTGAGCGGCGCGCCATGCCGCCACGCTTGCACGCCCTGGATGCCCTGCGGGCCGGGGCCATGTTGGCCGGCGTGGTGTTTCACGTCGCCTTGGCGCACAGCCCTTTGGTGGCTGCGCTGTGGCCCACCGCCGATCGATCCCAAGCCCCCGCCTTGGATCTGCTCTTGTGGCCGCTGCACTTGGTGCGCATGCCGGTGTTCTTCTGGCTGGCTGGCTTCTTCGCCGCCAGGCATTGGGCGCACCGGGGCTCGGCCGGTTTCTTGAGTTCTCGCCTGCGTCGCCTGGCCGTGCCGCTGCTCATCGGGGTGCCGCTGCTGCACTTGGCGATGGGCGCCTTGCTCAGGTGGGCCTTGGACCACGTCGCGCACCCCTCACCCCTGTTGCAGCTGATCAGGCGCGCCTTGGACCAGGGCTGGACTTTGCCGCCACCGGGCACAGGCCACCTCTGGTTTCTGCTGTATCTGCTGTGGTTCACCTTGCTGGCCTGGGTGACGCGCACTTTGGCCCCTCCCGCCTGGGCCGCGCGGCTGCGTGACATGCCGCTGAAGTATTGGGTGAGCGCGCTTCCCCTGATCCTGCTGCCACTCTTGCACGCAGTGCCAGCCCCGCACCCTGCACCGGAGGCCTTGCTGCCGCAGTTCTGGGCCCTGTGCTTCTACGGTGCGTTCTATGCCATGGGGGCGAGCAGCGCGGCGTGGTGGGAACGCCTGGCCCAGGCCCGATGGGCCGGGAGCTTGGCTGCAGGCTTTGGACTGGCTGCCTGCGCCTACCTGCTGCTGTTGCCTGCCCCTGGCGCTTCGGCTTCATGGCCGGTGGCGGCCGCGGGGGCTCTAGGCTCCGTCTGGGGCTGCCTGGCTCTGCTCGGCTGGGCACAGCGGCTGGGCGGCTCGGTCCGCCGAGCCTGGCTCACGCATCTGGCAGATGCATCGTACTGGGTCTACCTCGTGCACCTGCCCATTGCGCTGGCGCTCCAGTTGGCGCTGATGGACCAGCCCTGGCCCTGGTGGGTCAAACTGCCCCTGGTGCTGGCGCTCACTCTGGCGCTGGCACTGGGAAGCTTCGAGGCCTTGATTCGGCATGGCGTGGTGGGGCGATGGCTCTTGGGTCGCAAGGGCTGGATCAATCCCAAGGATCGGCAAGCCGCTGCGAACGGCAGCTCGGGCCTTGAGTGACGCAGCAGCGCCAAGCCGGGGCGCGCCATCAAGGGCGCAGCCCCAGCAAATCATGTCGCCGCCACAGTCACCGCGCCAAGCGCATCAGCTTGCCGCTGTCGGTCAAGAGCATCAAGGCGCCATCGGCGGCCTGGCGCACATCGCGAATGCGTTCGCCCTGGTCCTTGAACATCTCGGTGCGCGATTGCACGGTGTTGCCGTTCAATTGCAGGCGCCACAAGGCCTGTCCCGCCAGCGAGCCCGAGAAGAGCTGCCCCTGCCATTCCGGGAACATGCTGCCGGTGTAGAAGACCAAGCCGGCCGGCGCCACCGACACCGGCACCCAGTAGCTCAGAGGCTCCACATAAGTCGGCGCATGGACGCCACCACCGAGGCGGCAGCCCTCGCTGACCGGATCCCCGTAGTTGCAACCGTAGCTCTTGACCGGCCAGCCGTAGTTGGCGCCGGCCCGGGCGATGTTGATCTCATCACCGCCCTGCGGGCCATGCTCGCTGACCCACAACTCGCCCGTGACCGGATGCAGGGCGGCGCCTTGAGGGTTGCGGTGGCCCACACTCCACAGGCCGGCGCGAGCGCCCGCGCCGAAGCTGGGGTTGTCGCCGGGCAGGCTGCCATCGCGCTGGATGCGCACCACCTTGCCCAGGGTCTGGCTCAGGTCTTGCGCCGGGCTGCCCATTTGGCGTTCGCCCAGTGTCACAAACAGGCTCTTGTCCCGGGCGAACACCAGGCGCGAGCCGAAATGGCCGCTGCCGCTGACCTTGGGCGCCTGCCGGAAGATCGTCACCACATCGAGCAGCGCATTGCCGACCAGACGCCCGCGGGCCACGGCCGTGCCGGACTTGCCGGCTTCCGCCCCCTGCCCCGGCTCGGCATAGCTGAGGTAGACCCAGGGCGTGCTCGCAAAGTCAGGGTCGATGGCCACATCGAGCAAACCGCCCTGCCCCGCAGACGCCACCGCAGGCACGCCGCTGATCGCGACCGAAGCCCCCTGGCCACTGGCCGGCAGCTTCAGCAGGCTGCCGCTTTTCTGCGTCACCAGCCACGGGCCGTCGGGCAGTTGCACCATGCCCCAGGGGCTTTGCAAATCGCTGCGCAAGGTGCTCAGCTGCGGCGCGGCCGGGGTGGGTGCGGGCGTTGGGGCGGGCGTCGGTGCAGGCGTTGGGCTGGGTTCCGCCGCGACGGAACTGCCCCCTCCACCACAAGCAACCAAGAGCGAGACGGAAATGCAAGCCAGGGTGCAAATCGAGGGTCGAGTGGTCATGGCGGCGGTCTCCGGTGGCAATGCTTGGCGGGAGTCTATGCCGGCCTCCCGCTTGGGTCTCGCCAAAGATCTCGCCACTTCCGCTGCCATGCCGACGTCTTCGCTCAGCACCGGCCGCGGGTGAATGGTCTTGCCCATATCCACCACGTCCACCACGTCCGCCCCGATCGCCCCGATCGCTAGGGCCAGGGCGATCTCGCTGCAGTCGACGCTTGACCCGATAACTCTACATATGTAGAGTTATCGAATGACACGAACACGAGCACCCTCACAGCAGGCCCTGGCCGTGCTGCTGGTTTTGGCCGACGCCGGCGAAGAATGGCGTCATGGCTACGACATCGCGACGCAGGCCGACATCAAATCCGGCACCTTGTACCCCTTGCTCATGCGGCTTGAAGCGCAAGGCCAACTCGAGGCGGTGTGGCAGGAGTCGCCCACACCGGGCCGGCCGCCACGCCACGCCTACCGCTTGACGGAAGCTGGCCGTGCCTGGCTGGCCGGCATGGGCGATGCACTCGACCACGCGCGGGCTCGGCGCCGGGCCGCTGAGCTGCAAACCGGCTGGGCGGTCGCGCCGCGTTCATCGACCAAGCCATCATGAGCAATCCCGCACCAAGCGCGTTCCGACTCGTCCTCGCGCGATGGCTGATGCGCGCATGCCTGGCCCTGATGCCCAAGGCACAGGCGCCCTGGGCGCAAGCCATGGCGGCCGAGCTCGACGAGATCCGCGCTGCCGGAGCGGCCTGCAGTTTCGCCTTTGGTTGCTTGGCACTGGCGCTGAAGCTGCGTCTCTTGTCGAACTGGCAATCGGCTGCAGCGAGCGCCAAGCGCATGACCGGAGCGTTTGCGTACCGGGGCCTGGGCGGCACCTTGCTAAAGCAAGTGCATGAAGCAAGCGCGGCACGCCTCGGCGCCGCAAGCGCCTGCCTGGCGGTGCTGATGGGTGGCGTGTTCATGGCCACGACGGGCGCACCCAAGGCCTGGCCCTGGATGAACGGCCTGTCCTTGGCCTTTGGCCTGGCCAGCCTGGCCCTGCTGCCCAAACAAGGGCTACAAACAGACCAGCGCCTGCGCGAGCGGCTCTGCCTCCTGCTGGGCAGCCTCTTGCTGGCGAGTTGCGCATTGGAATCCCGCGAGGGCTTGAACGGGCGTTGGCTGCAATTGGGCCCTGTGAGCGTGCAGCTGGTATGGCTGCTCGTGCCCAGCCTGCTCTTGCTGTCGAATCGTCCGGCTGGACAGGCACAGGCCAGCCGCCCCCTGTGCAGCAGCCTGGGCTTGCTCCTGGCCATCGCCGCGCTCTGGGCGCAAACGGAGCCGATGTGGCTGTTGCTGATGGGTCTCATGCTGCTGCTGCGCAGCGCGCGAAGAAGCGAGCCTCAAGCGGCTCATCAGGCTGAAGCTTTGCTGGCCTGCCTGGCCTTGCTGGCGGCGGGCTTGAGCAGCCAGCACTGGCAGATGCCAAGCAGCCAGGCCTTCGTCGATCAGGTCCTGCTGCAAGCCTGGTCGCACAGCCCTCAGCCTTTGCTGACGGGGCTGATGCTCGCCGCCCTGCTGCTCTTGGTCTTGCCAGGATGGCGCCACCGGCACGCACGCGAACACAGCCTGCTCTGGGCCGGCCTTCTGTTGATGAGCCTGCCGGGCTTCCTGCCCACGCCGCTGCTGGGCATGGGCGGCAGCGCCATCCTGGGCTATGTGCTCAGCCTTGCGGCCGTCTCGGGGCCCGAGCCCGGCCCACAAGCGCCCAGCAAGGTAGCGCATACGCCCCGACACCGGCGAGAGTCGCACAAAGCCCCATGGCGACGGCTCAAGCCTCGCTAGTCCCGGCTTAACCTCGCCTCGCCTCGCCTCGCCTCGCCCCTAGCCCCGCCGACTCGCATTCACCTGCGGCCCTGCATCTCTGACTGAGCTCTCCCGAGCCCGGTTGAGGCTGCTGCATGGCCGCTTGTATTTCTCGTCTTGCCCGCAGCCGCTCAGCCACTCCGCCTGCACAGCCAGGCACGCATCAGACCCATCAAACGCCAAACCACCATGAAGCGCTCTCGCCGCACCTCTTTCTCTGTCGCCGCCGTCTTGCTGCTGGCCCTCATCAGCATCAGCGCGCTACTCTGGCAACGCTGGAGCCAGCCCTGGGGGGATCAGGCCGTGAGCTTTACGCCGGCACAGCAGGAATGCGGGCAAGAAGGGCAGCTTCGCTACTGCATCAACCGGGATGTGGGCGGCGTGAATGGCGACTGGCTCTACCACCTGCATGGCCGCAAGCTCGACGAAACCATCTGGAACGACCCGTCCTACATGACCGCCATGATCCAGGGCGCTTGGCAGCAGATGGGCCAACGCCCTCCCACCGTGGTGACCCTGTCCTACGGACACGTGTGGTTGCTCACCCCCAAGGGCAAGGCCGAGGCCAGCGGCTTGATGGAGCAGGTCCACAGCGACATGGCCGCCATCGAAGCGCGCCACGGTCGCCCGGCGCGTCGCTTGCTGCTGGGGGAATCCATGGGAGGACTCAACGCCCTGATCCTGGGCCTGAGCCGGCCTGAGCACTTTGCCAAGGTGGCCGCGCTGTGCCCCGGTGTCTATGTGGACTCGCCGTTCGCACCCCTGAGCCAGCTGAAGGCTGCGCTGGAGCGCACGGGCGCCGACCCCAAGATCGGCTTCGGCGTCGTCCGTCTGGCGCGCCAGTATGTGGCCGACGATGCGGAATGGCAGCGCGTTTCCCCGCTGGCCTTGATCGAACAAGAACTCCCCGCTTCAAGCCCGCGTCCGCAGCTCTACGTCTCCAACGGCCTGTACGACCGCTATGGCAATTTCGAGGGCAGCCAGCGCCTGATCGAACGCGCGCGTGCTCAGGGTTGGCAGACCGAATGGCACCCGATCTACGGCGGCCACTGCGCGAGCGACATCGACTCGCTGGCGCGATTTCTGCTTCCCAGCTGACGGCGTCCTGCACCCACAACAAGGGGGCCCGACGCTGCTTACTGGCTGGCACAGCCCGCTTCAGGCGTTCACGCACCTGATCTTGTTCAAACGGATCGCCCCGGACAGTCTCCCGTCCGGGGCGACTATTTGCCGTCCACCCAAGGATTTGCTTGCGCGCCGGCTGAGCGTCTATCTGAGTCGTTCACAGCCGAGCCGCCCGTGCCGCCAGAAACCGCCGGTCGCTGTCGAGGGTCGCCAGTTCGATGGCCCGGTCGTACGCCCGCCGGGCGGCTTCGGACTGGCCCGCCATGGCGAGCACGGCGGCGCGCGCGGCATGAAAGGGCTGGAAGTCTGCCAGGGGCTCCTGCAGTTCGTTCAGTGTGGCCACCGCGGCGGCCAGCAGCCCGTTCTCGGCCATCGCGACGGCGTGATTGACGCGCACCACCGGTGTCGGCTCCAGAAGCAGCAAGGCCGTGTACAGCTGCAGTATCTGAGGCCAGTCCGGCGCGGGTTCGGGCATCTGGCAGGCACTGATCGCCGCCTTGATCTGGAACGGCCCCGCCCGTTTGCGGCGCAAGGCCGTCTCCAGCTTGTGCCGACCTTCGGCCTCGAGCTCGCGTCGCCACAGCCGACGGTCCTGTTCCGCAGGCGGCACGGTTTCGCCGCTGGCGTTGACCCGCGCCGCCCGGCGTGCTTCGGTCAGCAGCATCAGGGCAAGTGCACCTTCGATCTCGGGCTGCTCAGGGCACAGCGCATCGAGCAAGCGGGCCAGAAACAGCGCCTCGGCGCACAGATCCCGCGCCTCGTCGGGCGCGGCGGTGTAGCCGGTGGTGAAGATCAGGTAGACGGTGGTGAGAACGGCCTGCAACCGCTCGTCCCACTGCTCGGGCGGGGGCACGGCGTAGGCGATGCCCGAGCGGGCGATCTTGGCCTTGGCCCGGCTCAGGCGCTGGCCGGTGGTGGCCTCCTGATCAAGGAACAAGCGGGCGATCTCGCCCGTGGACAGGCCGCACACGGTCCGCAGCGTCAGCGCCACCCGCGACTTGAGCTCCAGCGCCGGGTGGCAGCAGGTGAAGACCAGGCGCAGGCGCTCGTCAGGAATGGGCTCAGGCTCGTCTGGCCCGAGCAAGTCCTGGACCAGTTGGACCGCCGCCTCGCGCTCGCCGTCGCGGCCCTCGGCGCGCAGCTGGTCGAGCGCCTTGCGATAGGCCACCTGGATCAGCCAGCCCTGGGGCGACCGGGGCAGACCGTCGCGCGCCCAGTGGCTCAGCGCGGACACGCAGGCCTCTTGCAAGGCATCTTCCGCGCGCTGGAAAGAACCCAGCCGGTGCGTGAGCGCCGCCATCAGCCGCCCCCGGTCGTGGCGCAGCACATGCTCCAGCGCTTGGACAAGCGCGATGGCCTGGGCGGGGGCGCTCATTCGCGAGCCAGCGATCAGGCGTCGGCCGGGTCGTAGTTCAGCAAGGGCCGCACCTCGACGGTGCCGAATGCGGCCACCGGCATCTGCGCCGCGTAGCGCAGGGCGGTGTCGAGGTCGGGCACATCGAGCACGTAGTAGCCGCCCAGATGTTCGCGGGTTTCGGCAAAGGGGCCGTCCATGGTTTCGACCTTGCCACCGCGCAGCTTGATGGAGGTGGCGGTTTCAATGCCTTGCAGGCCTTCGCCGCCGCGCAGAACGCCATCGGCCTGGGCCTTTGCGCTGAAGGCGGCGAAGTCGGCCATCATGGCCTGGAACTCGGGCGTGCCGTAGACGGGCTCGGCCTCGGGCGTGCTGTAGAGCAAGAACATGTATTGCATGGTGATTTCTCCAAACGATGCGAGGAACAATGATGAGATGGGGGCTGCCGGCCTCACAAACCTGGCGAGCATACGAGCAGGCCGCCCTTCACGAAGAGCAGCGCGTGCAAGAACACGGCCGCCATATGAAGACGCCGCCGACGATCCGGATTTCGACATCGCGTGCACATTTTTTCTGCCGACCTGTGGCCCCCCTGGGTCGGTCTGCGCGCACAAGGCCAGCAAATGCGCCGATCGAGCTCGATGCCCGATGCAGTTTGTTCGATGATCGGCATGCTCTTGGGTGGGGCGCCTCGCTCCGGCATCGCGGGCAAGCTTTCGGGCATGAGGCGAGCTCGCCTCAGCGATGACCGCAGTCCTGCCACTGCGCAGCTGCCGGATCTGCACCCGACCAACACTCCACACCGTGATCCCGCACTGTGACGGTGTTTGCTTCTCCGCACATCAGGATTTCTTCAGCCGCTTCTCAATCTGCGTCTTCTGTCCGGGCGCCTGCACCAACGCTGCTCCAGAGCTGCATCAACAACCGTCCATGTCTCATGGCAGGCCTCCGATCCGCTGCGCCTTCTGCAGATAGGTCGCCAAGACCGCGGACGGCGGCTGCGGTGCCGGCCCACCAAAGTGCGCATGCAGCGCGCGCTCGCTCAGATAGAACAAGGCTTCCCATTGCACCGGCTCGGTGGGGTTGTGGCTGGCTTTGTCATCCACCCACAAGCTCACCGGTTTGCCCAGGCTCTTGAGGGTCGCGGCGTAGTGCGCGATGCTTTTCAGTGGCACACGGTCATCCTGCGCGCCCGCCCAGAGGTAGACCGGCACGCGCAGCTGGCGCGCGTTCGTTGCGGCGGATTGTTCGCGCATGCGGCGCATGAATGTCTCATCACCAATCGGCACGCCCAGATACGGCGCACGCTGCGCCATCGGCAAGCTGTCGCCGCGCAATGGATCGCTTTCGTTGTCGACATACCATTTCATGGCCCAGCCGAAATCGCTGGGCGCGGCCAATGCCAATGCAAAGCGGAAACGTCCCGGGTGGTGCGTGACGCCCATCAGGGCGCCATAGCCGCCGAATGAATGTCCAACCAAGGCCTGGCGGTCCGGATCGCCAATGCCTTGGGCAAGCAAGGCATCCATGCCTTCGAGCACATCGCGCAGTACCGCGCCCTTGCCGAAATCACCTTTGTGCGCAAGCAGGTACTGCTGGCCATAACCTTCCGAAGCGCGGAAGTTGGGGGTGAACACCGCAGCGCCGCGACTCACCATCAACTGCGTCCAGCGGTGGTATTCGCTGCGCGTTTGAGAGAACGGGCCGCCATGGATCAGCGCCACCAAAGGAAGCTCCCGCGCCCTCTTGCCCGGCGGCAAATACAGCTGTCCGTGCAGGCGCATGCCATCACTGGCTTGCCAGCTGAAAAACCGGGCCGCCGCCAGGGCGGATTCGCTCACGGGCTTGGTCTGCGCACGCAGGTCTTCAAGCACAGGGCGCAGCGCAGCGCTCCGCAAATCCATCACATGTGCGCGCGGCCACTGCAGGCGCGCATGTGTTTCCAGTACCAGCAGGCGGCTGCGCGTGCGGTCAATGCTGAGATAGAGGTCCTGAAACGGAAAGCGCGTCTCCAGTTGTTTCAACACGGGTGCAAACGCCGGATCCAGCGCCTGCCAACGCTGGCGATCCGTGTACCAGGCGACAGCGAGAGGCGGCCCGCCCCGCCCGTCAAGCAGCGCCTCCTTCAGATCGGAGATCCTCTGCGGATCTTCACTGACCAAGGACAGCGATGAAGCCTTGGCCTGCCACCGCAGCAGGCTCGTGCGGTCGGTCAGCTTGGGGCTTTCAAACCAGACACCTTGCTCATCCGCGGCCGTCAGACTGCAAGCGTCCAAGGGCGGGCAGGCCCAGGCAAGCTGCCAGCGCGGCGTTTCACCGCGCGGCGCAGCGTTGTGCCAGAGCGCATCGCGGTATTGCGCATTGCGAAGCCGCAAGCCGCGCAACACGCCCTGCCCATCAAACACCGCGTTGCGGATGGCCTCTTCACGTTGCAACAGGGTCTCGACGCGGCCATCGCTGTACACGCGCAGCAAGCGGTGCGCACTGTTGTGCGCGGGCTGCAGGCGTTCATCGATCAGCATCGCCTGCTGAACCGGGTCCACACTCAGCACGCGGCTGCGCAGCTCCTTCTTCAGCGCGTACACCGTGCGCACCTGTCCACTCAGCGAAACCCAGGAGATCTGCGTGGGAGAGCTCAGCCACAGACCCGCACCGTCAGCGGCCCATTGCCAGCGCGCACCGTTCAGGTTCTTCAGCAGCACCCCACGCGTGCTTGTCGCGCTGCCGGCGTCGAGCGCCTCGATCGACAGCGCGATGTCACTCTCCAGCCGATGGCTGACGCCCAACCATTTCCCGTCCGGCGAAAGGCTCACCTGCTCCCAGCCACGTGTGCCGAGAAACGCCGCACGTCCTGGCAACTCTGCCGGCGCCTGCTTGGCACTTTCGGCCGCGGCGCCTTGCAAGGCTTCTCGGTCGGCCGCTGCGAGGCCCACGCTGGCACCTGCATCGTAGGCAAACAGGAGCAGAGCCAGTGCCGGCAAGACGCGCAAGCGCATGCTCAGGCTCAGACTGACGCTCAGGCTCAGACTCATGCGGGCACTCCCGCCACGGCGCCAGCTTGCGAGGGCTTCGGCAAACGCTTTTCAATCAACAGCAAGCTCAGCAGCGCTGGCAGTCCACCCAGGGCGGTCATCACCAGCCAAAGCAGCTTGCGGCGCGCCTGCAGCGCGGTCCGCCGCATCCACCACAAAGCCAGCAGCACGCTCGCGGCATTCAGGACGAGTGCACGCGTGAGCTGCGCCGCATCCGGGGTGCCCCACACCGAAGCCCCTTGCACGATGCCGTTGTCGAGCAGCACCACCGGCGCATGTCGAACGGCAAAGTGGACGGGCGACAACCACCAGGCAACGGTCTCGTACCAAACCGGAAAGTCATTTTGCAAAGCGCGCTCAGCCAGCACCTGCACCGCGCCCTGCGCATCGACGTGCAACAAGATCTGACGGATGGATTCGCCGTTGTAATAGCCACCAAAGGTCAGACCGATCAACCAGCCGTCCACCAGCTCAGCAGCATCCAGACGCGACAGCGAACCTGCGCCCTGGGTCTGCCCCATCGCTTGTACAAAAGGGACACCCGGTATGCGCCAGACTTGGCGCTCACTGAGCTGACGCACGGTACCGGCGGTTTGATCGTAGGTGGCGCGGTCCGGGCCAAACAGGCGCATGCCCTGGCTGGTGACGGCCAGCACCTGCTCACCAAACGTCAGTGGTGCGGCGATGAACACCTCGTCGTCGGCCAAACGCACCTGTTCCAGCGTGCGTTGCTGTGCCAAGTCGATTTGGTAGATCACGCGTGGTGTCAGCAAGTACTGGCCATCGAAGGGTGTGGGCACCTGCGCAAACGGTGTGGGGTCTGCAAATCCTTTCACGCCCCAAACGCCTTTGCTCGCGCCGCTGCGCACATCACGGCCATGGAACATCATGTCATCGTGGCTGAAGGTCCACTCGATGCGCTGCTTGCTGTCTTCCCATTGCACGATGCGCTCTTGGTAGGCCTGGTGCCGCACCGGATAGCTCCGCATCCGTGTGGAAATCGACTGCGGCGTCAGCAGCGGCATCTGCTCGGCCCAAACTGCAGCGCGCTCATCCTTCGAGGCGGCCAGCAAGCCGGACAACAACTCTGCAGGCTCCTGCCGGACCGCTTCGGTGTAGCCGCCGCGCGGCGGCACAGGCATGTTCAGGGGATGCGTGCCCGCAAACATCATCAGGAACTCGTAGCCAATCGCGGCGATCACCAAAACAAAGTACAAGCCCATTTGCAAAGGCAGTGCCGTGAGCACCACCAAGGCGTTGCTGCGCACATGCTCATCGCGATTCGGTTTGAACTGTGTCGAGGCAATCGCCAACAGCACCAGCATGCCAAGCACTTCGGTGAACAACACGGACGCGCTGTGGGCGAACGACCACATCAACCAGATCGGCACGATCAACACCACCGCCGCCGTCGGCCGCACACTCAAGACCGCGCAGACGCCCGCCAGCCACGCCGACAAGGCCAACACCCAGCCATGCACCGGCATCCCATAGCGATGCGCATCGATCAGGCGATCGCTGCCGAAATCCAGTACCAGCAAGGTGGCCAGCATCGGTACGAAAACGCAGATCAGCAGATTGATCGCCGCAACGGCCACCATGGAGGCAAACATGGTGTGATGCGGCACCGGGCGGTGCAGCAGCCACAGCCATTTGGACGCTTTCCGGTAACTGCCGATCTGGAAAATGGCCCACAAGAAAGCCACAGCCATATAGGTCAGCATGAACAGCCGATCCACCGGATACGTTTGCTGTTGCATATCGGCAAGGCGGTTCAGAAACACCAGGGTCATCACATGTGCCAGCGTCAGCAAGCCCGTGACCCATTTGAAGCGCAGCAACTCGCTGCGCATGACATCACCATTGAGTACGGACATGGCCGGCTCCTTCTTCAGCGGGGGCCGCGTGATCGCGGGTCAGGAGTGCATTGACGGCACGGTCGAGGCTGACCGGCATGGTTTGGACATGGCGCGCGCCGAAGCCGGTCAGAACCTCGCCGTACTGGGCGTCCCGATCGAGTATCAGCACATGCACGAGTCCGTCGAGCTTTTGCAGCAGCAGCACTTCAGGTCGCGCACGCAGCGCTGTCACGGCCGCAGCGGGAAGGTCCGCCACCCACAGCGACACACGCTCGCAAAATTCGTCCGGCGCGGACATGTGCTTCAGTTCGCCACGTTCCAGAATGATCAGGTTGTCGGCAACCCGTTCGATCTCTTCCATCTGGTGCGAGCAATAGATGATCGTGCAGGCATCGACGCTGTTGCAGAACATCAGCGCCTCCAGAAACGCGCGTTTGGCCACCACATCCAGACCCAGGGTCGGTTCGTCGAGGATCAGCAGCTCCGGGCTTTGCGCCAGCGCCATGGCCAAATTGATGCCAGCCCGTTCGCCACGCGAGAGTTGCGCGACTTTCTGTTCGGGCAAGACATTGAAGTGGCCGGCCGTTTCATCGAAACGCGCCTGATCCCATTGCGGGTATTGACGGCGCTGCATCGCGACGACATCACCGATGCGCATCCATTCCGGCATGGTGTGCTCATCGTTGACAAAACCGATGCGCCCGCGCACCTCCGGCGACAACTGCGCACAGGACTGATCCAGGATGCGTGCAGAGCCGGAACTCGGCGTCTGAAAACCGAGCAGCACGCGAAACAGCGACGATTTGCCCGCGCCGTTGGCCCCGACGATCGCGTGAATGCGACCACGCGGCACCCGCAGGCTCAAATCCTTCAGCGCGAATTTGCGGCCGTATTGCAGCGTCAAAGCCTCGGTCTCGACCACGTATTCGCTGGCTGCGATGCTGCGCATCCGCGCGTCGTTGGCCGGTGCGACGACGCGCAGGGCCGGCCAGTTCTCAAGTTGTGCGTTCATGGGGGATCCTTTTCAGGAAATTCAGGGGCCGGGTTTTCAGCGGCCGGGTTTGCATGTGCGGTTGGCCCGGCGCCCGGCCGGACGCTCAGGCCCGCTTTTTCGGGCGCAGCGCGTCCAGCTCTTCGCTGACGCGCGCGACCAGCGTCTCTGCCGGGAAGGCAAGGCCAATCACGTCGCTGACAAAGCGCTGCACGGCGTCATCCAAGCGACGCTCACGCTCGCTGTCGGACAGGCGCTGGCGCGGTGTTGCCACGTAAAGGCCGAGGCCCGGTCGGGCATCCAGCCAGCCTTCGCTGCTCAGCTCGCCGTAGGCTTTGGCAACCGTGTTGGGATTGACCATCAATTGCTGCGCGAGGCCACGCACGCTGGGCAACTGATCGCCGACCGCCAACTCGCCCGCGGCGATCTGGCGGCGCACGGCATCGACGATCTGCTGAGTGATGGAGCGCGGATCGCCGGTGGCGATCTGGATCATCAGGGGAATGGTTCGGGCCATGCTGCACCTGTATTTGCTGTACTAGTTGCTATAGTACACACCAAACCACCCTCAGCCGTCAAGCCCCCACCCGACTCCAAACCACGTTGCCGTCCGGAGCGAAGCAGAGCCGCAGCAGCCGGAATCTGCACGTAACAAAGCCCCGAACAGTTTCCCGTCCGGGGCTTTGATATGCAGTTCAGCGCAGCCGCAGATTACTTCCGCGCCGGCGGCAAATCCGTGCACGAACCATGCGCCACTTCCGCCGCCATGCCGATGCTTTCGCCCAGCGTCGGGTGCGGGTGAATCGTCTTGCCGATGTCCACCGCGTCGGCGCCCATCTCGATGGCCAGGGCGATCTCGCCGATCATGTCGCCGGCGTGGGTGCCGACGATGCCGCCGCCGACGATGCGGTGGGTCTCTTCATCGAAGAGCAGCTTGGTGAAGCCTTCGTCGCGGCCGTTGGCAATCGCTCGGCCCGAAGCGGACCAGGGGAACAAGCCCTTCTTGACCTTGATGCCTTGGGCCTTGGCCTGGTCTTCGGTGAGACCCACCCAAGCCACTTCGGGGTCGGTGTAGGCCACGCTCGGGATCACGCGAGCATCGAACTGGCTCTTGGACAGGTGCGCGTCGCCGAGGATGGCACCGGCGGCCACTTCGGCGGCGACATGGGCCTCGTGCACCGCCTTGTGCGCCAGCATGGGCTGGCCGACCACATCGCCGATGGCGAAGATGTGCGGCACATTGGTGCGCATCTGCACGTCCACATTGATGAAGCCACGGTCGGTCACCGCCACGCCGGCCTTCTCAGCGGCGATCTTCTTGCCATTGGGCGTGCGGCCCACGGCCTGCAGCACGAAGTCGTAGACGCCTTCGCTCTTGGTGCCGTCCAGGCCCTCAAACTGAACCTTGATGCCTTCAGGCGTGGCCTCGGCACCGACGGTCTTGGTCTTCAACATGATGTTGTCGAAGCGCTTGGCATTCATCTTCTGCCAGACCTTGACCAGATCGCGGTCGGCGCCTTGCATCAAGCCGTCCATCATCTCGACCACATCGAGGCGCGCGCCCAGGGTCGAGTAGACCGTGCCCATTTCCAGGCCGATGATGCCGCCGCCGATGATCAGCATCTTCTTGGGCGTGCCCTTGAGTTCCAGCGCGCCGGTCGAGTCGACGATGCGCGGATCTTGGGGCAAGAAGGGCAGGCGCACCGCCTGCGAGCCGGCCGCGATGATGGCCTGCTTGAAGCGCACCACCTTCTTGGCGCCGGTCTTGGCCTGCGCCTCGCCGGCGGTTTCTTCGACTTCCACATGGAAGGCGTCGATGAAGCTGCCGTAGCCACGCACGGTGGTGACCTTGCGCATCTTGGCCATCTGGGCCAGGCCGCCGGTCAGCTTGCCGATGACCTTTTCCTTGTGTCCGCGCAGCTTGTCGATGTTGACGGTGGGGGCGCCAAACTCCACGCCCAGATCGCCGAGGTGCGAGACCTCATCCATCACCGCCGCAACATGCAGCAAGGCCTTGGACGGGATGCAGCCCACATTCAAGCAAACGCCGCCCAGGGTGGCATAACGCTCCACCAGCACGACCTTCAAGCCAAGGTCAGCCGCGCGGAAGGCGGCCGAGTAGCCGCCAGGGCCGGCGCCCAGCACCAAGACATCGGCTTCCAGATCGACCGGGCCGCTGTAGCTGCCGGCGGCGGGGACGAAGGCGGGAGCGGGTGCGGCCACGGGGGCCGACACAGTCGCTGCGGGTGCAGCCGCGACCGGAGCGGGCGCCGACGAAGCCGCGGCTTCCGACTCCAGCACCAGCAAGAGCGTGCCCTGGTTGATCTTGTCACCCAGCGCGACCTTGACTTCCTTCACCACGCCGGCATGCGAGGAAGGGATCTCCATCGAAGCCTTGTCGGACTCCACGGTCACCAGGCTTTGCTCGACCTTGACCGTGTCGCCCACCTTGACCAGCAGCTCGATGACGGCCACATCCTTGAAGTCGCCGATGTCGGGAACTTGTACTTGAACCAATGCCATGACATGAATCCTATGTTTTCAGCTCAAAGCGCCGAAGCGCCCTGCCGGTTTGATCCAGCGGAACCCGCGGAACCGGCTTTGCCGGGCCGCTGGGTTCGCCCCCTTGAGGGGGAGGCGCGAAGCGCTTCGGGGGTGGGTCACAACACGATGCGGCGGAAATCGGCCAGCAGCGAAGCGAAGTAGACATTGAAGCGGGCCGCGGCCGCGCCGTCGATGACGCGGTGGTCCCAGCTCAAGCTCAGCGGCAGCATCAGGCGCGGCTGGAAGGCCTTGCCATCCCACTTGGGCTCGATCTGGCTCTTGCACACGCCCATGATGGCCACTTCCGGCGCATTGATGATGGGGGTGAAGTAACGACCACCGATGCCGCCCAAAGACGAGATGGTGAAGCAGCCGCCGCTCATATCGGCCGGGCCCAGCTTGCCGTCGCGCGCCTTCTTGGCCAGCTCGCCCATTTCGGCGCTGATCTCGAAAATGCCCTTCTTGTCGGCATCCTTGATCACCGGCACGACCAGGCCGTTGGGCGTGTCCGCCGCAAAGCCGATGTGGAAGTACTTCTTCAGCACCAACTTCTGAGCGTCGCCCTCGCCTTCCAGCGAGGCATTGAACTCGGGGAACTTCTTGAGCGCCGCCACGGCCGCCTTGATCATGAAGGCCAGCATGGTGACCTTGACCGCCGCCGGGTTCTTCTCGTTCTCCTTGTTCGTCTGAACGCGGAAGGCTTCGAGCTCGGTGATGTCGGCATCGTCGTGGTTGGTGACATGCGGGATCACCACCCAGTTGCGGTGCAGATTGGCGCCGCTGATCTTCTTGATGCGGCTGAGGTCCTTGCGCTCGATGGCGCCGAACTTCTCGAAGTCCACCTTGGGCCAGGGCAGCAGGCCCGCCAGGCCCGCGCCAGCGGCCGCAGCCGGGGCAGCCGCTGGCGCCACCGCCTTTTGCGCAGCGGTCTGCAGCGCGCCGGCCATCACGGCCTTGACGAAGGCCTGCAGGTCCTGCTCCTGGATGCGGCCGTTCGGGCCCGTACCCTTGACCTCGTCCAGCGGCACACCCAGCTCACGCGCCATGCGGCGGATGCTGGGCGAGGCGTGCGGCAGCTTGCCCTTGAGGGCGGTCGGGTCGTGTGCGGGCACCGCTGCGGAGACCGGCGCGGCAACAGGAGCAAGGGCCACTGCAGCCGCGGCCGGCGCGGCCACGGGTGCCGCAGCGACAGGCGCAGCAGCGACCGGCGCCGCAGCAGGAGCAGCCTCAGCGCCCTGCACTTCCACCAGCGCCAGCAGCGAGCCCTTGGCCACCTTGTCGCCGAGCTTGACCTTGAGCTCCTTGATCACACCGGCGTGCGAGGACGGGATCTCCATCGAGGCCTTGTCACTCTCGACCGTGATCAGGCTTTGCTCGACCTTGATGCTGTCACCGGCCTTGACGAAAACCTCGATCACCGCCACCGACTCGAAATCGCCGATGTCGGGCACAAAAACCTCGACCAGGTTGGCCGCGGCCGGGGCAGAGACTGGAGCAGCAACCGGCGCGGCAACAGGCGCTGCAGCCACCGGAGCTGGCGCTGCCACGGGCGCAGCAGCCGGCGCAGCCACAGCCGCCGAGCCCGCCGCCTCAACCAGCAGCACGACGCTGCCTTCATTGACCTTGTCGCCCAGGGCCACCTTGATCTCGCGCACCACACCGGCGTGGGTGCTGGGGATCTCCATCGATGCCTTGTCGCTCTCCACGGTGATCAGGCTTTGCTCCACGGCCACCGTGTCGCCCACCTTGACCAGCAGCTCGATCACCGCCACGTCCTTGACGTCCCCGATGTCGGGAACTTTCACTTCTACCAATGCCATGTCTGTCTCCGCGAGTGCGATCAAGCGTACAGGGGGTTGATCTTGTTGACGTTGAGGCCGTACTTGGCAATCGCCTCGGCCACCTTGGCGGCCGGGATCTTGCCTTCATCGGCCAGGCTCTTGAGCGCAGCGACGACGATGTAGTGGCGGTTGATTTCGAAGTGCTCACGCAGCTTGGAGCGGAAGTCCGAACGGCCGAAACCATCGGTACCCAGCACCTTGAAGCTGCGGCCGGCCGGGATGAAGGCGCGGATCTGTTCCGCGTAGTTCTTCATGTAATCGGTCGAGGCCACAACCGGGCCGCTGGTGCGGCTCAGCTGCTGGGTCACGAAGGGCACGCAGGACAGCTCGGTCGGGTGCAGCAGGTTCCAACGCTCGGCGTTCTGGCCGTCGCGGGCCAGCTCGTTGAAGCTCGGGCAGCTCCAGACATGGGCGCCCACGCCCCACTCCTGTTCCAACAAGACCTTGGCCGCCTGGCTTTCGCGCAGGATGCTGCCGGAGCCGAGCAGATTGACCGTCAGCGCGGTGCCGGCCTGGGCTTCTTCCAGCAGGTACATGCCCTTGAGGATCTGCGCCTCGGTGCCGACCTTGAGCCCCGGCATGGCGTAGTTTTCGTTCAGCAGGGTCAGGTAGAAGAACACGTTCTCCTGGTCTTCCACCATGCGCTTGAGGCCGTGCTGCATGATCACCGCCACTTCGTGCGCGAAGGTCGGGTCGTAGCTGACGCAGTTGGGGATGGTGCCGGCCAGGATGTGGCTGTGGCCGTCTTCATGTTGCAGGCCTTCGCCGTTCAGCGTGGTGCGGCCCGAGGTGCCGCCCAGCAGGAAGCCGCGCGCTTGCATATCGCCGGCCGCCCAGGCCAGGTCACCGATGCGCTGGAAGCCGAACATCGAGTAGTAGACGTAGAACGGGATCATGACCCGGTTGTTCGTCGAGTAGCTCGTGGCCGCCGCGATCCAGCTGGCCATGCCGCCGGCTTCGTTGATGCCTTCCTGCAGGATCTGGCCGTCCTTGGCCTCGCGGTAGTACATCACCTG
The DNA here is from genome assembly GCF_002885975.1 of Paucibacter aquatile. Classification (NCBI taxonomy): domain Bacteria; kingdom Pseudomonadati; phylum Pseudomonadota; class Betaproteobacteria; order Burkholderiales; family Sphaerotilaceae; genus Roseateles; species Kinneretia aquatilis. The sequence goes on along the minus strand of NZ_POSP01000001.1, from coordinate 517,990 downwards.
GTCCTTGTCGACCGGGGTGTAGTTCTGACCCTTGGGGTTGTAGATGCCGATCTGGCGGAACAGGCCTTCCATGCCGAAGGTGCGGGCCTCGTCGACCAGGATGGGCACGACGCGCGGGCCCAGATCCTTGTCGCGCAGCAGCTGGGTCAGGAAGCGCACATAGGCTTGCGTGGTCGAGATCTCACGGCCTTCGGCGGTGGGCTCGAGCACGGCCTTGAAGACATCCAAAGCGGGCACGCTGAAGGTCTCTTCGGCCTTGACGCGGCGCTGCGGCAGGTAACCACCCAAGGCCTTGCGGCGCTCATGCAGATAGCGCATTTCGGGCGTGTCGTCGGCCGGCTTGTAGTAGGGCAGCTTGGGCAGCTCGCTGTCGGGGATGGGGATGCCGAAGCGGTCGCGGATGTACTTGATGTCTTCGTCGGTCAGCTTCTTGGTCTGGTGGACGGTGTTCTTACCTTCACCGGCCTTGCCCATGCCATAGCCCTTGACGGTCTTGACCAGCAGCAGGGTCGGTTGGCCCGTGGTGTTGTGGTGGGCCTTGTGGAAGGCGGCGAAGACCTTCTCGGGCTGGTGGCCACCGCGGCGCAGCTCGAAGATCTCTTCGTCACTCATGTGCTCGACCAGCTTGGCGGTCTCGGGGTATTTGCCGAAGAAGTGCTTGCGGACGTAGGCGCCGTCATTGGCCTTCATGGCCTGGTAGTCGCCGTCCACGGTTTCCATCATCAGCTGCTTGAGCTTGCCGCTCTTGTCGCGCGCCAGCAGCTCGTCCCAGCCCTTGCCCCAGATCAGCTTGATGACGTTCCAGCCGCTGCCGCGGAACTCGCCTTCGAGTTCCTGAATGATCTTGCCGTTGCCGCGCACCGGACCGTCCAGGCGCTGCAGATTGCAGTTGATGACGAAGACCAGGTTGTCCAGGCCTTCGCGCGCGGCCAGGCCGATGGCGCCCAGGCTTTCCGGCTCGTCCATCTCGCCGTCGCCCATGAAGGCCCAGACCTTGCGGTTCTCGGTGTTGGCGATGCCGCGGGCATGCAGGTACTTCAGGAAGCGGGCCTGATAGATGGCCATCAAGGGGCCCAGACCCATGGACACGGTCGGGAACTGCCAGAACTCGGGCATCAGCTTCGGGTGCGGGTAGCTGGACAGGCCCTTGCCGTCCACTTCCTGGCGGAAGTTGTCGAGCTGGTCTTCGCTCAAGCGGCCTTCGAGGAAAGCGCGAGCGTAGATGCCGGGTGAGCTGTGGCCCTGGATGTAGAGCAGATCGCCGCCGTGGTTTTCACTCTCGGCATGCCAGAAATGGTTGAAGCCGGCGCCCAGCATGGAGGCCAGCGAGGCAAACGAGCCGATGTGGCCGCCCAGATCACCGCCGTCCGCCGGGTTCAGGCGGTTGGCGCGCACGACCATGGCCATGGCGTTCCAGCGCATATAGGCGCGCAGGCGCTTTTCGATCTCGATATTGCCGGGGCAGCGCGCTTCCTGGTCGGCCGGGATGGTGTTCACGTAGGCCGTGGTGGCCGAGAACGGCACGTCGATGCCGGACTGGCGCGCATGCTCGATCAGGGTGTTGAGCAGGAAATGCGCACGTTCACCGCCTTCTTCACCGATGACGGCGGACAGCGCGTCCAGCCATTCCTTGGTTTCCTGCGTGTCGGTGTCAGTGGCGGCGGCGCCTGGAAGGGACTGGGGCTGCGCGGACATGGCTTGTCTCCGAAGATTTGACTCTTGGGGATGGCGGCGGCCGGCCACTGGCTGGCGACACCCGCGCATCCTCAGGCTAAAAAACCTTGCCCGGCGTAACTTCCGGACATGGCAACGGCTTGAACGTCGTGTGCGTTTGCGGCGAGTGTCGCACAAGATTTCGCCACTCTCAAATGGTGCGAAAGCATTTCGTATTGCGAAATCAATTACATGAAGTTGTCAAACTCAGGCGCTCGGCCGCACCCGGATAATCGCCCGCTATGTCTTTTCTTACCGATCTCCAAGGCGCCGCGCGCCAGATGGTTCAACCGCTGCGCCGGGTGCTGGTGCGCTGGTGGCTCAGCCAGTCGCCCTCGCGGCAGGACCGCTTCGCCACCCTGGGCCCGCTGATCTCGGTCCTGCTCTTCCTGACCGCCATCATCCTGGCCTTTTGGTACTTGCGGAACGAGGAAATCGAGCGCGAGTCCGAGGCCGTCAAGCGCGACAGCGAGATCGCCCAGCAGCAGATCCGCGTGCGCCTGAATGACAACCAGGAACAGCTGCTGCGCATCGCCCGCGAGATCGTCACCCGCGCGGTGGACACGCAGGAGTTCAGCGCCCAGGCCAAGGCCTTTGCCCGCGACCGGCCCGAGATCACCCACATCACCTGGCTGAGCAAGCACCGCGAGGCGCGCGCCAGCGTCAGCGGCGCCGGCTTCCAGGACGAGTCGCTGATGACGACCGAGGGCAACGACCCCTCCATGCCCCTGGCCAACCAGAGCAACCCGGCCGAGCTGGCCTTCCAGGCCGCGCGCGAGCGCCGCCAGCCCAGCTACTCGCCGCCCTTTGCCGACAACATCGGCACCCGCGTATTCCAGATCCATGTGCCCCTGATCGACCGCACGGGCTTTGCCGGCGTGGTGATCGCCGAGTACTCGATCGAAGCCCTGCTGCGCTACTACGTGCCCAGCGAGGTGGCAACCCGCCATGTGGTGGCCATCCTCGACGCCGGCGAGCAAGTCGTGGCCAGCACCGTCACGCAGATGCCGGGCAAGCGCCCCAAGCGCGCCCTGATCCAGCACGAAGTGCCCCTGGCCCCGGCCATGAACGGCCTGGTGCTGCGCGGCGAGGGCTACCGCACCTCCATCGGCCTGATCAGCAACACCTTGTTCTGGATGGTGGTGGCGCTCTCGGTGCTGACCGTCTGGATGCTGCTGGGCACCTGGAAGCACATGCGCCGGCGCCTGCAGATCCAGAATGCCCTGTCCAGCGAAACCAATTTCCGCCGCGCCATGGAGAACTCCATGCTGACCGGCATGCGGGCCATGGACATGGAGTCGCGCATCTCCTACGTCAACCCGGCCTTCTGCGCCATGACCGGTTTCTCGGAAGCCGAAATGATCGGCCGCAAGCCACCCTTCCCCTTCTGGCCGCCCGACCGCCTGGAAGAAAACGCCCGCCTGCTGCAGCAGGAGCTGCAGGGCCGCAGCCCGGCCGGCGGCGTGGAAGTGAAGATCCTGCGCAAGGACGGCACCACCTTCGACGGCCGCGTCTACATCTCGCCCCTGGTGGACAGCAAGGGCAAGCAGACCGGCTGGATGACCTCGATGACCAACATCACCGAAGCCAAGCGCGTGCGCGACCAGCTCTCCGCCTCGCACGAGCGCTTCACCACCGTGCTGGAGGGGCTGGACGCCGCGGTGTCGGTGCTCTCGGTGCAGCAAGGCGAGCTCTTGTTCGCCAATCGCAGCTACCGGCTCTGGTTCGGTGCCGACCCGGCCGGCCACGCCCTGCTCTCGGGCAGCCAGCTCGGCCGCAGCAGCGGCCCGGATGCCGACGAAGAGGTGGACGACTACAGCGGCCTGCCCGCCCAGGCCCTGACCGAAATGGGCTCGGATCCGCGCGAGGTGTTTGTAGAGTCGCTGGAAATGTGGTTCGACGTGCGCTCGCGCTATCTACAGTGGACCGATGGCCGCCTGGCGCAGATGCTGATCGCCACCGACATCACCACCCGCCGCCATGCCGAGGCCCAGGCCGCCAGCCAGGCCGAAAAGGCGCAGATGACCAGTCGCCTGATGACCATGGGCGAAATGGCCTCCAGCGTGGCCCATGAGCTGAACCAGCCGCTGACTGCCATCACCAACTACTGCAACGGCATGGTCTCGCGGGTGCGCAACGACAGCATCCAGAAAGAAGACCTGCTGGCCGCGCTGGAAAAGACCGCCAAGCAGGCGCAGCGCGCCGGGCAGATCATCCACCGCATCCGCAACTTCGTGAAACGCAGCGAGCCCAAGCGCGAACCGGCCCAGGCCTTTGACATCGTCGAGGACGCGGTCGAGCTGGCTGGCATCGAGCTGCGCCGCCGCAATGTGGCCATCCACACCTACATCGCGCAGCGCCTGCCGACCCTGATGGTGGACCCCATCCTGATCGAGCAGGTCTTGATGAACCTGCTCAAGAACGCGGCCGAGGCCATCGACAACGCCGGCCTGCCGGTGTCGCGCCGCCACATCGAACTGCGCGTGGTGCCCAAGCACACCCCCGAACTCGGGGGCCATATCGACTTCAGCGTCACCGACATGGGCCCGGGCATGCCCGAGGAGGTGATCTCCCGGATGTACGAGGCTTTCTTCTCCACCAAGGCTGACGGATTGGGCATCGGCCTAGGGTTATGCCGGTCTATCGTGGAGTCCCACCAGGGCCGGATTCGTGCTGAGAACTTATACAATGGGGAGGCTGTTGTGGGCTGCAGGTTCGCCTTCAGCATCCCGGTAGACATCTCCCGAGTGGACCCGCCTGTACCCACAGGATCGCTCGGACCGACGACAGGATCCCCCGAGGGGTCCGCAGTGAACAACAAACAAGCGACACCATGAGTCTGATTCCGAAGAAGGGCAATGTCTACGTCGTCGATGATGACGAGGCCGTACGCGACTCGCTGCAATGGCTGCTCGAAGGCAAGGACTACCGGGTCAAGTGCTTCGACTCCGCCGAGTCCTTCCTCAGCCGCTACGACCCGCGCGAAGTCGCTTGTCTGATCGCCGACATCCGCATGGAAGGCATGAGCGGCCTGGAGCTGCAAGATCGCCTGATCGAGCGCCACAGCCCCCTGCCCGTGGTCTTCATCACCGGCCACGGCGATGTGCCGATGGCGGTGCAGACCATGAAGAAGGGCGCGATGGACTTCATCGAAAAGCCCTTCAAGGAAGACGAGCTGGTCGCCCTGGTCGAGCGCATGCTGGACCAGGCCCGCAACGCCTTCTCCACCCACCAGGAAGCCGCCAGCCGCGACGCCCTGCTCTCGCGCCTGACCACGCGTGAATCCCAGGTGCTGGAGCGCATCGTCGCCGGCCGCCTGAACAAGCAGATCGCCGATGACCTGGGCATCAGCATCAAGACGGTGGAAGCGCACCGCGCCAACATCATGGAAAAGCTGAACGCCAACACCGTGGCTGATCTGCTCAAGATCGCCCTGGGCGCACCGGCCAAGGCCTGATATCGACTCACCCTGACGAGGCCGCTGAATGCGGCCTCGTTGCATTTCTGGAAGCACAAACATGACCGCCCAACTGATCGACGGCAACGCCCTGTCCCAACAAGTCCGCGCCGAGGTGGCGCAACGCGCCGCGGCGCTGACGGCCCAGGGCTTGAAGCCGGGCCTGGCCGTGGTGCTGGTGGGCGACAACCCAGCCTCCCAGGTCTATGTGCGCAACAAGGTCAAGGCCTGCGCCGACGCCGGCCTGCACTCGGTGCTGGAAAAGTACGACGCGAGCATGAGCGAAGCCGAGTTGCTGGCCCGCGTCGAGGCCCTGAACAAGGACCCCGCCATTCACGGCATCCTGGTGCAACTGCCCCTGCCCAAACACATCGACGATCACAAGGTCATCGAGGCCATCTCGCCCGCCAAGGACGTGGACGGCTTCGCGATCGAGAGCGCCGGTGCGCTGATGGTGGGTGAGACCGGCTTCAAGGCCTGCACGCCCTACGGCTGCATGAAGATGCTGGAAAGCATCGGCATGAAGGACCTGCGCGGCAAGCATGCCGTGGTGATCGGCCGCTCCAACATCGTCGGCAAACCCATGGCCATGATGCTGCTGCAGGCCAATGCCACCGTGACGGTCTGCCACAGCGGCACCGCCGATCTGGCCCAGCACACCCGCCAGGCCGACATCGTCGTGGCTGCCGTGGGCAAGCGCGATGTGCTGACCGCCGACATGGTCAAGCCCGGCGCCGTGGTCATCGATGTGGGCATGAACCGCAACGATGAAGGCAAGCTCTGCGGCGACGTCGATTTCGTGGGCGTCAAGGACGTGGCCGGCTGGATCACCCCGGTTCCTGGTGGCGTCGGCCCCATGACCATCACCATGCTGCTGGTCAACACCCTCGAGTCGGCCGAGCGCACCGCCGCCGCCGCCCAAGCCGCAGGCGCCGTATGAGCAATCCGCTGCTGTCCACCGCCGCCCTGCCGGCCTTTGCCAGCATCCGCCCCGAGCACATCGCCCCGGCGGTCGAGCAGTTGCTGAAAGAAGCCGATGCAGCCCTGACCCTGGCCACATCGGAAGCCACGCCGGCCGACTACGAGGCCTTGTCCGCCAGCCTCGGCGTGGCCACCGAGCGTCTGGGCGCCGCCTGGGGCGCCGTCGGCCACCTCAATGCCGTGGCCAACACGCCCGAGCTGCGCGAGGCCTACAACGCCGCTCTGCCGGCCGTCACCGAGTTCTTCACCCGCCAGGGTTCGGACGAGCGGCTCTACGCCAAGTACAAGGCCATCGCCGCCAGCCCGGCCGCAGCCACGCTGAAGCCGGCGCGCCAGCAGGCGCTCAAGCTCTGGCTGCGTGATTTCGTGCTCTCCGGCGCCGAGCTGCAGGGCGAGGCCAAGACCCGCTTCGCCGCCATCCAGGAGCGCAGCGCCGAGCTGGCTCAGACCTTCTCCGAGCATGTGCTGGACGCCACCGACGGCTATGCCTACTACGCCAGCGCCGACGAGATGGCCGGCGTGCCGGCCGACGCTGTGCAAGCCGCCCGGGCCGCCGCCGAGGCCGAAGGCAAGGAAGGTTTCAAGCTCACCCTGCATTTCCCCAGTTACCTACCTGTCATGCAGTACGGCAGCCACCGCGGCCTGCGCCAGCGGCTCTACACCGCCTACGTCACGCGCGCCAGCGAGCTGGGCGACAAGCCCGAGCAGGACAACAGCGTCGTGATGCAGGAGCTGCTGCAGCTGCGACAGGAAGAAGCCGCGCTGCTGGGTTTTGCCAATTTCGCGGAAGCTTCGCTGGCCGCCAAGATGGCCGATTCGCCGCAGCAGGTGCTCGATTTCCTGCGTGACCTGGCCCGCCGCGCCCGCCCCTTTGCCGAGAAAGACCTGGCCGAGCTGCGCGAGTTCGCGGCCCGCGAGCTGGGCCTGGCCGAGCTGCAGGCCTGGGACACGGCCTACGCCTCCGAAAAGCTCAAGGAAGCGCGCTACGCCTTCAGCGACGAAGCCGTGCGCCAGTACTTCCCGGTGCCGCGCGTGCTGGCCGGCCTGTTCAGCATCATCGAGCGCCTGTTTCAGGTGACGATCCATGAGCAGGCCGCCGAGGTCTGGCACGAGTCCGTCAAGTTCTACCGTTTGGAGCGGAATGGCGCCCTGGTCGGCCAGTTCTACCTCGACCTCTACGCCCGCCCAGGCAAGCGCCCCGGCGCCTGGATGGACGAGGTGCGCAGCCGCTGGGCCCGACCCGAGGGCACGCAGCAAACACCGGTGGCCCAGCTGGTCTGCAACTTCACCCAGCCCGTCGGTGACAAGCCGGCCTTGCTGACGCATGACGACGTCACCACCCTGTTCCACGAGTTCGGCCACGGCCTGCACCACCTGCTGACCCAGGTGGACGAGCTGGGCGTCTCCGGCATCTCAGGTGTCGAGTGGGATGCCGTCGAGCTGCCCAGTCAGTTCATGGAAAACTTCTGCTGGGAATGGGAGGTGCTGCAGCAGCTGACCGCCCATGTGGACAGCGGCGAGCCCCTGCCCCGCGAGCTCTTCGACAAGATGCTGGCGGCCAAGAACTTCCAGAGCGGCATGCAGACCCTGCGCCAGATCGAGTTCGCCCTCTTCGACATGCGCCTGCATGCCGAGACCGGCAGCGCGGCGCAGATCCAGGCCGTGCTCAACGAGGTGCGCAGCGAAGTGGCGGTGATGAAGTCGCCCGACTTCAACCGAAGCCAGCACAGCTTCTCGCACATCTTCGCGGGCGGCTACTCGGCCGGCTACTACAGCTACAAATGGGCGGAACTGCTCAGCGCCGATGCCTGGAGCGCCTTCGAGGTGGAAGGCGTGTTCAACGCCGACACCGGCCGCCGCTATCTGCACAACATCCTGGAAGTCGGCGGCTCACGGCCGGCCATGGACAGCTTCAAGGCCTTCCGCGGCCGCGAGCCGCAGATCGATGCCTTGCTGAGGCATCAGGGCATGGCTTGACATCGGCTTCACACGGGGATTTCTAGACTGGGTTCACCCTGAAGCTCTGGAGATCCCCGAATGAAAGCACCCCGTTTCCTGCGCCGTCTCAGCACGGCACTCACCGCCCTCACAGCCCTGCTGGCAGCCGCCAGCTGGAGCCCGGCCCTGGCCACGCCCGCGAGCAGCAAGATCCTGATCGTCGTCAGCGGTGAAGGCCGCGACCAAGGCAAGACCCGGCCCGGCTTTGAGATGGACGAGTTCGCCCAAGCCTGGCTGCTGCTGCGTGCCAACGGCCTGAACGTCGAGGTCGCCAGCCCCAAGGGCGGCGCCGTCGAGGCCGACCGCTACGACCCGAGCGACGACTACAACAGCCGCCTGGCCGCCGACCCGCAAGCCCTGGCCGCCCTGAAGCAAACCCGCAGCACCGCCGAACTGAAGGCCAGCGACTACCGCGCCGTGCTGGTCATGGGCGGCAAGGGCGCCATGTTCGACCTGCCCAAAGACCCCGGCCTGCACACCCTGCTGCGCGAGATGGACGCCCAGGGCGGCGTGATCGCCGCCGTCTGCCACGGCCCGGCCGCCCTGGCCGAGGTGCGGCGCGCCGATGGCCAGCCCCTGGTCGCCGGCCGCCGCCTCACCGGTTTCAGCAACGAGGAAGAAGCCGCCTTCGGCAAGAAATGGGCGGCGCAGTTTCCCTGGCTGCTGGAAGACAAGCTCAAGGCCCAAGGCGCGCGCTGGGACGAAGCCTCGCTGATGATGCCCAAGGTGGTGGTGGACGGCCGCCTGATCACCGGCCAGAACCCCTTCTCCACCACCGCCATGACCGAGGCCGTGCTGCGCGCGCTGGGTCAGGAGCCCAAGGCTCGCCAGCCCTTCCGCGATGAAGCCACCATGAGCCTGGCCCAGCGCTGGCTGGAGGGCGAACAGGCCGCTGTGCAAGCGCAGCTGGCCGCCGATGCCAAAGCCTACAAAATGGAGCTGATCGCCATGCTGGGCGTCTACCAGTTCAAGAATGCCGGCGATGATGCGAGCCGCCGCCAAGCGCTTTCGCTGATGCGCCTAGCCGAGTCGCACTTCAAGCACGAGCGTCTGAGCCTGACCATCCAGGAAGCGAAACAATCGTTGGCCACCGTCACCCAAACGCAACCCTGATCGAGCCACCCCACCCCATGTCGCCACCCACTGGCCAGGCTCTGCGCATCCTCGTGGTCGAAGACCACGCGCCGCTGCGCGCCCAGATCGTCGAGGTGCTGCAGGCCGCCGGCTGGCGGGTCGAGGAAGCCAGCGACGGCCGCCTGGGCCTGCAGCTGGCCCTGGAGCAGCCGCCCGACGTGCTGCTACTGGACCTGGGCCTGCCAGGCCTCGACGGGCTGCAGGTCTGCCAGCGCCTGCGCCAGCAAGCCGATCGCCACATCCCGGTGCTGATGCTGACCGCGCGCGACAGCCTGGCCGACAAGGGTCAGGGCTTCGCCGCCGGCGCCGACGATTACCTGCTCAAGCCCTTTTCCGGCGAGGAACTGCTCTGGCGCTGCCAGGCCCTGTCCCGGCGTGGCGAGCTGGGCCGCAGCCCCCTGCTGGAACGCGGCCCGCTGCAAATCGACCGGCGCAGTGCCGAAGTGCGCATCGAGGGTCAGGTCTTGCCGACCCTGCCCCGCCAGGCCTACCGCCTGCTGCTGGCCCTGGCCGAGGCTCACCCGCGCACGCTCAGCCGCAGCGAGCTGCAGCACACCCTCTGGGCCGACGAGCGGCCCGAATCCGACGCCCTGCGCAGCCACCTCTACACCCTGCGCCAGGCCCTGGGGCCGGCGCAAGGCCTGGTCAAGACCGTGCACAGTGTCGGCCTGCGCCTGGACCTTCCCGCATGAGCCTGAGCCTCCACACCAGCGGCTACCGCGCCCGCCTGCGGCAGCGCCTGATGCTGGCCTTCACCGGCTACACCGTGCTGGTCAGCGCGCTGTTCGGCCTCTTTGCCATGGCCTTTGTCTACACCGTCGAAGACCAGTTCTTCGACAGCGCACTGCGCCAGGAAGCCCAAGCCCAAGACATCAGTCTTCGTGCCGGCCAGGGCTGGCGCGAGCCGGCGCAGGACTTCATCCGCCTGTACCGGCCTGGCCAGGCCCTGCCCGAAGACCTGGCGCGGGCGCGCCTGCGCGAGCCCCGGTCCCGCGAGCTCAGCGGGGAGCAAGGCCGCCACTACCACCTCTGGCCCTTGCCCGAGCAGGGCGCCCTCTTGGTCGCCGAGGTCAGCGGCCAGCTGATCGTGCGGCCCATGCGCCGGCAGCTGCTGGTCTGGCTGGGCGCCTGGGGCGGCGGCCTGGCCCTGCTGGCCCTGGGCCTGGGCTGGTGGCTGGCGCGGCGCACCAGTGCGCCCCTGGCCCGGTTGGCGCAGACCGTGGCGCAGAGCCAGCCAGAACAGCTACCCACCGATCTGGCGGCGCGTTATGGCGACGATGAGGTCGGCCTGCTGGCAGCCCATCTGGCCCAGCTGAACCAGCGCACGCGCGAGTTCATCGCCCGCGAACAGGCCTTCAGCCGCGATGCCAGCCACGAGCTGCGCACACCGCTGGCCGTGCTGAGCCTGGCCTGCGAGCGCCTGGCCGGCCAGGGCTTGCCGCCTGCGCAGAGCGCCACGCTCAACTCCATGCGCGCCGCGCTCTGGCAGTTGCAGCAAACGGTGGAGTTGCTGCTGGCCCTGTCCCGCGAAGCCAGCCCGAGCCTGAGCCCGAGCCCGATCTTGGGTCAGGCCGAGCCGCAGGCCCTGCTGCCCCAGATCGAACAGCTGGTGCTGGCCCACGCCCCCTTGCTGGATCAGCAGGGCATCGATCTTGAGCTTGAGGTGCCGGCCACCCTCACCCGCCCCTGGCCACCGGCGCTGACTCAGCTGCTGCTGACCAATCTGCTCGGCAACGCCCTGGCCCACCGGCAAACGCCGCAGATCCGCATCAGCGCCGATGCGCAGCGCCTGAGCATTGCCAATGCCAGCGCCGCGCCGCCCGAGGCCTTGCTGGGTACCGACGCGGCCGGCCGCCAGCCCGGCCTCAAGGGCGAAGGCAGCGCCGGCCTGGGCCTGGGCCTGCCCATCGTGCGCCGCCTGGCCGAGCGCCATGGCCTGAGGCTGGAGCTGCAGCACGCCTCGGGCTGGACCACCGTCAGCCTGATGGGCGCGCCGAGCGAACCATCAGCCCTCGACACTGGCACACGAACTGAGCACACCATGTCTTGAGCGGGTCGGCTGATCTATCCTTAGGCCTTGACATTGCAAAGACCACCAACCTCGGATGAAGTCACACCCAGCCGTCCGGCGCGCCGGCATTCTTTTGCAGTACGGCCGCTTCAACCGTGCGGTCGCCTGCCTGGAGGCGGCGCTGAGCGCCGAGCCGGACAACCGGGAATTGCTTGACGCCTTGGAGCACGCACGCCTGCAGTGCTCGCAAAGCCGGGGCTGGTGCCGGATTCGTCATCGGCTGGTGGCCTGGCTCTTGTTTCCGTCGGCGCTGCTGCTCGCCATCAGCCCCTTGGTCCTGGTGGCGCGCAGGCTAGATAGCTGGCTGCCGGCCCGCCGGGACGACAATCTCCTGACACTGCTTGCAGTGATCATTGCCTGTGTGATGCTGATCCTGCCGCTGATTCTGCTCGGTGCGCGGCTCTTTCTCTGGGCCTGGTTCCGCTATCTCGCGCTGCTGCCCGAAGTGGAACGTGACAAGGCCGAAGCTCAGCTCGCACGCGCGATCAATGTCGCTGTGCTGGAGCCACAGTACAGCCAAGCGCGGGACCGCTTTGTAAGTCGGAACGGTCGGTGACCGCCGCGCGCCCGATGAACTGAGCGTTCCGCACCTGCAGCCAACTCCATGGTCGTTCTCATCCTGACCGTCCTGGCCCTGGCCTGCTTGATGGCCCCCAGCTGGCTGCTGCGCCGCGGCCTGCACCCGCTGGCGGCATGGCTGCTGGCGGCCGGCATGTGGCCGACCAGCGTGCTGATCCTCGAGCTGCTGCCGCGCGCTCCGGGCAGCGGCGACTCCATGCTCAGCGTGGCCCTGATCACCAGCAGCCTGCTGGGCCTGGCCCTGGCCGGCCTGGGAACGCTGATCGCAAGATGGCTGCGGCGGCGCGCCACGCAACGGCCTTGAAGGCAAGCCCAGGAGGGCAGCAGCGCAGGGGTTTGCGGGACGACAGCGCCACGCTTACACGCAGTCACCCCGGGCTGTCTGGCTGTAAGTTCTGCCAGATGGACAAACGCTGGCGCGCCGCCTAAGTTCACGGTCAGGCAAGACGAGAGCCCATACCGCCCCCTTGCCGCACAGGGAGTGCAGACCATGGACAGCAATCGCTTGGTGGCGGGTATCACCGTCTTGGCGCGTGGCTCGCAAACGCTGGGCACGGCGCCCATCCCCAATCCTGCGGACAGACAGCACCCCGGTGACGGGCTTGAAGGCCTGCCTCAAGCGGTACCGGGCGCCGTCGGGCTGTGCCTCTCGGGTGGTGGCAGCCGGGCCCTGAGTTGCGCCATGGGCCAGCTGCGGGCGCTGCGCTGGCTGGGCAAGCTCGATGAGCTCTTCGTGATCTCCTCGGTCTCGGGCGGCAGCTGGGCCAACAGCCTGTTCACCTACCTGCCCGAGCACATCAGCGACGATGATTTTCTCGGCCAGCCCGTGCTGGACCCCAGCCAGCTGAGCTTGCTGATCGGCCCCCACCGGCTGGACCACCTGCCCCCCCACAACCTCGGCGAGGTACCGACCCGGCTGGGCTTGTGGCGCGACCTCGACGCCATCCTGACGCTGAAGGAGCGCCATGGCTATGCCAACGACGAGCTCTGGCAGGGCCTGATCGGCGAGCAGGTGTTCAAGCCCTACGGCCTGTGGCAGCCCGATGCCAGCGGCCATGACCCACGTTACTTCACGTGGACCCGGCGCTATCTGCAGGGCCAGAACGGCATCCTGGCGCACAACCCCGGTCTCAAGCCCGGCAGTTTTCTGTGCGTGGAGCGGGCGCGGCCCTTTGCCATCTTCAACACGGCCCTCTTCAGCAATGACGGGCCGGATGCCGACCTCATCCCCTTCGAGTGCAACTTCCAGCTCGGCGTGCGCCACAACTTCCCGGCCCAACCCAGCCAGCAGGGCGCCATCGGCGGCGGCCTGCTGGACGCCTTTGCCATGGGCGGCCGCTACCTGGGCGAGGCGAACGGAGGCGGCTGGGTCAGCAGTGGCAGGCCCGCGCGGCCTTTTGCGCTCAACGACATCGCCGGCTGCAGCAGTGCCGCCTTTGCCCAGATGCTGGAGGAGCAGTACCCCGTGCTCTCCGGCCTGGTGCCTCGCTACCCCTACTGGCCGGTGGCAGAGCGGGCCGAGCAAGACACCCTGCACTACCGTTTCGCCGATGGCGGCAGCCTGGAGAACCTGGGCCTGAATGCCTTGCTGGCGCGCGGGCTGCGGCGGCTGATCGTCTGCGTCAACACCGACCAGGCCATCAGCCGTGACCCCGCGAGCGGTGACATCGTGCTGTCGGACGACCTGCCGCCGCTGTTCGGCCTGCAGCCCTTCCAGCCCGGCCTGGGCTATCTGCCCTACAGCGCGCAGCAGCCGGGGCAAGGGGCGGCACGGCTGTACCGCCACAACCAGGTCTTTGCGCGCCAGGCCTTTGCCCAGTTGCAGGCGGGCCTGTTTGCGGCGCGCCAGGCCGGCGGCGCCATCCTGTTCCGCCAGCGCCTGCCGGTGCTGGCCAATGACTGGTTCGACGTGCCGGCGCAGGACAGCGTCGAGCTGCTCTGGGTCTACAACGATTTCGTCAGCAGCTGGTGGAAGGCCCTGCCCTTCGACGTGCGTGCCGCGCTGGAGCTGGAAAGCGGCGGCAACTTCCCGCGCTACAACACCTTCACCCAACTGGAGCTCTCGGCCACCCTGGTCAATGCGCTCGCGCATCTGAGCTGCTGGTGCCTGGCCTCGGACTCGACCCTGGGCAACCAGGGCGGCCTCAGCAATGCGCAAATGCTGACGTCCATGTTCGACTGATTCCGCACGGCCGCCGCACACCTGTCCATGCCCCAGGTTTGCGCTCCGGCCCCTGCTGCAGCGATTGGGGCATGAGGAAAGCACGACACATGAAAGTCTCCACGAAAGCACGCCGGGTCCGGCCTCTGGCGCTCCCGCTGACCCTGTCCCTGTCCCTGTCCCTGATGCTTGCGCTGATCGCCTGCGCCCCCATCACGCCGATGTCCGACGGCACGCCGGTGCCCGATGCCGTGGGCCCGGAGCAGGTGCTCAATCTGGATCAGGGCTGGGACGAGGCCACGCAAATGGCCTTCTGGTTCAGCACCCAGGGTTCGCGCATCGTGCCCTACACCTGGTTTCTGGCCCTGGAGCAAGCCGGCAACAGCCAGCCCTTTCGCAGCAACGCCAATATCGAGCGCCTGGGCTATCTGCCCGCCAAGCCCGGGCCGGGCCGCTGGAACCACGACGGCCTGCCCGTAGGCTTTGCCCAGACCCAAGGGCCGCAAACCCAGGCCTGGCTGGGCCTGACTTGTGCCGCCTGCCACACCAGCCAGGTCAATCTGCGCGGCGTCGGCCTGCGCATCGACGGCGGCCCGTCCATGGCCGATTTCAACCTCTTCTTCCGTGAGCTGGTCGCCGCCCTGGAGGCCACCTGGGCCGATACGGCCAAGTTCGAGCGCTTTGCCAAAGCCGTGCTGGGCCCCGGCGCCAGTGAGACCCAGAAACAGGCCCTGCGCCTTGCGCTGGGCCAACAAGCCAAGGACAGCCGCCAGCGCCTGACACTGAACACCCCCAGCTTCCCGGCAGGCCACGCGCGGCTGGACGCCTTCGGCAATATCTTCAACGAGGTGCTGGTCGTGGCCCTGCAGCAGCCCGGCAATGCCCAGGCGCCCGATGCCCCCGTGTCCTACCCCTTCATCTGGGACACACCCCAGCATGACAAGGTGCAGTGGAACGGCTCCGCCCCCAACGGCCCCTTCGGCCTGGGTGAGCTGACCCGCAATGTGGGCGAGGTGCTGGGCGTGTTCGGCGGCCTCGGCGTGAACGACTGCGGCAAGGACGGCTGCCGCTACCCCAACCATGTGGACATCCGCCAGCTGGGCCAGCTCGAAGGCTGGGTGCGCAGCCTCTGGTCCCCACAGTGGTACGAGAAAGCGCTGGGTCCGCTGGACGCCAGCCTGGTACAGCGCGGCCAGCAGATCTACCAGAACCAATGCATCAGCTGCCATGCGGTGATCGATCGCAAAGACCCCTTCCGCCGCATCACGGCACAGATGCGCGATGTCGGCACCGATCCGGCCATGGCCACGGCCGCTGCCATGCGCATGGCCAAGACCGGGCCGCTGCAGGGCACGCTGGCCTTTCCGAGCTTTCAGCGCTACGGCGCCGAGGCCGGCGGTGGCGCGCTGACAGTGCAGGCGGCGACCGGGGTGCTGTTCGGCGATCTGGATGCGACCCTGGCCGCGCTGATCAGCCAGTACGAGGCCCAGCTGCAGGACGAGTTGCGCGGCAGCGCCGCCCAGCGCAACGCCCGCCCGGCCACCCCGCGCCCCAGCGCCGAGCTGCTGCAACAGGTCCTCAACCCCAAGGCCCAGCCAGCTGCAGCCCAGGCGGCCGCCGCGGAAGCCAGCCCGACGCCGACCCCGAATGCCATCTACAAGGCCCGGCCGCTCAACGGCATCTGGGCCACCGCGCCCTATCTGCACAACGGCTCGGTGCCGACGCTCTGGGATCTGCTACAGCCGGTGGAGCAGCGGCCACGCCAGTTCCAGGTCGGCAGCCGCGAGTTCGATCCGCAACGCGTGGGCTTCGACACCGCCCGAGGCCCGTCGCGCTTCGACACCCGCCTGCCCGGCAACAGCAACAGCGGCCACCTCTTCGGCACCACGCTGGACGAGGCACAGAAGCGAGCGCTGCTGGAGTATCTGAAGTCCTTGTGAACTCGTGTGCAATCCCCCGCCCGGCAGCGCGCCGGGCGGCGGCAGCGGGCACAGTGACGTGCTGCAGCAGGCGGGCACTTCACATCCAACTCACAAGCGGCTGGCTAATCTGCGCCCATGAACAGCCACAGCCACCCCATGCGCCCGGGTTTGCCCGGCCTCCCAACTCCACATCCACGGCCCGGCCGCCAATGGCCACGCCGTCTCGCAAGAGGCGGTCTGGCCCTGCTGGGGCTGACCCTCTTGCTCGGACTGCTGTGGTGGCAGCTGTTTGCCCTGCGCCCCTACCAGCCCAGCGCCCAGGACCTGGCCGCGCGCTACGCCCATGCCGGCGCCGTGCCGATCACGCCGCAGCTGCGCGCCCTGGGCCCGCTCGCGCAGGAGATTCGCTTCATCAGCTTCGACGGCGCGGCGGTCAACGGCCGTATCCAGTACCCCAGCGATCCGGCCCAGGCCAAGGCGCCGTTTCCCCTGCTGGTCGCCATGCATGGGCTGGGGCGCAGCCATATGCGCTGGTGGCAAGCAAGCTACAAGGGCGGCGAAACCCTGGAGCACACCCACCTCGTCACCGAGCTGGCCTTGAAACAAGGCTATGCCGTGCTGGCCCTGGACGCACGCCGCCATGGCGAGCGCAAGAACCTCGACTACAGCGTGCTCGACCTGATGCGCGATATGGACCTGTGGGGCAAGCGCGAGCCCTATGAGCAGATGATCATCGACAGCATCAAGGACTACCGCCTGCTGCTGGACTGGCTGCTGCCGCAGCCGCAGATCGACGCCAGCCGGGTGCAACTCACCGGCTACAGCATGGGCGGGCAGATGGCGCTGATCCTGAGCAGCCTGGAGCCACGCGTTACCGCAGTGGCCGCCATCGTGCCGCCGCATCTGGACGACAAGGTGGCCGCCGTGTCACCGCAGCGCTTTCTCCCGGGGCTCGCGGGCAAGAAGAAGCTCTGGCTGCTCAGCGCCGAGGATGACGAGTACGCCAGCGCCGCGCAGAACCAGGCCCTGTTCGACGCGATGCCCGGCGCCGCCAAACAGCACCTGCGTTTCCCCGGCGGCCACATCCTGCCGCGCGACTATCCCGAACGAATGGCGCCCTGGTTCTGAGCCCGTCAAAAGTCTCCCGCCGTGGACACCACAAAGCGCTCGCGGCGGATGTGGCGTGCCCAAGCGGCATTGGCCTGCTCCAGCGTGACGGCGCGGATCTGCGCCTCGCGCTGCGCCACGGCGGCCCAGCCCTCGCCACGCTCGGCCAGGTGGCCCAGTGAGGCGGTCAGCTGGCCGTCGTCGCTGCGGCCCTGCAGGCGCGCCTCCAGCACATTCTGCTTGGCGCGTGCCAGCTCGGCCTCGCTGATGCCTTCGCTCGCCATGCGGGCCAGCTCTTCGTCCACCAGGGCCAGCACCTTGTCGCGGTTCTGCGGTGCGAAGCTGCCGCCGATGGACAGGGTGGCGTCATTGCCCCAGCGCGGCACGCCCAGCGAGGCGCCGATGCCGTAGCTCAGACCTTCCTGCTGGCGCACGCGCGCCGCCAGCCGGCTTTCCATGCCACCGGCGCCGAAGACCTGGGTGGCCAGCATCAGAGGGAAGTAGTCAGGGTCCAGCTCATTGAGCGGAAACTCCAGTCGCATGCGCAAAATCGCATTGGCCTTGTCCTTGGCCCTGACGTCAAAGCGGGCCGCGGGGATGTCCACATGCCGACCCTCATAACGCACAAAGCGCGCGGCAGCGGGTTTCTTCCAACGACCGAAGAGCTGCTCGACCGCCGCATCCAGGCCCTCAGGCAGAGCACCGACGGCGGTGACGCGCGCCTCGTTGGCCGACCAGTAATCGGCGTGGAAGCTGCGTACATCGTCGAGGCGAATCGCCTTCACCTCGGCCAGGCGCTGGTTGACGCTGAGCTGGTAGTCCGGATGGCCTTGCACCACGCCGAGGGCAAAGTTGTAGTGCTCGCGGGTGGCTTCCTGACGCAGGGTTTCCAGCTCCAGGCGCGAGCCCTCCAGCGCGGCGATATGGCGCTTGACCACGCGTTCGAAGGCATCGGCCGGCAGCAGCGGCCGCTGCAGCAGATCGGCCACGATGGCCAGGGCTTCGAGCAGGCTGTCCTTCTCGGCCGTGAGGTTGATGGTGGCGCCCTGGTCGGCACCGCCGATGGACAGGCCGGCCTTGAGGCGGATCAGTCGGTCCTGCAGCGCCTGCTTGTCCAGGCCCTGGCTGCCTTCGAACATCAGCTCACCGACCCAGCCGGTGCCGCGCCGGGCAAAGGTCGGCTCGCGCTCGCCCCAGCGCAGCTGCAGCTGCAGATGGACGGTGTTGCCACGGGTGCGCTTGGCCAGGGTCTGCAACTCGATGCCGCTGGGCAGCACGGTGCGCCGCGTGCGCTCGGCCAGATGCTCGGGGGTGGGATCGAAGCGCTCGCCATCCTCCAGCTTGGGCGGGCCCTTGAGCTCGGCCAGACGTTGATCGAGCGGCGGGGCCGCCGGGATCTCCACCCGGGTGACCTCCTTGGACGGCACAAAGCGGCCCAGAGTGCGGTTGGCCGGCAGCAGATAGGCCTTGCGCACCCGCTCCACATCGGCCAGGGTCACACGCGGCAGGTCTTCCATCAGCTGGAACAGCAGGCGCCAATCTCCGGCACCCAGGAGGCCGGAGATCTGCTGGATCAAGGCCTCAGGCTTCTTCATCTGCTGGCGGTAGGAGTTCAGCGCCACCTCGCGCACGCGCTGCAACTCGCTCTCCTCAAAGGGCTTGCCGGCCCGGCCTTCGACCAGATCGAGCAGCAGTTTTTCCACCTTCTCGCTGTCGGCCTGCGCGGCTGGTATGGCCATGGCCGAGATGCCGCCGGGCGCCGCCTGCCCCAGGCCAAACAGGCCGGCGTTGATGGCCAGCTTGCTCTCCACCAGCTCCTTGTAGAGCTGGCCGCTGGGCGGCATGGACATCAGCAGGCTGAGCACCAGCAGCGGCGCCGAATCGGCATGCGAGATGGCAGGCACATGGTAGTAAGCCAGCACCGTGGGCTGGCCACCGACGCGGCGCACGGTGACCGTGCGCTCGCCGTCCTGAGCCGGCTCTTCGGTGTACAGCACGGGCAGGGCTTGCGCTGGCCTGACCAGCGGGCCGAACTGCGCGGCAATGCGCTGCAGCACGGCCGCCTTGTCAAAGCGCCCGGCCACCAGCACCGTGGCGTTGTCGGGCCGGTAGAAGCGCTTGTAAAAAGCCTGCAGACGCTCGATCGGCACGTTCTCGATGTCGCTCTTGGGGCCGATGGTCGAATTGCCGTACGGGTGCCAGTCGTAGGCCACCGATTGCACGCGCTTGAACAGCACTTGCATGGGCTCGGTCTCGCCGCGCTCGAACTCATTGCGCACCACGCTCATCTCCTTGTCCAGGTCGGACTTGGCGATGAAGCTGTTGACCATTCGGTCCGCCTCCAGGCCCAGCACATAGGCCAGGGTGTCCTCGTTGGCATTGAAAGAGGCGAAGTAATTGGTGCGGTCGCTGGTGGTGGTGCCGTTGAAACGCACGCCACGCTCGGCGAAGGCACCGGGAATGTCGCGGTGCGTGGGCGTGCCCTTGAAGACCAGATGCTCGAGCAGATGGGCCATGCCGAACTCGCCCTGGCTTTCGTGGCGGCTCCCCACCCGGTAGGTGATGTTGACCGTGGTTGTGCTCTGCGCCTCATCGGGGAAGAGCAGGATCTGCAAGCCATTGGGCAGGCGGTACTCTTCGATGCCGCCGAGCTCGCGCACAAACTCGGCCTTCAGCACCGCGGCGGGCGCCGCCGCCCGGGCCGCAGGGGCTGGCACGGGCTTGGCAATTTTGCCGCCGCTGCCGGCCTTGCTGGACTTGGCCGCCGGGGCCGCAGCCTGAGCCGAAGCCAGCTGAACCGGCAGCCACACCAGGCTGCAGGCCAGCAACAAGGCCGAAACACGGAAACGAGTGGGCATGTGCATGAGGAAAGACCAATCTGCCGGATCCAGCCGGCACAGAAAAAACCAGGCCGCCAAACATATTCGCAAGCGAAACGCGAGCATGCGAGCGGCGCGCAAAACCGCGAGCCACGACAGGCGGCCCGTGGCGGCATTCTGAAGGATGCATCGGCCGCCTCCGCCCGCCACGGCGCGGCAAGCTCCACAAAAGTTCAGAAAACGATACTTACCTGAGCCTGGCCATCACAGGAGTTCACAAAGCGGATCCGCAGGCGACACTGCGCCCCGTCCGAGCCCATCTGGCAATACCAACCGCACCTCGACACCATGAGCGCCAACGCACCCTTTTCCCCAACCCTGCCCCACCGCCCCGCCCCGGCCCTGGGGCGACCCGCCTCGCTGACGGCCTTGCTGGCGACCTTGGTGGGCTTGAGTGCCTGCGTCACCACGCCCACACGCATGGCCGCACCCGGCGATCTGGACCAAACGGCTGAGGTGCTCGATGTCGGCGCCCGCGCCAAAGGCACAGGCCTGTTTGCGGCCGAAGACTTCCAGGTCGGCCCCTACCAGGTCAGCCATGTCAAGCGCGGCTGGACCAGCAGCGACAGCAGCTCGCTGGGCCTCTTCAGCAGCAAGACCCAGAAGCAAGGCTTCAGCTACCGCTTCAAGGGTCAGCGCGATTGGGACGGCAGCTGCGAATACCGCGCCAAGGAGCAAGGCCTGAAGATCGGCATGCAACTCGAGAACAACAAGGCCACGCTGGACTGCAGCTGCCGCCATGGCGCACAGACCGTGCGCCTGGAGCTCAAGGACGAGTGGAAGCCGCTGGAGGGCCGGCTCTACGTCGGCGGCGCCGAGTACCGCATGAGCCAGATCGCCGAACGCCGCACCCAGAACGGCATGCCGGTCGAACAAAGCCTCAAATCCCCGGCCCTGGGCTACCGCGTCGACAGCCTGCGCGGCAGCTCCATCGCCGCCGTCGAGGTGCTGCACCCGGGCCGCATCTGGCAGCAGCGCCAGCTGCCTGCCGATCAACGCGAACCCATGGCCTGCGCCCTGGCCGGCCTGATGCTTTACGGCCCGCAAGACGGCCGCTGAACCGAGCCGGCCGACCGTTCGTCGGAACCCTCACTTTGGGGGAGCTGAAAGCTGCGAAACCCCTGCCTAGACTCGCGTCCATCGCCGAGCAGGCAAGACGTTTCAGCAGTTCACATGACAAACTATTTCAGCGGTAAGCAGGTGTTACTGGCGCCCGTTTGGGCGCCCATCCTGGCCCTGGCCTTGGTGGCCGGCAGCCCCGAAGCGACCGCCGCCGAGTCTGGCGACGCGCCGAAACAAAAGCCGCTTGTTCGCGTTCAGCTCCAGGCCCATATCCACGGCCCTGCCCTTTCGTAGATTCCTCAAGTCCGTCTGCAGCGGGCTCCCCAGCAGTCAGCCTCCCTGCACCAGAACCCAGTCGCTCACGAGCGGCCGGCCGAAGCCCAGACGATCAAGCCCCTGCAACCGAGAGAAAGAAAGAGTGTGTGTGAAGGGGCGCTCAATCCGCACTCAGCTTCAGGTATTTGGCCACCAGCCGCTCCTGCTCGCCCTGGCGGATCTCGCCCAGGGCCCGCCAGATGCGGGCGCTGAGCTTGGGGTGGCGCTGGTGGAAGGCATGGCTGATCTGCAGGAAGTAGTCCTTGCTCATCAGCGGTGGCTCCAGCTTGACGATGGCGCGGTCGAATTCGGGCGTGTTGCGCAGCACATGCTCGGCCGCTTCGCTGAGCTGGGCAAAGCCATGAGCGCGCCCTGCCAGCAGCATGCGGAACGCGACCTCGGCTCGGTCCACCTCGGACACGCTCACGCCGGGCAGCTTGCGCAGCTCATCGATGATGGCGTAGCCGCGCATGGCCACCAGCTCCAGCGGCCGCTCGGGGCCGGTGAAGCGCTGGCCGTCCCAGCTCAGGCCGGCGTCAGCCCGCGTGTAGAGCTTGTAGCTCTTGGTGTCGATGCGCAGCGCCCGGTCGGGCTGGCCGTTCTTCATGGGATACAGGCCGATCTTCAAACGCTCGGGCTTGAAGCTGCTTGAGAAGATGGCATCCACCTGGCCGGCTTCCAGCTCGGCCAGGCAGCGCGCCCAGGGCCGGCGCAGCAGCTGCACGCGGATCTCGCCGCCCAGGCGGGCCGGCAGCATCTGCACCATCTCGACGATGATGCCGGGGTTCTCGGCCGGCACGGTCAGGCTGCCGGTGTGGTCGGGGCTGTCCTTGTCTTCGAAGGCGATGCGGAACTCGATGCCGCCGCCCTTCGCCGGCAGCTGGGCATGCACATGGCGGGGCCACAGCGCCGGCACGCCGACCGGCAGCAAGACCAGGGCGCACGCCAAGCGGCGGCGGCCTGAGGAGCCAGGATTCGCCATGATGTCTGCACCTCTCCCCGGCCACGCTTGCATGGAGGCAGCCGTTTGAACCAGTATAGGTTCGCGGCTAGCCTTGCACGCGCTCTTCGGTCGAGGCCAGGGGCTCGCGCGCCAGTTGGCGGCTCAAGGCGCGGGCCGGCAGCTGCGCCAGCAGCAGCACACTTGCCATCAACCACATGGGTGCGGCCGCCACGCTGGCCGCCGCCAGCAGGCCGAAGCCCACCGGCATGGCCACGGTCGCGCCATTGGTGGCCAGCATGCGCAGGCCCAGGGCCTGGCCGTGGCGTTCATGTGGCGTGACCTGGTGCAGCATGGACAACACCATGGGCTGCACCGAGCCCAGGGCCAGGCCCAGCAGGGCCGAGCCCACCATCAGGCCGGCCGTGCCCGGCAGCCAGTAGTAACCGGCCAGCACCACGGTGGCCAGCAGCATGGCGCTGCGCAAGGCCTTGAGCTCATCGAGATGCTGAGAGAAGCGCACGATGGCCAGACGCACCACCGTGGCCGCCACCGCAAAGCTGCCCAGCACCACGCCGATGCTGGAGGCACTGAGGCCACGCGCATGGCCGACCACCGGCACGACAAAGCTGTGCGCATCCCAGCACGCAGCCAGCACCACATTGAGCAACAGCAGCTGACGCAGGGCCGGCTGGCGCAGCAGGTCCCAAGCCGGGCGGGCACGCTGGGCCGCGCTCTGGGGCTTGGGCGGATGGCTCGGCACGCGCCGGGCCATGAGCCAGCACAGCAGGGGCAGCAAGGCCGCCAGGGCGAAAGCCGCGCGGAAGCTGACATGGTCGATCAACAGCCCCGCCACCACCGGCGCCAGCGCATTGGACAGCGCCGGCCCCAAAGCCACCCAGCTGAACACACGCTTGAGCTGCGAGGGGTCGTCGGCCATCAGCCCGGCCTCGCGCTGGATGGCCACGGCCGCCACGCTGAGCGCACCGCCGCTGAGCAGGCAGCTGAAGGCAATCGTCCAGACGCCCTGCCAGGCCAGGGCCACACAGGCGCCGAACAAGGCCATGCTGACGCCGATGCCCACCGGGCGGTGGAATCCATAGCGGTCGGCCTGGCGCCCGGCCCACAAGGCCAGGGCCATGGGCGCCACGGCAAAGAGGCTGAGCAAGAGGCCCACGGTCCACTCGCCATAGCCCTGATCGAGCACCCAGAGGCTGGCCGCCACGCGGGTGCTGGCCATGCAGGCATGCAGGGTGATCAGGGTGGCGATCAGCCAGGGAAAGGCGCGGCGCAGGGCGGCCGCGCTGGCCTGATGGGCCAGGGTGTCTGGATCGGCGGGGGGATCGCTGGCGGAATCGGTGGAGTTGGGGTCGTGGGTCAAAAGATCGTGCTTTCGAAGAATGGCGCCTTCAAACAGCTGAAGGCGGTCGTTCTCCTCCTCGACGCGGTGCCTCCTCGGCACCACCTCCGCCGCCGCTGAGCGGCTCCTCGTCCCCCGGCAGGCTCAGGCGCAGCAGCTGCTGGGCGGCATCGTCCGGCAGTGCTTCCACGCTCTTGAGCTTGCGTGTCATGACCCGCGTGCGGGTCTCGGCCGCATCGATGGTCTGGCTGGCTTCATCCAGCTTTTTCTTGGTCTTGGCCAGCACCTCGCCGAACTTGCCGAACTCCGTCTTGACGGCGCCCAGCACCTCCCAGACCTCGGCCGAGCGCTTCTCCAGCGCCAGGGTGCGAAAGCCCATCTGCAGGCTGTTCAGCGTGGCCAGCAACGTGGTCGGGCCGGCCAGCATGACCTTGTGCTCGCGCTGCAGCGCCTCCATCAGGCCGGGCCGGCGCAAGGCCTCGGCGTAGAGGCCTTCGGTGGGCAGGAACAGGATGCCGAAATCGGTGCTGTGCGGCGGGGCGATGTACTTCTCGCGGATGCTGCGCGCCTCGGTGCGCAGGCGCTGCTCGATGGCCTTGGCGGCGGCCTCGGCGGCGGGCGCGTCGGCGCGGTCCTGGGCATCGAGCAGGCGCTCGTAGTCCTCGCGTGGGAACTTGGCGTCGATGGGCAGCCAGAGCGGCTGGCCGTCCTGGCGCTGGCCCGGCAGGCGGATTGCAAACTCCACCCGCTCGGCGCTACCCGGCCGCGTGGCCACGTTCGCCGCGTACTGCTCCATCGTGAACACCTGCTCCAGCAGGCCGGCCAGTTGCACCTCGCCAAAGATGCCGCGCGTCTTGACATTGCCCAGCACCCGGCTCAGCGAGCCGACATCGCGCGCCAGGCCCTGCATCTCGCCCAGTCCCTGGTGCACCTGCTCCAGGCGCTCGGCCACCTGTTTGAAGCTCTCGCCCAGGCGCTGCTCCAGCGTGGCGTGCAGTTTTTCGTCCACGGTGGCGCGCATCTGTTCGAGCTTTTTCTCGTTGTCCTGCTGGATCAGGCCCAGGCGCTGGTCCACGGTCTGGGCCAGGGCGCGCAGCTGTTGGCCGAGCTGCTCGGCCAGGCGCTGGCCGGCGGCGTCCTGCGCCTCGCGGGCGGCAATCGCCTGCAGGCCCAGGGACTGGTTGCTCTGCTGCAAGCCCTGGCTCAGCGCCTGCTGGAAGCGGCCCAGGCTTTGCTGCAGCTCCTGCCGCGTGGCGGCGCTGCTGCGGCTGAGCTCGTCACGCAGCTCGCGCTCCAGGCGCTCATTGCCTTGGCTGAGCTGCTGCTGCAGGCGCAGCAGGGTCGGGTCTTGTTCGCCCACCTGGCTGGCTGGCCCCTGGCGCCAGAGCAGGAACAGCGCCAGCAGCATCAAGACCAACAAAGACAGCAAGAGCAACTCGACAAGACTCATGCCTCGCATTGTCTCAGCCATGGCGGCAGCGGCTCGCGCTACGGGCGGTGGCCGCACATGCGCCTGGGGTTCTCCGCCGTGGTGTGCCGTGTGATCCGGCAGTTAAGCTGCGCGCTCTGATGGAGCCCAGGAGTGCTGGCATGAGCCTTGAATCCCAAACCTTGCAAGTCCAAGGCCGCATAAAGCAGCGCCTGCTGGGCCTGCTCTTGCTCGGCAGCAGCGCCTGGGCCGCCGCAGCCGGCGCCCTGAGCCCGCAAGAGCTGCCCCCGGCCTTGCGCGACTGGCTGCCCTGGGCCCTGCAAGGCCAGGAGAGCCAGCTCTGCCCGCTGCAGCCCGGCCGCCCCGGTGAGGCCGAGCTGCGCAACTGCCTCTGGCCGGCGCGGCTGGAGCTGCGCGCAGGGCCCGGTGGTGCCAGCTTCCGGCTGGAGGTGCAGGTCTATGGCACGGCCCAGCTGCTGCCCCTGCCCGGCGAAGCGGCCGACGATGCGCCGGGCGCGGGCTCCGGCAACAGCAAGCCCAGCCTCTGGCCGCAGGACGTGAAAAGCGCCGGCAAGCCCCTGGCCGTGGTGCTGGCCCAGGGCCGGCCCAGCGTGCGTCTGGAGCCGGGCCGCCACGTCATCGAGGGCCAGATCCCCTGGGCGCAGATGCCGCAAGGCCTGCTGCTGCCGCCCAATCTGGGCTTGCTCAATTTCTGGCTCGAGGGCCAGGCACAGAAGCGCACACCCGATGCCCAGGGACGGCTCTGGCTGAAGGCCAGCCGCGAGGACAGCGCCAGCAGCGAAGCCTTGAGTGTGCGCACCGCGCGCCTGATCGACGACCAGGTGCCCATGCGCATCAACACCCATATCGAGCTGGCCGTCTCGGGCCGCGCCCGCGAGCTGGTGCTGCCGCAAGCGCTGCTGCCGGGCCTGGTGGCCGAGGCGCTGAGCAGCGCCCTGCCCGCCCGGCTGCGCGAGGACGGTGCCCTGCTGGTGCAGGCCCGCCCGGGCCGCTGGACCGTGGAGCTGCTGGCCCGCGGCATGGCGCCCCCGCAGGCGCTGCAGCTGCCCGCCGCCGCGCCCAAGCCCGGCGAAAGCCCGCTGGGCGAGGAGGTCTGGGCCTTTTCGGCGCACAACGAACTGCGCGTGGTCAGCATCGAGGGCGTGCCCGCCGTGGACCCCAAGCAGACCGTCATGCCCGAGAGCTGGCAGAGCTTTCCGGCCTACCGCATGGCGCCCGGCGCCACCCTGCAAATCAAGCAAAGCCGGCGCGGCAACCCCGAGCCGGCGCCCGATCAGCTGCGCCTCACACGCCAGCTCTGGCTTGATTTCGACGGCCAGGGCTACACCGCGCAAGACCGCATCGAAGGCGAGCTGAGCCGCTCCACCCGCCTGGAGCTGGCCGCGCCGGGCGCCCTAGGCCGGGCCGCGCTCGATGGCCAGGATCAGCTGATCACAAGGCGGGGGCCAAGCGCTGCCGCATCGGCGCCGGCTCAGCCGAACGCCCCCGACGGCATCGAGGTGCGCCAAGGCACGGCCAACATCACGGCCGAGAGCCGCTGGGCCCGCGATGCGACCCTGCCGGCCAGCGGCTGGAGCGGTGATTTCCAATCGACCGGCACGGCCCTGCACCTGCCGCCCGGCTGGCGCCTGCTGCACGCCAGCGGGCCGGACCGGGTGGCTGGCTCCTGGCTGGGCGCCTGGTCGCTCTGGGACTTTTTCTTCGTGCTGCTCAGCGCTTTGGCCGCCGGCCGCCTGCTGGGCTGGCCGCGCGGCCTGCTGCTGGGCGCCGCCCTGGTGTGCAGCTGGCATCTGCGCGATGCGCCGCAGTTCCTGTGGCTGTTCTGGCTGGGCCTGATGGCCGTCAACAAGGCCCTGGGCAGCATGACCGACAAGTTCGCCCGCCTGGCCCTGCTGCTGCGCCGCGCCGAACAGGCCTGCATGGTGGCCATCGCCTTGTTGCTGCTGCCTTTTGGCGTGGACCAGCTGCGTTATGCCATGTATCCGGCCTTGGACCAGCCGGCCATGACGCATGGCCTGCCCCAGGCTGAAACAGCAGTGCCTGCGGCAGCCCCGCCCTTCATCCCGCCGCCCGAGATGGCCGAGCCCGCGCCTGCCGGCTCCAGCTACAGCCGCCTCAAGGAAGCGGTCAGCGATGCTGCGCCCGTGCCTCAAAAGGAGCCGCGCCGTTTGGACCAGGCCGACCCCAGCGCCCGCGTGCAGACCGGCCCCGGCCTGCCCAGCTGGCATTGGCAAGAGCATGCCCTGGTCTGGCAAGGCCCGGTGCAGGCCGATCAGGCGCTGCAGCTCTACCTGCTGCCGCCGGCCGGCACAGCGCTGCTGCGCGTGGCCAGCCTGCTCTTGATGCTGGCGGCCCTGCTGGCCCTGGCCAGCGGCCGCACGGGTCAGCCCTGGTGGCCGCGGCGGGCAGGAACCGGCGCTGGCACCAGCGCCGCACTGGCCCTGACCTTCGCGCTCGGCTTGAGCCTGCCTGCCGATCCGGCCCATGCCGAGAATGAGCCGGCCAAGCCCGCGCCTTCGGAGAAAGCCCAGAAGCCCACCGGCCTGCAGCCGCCGTCCGATGCCTTGCTGGCCGAGATGCGCCAGCGCCTGCGCCCCGCCCCGGATTGCCTGCCGCGCTGCGCCGAGCTGGCGCGCCTGAACTTGCAGGCCGAAGGCTCGCGCGTGCTCTTGCGCCTGGAAGCCCATGCTCAGGCCGACGTGGCCCTGCCCCTGCCCGGCCAGGCCGGCGCCTGGCAACCGAGCCAGGTGCTGCTGGACGGCCAGCCCGCGCCGCTGCGCCGCGATGCCCAGGGCCAGATCTGGATCGCACTGAAAGCCGGCATCAGCCAGATCAGCATGGAGGCCGATCTCGGCGCCGCGCCGATGCAGGAGCTGGACATCAGTCTGCCCCTGCCGGTGCGAGAGCTGAAGAGCCAGCTGCGCGGCTGGCGCTTGCAAGGCCTCAATGCCCAGGGCCTGCCCGGCGCCGCGCTGAGCCTGCTGCGCGAGCAGAGCGCAAGCGATGACAAAGAGGCAGCGGGAGCCGATGCACAGAACAACCCGCGCGATGCCCTGCCCGCCTTTGTGCGCATCCAGCGCCAGCTGGAGCTGGGCCTGCGCTGGACCGTGCACACCCGCATCGAGCGCATCGCGCCCAGCCGCGCGCCGCTGCGCGTGCAATGGCAGCTGCTGCCCGGCGAGGCGGTGCAAGACAACAGCGTGCAGATCAGCGAGGGCCTGGCCAGCGTGCAGCTGGGCGCGGCCGAGGTGCTGGAGTTCGACAGCGAGCTGCGCCCGCAAGCGAAACTGACGCTGAAGAGCCACCCGGCCACCCAGCAGATCGAGCAATGGGCGCTGGACGCTTCGACGCTCTGGCATGTCGAACACCAGGGCCTGGCCCCGGTGGTGCACCAGCAAGGCGGGCGCTGGCAGCCGCTGTGGCGGCCCTGGCCCGGCGAGCAGCTGACGCTGAATTTGAGCAGACCGGCCGGCGTGGCCGGCCCCACCCTGACCTGGGACCAGGTGCTGACCGAGGTGACGCCCGGCGCGCGCAGCAGCGACTTCAAGCTCAGCGCCACCCTGCGCTCCAGCCTGGGCGGCCAGCAGACCCTGCAGCTGCCCGCAGGCGCGGCCCTGCAAGGCCTGAGCCTGGACGGCGCCGAGCTGCCCCTGCAAGCCAAGAACGGCGCCCTGCAGCTGCCCATCACCCCGGGCGAGCACCGGCTGGAGCTGCGCTGGCGCGCCGACGATGGCGGCATGGGCTGGTGGTTCCGCAGCCCCAGCGTGCAGCTGGGCGCGGCCGGCGTGAACGACAGCCTGCAGATCCATGTGCCGGGCGACCGCATCGTGCTGGCCCTGGGCGGGCCGCTGCTGGGCCCGGCCGTGCTGTTCTGGGGCGCGCTGCTGGCGGTGGCGATTCTGGCCCTGGGCTTGAGCCGCGTGCCGGGCCTGCCGCTGAAGCTCTCGGCCTGGCTGCTGCTGGGCCTGGGCCTGGCGCCGGTGACCCTGTCCGGCCTGGCCTGGGTGGTGGCGGGCTTTCTGCTGCTCTTGCTGCGCAAGCGGCATGGCCCCGGCCTGGCGCGTGGCCCCTTCATCGGCCTGCAGCTGCTGCTGGGCTTCTGGGCCCTAGGGTTTGTGGCGGTGCTGCTGCAGGCGCTGCAGGTCGGCCTGCTGGGCCTGCCGGATCTAATGATCACCGGCCATGAATCGAATGCCAGCCTGCTGCGCTGGTACGCGGATCGATTCAGCGCGGGC
This sequence comes from Paucibacter aquatile, assembly GCF_002885975.1. Lineage (NCBI taxonomy): Bacteria > Pseudomonadati > Pseudomonadota > Betaproteobacteria > Burkholderiales > Sphaerotilaceae > Roseateles > Kinneretia aquatilis. Next base: position 488,626 of record NZ_POSP01000001.1, on the reverse strand, counting down.
GCCGGCACCGCGCAAGCCTGGGTGATCAGCGCGCCGCTGTGGCTGTACCGCCTGGCCATGCTGCTCTGGGCCCTGTGGCTGGCCGCCTCGCTGCTGCGCTGGCTGAAATGGGGCTGGGAGTGCTTCAGCGAAGGCGGGCTGTGGCGCGAGGCGCCGCCTCGCAAAGCCGCGAGCCCCAGGGGCGGTGCTGACAGCTGAACCCTGCGCAAGCCGCAACAACACCACAAGGCACACCTCTTGATGAATCCAAGCACACAGCAGCCCAGCCAAGGCCAGGCCCTCTTGGGCCTGCTGGCGGCCTGCTCGGCCGGCATGCTCTGGGGCACCGGCGCCTTGGTGGTCGATGTGCTGGTCAGCCGGCACGGCTTTTCGCCCGAGAACATTTCCTTCTGGCGCTTCAGCGTCGGCGCCCTGGTCTTGCTGGCCGTGTACGGCCGGCAGATCGACTGGGCCGCGTTGAAAAGCCTGTGGCTGACCCTGGTGGCGGCCGGCGCCGCCATGGCCGGCTATGTGCTGTGCTGGTTCTTAGGGATAGAGCGCATCGGCCCTTCGGTGCCCACCTTGATTGCGCTGTGCCTGCCGCCCGTGCTGGTGACGCTGATCGGCCTGGCCCGGGGCACCGAGGCGCCGGGCTTGGGCCTGTTCGCTGCCCTGTGCGCGGCCCTGGCTGGCACAGTGATGTTGGTGCTCGGCCATGGCGCCGGCATCGATGTCGGGCACACGCAAAACCTGTGGATCGGTGTCGCCTTCTCGGTGGCATCGGCGCTGCTGTACACGGGCTTCACGCTGGTGAGCTCGCGCCTCTCGGTGAGCATGGGCCCCGGCCCATCGAGCGCCTGCCTCACCGTCATCGCGGCAGTGAGCACCAGCCTGTTCGCGCTGATCCGCCCGTTTCACTGGCCCGACTCGATTCCGCCGCAAGCCTGGTTTTTGTACCTGGGCCTGGTGACTGCCGCGCTGGCCTTGCTGGCCTTCAGCTGGGGCGCGGCACGCCTGAGCCCCAGCACCCTGACCGTGGCCACCTTGATGGAGCCGCTGACCGCCGTGCTGCTCTCAGCCTTGCTCCTGAACCAGAGCTTGAGGGCCAGCCAATGGCTGGGCGGCGCTTTGCTGCTGGTCAGCATCTGGGTGCTGGGGCGGCGGCAGGCCGCCGTCACAGGCAAGAAGGCCGGGCAAAACCCGCCGTCCTGCGACACTCCGGGCCCATGACCCCCCGCCAACGCCGCGTCCTTCAAGCCCTTTTGTACGAAGCCATCGCCGTGGCCATGGTCGGCCCGGCCGTCGCATGGATGTTTGCCACCTCCCTGCAGTCTTCGGCCCTGCTGGCCCTGGCCATGTCCAGCATCGCCCTGGCCTGGAACTATGTCTTCAACGCCCTGTTCGAACGCTGGGAGGCGCGTCAAACGGTCAAGGGCCGGTCCTTGGGTCGACGCCTGCTGCACGGCATCGGTTTCGAAGGCGGGCTGGTGCTGTTCCTGGTGCCGCTGATGGCCTGGTGGCTGGATATCAGCCTGCTCGAAGCCCTGATCGCCGACCTGGCCATCCTGGCGTTTTTCTTCGTCTACGCGATTGTCTTCACGTGGGCGTTTGATCGGGTGTTTGGGTTGCCGGAATCGGCCAAGGCATGAGCAAGGGAGTTTGGGGAAATCGGAGCGCCAAATCAGATGCAACCCTGTGATGCTTTTGTCGTTCTTTTGGTAGCCCTTTACCCGATCCCCAAGAGAAGGAAACAATGCCAAATCAAGCGCTTGCCTCAAGCAATCGATGCTTCGAGCCGTTGATGACGCCGAGGTTCGGTCGTAATTTTGTCGTCCAAAATTAGCGTCAAAGCGCATGCCCGAAACTTTCCTCGCCGAGATCCACCTGCTATCTGCGGAGGATGGAGGGCGCGTCGGCCCTTTGGTGTCGGGCGAATGGCGAACTGTCCTCGGCATCAAAGACGAGCATTGGTCTGCGCGAATGCAGTTTGATGATGCCCCTGCGCCGGGTGAATGCTTTCGAGCGACGGTCCAGTTGCTCGTCCCAGAAGCTAAGCAGCACTTCCTCGCAGGCGCCAAATTCACGGTGTGGGAAGGTGGCACGAAGGGAGTCGGTCATGTTTTGCCCCCTGCGCTTTAACCTTTTGGTCAAGCGGACCTGCGCCAGCTACGCTGGATGGTCCGCTTACCGCGAACGTTCGACCTCACATGACGATATGCTCGTCGGAGAATTTTCAACGACAACTCACACGAGGAGAACACGAATGAGTCAAATACTGGCGATCCTTTCAGCAATAGCGCTCTCGATTTCGATCACTGGCTGCAGCCTTGCACCCATAGCCAAAGAGCTGCCTCTAGCGGCAGGTTCACCGATGGCTCCTTCAACCGAAGCCAACCTTGGCAAGGTCGTGTTCCTGAACGAGAACCCAAAGATCTACCGCAATGACTCCGACTTGCGCAACGTACATGGGCTGGACCGTGACCTTTGGAAAATGGCAGGAACAGGGCGCATCAACATCGCGGTGAACGGTAAGGGGCTCGGACAAGTGCACGTTGGGGAGTTCCTTGCTACCCTGCTTCCGTTTGGCACCTACGAAATTACTCTAGTGCACCAGGACATGGTCAACTTCGAGTCGAAGCATCAACTGGTGGTGAATACGCCTCACAAGCTCGTCGCGGTCTTCCCAACAATCACCTCCAACACCTTGGAGGTTGTTCCCGCAAGTCGCGGGCTTGGCGAGTACAAAGAAGCCAAGTAGTTAAGTTGGCGAGTGCCTCCACCATGAGGTCAAACCCCTCCATCGAACTGACAGTCACAAGAGGGCGTCGCCCCTTGTGAGTGCATCTAGTGTCAAGCCTCAGCCCTCACACGAGGCTCGGCCTCATAACTCTCAAAGCCAGACCCAGTCCAAGCTGTGGAACTAGCCACGGGCACTCCGCTTGGGCTCAATCGAATTCATCCATCGTTCACCCTCTGAGAGGAGAGGCTTGTGCACAGTACTTTCATCAGGCGGGCATGCGCCAATGGTTCTGGCTCACCCTCTTCTTTCCATCTGGGATCTTCTTTGCATTTCACTGGGCACTCGGCCTCGCTATGGTTCTTGTCGGCCTTGGCCTGACGCTGATCGCTCTGAATCGATTCGGCGCTCTCGAATCCGGGCCAAAGCATGGCTAGGCTTGTTATGCGCTAGCGGAGACTGTGGCCGACTTTGTCCCTCCAGCAGTCGGGCAATGGCGAGCCATCCGAAGGCACGCTTCTTTCTGAGCCGATGGCTTCGAACCAGCGCGAGCCGACGCGCTTCGCTGAGTGCTTCGAGAGAAATCGAATAGGCCGCGAGGCAGGGTATAGCACTGCAGCATGGCCGACTCATACCCATTGCAGCGCGATGAGCTAGGGGTTGGTCGAAGCTGCTTCGCCCCCGATGATGAGCCCGGCACTGCGAGGCCGACTGACGCCGGCGCTGCAGCTGAATGCCAACCATCACCCGGAGCCCCACCGCCATGACACTTGCCATCACCGCAGAACACCTGGCCCAGATCGCTGGACGCAAGACGGCCCTGATGCCGGCCCTGGCCGAGTGGATGAACCTGCTGTGCCCGCAGTACCAGATCGACACGGCCCAGGAGTACGCGCATTTCCTGGCCCAGGCCTGCCATGAGACCGACCATTTCAAGACCTTGCGCGAGTACGCCTCGGGCAGCGCCTACGAGGGCCGGGCGGATCTGGGCAACACGCAGGCGGGTGACGGGGTGCGCTTTCGCGGCCGCGGCATTTTTCAGACCACGGGGCGGGCCAATTACCTGCAGCTGGGCATCAAGAAAGGCTCGCGCGATCTGTTCATCAACAAGCCGGAGCTGCTGGAAGAGCCCGAGATGGCGGTCTGGAGCGCCTGCGAGTACTGGCTGACCCGCAACCTCAATGACGCCGCCAACCACCCGGACAGCGACCGGCTGAAGAAAAAATACAAAGGCGCAGTGCTGGACCTCTCGCCGGTAGAGTTCATCAGCTACACCGTCAACGGCGGCAACCGCGGCCTGGAAGAGCGCAAGGCTTTCTACGCCAAGGCACTGGCGATTCTGAGCGAGGCTGAAGCGGGCAGCCGCGAGATGCCTGCCATGCCGCCGATGGCGGGGCTGGCCGCAGCGGGCAAGAGCAATAAAGCCAAGAGCAGCAAGGCCAAGGCCGAGAAAGCCGAGAAAGCCGAAAAGGCGGAGAAGGCCAGCAAGCCCAAGAAGACGGACGCCAAGGCCGCAGCCAAGGCAGCCCCCAAGCCCGACAGCAACAAAGCCAAGAAACCCAAGGCTGCGGTGCGAACCGTCAAGGCCAAGGCCAAAGCCAAAAACTGAGGCCAAATCACGACAGCCCTATTTCCGGCGAGGCAAGACCCCTCATGAACAGCGACACGCCCGTTAGCAGCCCCAGCCGGGTCACCGGCATCGGCGGCATCTTCATCAAATCCAGCCAGCCCGAACGGCTGCGCGACTGGTACCGGCGCCACCTGGGTATCCCCGTCGAGGCCTGGGGCGGTACGGCCTTTCGCTGGCGCGGCGAACACAACCCCGAGGGCCAGGGCAGCACGGTCTGGAGCATTTTTGATGCCGCCAGCAGCTACTTCGACCCCAGCCCCGCCCCCTTCATGGTGAACTACCGCGTGGCCGATCTGCATGCCCTGCTGGCCCTGCTGCGGGCCGAGGGCTGCCAGGTCGACGACAAGGTGGATGAATCCGAATACGGCAAGTTCGGCTGGGTCATGGACCCCGACGGCAACCGCATCGAACTCTGGCAGCCGCCCGAAGGGCAATGACTGCCACCCCGGCTGGCTCGGGCTGCGGGCTCAAAACGAGTTCAGCAGACTCGGCATCGGACGGCCACTGAAAGCCGCCAAAAGGTTTCGCTCCGCCAGCTCGCACATCGCCCGCCGCGTCGGCACCGAAGCGCTGGCGATGTGGGGTGTGAGCACGACATTGGCGCAGGCCAGCAGGTCCGGGTGCACCTGGGGCTCGCGCTCGAAGACATCGAGGCCGGCTGCGGCCAGTCGACCTTGCTGCAGGGCGCGGGCCAGGGCCACATCGTCCACCACGCCGCCGCGGGCGATATTGGTCAGGGTGGCGCTGGGCTTCATCAGGGCCAGGTCTTGCTCGGCCACCAGGTGGTGGGACGCCGGCGTGTAGGGCACGACGATGACGAGGTGATCGGCCTCGCGCAACAGCGCCTCCTTGCTGACCCAGCGGGCGCCGATGGGCGCCTCCTGCTCGGGCGCGAGGCGGCTGCGGTTGTGATAGATCACCTTCATGCCAAAGCCCAGGGCGCCGCGCCGTGCGATGGCCTGGCCGATGCGGCCCATGCCGAGGATGCCCAGGGTGGTGCCGTGGATGTCGGCGCCAGCGAACAGGTCCACCCGCCATTGCTTCCAATCGCCACGGCGCAGGTAATGCTCGCTTTCGCTGATGCGCCGGGCCGCGGCCATCATCAAGGCGAAGCCGAAGTCAGCCGTGGTTTCGGTCAGCACATCGGGCGCATTGCTGACGCGCACGCCGCGCGCGCTGCAAGCGGCCAGGTCCACATTGTTGTGGCCCACGGTCATCAGGCTGATGACGCGCAGCTCGGGGCAGGCGTCCAGCAGCTCGGCCGTGATCTGCTCGGTGCCGGAGGCGAGCAGCCCCAGCTTGCCTTGCAGTCGCTGGCGCAAGGCTTCCGGGCTCAGGGGCTGATCGTCATCGGCGTAGTCGAGGTCAAAGGCCTCGGCCATGCGCGCGGCGATGTCCGGAAAGATGCGGCGGGCCAAGAGCACGCGCGGTTTGGGGGCGGCAAGGTTCGGCATGAAGAACACCACTCCTCAGAACCAGATCAGGCTCATCACAAGAAACAAGGGGGTCAAGACCGCGCCCGACCAGGCCATATAGCCAAAGAAGCTGGGCATGGCGATGCCGCGCTCTTCGGCGATGGCTTTGACCATGAAGTTGGGCGCATTGCCGATGTAGCTGTTGGCGCCCATGAACACCGAGCCGGCCGAGATGGCCACCAGCGTGGGCGCCAGCGTCGTCATCAGCTGCGCCGCATCACCCCCGGCCAGGTTGAAGAACACCAAATAAGTCGGCGCGTTGTCCAGGAAGGACGAGAGCAAGCCGCTGAACCAGAAGTAGGCCCAGGGCATGGGCTGGCCATCGGGCGCGGTGACGGCGCGGGTGACGGCGGCAAACGCCCCCTGCTCGCCCGCCTTGAGCATGGCCAGCACCGGCGCCATGGTCACGAAGATGGCGGCAAAGAGCTTGGCCACCTCCAGCATGGGCGCCCAAGAAAACTGGTTGCGCGCACGCACATCACGGGGCGTCAGCACGACCGAGGCCAGGGTCACCAGGATCAGGGCGCCATCGCGCAGCAGGGCCGGCAGGCTCAGGCTCACGCTGCCGAGCTGCCAACCCGGGTGCGCCGGCTTCCACAGCCCGCTCATCAGCACCAGGCCCACCACCACGCCGAGCAAGGCGAAGTTCAGGCCGCCCTCGATGCCGAAGCGGTGGTCGTCCGGCGTGGGGTCGCGCGGCAGCACGCCTTCGCGGCGGTAGAAATGGCGGTCCAGCCCGTAGAAGATGGCCAGCAGGCTGCCCACCATGAACAGGGTCTGCGGCGCCAGATGCTGCAGGGTCCAGAAGAAGCTCACGCCTTGCAGAAAACCCAGGAACAGCGGTGGGTCGCCCAGCGGCGTCAACGCGCCACCGGCATTGCTGACGATGAAGATGAAGAACACCAGCACATGGACGTTGTGGCGGCGGTTGTCGTTGGCGCGGATCAGCGGCCGCACCATCAGCATGGACGCCCCCGTCGTGCCCATCACGCTGGCCAGGGCCGCGCCGACTGCCAGCAGGCCGACATTGAGCCCCGGGCTGCCATGCAGATTGCCGCGGATGAAGATGCCGCCCGCGGTGGTGAACAGCGCCGTCAGCAGGATCACAAACGGCAGGTACTCGGCCACGGCGGTGTGCAGCAACACGCCGCCCGTCGTGCCGGCGCCCTCACGTGCCAGCAGCGGCAGCAGCAAAACCAAGGCCCAGCCGGCGCTGATCTTGCCGAAATGGCGGTGCCAGATCGCCGGCGCCAGCAAGGGCATCAGGGCGATGGACAGCAGCAAGCCCGCAAACGGCAGGCCCCAGATCGCGCCGAAACGGCTGCCGTCCAGATCGGCCGCCAGGGCCGGGCCGGCGGCGCCCGCCAACAGCAGCGCCGTGACCCGGCTGCCCCAGGTGCGCAAGACCTGGCCCCTCTTCACGCGCCCGCCGCGCTCAATCACGGTAGAAGCGCGTGAATTCGGCCACCGCTGCACGCTCGGTCAGCAGGCTGTTCTCCACCGCGGCGGGGTCGGCGTGACCGAGCGCCATGCCACAGACCACCATCTGGCTGGGCGCCAGCTGCAGCTCTTCGGCGATCAGGCGGTGGAACTGGGTGAATGCGGCCTGCGGGCAGGTGTGCAGGCCGCGGCCGCGCGCCGCGATCATCACGTTCTCCAGGAACATGCCGTAGTCCAGCCAGCTGCCCTGCTGCATGACGCGGTCGATGGTGAAGATCAGCCCCACCGGGGCATCAAAAAACTGGAAGTTGCGCGCATGTTGCGCCTGCATGCGGGCCTTGTCGGTCTTGGCGATGTTCAGCAGGCCATACAGATCCCAGCCCACCTTGCGGCGGCGGTCGATGTAGGGCGAGACCCATTCGGTCGGGTAGTAGGCGTATTCCTCCGTGTGCTTCGCCAACTCGGCCGGGTCGAGGTAGGCCGCCTGGATGCGGTCCACCAGGCGCTGGCGCGCCGCGCCGGTCAGCACATGGACCTGCCAGGGCTGGGTGTTGGTGCCCGACGGCGCCCGGGACGCCACGTTCAGGATCTCCTCGATCTGACTCTCCGGCACCTCGGTGGGCAAGAAGGCGCGCATGGAGCGCCGGGTCACGATGGCGGTGTCCACGGCGGCCGTGTCGGCGGGCGTGGGTTGCTGGAACAGATTGGGTGAGGTCATATAGCGCGCGCAGCGTCCGGGTGGGCAAAAGACAAAGAAGAAAGAGGCGTGGCCGAAACAGCCGACGGTTGGGGGAAATTCAACCACAAAGATTCAAGACGACCGGCCCCGGCTTTCACCGCAGCCGCCACGCCGCCCAGGCCCTGACCGCTTCGTTGAGCGTGTTGGCCTGCACTGCCACCGTGGTGGCGATGTCATGGCCGTAGCCGCCGGCCATGCTGAGGGCCACAGGGATGCCACGCTCGCACAGGGCGGAGAGCACGCGCCGGTCGCGTTCCAGCAGGCCGGCGCTGCTGAGCTTGAGGCGGCCCAGGCGGTCGCCTTCGTGCGGGTCGGCGCCGGCCAGGTAGAAGGCCAGGCCGGGCATGGCACCTGCGGCGGCATGGCGAGCCCAGATCTCTTCGAGCGCCTGGTCCAGCGCCTGCAGATAGGGCTCGTCACTGCAGCCATCGGGCAGTTCCACATCGAGATCGCTGCGCTCCTTGCAGGCCGGGAAGTTCTTGGCGCCGTGCATGGAGAAGGTGAACACGCTGTCGTCACCCTCAAAAATGGCGGCCGTGCCATTGCCCTGGTGGACATCGAGATCGATCACGAGCACGCGCAGCCGCGAATCGCCCGGCCACGCCTGCGCGCTCCACTGCTGCTGCATCAGGCGCGCGGCCACCGCGACATCGTTGAAGACGCAGTAGCCCGAGCCCCGGTCGGCAAAGGCATGGTGGGTGCCGCCGGCCATGTTCGCGGCCACGCCCTCGGCCAGGGCAGCGCGGGCTGCCGCAATGCTGGCGCCTACCGAATGAAGCGAGCGCGCCGCCATCGAGGGCGACCAGGGGAAACCGATCTCGCGCTGCTGGGCCGCGCTCAACCGGCCCTGCAACACCGCGTTCACATACTCGGGCGTGTGGACGAGGCAGAGTTCCGCCTCGCTGGCAGCCGGCGCCGGCGCCATGCGCAGCAGACCGGGCTCGGCCTCGAAAAGCTCGCGCAGCAGGCGGTACTTGCTGGCGGGAAAGCTGTGACCCGGCGGCAAGGCCAGGGAATGGGCGTCGGAATGAAAGGCCTGCATGGGTGCACACCATAGCGGGCGGTGGCATTCCGTGCCTGTCATGGGGGCGTCACCGCGCGGCGCCAAGCTGCGGAAGAAGGCAGGAATTCCGGCGAATCCCCCTAATTTGCTGCGCCGCAGCAAAAATGTCTTGCAAAGCCGCCCGGCATCCCTATACTTCGTTTTGTTGCAGTGCAACATTTATCGCTGTCGAACGATTTCATCCATCGAATCAACGGGGGTCACCCCCCATCAGGAGTGCTCCATGCTGACTACCGAACAAATCATCGCCGCCCACAAAGCCAATGTCGAAACCCTGTTTGGCCTGACCAACAAGGCTTTCGAAGGCGTGGAAAAGCTGGTCGAACTGAACCTGCAAGTGGCCAAGACCGCCCTGAGCGAAGTCGCTGAGTCGACCCACGCCGCCCTGTCGGTGAAAGACGCTCAAGAGCTGCTGGCCCTGCAAAGCGCCCTGCTGCAGCCCAGCGCCGAGAAGGCCGCTTCCTACAGCCGCCATCTGTACGACATCGCCTCCAGCACCAATGCCGAAGTGGCCAAGGTCGCTGAAGCCCAGCTGGCCGACATCCAGGCCAAGTTCTCGGCCGTGGTCGAAAACGCTGCCAAGAACGCACCGGCCGGCACCGAAAACGCCGTCGCCCTGGTGAAGAGCGCCGTCGCTGCCGCCAACAACGCCTTCGAGACCGTGCAAAAGGCAGCCAAGCAAGCCACCGAAGTGGCCGAAGCCAACTTCGAAGCCGCCACCAACAGCGCCGTCAAGGCCACCCAAACGGCCACCCGCGCTTCCAAGCGCGCTGCCGCCTGAGCCATCGCGCATCAGTTGTCTCCTCGGCACCGCTGAGGCCGGCCTCGCCGGTCCCCAAACGTGCCCTTCAAGCCCAGCATCCGCTGGGCTTTTTTTCATCTGTGAAGCTGTTCATGTAACCGCACACGGTGAACCTACGCCGTCTTGATCTGGCTCGCTGCGGTGGCTTGGCCCGCCGCCGGGCTCATGGTTCGCGGGTCGGCTCGGGCGAGCCGACTCCCCTCGCTGCTCACTCCGCGGCTCAGCGGCGCCAAACTCCCTCCGTTCGCTGCGCTCACTGTGGTCAGACAGTGGCGCCGAGTCAGCGCTTGAAGCGCGCGTGACCGCGCGCCTGAGCCGCTTCGCTGCGCCCTCGGCCGCGCACAAATCGCCCGTCGGCGGGCCGAGCCGCCTCCGAAGATGGCGTTCTCCACCGACGAGGGGCACATTGACCGCGATGCAAGCGCCCTGCAGCCTGGGCCGCTGCCGGGCGATTTGTGAAGGGCCGAGCAGCACAGCGCCTCGGGGCGCGCGCGATCACGCGCGCTTCAATTTCTGACTTGGCGCTTCTGTCTGAACGAAGCGAACGCAGGGAGCGAAGTGAGTTATGCGCCAGCCCCGAGGCGCGAGCAGCGCAGGGGAGTCGGCCCGTCAGGCCCGATCCCCGAACCATGAGCCCGGCGGCGGCGCGGGCTGCAGGGCCTCACGTTGCACCCCAAAAGCCACTCCGAACACAGCAAGGCAAGTGAGGGGCGAAAGCTCAAGCCCGCCCCGCCAACACCCCCGGCTGATCGAGCTGATCGGCCACCAGTTCCAGACGCAGCAAGGGGTTGTCGAGTTGCATCAGGCGCTGGCGCTCCTCGGGGGGCAGGGGCAGCAGCTCGCACCAGCGGTTGGCCAGCCAGCCGCTGTCGTCCCAGCGGTAAGGGGGCTGCACCGGCACATCCACCGCGGCAGCCCCTTGCTCCAGGCTGTGCAGCAGGCTTTGCAAGAGGGTGGAAGTGACCTTCAGGTCGGTGGGCACGGGCACGGCCGCATCCTCGGCCATGGGCTCGATCTGCCCCACCCACAGGCCGCCGGGCAGGCATTCGCTGGACAGCAGGCGAAAGCGCTGGCCGCCACGGCAGCGAATGCGCATCAAGCCGGCTTGCAGCGTTTCGCAATGCTCGATGCGGGCCAGGGTGCCCACGCTCTGAAACCGCTCCTGCACAAAGGCCTCGCCACGCGCCGGGTCGCGGCGGCGCACCTCGCCGCCTTCGATCAGGCTGAGCACGCCGAAGGGCCGGCCCTCGCGCCAGCAGCGCTGCACCATGTCCAGATAGCGCGGCTCAAAGATCTGCAGCTGCAAATAGCCCTCGGGAAAAAGCACCGACTGCAGCGGGAACAAGGGCGTGGCGGAATCGGGTTGGGTCACGGGCGATGCACCAGATGCCGGGAGGCGAGGCCCCTAGCCTAGCCGAGACTGAGCGCCCCGCCCCGGCCTGGGGCTGTCTTGAGTCCTAACGGGTCTTTTCAGCGATGCGCGCACGCAACTGCGACAAGGCGGCCTGCGCCGCCTCGCGGCCGGCCTGGATGGAGCGGCGCCGGGCGCCAAAATCCGCGCTGCCCACGCCATCGAGCTTGGGCCGCACCAGCACATCGGCCTCGCGCAGCTCGAAGTTGTTGATGCTGCGGCCCATGATGGAAAAAGTCTGCATCAGCATGGGGATGGCGCCAGTGCCGGGTTTTTCTTCCGGCGGCGAGGAGATGTCCACCGCAATCACCAGCTCGGCCCCCATCTGGCGCGCATAGCGCACCGGCACCGGGGCGACCAGGCCGCCGTCGACATAGTCTCGGTTGCCAATGCGCACCGGCTGGAACACCGCTGGCACCGAGCTGGAGGCCCGCACCGCCACGCCGGTGTCGCCGCGGCGGAACAGCGAGCCGGAGCCATCCGACAAATCGGTGGCCACCACGCCCAGGGGGATGCGCATCTGCTCGATGTTCTTGCCTCCAGTCTTGTCACGCACATACTTGGCCAGGGCCTCGCCGCGGATCAGGCCGCGGGTCGGGAAGGCCCAGTCGGTGATGGCGCCTTCGTCCATGGTCTCGGCCAGCGTGGCCAGCTCGCGCCCGCTCATGCCCGAGGCGTACAGCGCCGCCACCAAGCTGCCGGCCGAGGTGCCGGCCACCAGATCGACCTTGATGCCGTTTTCCTCCAGCACCTGGATCACGCCGATGTGGGCAAAGCCACGCGCCGCGCCGCCGCCCAGGGCCAGGCCGATCTTGGGCGGCACGGGCGGCGCCTTCACGACCGGCACCACCACGGGCGCCACCGGATCGGCCGGCGCCGGCGTGCTGGGGCTGCTGGGCGCCGGGGCCGGGCCCGAGCCGATCAAGGGCACATGCGAGCAGGCGGCCAGCGTCAGGACCAGCAGGGCGGCACCGAGACGGGCAGGCGCCGCAGCGCGCAGCGCGAGGAACAAGAAGGAGAACTTGGAGGAGATCGCAGACATGGCGCGGATTCTAGGAGGGCGCCCGCTAGCGCCGCCCGTGTGCCCCGACACCCTGCAAAACCCCGAAGGCCGGCCTCACCCGGCGCGGCCACAATCGCGCCCCGACCCGGTGTTTTATCGCTCGGGCCGTTTCGTCTCTCCTCTTGCTGTACCGACGCTGTCCTTTCACCATGAGCTTGTCCGCCACCCCGACCCTGCCTTCCCGTCCCGCCGCGCCGCGCTGGCGCCGCTGGCTGCGCCGCAGCCTGCTCGGCCTGCTGCTGATCGCCGGGCTGCTGGCCATGACGCTCTGGGCCCTGCTGCGCGCCAGCCTGCCGCAGCTGGATGGCCGCATCCAGCTGCCCGGTTTGAGCGCGCCGCTGAGCGTGGCGCGTGACAGCCTGGGCACGGCCGTGCTGCAGGGCGAGAACCGCCTGGACCTGGCCCGCGGCCTGGGTTTTGTTCATGCCCAGGAGCGCTTTTTCGAGATGGACCTGAGCCGCCGCTCGGCCGCCGGCGAGCTGGCTGCCCTGTTCGGCCCCAAGGCCGTGGAGCGCGACCAGGAGCGCCGCCTGCACCGCCTGCGCGCCCGCCTGAGTGAGCGCCTGGCCGGCATGAGCGAGGCCGATCGCGCCCTGCTGCAGGCCTATGCCAGCGGCGTCAACGCCGGCCTGGCCGCCCTGCGCGTGCGGCCCTGGCAGTACCTGCTGCTGCGCGCCGAGCCGCAAGACTGGACGCCGGTCGATTCCCTGCTGGTGATTGGCGAGATGTTCTCCATGCTGCAAAGCGGGGGCATCCAGGGCGGCTTTGAACGCGCCCTGCTGCGCGAGAAGGCCGGCGACACGCTGTTCGACTGGCTCCACCCGCGCGGTGGCCGCTGGGATGCCGCCCTTGACGGCAGCCAGCTGCCGCCTATGCCCCTGCCCGGCCCCGAGCTGCTCAATCTGCAGAAATCGGCCCACAAGCCGGAAGCGCTGGCCCGTGCGACATCGCTCGATGAAGCCCCGGTCGGCAGCAACAACTGGGCCGTGGCGGGCAGCCGCACGGCCGACGGCCGCGCCATCCTGGCCGATGACATGCACCTGAGCCTCTCGGTGCCCAGCATCTGGTACCGCACCCAGCTGCAGCTGGGCCGTGGCGAGGGCGCGCTGCGCGCCGCCGGCCTGAGCCTGCCCGGCGTGCCCAGCCTGATCGTGGGCAGCAACGGCCAGGTGGCCTGGGGCTTCACCAATGCCTACGGCCAGTGGTTCGACTGGATTGCGCTGCCGGCCGAAATTCCGGCCGAGCGCCTGCGTGTGTTCAACGAGCGCATCGAGGTCAAGGGCGAGCCCGCGCGCGCCTTGCGCGTGCAGGTGGTGGACGGCGCCCCCATCGCCAAGACCCTGCAAGGCCGGCGTTATGCCCTGCGCTGGGCGGCGCACCAGGGCGAGGCCTACAACCTGGGTCTGGATCAGTTCCTGCAGGCGCGCAACGTGGACGAGGTGCTCGCTCTGGCCCAGCGCGCCGGCCTGCCGCACCAGAACCTGCTGGTGGCCGACCGCCAGGGCCAGATCGCCTGGACCGTGGCCGGCCGGCTCTGGAGCGGCTCCGGCCTGGGTGAACGTTATGCCAGATTCCAGAGCCTGGACAGCCCGGCCCGGGGCTGGCTGGCGCCGGCCGACTACCCGGTGATCAAGAATCCCAGCCAGGGCCAGCTCTGGACGGCCAACAACCGCCAGGCCGCCGGCGCCTGGGGCGAGCTGATCGGCGATGGTGGCTTTGACCTCGGCGCCCGTGCGCAGCAGGTGCGTGATCGCCTGAGTGAAAGGCCGCGGCACGACGAAGCCAGCCTGGCCGCCATCCAGCTGGACCATGAGGCGCGCTTCATCAAGAGCTGGGCGCGCCGTGCCGAGTCCCGGCTGGCCGCCAGCCCCGCGCCCACCGCCGCCCAGGCCGAGGCCCTGCGCCTGCTCCAGCAATGGAACGGTCAGGCCGCCGCCGACCAGGCCGGCTACCGCCTGGCGCGCAGCGTGCGCCTGCGCTGCCTGGACGCCCTCTGGGACGCCTGGAGCCGCGCCGCGCTGGGCAAGGATTTGGGCGACGAACTGCAAGGCGACGAGAAGACCCGCCTCGGCTGGAAAAAGAACTTCGAGTACAGCGCGGTGCAGGCCCTGGAGCTGCGCCCAGCCCATCTGCTGCCGCCGGGCTTCAGCAGCTGGGAGGCCTTCGAGCTGAGCCAGATCGACGCGGCGATGGCCGAGATGAGCCAGGGCAGCGGCAAGCAACGCCGCCCCCTGGCCGAGGCGACCTGGGGCGAGGCCAATCCGGCGCGCATCCAGCATGTGCTCTCACGCGCGATTCCGGCTCTGAGCCGCTGGCTGGACATGCCGGTCGAGGGCATGGACGGCGACGGCAATCTGCCCCAGGTCATGCAGCAGCGCCACGGCCAGTCGCAGCGCCTGGTGGTGGCGCCCGGCCATGAGGCCCAGGGCCTGCTGTCGATGCCGGGGGGCCAGAGCGGCCACCCGCTCTCGCCCTACTACGGCGCCGGCCATGCCGATTTCATGCGCGCCCGGCCCACGCCGCTGCTGGCCGGGCCGGCCAAGCATCAGCTGGAAGCGCGGCCCTGAAGTGGCACCCGCTCAGATTGCGTAATGCCACAGCTCCGCGTGCTCATCGAGCACGCGGGTGCCGGCAGCCACAAAGGCCGGGAACTCCTCGGCGCGCAGCGGCCGGCTGAACAGATAGCCCTGCACCTCCTTGCAGCCCTGGCTGCGCAGGAACTGCATTTGCTCCAGGGTCTCGACCCCTTCGGCAATGGTCTGCAGGCCCAGGCTGTGGGCCATGCTGATGATGGCGCTGACGATGGCGCGGTCTTCCGGGTCGTCGCCCAGGTCGCGCACAAAGCTCTGGTCGACCTTGAGCTTGTAGACGCGGAACTTCTTGAGATAGCTGAGCGAGGAGTAGCCGGTGCCGAAATCGTCGATGGACAGGCGGATGCCGCGGCGGTGCAAATCGTTCATCACCGCGATGGCGCCCTGCGGGTCGCGCATGGCCACGCCCTCGGTCAGCTCCAGCTCCAGCAGCTCGGCCGGCAGGGCGACTTCATCGAGGATGCGGCTGATCTGACCCGGCAGGTCGTTGTGACGGAACTGCACCGAAGACAGATTCACCGACATCACCAGCGGCGCCATGCCCTGCGCCATCCAGGCCTTGAGCTGCTGCACAGCCGTGCGCATCACCCACTCGCCAATCGGCACGATCAGGCCGGTCGATTCAGCCACCGGGATGAACTCGGCCGGCGAGACCTCGCCCAGCTCCGGGTGGCGCCAGCGCAGCAAGGCCTCGGCTCCGATCACCTGGCCGCTGACCAGGGACACCTGCGGCTGGTAGACCAGGCTGAGCTGGTCGCGCTCGAGCGCGCGGCGCAATGAATTCTCCAGCTGCAGGCCACGCCGGGCCTCGGCCTGCATCAGGCTGGTGAAGAAGCGGAAGCTGTTGCGGCCGTCCTGCTTGGCGCGGTACATGGCGATGTCGGCGCTGCGGCACAGGGCGTCGAAATCGCTGCCATCCGAGGGGTACATGGCGATGCCGATCGAGGGCGTGACATTGAGCTCGTGCTGCTCGATCTGGAAGGGCTGGGCGGCCAGCTCCATGACCTTCTCGGCCACATGGCCGGCGCCGGTGTTGTCGGTGCCGGGCAGGACCAGGATGAACTCATCGCCGCCCAGGCGCGAGACCGTGTCCTGCTCGCGCACGGCGGTTTTGAGGCGGCGCGCCAGAGTCTTAAGCAGCTCATCGCCGAAGCGGTGGCCGAGCGAGTCGTTGACGTTCTTGAAATGGTCGAGATCGAGAAAAACCAGGGCCAGGCTCTCGCCATGGCGGCGTGCGATCTCGATGGCCTGGTGGCAGCGCTCGGCCAGCAGCACGCGGTTGGGCAGGCCGGTCAGCGCGTCGAAATGGGCCAGGCGCTGGATGTGGGCCTCGGCGCGCTGCTGCTCCAGCACCTTTTGCTCCATGGCCAGCACGGTCTGCTGCAACTGGCGGGTGCGTTTCTTGATCAGGTGTTCGAGCTCGTCCTTGGCCTGCACCAGGGCACCCTCGGCGTTCTTGCGCGCGCTGATGTCCATGGTGATCCAGATCGAGCCGCGCGAGAGGTCGCTGACGTCGATGGCCTTGCTGCGCACCTCGCAGTGCACCGGCGTGCCGTCCTTCTTGCGCAGCAGCATCTCGCCTTCGAACGCACGGCCCTGCTTGAAGGGCTCGTAGCAGCGCTGGCCGGCAGCCTCCCAATCGGCATCGCTGAGGTACCACTGACGCGAGGAGCTGCCGTTGAGCTCGCCCGGTTCGTAGCCGAACAAGAGCTCGAAGCTGCGATTGCAACGCGTCACACGGCGGTCGCGCAAGAAGACGATGCCGACCATGGAATGCTCCAGGATCAGCTGCAGCTCGGCCGTCACCGCGGCCAGGGCATCCTGGGCCTGGCGCTGCTCGGTGATGTCGTCGACGATCCAGATCGAACCCTGCGCCGGGTCGTCGGGCGCAATCAATCGGCCCGTCATGCTGGCCCAGAACAGCTCGCCATTGCGGCGCCGCATCAGGCGCTCGGTCTTGTAGCGCTGGCCCGAGGCCATCACCGGGTAGGCCTCGGCGCCCAGCTGCTTGAAGGCCGGCTCATCGGGGTAGAGCTCCACGCTGCTGCGGCCCAGCGGCTCGCTGGCATCGGCATAGCCAAAGATCTCGGCGTAGCGGCCATTGCAGCGCAGGATGACGCGCTGCCGCACGTAGACGATGCCCAGGCCGGCGCTGCCCAGAATGATGTCGCGCTCGCGCAAGGCCAGCTCGAGCTGGCGGTTGACGTCGGAACTCGGCGCGGGATCTGTGGGCAACAAGTCTTCGCTCATCGTGAGGCTGTACGCTGCAAGCCGATGCCGGGCGCCAGGTGTCGCCCAGAGCCCCAAGTGCCGAACTCCACAGCCCGGGGCCAGCTGTGAATGTACATGGCCGCCCGGGATTCAGGCCGCTTTGTAGGTCTGCAAATGAATGCTTGTTTCGGTGGCGCCGATGCCCTTGATCAGGCGCACCCGCTCCAGCACATCGGCCAGCTCGGCCAGGGTGGCGGCGCGCAGCTCGGCCAGCAGATCCCAGCGGCCATTGGTGTCGAAGAGGCCGGCCACGCCGGGCTCGCCCAGCAGGATGCTGATCACCTCGCGGGTTTTGTTGCCCTCTACGGCGATGCTCATCCAGGCGCAAATCTCGTTGGGCGTGACATCGGGCCGCAAGCGCACCGTGTAGCCGACGATGACGCCGGCATCCTCCAGCTTGGCGATGCGGTTGGTCACGGTGCCGCGCGAGACCTTGAGCTTGGCGGCCAGGGTGGCCACGGTGGCGCGGGCGTCGAGGCGCAGCAGCGCCAGCAGTTGTTGATCCAGGGTGTCCATGGGCGAGAAGAAGTGAACGGGTGAATGGGTGAAGGGGCGGTGAGGACGTCGGGTGTTTTGTTCACCCGATCACTTGTTCACTCGTTCACGCCCCACCAAAACTGCCATTTCGCCAATTATGTCTATCGAAATGACAGGAACCCATCACTTTTTGATCAGTTCTTGCTCTTCTCGCTAGCAGCGAGCTTGGGAAGAATCCATCTCAACAGAACAACGGAGACCTCCCATGACCACTTTGCTGAACACACAAGACGTCGCCCGAATGGCCCAAACCCTCGGCATGGCCGAGTTGTTCAAGCGCATGGTGGGCTATCTCGAAGCCGATTACCTGCGCTGGAACGAATTTGACAAATGCGCCCGCGTGGCCAGCCACTCGCCCGATGGCGTGATCGAGCTGATGCCGATTGCCGACGCCAGCCTCTACAGCTTCAAGTACGTCAACGGCCATCCCAAGAACACCCGCGCCGGCCTGCCCACGGTCATGGCCGTGGGCCTGCTGGCCGATGTGGCCACCGGCCGGCCCGAGCTGCTCAGCGAGCTGACCCTGAGCACCGCCATCCGCACCGCCGCCACCTCGGTGATGGCCGCCAAGCAGCTGGCCCGCAAAAACGCCCGCAGCATGGCCTTGATCGGCAATGGCGCGCAGAGCGAGTTCCAGGCCCTGGCCTTCCACCACCTGCTGGGCATCAACGAAATCCGCCTGTTCGACATCGACCCGGCTGCCACCGCCAAGCTGCAGCGCCATCTGAGCGCCCTGCCCGGCTTGCGCCTGATCGCCTGCAAGAGCACGGCCGAGGCCGTGCGCGGCGCCGACATCGTCACCACCGTGACGGCCGACAAGACCAATGCCACCATCCTGACGCCCGAGATGATCGAGCCCGGCATGCACATCAACGGCGTCGGTGGCGACTGCCCCGGCAAGACCGAGATGCACCGCGGCGTCCTGGAGATGGCCTCGGTCTTCGTCGAATTCGAACCGCAATCGCGCATCGAAGGCGATGTGCAGCAGATGCCGGCCGATTTCCCGGTGACCGAGTTCTGGCGCGTGCTCAAGGGCTTGAGCACGGGCCGCGCCAGCGAGCAGGAGATCACCTTCTTCGACTCGGTGGGCTTTGCGCTGGAGGACTACTCCATGCTGCGCCTGCTGCGCGACCTGGCCCGCGAGCTGGGCCTGGGCCAGGACGTGAGCCTGATCCCGCAGATGGCCGACCCCAAGGACTTGTTCGGCCAGCTGGGCCTGAGCCAACCGGCTGCGGCCCTGGCGCAAGCGGCAGCCTGAGCGCGGGCTCCCGGGCGAACTCGATCCGGGTTCAAACCAGGGTCAGGGTCAGGGCAAGTCCAACCGGAACCAGTCTTCCTGGTCCGGCATACGGAGCACAGCACCAGCCGCATGCTGGCTGCGCAGGCGCTGAATTTCGGCATCGACCCGCTGGCGCTCGGCCGCCGCCAGGGTGGACAGGATGAGTTGACCGTGGTGGTGGTTGTGCGCGGCCGCCTCCAACACCGCCTGATGACGCGCCGCCTGTCGAGCACGCCGGCGCTCGGCCGCTTGCTCGGCTTCGGCCCCATGGCCCAAGATCCTGCAGATCCGCTCAAGCACGCGATAGGCGGGCAACGCCACCACATCGCGCACACGCAGGCTCTCAGGCTCGAACAGCGCGCGCAGCAGACCCAGCGCGGTGTTCAGATCGCCCTCCTGCTCGGCCATCAGCGCCAGCTCCAGCTGCACCGGGCGGCTGACCGCATGCCAGCCCTCGGTCTGCGCCTGGCTCAGACAGGCCTCGAAACAACGCCTTGCGGGCTCCAGCTGGCCGCTGCGCCGCAGCCAGCGCGCCTGGTTGGCCTGCCACATGCAGGCCAGGTAGCGCCCCGGCACGGTGGGAAGCAGCGCCTCGGCCTTGGCCGGCAAGCCCTGAGCCCGGGCCAGCACCGATTCCCCCAGATAGGCCAGGCCCATATCGAGGTAGGCATCGTGCAGCGTGCACAGCAGATGCACGGTGTTGGAGACCCGGCGCAGGCGCTCTTGCGGCGGGCTGCTGGCATCGCTGTGCTCCAGCGCCTCGAACATGAACCGCTCGGCGGCCACGCCGTCACCCATGGACAGGTAAGCCATGGCCAGACGCTCCAGAGCCTGGGCCGACAGCAGGCGCTGGCCCAGGTTCAGGGCGTCCTGCAAGGCCACATGGGCCGAGCGCAAGGCCTGCTCGGGCATGGCCAGATTGGCATGCGCAAACGACATCTTGATCATCAGCTCGGCGCGCTGCGCCGAGGCCTGGTCGACCGAGAGCAGGTCCATGCGGGCCGCGCAATCGGCCAGCAACTCGGGGAAGCGGTCCAGCCGTGTCAGGCAATCGCCGCGCAGCTGGTAGATGCGGCGGGCCAACTCGGCCACCGCTGGCTCGGCTTCGCGGCCACGCAAGCGCTCCAGCATCGCCCGTGTGTGCTGCAGCGCGGCATCAAAAGCCTCGGCGGCCACCAAGGCCTCGGCCTGCGTCAAGGACCCCTCGTCCAGCGCGCCACGCCCATCCGGCGCGCCGGGCACATCCACATTCACTGCCATGGCAGACCCAACCGTTCTTGTCTCGCCCGCCCACCCGTTGTTTTTGTGAGTTTTTACTGAGTTTAGGCCGGGCATGAACCTAACCCATGGGGGCATTCAGGGGCTAGGCAGAACGGCTGATTTCAGGCGACATTTGCAGGGGTGGCGCGATGGAACGAGGCACGGCGGGGCGTTCGCATCATCAACCGGGCACTGACTCCAAGGCCTGCAGCACCGCGGCATCCAGAGCCGGCAGCGCCTGGCGCAAGGCCGCCAGGCGCTCGGCATCGGCGCCGCGCTGAGTGGTCGCCCAGATGGGCGCGGGGAAATGCGTGTCCCAATCGAAGCGCGCGATCACATGCCAGTGCAGATGCGGCACCACATTGCCCAGGGTGGCCAGATTGACCTTGGTGGGCTGCAGCTGGCGGCGCAAAGCCTGTTCGACCGCCGTGACCGCCTCCATGCAGACCAGACGATCCGCCGCGGCCAGATCGCTGAACTCGGCCACATGGGCTTGCCAGATCACGCGGTAGAAGGCCGGGAAATCCGCATCCTGCACCCGCACCACGCGGTAGCGCGGCCGCTGCAGCAGCAGCTCCACACCCGGCTCAGGCGCGGTGAGCAGCGCATCACGGCACAAAGGGCAATCACTGAGAGAGGCAGACATATCGACAAGCCTGGGCTGACTAAGATGCGCCGACTGTAGCAATGCACCTGAGGAGAGCCCGATGAGGAAGAAGAACCATGGCGGCCCACAACAACAACGGCGCCGCTGGACCCACGCCCTGGTCGCCTTGACCGGCCTGACCCTGCTGGGCACTAGCGGCAGCAGCGCTTGGGCGCAAAGCGGCAACGCCAGCAACTGGCCAGCCCACCCGATCAAATGGATCGTGGCCTACCCAGCCGGCGGCGGCTCGGATTTTCTGGCCCGCCAGCTGGCGCCGCAGCTGAGCAAGCAGCTGGGCCAGCAAATCGTCATCGACAACCGGCCCGGCGCCGGCGGCAGCATCGGCACGGATGCGGCCGCCAAATCGTCGGCCGACGGCTACACCTGGCTCAGCGGCGACAACGGCGCCATGGTCTTCAACAGCGCCATGTACAAAAAACTGCCCTACACAGCCAGCGATTTCCAGGCGGTCGGCCTGATGGCCCGCTTCCCCCTGCTGCTGGTGGTCAACCCGCAGGCCGGCTTCAGCAGCGTGGGCCAATGGCTGTCCGATATGAAGAAGAACCCGGGCAAGTTCAGCTACGCTTCGCCCGGCGTGGGCAGTCCGCACCACCTGGCCATGGAGATGCTCAAGGAACGCAGCGGCAGCTTCATCGTCCATGTGCCTTACCGCGGCACGGCCAATGCGGTGCAGGACCTGCTGGCCGGCGTGGTGCCCATGGCCATCCTCGACACCGCCGCGGGCCTGCCGCAAATCCGCAGCGGCAAGCTGCGCGCCCTGGCCGTGCTCAGCGGCAAGCGCGTGGCGCAGCTGCCCGATGTCCCTACCTTCGACGAGTTGGGGCTCAAAGGCGTGGATGTCTCAGCCTGGCAAGGCCTGTTCCTGCCTCGGGGCACGCCCGAGGCTGTGACCACACGCCTCAGTTCCGAGTTGAATCGGACACTGCAAATGCCTGAGGTGAAAGCAAGGCTGGAGGAGTTCGGCCTTGAAGTGACGCCCAGCGACGCGGCCAGCCTGGGCCGATTCGTGCAGCAGGAAACCCAGACCTGGCACCGGCTGATCCGCGAGCGGAAGTTGTCGGCCGAATGAGAAATCCAGAGTGAAGGTGTGAACCGGTGAGCGGCGCTGCGCGCCTGGTGAACCATTCACCTGTTCACCTGTTCACCTGTTCACCTTCAAACAAGAACCCGCTCAATGCCGCCGTTATTGGCCTGAGCCACGTACTGCGGCATCCAGTCTTCGCCGAGGATCTGGCGGGCCATTTCGACGACGATGTAGTCGGCCTCCAGCAGGCCGTTCTGCAGATCACCGCCGTAGCGTGACAGGCCTTGCAGGCAGCTCGGGCAGCTGGTCAGGATCTTCAGGTTGTCGGCGGCCGCGACCTTGCCGCTCTCGCGCAGCTGAGTCTCGGTCTTGCGCAGCTCCTCTTCCTTGCGGAAGCGGATCTGGGTCGAGATGTCCGGCCGGGTCACGCCCAGGGTGCCGCTTTCGCCGCAGCAGCGCTTGCTCTCGACCACGTTGTCACCGACCAGGGCCTTGACCGTCTTCATCGGCTCCTGCAGCTTCATGGGTGTGTGGCAGGGGTCGTGGTAGAGGTAGCTCTTGTCGCTGCCGAGCGTGATGCCTTTTTCCAGCAGGTACTCGTGGATGTCGATGATGCGGCAGCCGGGGAAGATCTCCTCGAACTTGTAGCCCTGCAGCTGGTCGTAGCAGGTGCCACAAGAAACCACCACGGTCTTGATGTCCAGGTAGTTCAAGGTGTTGGCCACGCGGTGGAAGAGCACCCGGTTGTCGGTGATCATCTTCTCAGCCTTGTCGAACTGGCCCGAGCCGCGCTGCGGATAACCGCAGCACAGATAACCCGGTGGCAGCACGGTCTGCACGCCGGCGTGCCAGAGCATGGCCTGGGTGGCCAGGCCCACCTGGCTGAACAGGCGCTCGGAGCCGCAGCCGGGGAAATAGAACACGGCTTCCGTCTCGGCCGTGGTGGCGGCCGGGTTGCGGATGATGGGCACGTAGTCCTTGTCCTCGATGTCCAGCAGGGCCCGCGCCGTCTTCTTGGGCAGGCCGCCGGGCAGCTTCTTGTTGATGAAGTGGATGACCTGTTCCTTGATCGGCGCCGGGCCCAGGGTGGCGCGCGGGGCCTCGGTCTGCTTCTTGGCAAAGGTCTTCAGCACATCGTGCGCCAGGCGCTGGGCCTTGAAGCCCACGCCCACCATGGCCGCCCGGGCCATCTTGATGGTCTCGGGGTTGGTGGCATTGAGCATGAACATGGCCGCGGCATTGCCGGGGCGGAAGCTCTTCTGACCCATCTTGCGCAAGAGGTTGCGCATATTCATGGTCACATCACCGAAGTCGATCTTGACCGGGCAGGGGTTGGCGCATTTGTGGCAGACCGTGCAGTGGTCGGCCACATCCTCGAACTCTTCCCAATGCTTGATCGAGATGCCACGGCGGGTCTGCTCCTCGTACAAGAAAGCCTCGACCAGCAAGGAAGTGGCCAGGATCTTGTTGCGCGGTGAATAGAGCAGATTGGCGCGCGGCACATGGGTGGCGCAAACCGGCTTGCACTTGCCGCAGCGCAGGCAGTCCTTGATGCTGTCGCTGATGGCGCCGATATCGCTCTGCTGCATGATCAGCGACTCATGGCCCATCAGGCCGAAGCTGGGCGTGTAGGCATTGGTCAGGTCGGCAAAGGTGCCGTGGGTGGAGGCCTTGGGGCGCAGCAGCTTGCCCTTGTTGAAGCGGCCCTCGGGGTCGACGCGCAGCTTGTAGTCGGCAAAATCGGCCAGCTCGGCATCGCTGAGGAACTCCAGCTTGGTGATGCCGATGCCGTGCTCGCCCGAGATCACGCCGTCCAGGCTGCGCGCCAGCTTCATGATGCGGCCCACCGCCTCATGCGCCGTCTGCAGCATCTCGTAGTTGTCGGAGTTGACGGGGATGTTGGTGTGCACATTGCCGTCGCCGGCATGCATGTGCAAGGCCACCCAGACCCGGCCGCGCAGCACCTCCTGGTGAATGCGCTTGCACTCCTCCAGGATCTGCGCAAACGCCGCGCCGCTGAAGATGGCTTGCAGGGGCTTGAAGATCTGCGTCTTCCAGGATGCACGCAGGCTGTGGTCTTGCAGCTGATCGAAGTAACTTCCGCCTTCCTCGGGGCGGGGCAGGTCCAGCTCATCTTTCCAACGTTGCCACTGCGCCCCCACCTCGGCCAGCAGGGCCAGGGCTTGCTGCACGCGGTCGCCCAGCAGCTCGGCGCTGGGAATCTCGCCAGCGTCGTCGCTCTTGCCCAGGGGCAGCTTGGCGGTGCTGAACAACTGCTGCAGCGCGCCGACCAGGGCCAGCTTGTTGCGCAGCGACAGCTCGATATTGATGCGCTCGATGCCCAGGGTGTACTCGCCCATGCGCGGCAACGGGATCACCACATCCTCGTTCACCTTGAAGGCATTGGTGTGCTTGGAGATGGCGGCCGTGCGCTTGCGGTCCAGCCAGAACTTCTTGCGCGCGTCGGCGCTGATGGCGACAAAGCCTTCGCCGTTGCGGCCATTGGCCAGGCGCACCACCTCCGAGGTGGCGCGGGCCACGGCATCGGCATCCTCACCGACGATGTCCCCGACCAGCACCATCTTGGGCAGGCCGTTGGAGGACGCGCCGGCCAGATGGGCGCGCTTGCTCTTGGTCGAATAACCCACGGCCTTGAGGTAGCGGTCGTCCAGATGCTCCAGGCCCGCCAGCACCGCGCCGCCGGGGCGCTTCGCCTCGGCAAACATGAAGTCCTTGATGTCGACGATGGCCGGCACGCAGTCCTTGGGGTTGCCGAAGAACTCCAGGCAGACCGTGCGCACATGGGCCGGCATCTTGTGCACGACCCAGCGGGCGCTGGTGATCAGGCCGTCGCAGCCCTCTTTCTGGATGCCGGGCAGACCGGCCAGGAATTTGTCAGTGACGTCCTTGCCCAGGCCTTCCTTGCGGAAGGTGCGGCCCGGGATGTCCAGGCGCTCGCTGCGCTCCAGCTTCTTGCCGCTGGCGTCGAAATAGCGCAGCTCGAAACTGGCCACCTCCACATCATGGATCTTGCCCATATTGTGGTTGAGGCGGGTCACCTCCAGCCATTTGGCCTCGGGCGTGACCATGCGCCAGCTGGCCAGGTTGTCGAGCGCCGTGCCCCAGAGCACGGCCTTCTTGCCGCCGGCGTTCATGGCGATATTGCCGCCCACGCAAGAGGCCTCGGCGCTGGTCGGGTCGACCGCAAACACAAAACCATGCTGCTCGGCCAGATCGGACACGCGCTGCGTCACCACACCGGCCTCGCTCCAGATCGTGGCCACTTCGCGGTCCAGGCCGGGCAAACGCAGCATCTCGACGCCGCGCAGGCCTTCGAGCTTTTCGGTGTTGATGACCGCGCTGTTCCAAACCAGGGGCACGGCGCCGCCGGTGTAGCCGGTGCCGCCGCCACGCGGGATGATGGTCAGGCCCAGCTCCACACAGCCCTTGACCAGCTGGGCCATCTCGGCCTCGCTGTCCGGGGTCAGCACAACAAAGGGGTACTCGACACGCCAGTCGGTCGCGTCGGTGACGTGAGAGACGCGGGCCAGGCCGTCGAACTTGATGTTGTCGCGCGCCGTGGTCTTGCCCAGCAGGCGGATGGTGCGGCGGCGCAGCTCGGCCACCTGCTCGAACTGGCTGGCGAACTGGCGCACCGCCTCTTGCGCGGCCTTCAGCAGCTGGCCGACATCGGCATCGCGTTGGGCGTCAGTGCTGGGGTCGCGGCGCCGTTCCACCTCGCTCAAGCGGTGCTGCAAGGCTTCGATCAAGAGGCCGCGGCGCTTGGGGTTGTCCAGCAGATCGTCTTGCAGATAGGGGTTGCGCTGCACCACCCAGATGTCACCGAGCACCTCGTAAAGCATACGGGCCGAGCGGCCGGTGCGGCGCTCTTCGCGCAGCTTGTCCAGCAGGGCCCAGGCGGGCTCGCCGAGCAGGCGGATGACGATCTCGCGGTCGGAGAAGGAGGTGTAGTTGTAGGGAATCTCGCGCAGGCGGGGGGATGCTGCATGGGCCGCATCGGCAGCGGCGTTCGGGGCAGCGGGATCTTCAAGCATCAACGGATGCGGTGCATTCATGGCGGCCAGGTGCGGGCGACACACCCTTGGTTGGCTGCGGCCAGGCCCCCCGGGCTCTGGCGCCCGAAAAGCCCAGCCACAAGGCTGGGGAATTGGCTGGAACGAACGGACCCAGGGCATCGACGGGCTTGTGGCCCAGGCCTGTCAGGGCCGGCCCTGCGCCACACCGGCAACCGCCGGCGGATCGCGCGGCCGGGCCTTGCACGCTCGGGCCGTGATCGTACCGCAGCGCAGCATTTGCCCTGCCCTCCGGCGGCGATTGGCCTTGCGACTGGAGCGCCCTCTCCAGGGCTAACATCGTGTCGCCCTCAGCTGAATCCGCTGCCATGAACATCGCGTCCACGCCCGCCTGGCCCCTGCCCTTCTGGATCGCCCACCGCGGCGCCGGCAAGCTGGCACCCGAGAACACCCTGGCCGCCTTCCGCCTCGGTGCCGCCCATGGCTACCGGGCTTTTGAGTGCGATGTGAAGCTGAGCCTGGACGGCGTTCCCTTCCTGCTGCACGACAGCAGCCTGCGCCGCACCAGCACGGGCTCGGGCCTGGCCAGCGCGCAGAGCTGGTCGGACCTGAGCCGCCTGGACGCTGGCAGTTGGCACAGCCGCGCTCATGCGGGCGAGCCCCTGGCCAGCCTGGAGGCCGTGGCCCGCTTCGTCCAAGCCAACCGCTTTGGCCTCAATCTGGAACTCAAACCGACGCCGGGCCAGGAGCGCCTGACCGGCCAGGTCGTGGGCCGCGAAGTGCTGCGGCTTTGGGGCGGTGTGGAGGCGCACTTACCCCTGCTCAGCTCTTTCGAGCCCGTCGCCCTGGAAGGTGCCCGCGAGACTGCCCCCGGCGTGCCGCGCGGACTCTTGCTCGACAGCCCGCGCGAAAGCTGGCTTGACGAGGCGCAAAGCCTGGGCTGCGTGGCCGTCATCACCAACTACCGCCTGATGGACGCGGCGCGCGTGCAAGCCATCCACGCGGCCGGCATGAAGGCCCTGGTCTACACCGCCAACGACGAATCGGTCGTGGCCTGGCTGCGGGCCAACGGGGTGGACGGCATCATCACCGACGCGGTGGATCGCTTCGCGCCCGGCGACTGAGCATGCCAGCGCGCTTCAGTCGGGCTTCCAGCGCCGAAATCCCCGCTGCACGGCCGGCCGCACGCGCAAGAAACCAAGGTAAGCCCACTCCATCAAACGCGCCACGCCAGGCAACCGCCCCAGCCAGGCCAGCCAGCGCCAGCCGGGCAGCCGCGCCCACAGGGCCAGAAAAGCCTCGGCGCCGCTAAGCAAGCGCCCGTCGGGCAGCTGCACATGGAAGCGCGCCAGCAGCTCCGCCTGCGTGCGCCCTGCCGGCAAGACCTGGGCCGGGTCGCTGACATCGGCAAAGCAGACCGGCTGACCCTCGGCCTGGCCGCGGTAGAGCGCGATCTCGCGCCGGCACAAAGGGCAGGCGCCGTCGAAAAGCACGGTCAGCGAATCGCTGGGCGCGGGCTCACAGGTTTTCGGCTTCATCGTGGTTCCCTCGACAGCAAGTCTTCGGTGCTGCTGAGGCCACGCGTGCTGCGGGTCCACCAGGCCGAGAAGGACGCACAGCACGGCGTCACCTCTGGAAAGAGCGCCGGATCGGGCAGGCACTCGGCCCAGCGGGGCAGCCAGGCTTGAAGATGCGGCTCGGCGCGGCAGCGCACCCGGCGCGCGCCGCTCAAGGCCTGCCCCAGCGCCGCGGCATCCGTCCACCACATCACCGCGCCCAGCTCGGCCATGCGTGCAGCCACCCAGCGCCAGCGCCGCTCGCTCCAGGGC
Source organism: Paucibacter aquatile (assembly GCF_002885975.1). Lineage (NCBI taxonomy): Bacteria > Pseudomonadati > Pseudomonadota > Betaproteobacteria > Burkholderiales > Sphaerotilaceae > Roseateles > Kinneretia aquatilis. Next base: position 460,795 of record NZ_POSP01000001.1, on the reverse strand, counting down.
CAGACCTGGTGGAAGTCCTGCAGCCAGAGGCCGATCACCCGAGTGTCGGGCGGCAAGTCGGCCGGCAGCGCGCCCAGGCTCCAGGGGTGCACCAGCCACACCTCGCGGCCAGCCACCTGGCTCGCATCGGGTGACTGGATCGCCAAACCCGGGGGTGGCGCGGACAGCAAGGTGGGTGCTTCCCTCGGGGCCGGCCGCTCGGTCGTTCCCTCCAGCAGCGCCGGCTGGGGTTGACGCGCCAGCTGATCGAGGGCTTCGTAGCTGGCATCGATCACCGTGCCCGGGCTGTGCCAGCTTGCGGGGGCATAACGCGCCACATTCTCGGCATTGAACAAATAGGGCTTGCGGCTGCCGGTGCCGGCCACCCATTGCCAGCTCAGGTGGTTGCTGGCCAGATCACCGTCGAGCAAATGGCCGTAGAGCCAGTCGGCGCCGCTGCGCCAGTGGATCTTGCGCACATGGACCAGATAGCTGGCCAGCCACATGCGCGCGTGGTTGTGCAGCAGGCCGGTCTCGTAGAGCGTGCGAACCGCCTGGTCGATCACCGGCACACCAGTGCGGGCCTCGCGCACATCGGCCGGCAGCTCGCGGGCATAGGCCGCATCGGGCAGAGGCCCTTCGTGCAGCGAGGCAAAAATCGCCTCGCCCCGGTGCTGCCAGACGTGGCGAAAGTAAGCGCGCCAGCCGAGCTCGAACACCAGCTTGTGCTGCACCTCCAGCGCATGGCGCTGCTGCACGCCGGCCAGGACCTCGGCCAGGCTCACCAAGCCATGGGTGAGGTAGGGCGACAAACCGGTGACCGCGCCGTCAAGTGCATTGCGACTGCGCGCATACGCCGCCGGGTCAACCACCGCGATGCGCGCCCGCGCAGCGGCCAGGCTGGGCTCGGTGGCTGACTCAGGCGCCCGCAGTTCATGGCCATGGGCCCGCGAGGGCCGGTGCCAGCTCTTGCCTATCGTGTCGTCGTCCATGCCTGCGGGTCCTTGAAGCGCTCAGCGCGCAGCATAGGTTCGCGGGCATGGCCGCGCTGGGCCGGGGCTATTCAGGCGATGCTGGCGATACGGGCGATTCGGAGGCCTCAGCACATCGCGTGTACTGCATGCCCGGTCGGCCCGGCAGCCGCGGCGTGAAACCGCCCTTCTCGTAAAAGGCTTGCTTGCCCTCGGCGCAGAAGAGCTGGATGTCGCGCAAGCCCTGCTGCAGGCAATGTTGAACCAGGCGATCGAGCAGCTGCGCACCCAGGCCCTGTCCCTGCCAGGGTGGCAGCACGATCATCTCGGTGATGAAGGCGTGCAGAACCCCATCCGAGATCACCCGACCGAAGCCCACCAGCTCCTCACCGGCATAGGCCGCACACTGCGCCCAGGAACCCGCCAGGGCGCGCGCATAAAACAAAGGTTCCCGCTCCACGCCTCCGGCCCAGCCGGTGCTGTCGTACAGCCGCTGAAAGGCCGCGGCGTCTGGCGGGCCACTCATGTCAAAACGGATCGATTCCGAAGCGCTCATCGATCACAGGCCCAGGCGTGCGTACACGCAAGTGTTCCTCGGCTCCCCCTGCGGCGACAGGCTGTCGCAGCGCAAGATGCCTTCGAGCTCAAAGCCGCAGCGCTCCGCCACGGCGCGGCTGGCGAGGTTGCCTTCATCCATGCGGATCTCGACCCGGCGAGCACGCAGCTGCTCGAAGGCCATGTGGCTCAGGGCCATCACGGCCTCGCTCATGAAGCCCTGGCCCTGGGCGCTGGCGCGCAGCCAGTAACCGATCTCGAAGCGGCGCACGGTCCAGTCCATGCGGTGCAAGCCGGTGCCGCCGAGCAGGCGGCGGCCTTCGGGCGCGCGGTCGTAGATCTGGTAGCAAAGATCGCGGCGGGCGATGAAGTCGGCCTGCTGGCGGCGTGCCACCGCTTCAGATTCTTCAAAGCTGGGCACCTGCTGGGCCCAGGGCATCCAGGGGCTGAGCAGGCCGATGGACTCGGCCACGGCCACGCTCAGCGCCGGGCCGATGCCGGGCCGCGGCGCGGCCAGCAGCAGGCGCTCGGTGCTGATCGTCTCGGGGACCTCGATCAGGATGGGGTCGGGCACCGCCGACCCAGAAACAGCGGGGTCAGGTCTTGCCTCGCTCATTTGTTCGGCCCCAGGTCCAACGCCAGGCCGCTGGCGCCGGCCACGCCTTGCGGGTTCTGGTCTTCCAGATCCTCGGCCTTGGGCAGCTCGCGCACATCGCGAATGACCGGGTGGCGCCAGGCGATCAAGGCCAGGCAGAGCGCGCCCACACCGGCGAAGAGCAGCGAGGAACGCAGGCCCACATGCTCACCGAGCCAGCCGCCCAGCAGCGCACCCGGGCCGGCTGGAATCAGGATCAACCAGCGCATGGTGCTGGTCATGCGGCCCAGCATGGGCGCCGGCGTCACCGCTTGGCGCAGGGACAGGAAGTTGATGAAGATCAGCACCGCACCGACGCCGAACATGAAGAGCATGAAAGCAAAAGCCGCCACACCCCAGGCATTGGCCGGCATCAATCCGAGGAGCAGCCAGCCGAAACCCGAGCTGGCCACGCCCAGCACCAGGCAAGGGCCCGGCCCGACCTTGGCACTGATGCGGTGGCCGAACACACTGGCCAGCACCGTGCCGGCGCCCAGGGCCACATAGCTCAGGCCCACCTCTTGCGCGCTCAGCCCCAAGCTGCGGGTGGCAAACAGGATCTGCACCACCTGCGCGGCGTTGTAGCAAAGCTGCCAGCTGCCCACCGTGCAGGCCAGGCTGACCAGCAGCGCACGCTCGCGCACGAACTGAACGCCGGCCTTGAGGTCGCGCCAGAAATCTGCCTGCCCGCTCGGCGTCAGCTGCTCCTGCACCTTGATGCCACGCAGGATCAGGGCCGAGAACAGCACCAGCACGGCATCCACCGCCAGGGCCATGGGCGCACCCAAGAGCTTGATCAGCACTCCGGCCACGCCGGGGCCGGCCACTTCGGCGCCGCTGGAGGCGAGCGCATTCTTGGCATGGGCCTCGACCAGGCGGTCGCGGCTGACCACCTGGGTCAGCACAATTTGCGAGGCACTGCCAGCGATGGTGTAGACCGTGCCGAGCACAAAGCCGACCACATACAGCCAAGTCATGGTGAGCCAGCCCATCCAGGCAGCCAGGGGCACGGTGGCCACGGCCAGGCCCAGAAAAGCCTCACCGAAGATATAGACGGGCAGCTTGCGCACGCGGTCCAGCCAGACACCACCTGGCAACGAGAACAGCACAAAGGGCGCGATCTCCATCGAGGTCAGCAAGCCCATCTGCGTGGGGCTGGCATTGAGCAGCACGGCCGCCGTCAGCGGCAGGGCCAGCATCGTGATCTGCCCGCCCAGGGAGCTGATCAGGATAGAAGTCCAGAGCCGGCGGTAGATCGCGTCACGCAGCAGATCGCCAGGCGGCAGGGTCAGCAGGCGGCGCATTCGCTCGAACAGCAAGCCCGGCCAGAGGCCGGGGCGCGACAAGGATGCAAAAAAGCGGGTAGCCATGAGAAACACACTCCGAAACGGTTCCCGGTGTGCGGCTCACCACGCGCAGGGCGGGAGCCGAAGCACAAGCAGGACATTCCGCCCTGGCGGCGAAATGCGAGAAACAAACAAGAGACAAAGGCGGAACAGGGTGAGCTGGAAGCGAAGCAGCAGGCCGGCAAATCAAAGGCACGGCGGCTCACCGAGGAGAGGGGTCAACCGAAGCAGCGCCGCGTCAATGCGGGCAGTCGGCGGCAGCCTGGGGCCAGGCTGCGACTCGCGCGCAGGCGAGCGCCGCACGGGGTGTGCGTCGTCGGGTGCGGTCGAGGAGCTTGGTCATGGTCTGATCTGTATCAAGAGCGGCCATGCTAACAGCGGGCCATGAGGCCGGGCAAGTGCGTGGGGTCACGCCCCCTGCAGCTCGGGGGCGCAGCGCGAACCCTCAACGCTGATTCGGCGCCTGATCCCGGGTCGGTCTTCTCTGCGCGCAGATGGCCCGTACATCGCCGGCCAGCGCACGCGAAAAACCCAGCGATTCGTAGATGCCGATGGCCACATCGTCCGGGTCGGCGCACATGACCAGGCGCTCCAGCCCCCACGTCTGCAAGCCCTGCCCCACCACCGCATCGATCAAGGCCGTGCACAGGCCGCGGCGCCGCCAGGCCGGGTGCGTGCCGACATGCTGAAAGCGGCCCAGCTCGGGCCGGCCGAGTTGCGCGGCCCGGAACAGGCCGCAATCGGCCACCAGCTGCTCGCCTGCGAAGACAGCGAACCAGGAACCCAGACCGGCCGCCTGCATCGCGGCATAGCGGCGCATCTGGCGCTCGCGGTGCACGCGATAGCCGAAGGGCTCGTAGCCCGCGTCATTGCTTTCGCACTGCAGATCGAGCACGGCGGCCAGTTCACCCTCCTGCGTCAGGTCCAGCGCGCGGATGTGGAACTCGGGCGCCAAAGCTCGCTGCGGGCGGCGCCAGGCCGCGGCCGTGACGGCCAGGGTGGCGCTGCCAAAGATCTCGAAGCCGGCCGCTGCCCAGCTCAGGAGCGGCTCATGCGGCGCGGCCGCATCAAAACCGATGGCCACATGGCCGGATTCGCGCGTGTGCTGGCCCACCTCCTCTTCAAAGCGCTGCAGCCAATGCGTCAGCTCGGTATCGCGCGGCGGCTCGGGCAGGATCAAGGCATTGCCCCAGTAGAACAGCGGGTTGCCGGGCATGCGCAGCACCAGGCAATCGGGCCGCTCGATCATCTGCCCGTCGAAGCGGGCAAAGATCAGATCGGTCTGCCAACCCAGGGACAGGCGCTCGATCAGGCCAGGCATGGTCGGCACGCAGGCAAGACCTGACCCTCGCTTCAGAAGCCCACCGCGGCGCCGTCGCGGCGCGGGTCGCTGGCGGCCACATAGCCTTCCACCGCCGGGTCGCCCAGGCGCCAGATGAATTGGCCGGCGCCGAAGTCTTGATAACTGTCGTGGATGTCGCCAATCTGATGGCCCAGCTCGCGCAGGCCGGCCACCGTGGCCGGCGGCATGTGCGGCTCGACATTGAGCGACAGGCCTTCGTTGAAGCGCCAGCGCGGTGCGTCGCAGGCGGTCTGCGGCTGCTGGCCATAGTCCAGCATGCGCACCAGGGTCTGCATATGGCCTTGCGGCTGCATATTGCCGCCCATCACGCCGAAGCTCATCACTGGAACCCGACTCGGAATTTGTGGGTCAGGCGCTGCCGCCGGGCCGCCCCAAGGCGGCGCCGCGCCCCCTCGGGGGGCAGGAGCCGCAGGCGACGTGGGGGCTGTCAGAAACGCGGGGATGATGGTGTGGAATGGGCGCTTGCCGGGCGCGACCACGTTCGGGTGGCCCGCTTCCAGCGTGAAGCAGTGGCCCCGGTTCTGCAAGGACACACCGTAGCCGGGCAGCACGAGGCCGGAGCCAAAGCCCATGTAATTGCTCTGGATGAAGCTGACCATCATGCCGCTCTCGTCGGCTGCAGTCAGGTAGATGGTGCCGCCCTTGACCGGGTTGCCGCACTGGAAATCCTGGGCACGATTCGGGTCGATCAAGGCCGCGCGGCGGGCCAGGTACTGCTCGTCCAGCAGCTCGGCCGCGCTCACATCCATGCTGCGCGGGTCGGCGACATAACGGTACACATCGGCGAAGGCCAGCTTCATGGCCTCGATCTGCAGATGCTGGCCGGCCACGCTGTCCACCGCATGACTGCGCAGATCGCGGTGCTTGAGAATGCCCAGGGCGATCAGGGCCGCAATGCCCTGGCCATTGGGCGGAATCTCGTGCAACTCATGGCCGGCATAGCTTTGCGAGATCGGCGTCACCCACTCTGGCTGGTAGGCGGCAAAGTCGGCCGCGGTGATGGCGCCGCCGGTGCTGCGCGCAAAGGCCTCGACGGCCGCGGCCACCTCGCCGCGGTAGAACGCTTCGCCCTTGCTCTCGGCAATCAGGCGCAGGGTGCGGGCTGCCGCCGGAAACTTGAACAGCTCGCCCACCTGGGGCGCGCGGCCGCGCGGCAAGAAGGCTTCGGCGAAGCCGGGCTGGCTGGTCAGGTCGGCCAGCTCCGCCGCCATCGCCCATTTGCTTTGCACCACCACCGGCACGGCATAGCCGCGCTCGGCGATCTCGATGGCCGGGGCCATCAAGTCGGCAAAGGGCAGCTTGCCAAAGCGCTCGCTCAAAGCCACCCAGCCGGCCACGGCGCCCGGCACGGTGACGCCGCCCCAGCCGCGCTTGGGCGGAGTTTTCGCATCCGTGCCATAGGTCTTGAAGAAGTGTTCGGGTGTCCAGGCCTGGGGCGCCGTGCCCGAGGCATTGAGGCCGTGCAGCTGCTGGCCGTCCCAGAGGATGCAAAACGCGTCCGAGCCCAGGCCATTGCTGCAGGGTTCGACCAGGGTCATGCAGGCGGCCGTGGCAATCGCCGCATCGACGGCATTGCCGCCCAGGGCCAAGATGCGCAAGCCCGCTTGCGCGGCCAGCGGGTGCGAGGTGGACACGATGTTGCGCGCGAACAGCGGGCTGCGTGTGCTCGGGTAAGGGTTCTGCCAGTCGAAAGCCTGCATCGCGAAGTCTCCTGTGTGGGCCGGATTGTGGCCCGCCCCGGCGACTCAAGGCATGGGGACTTCCACACTCAGGCCGATGAAGTCCACCGCCTGGTTGGGCTTGCGGATGTCGGCATTGCTGACGTGGCGGTAGTCCAGGCTCAGGCGCCAGCGCGCATCGGCGCTGCGCAGACCCAGGCCCATGACGTCGAAGAACTGGAAGTTCGTGCTCTTCTGGCGCGCGCCGATACGGCTGTGGCTGATCAGGCCGGCGCCGATGCCCAGTTCCAGGTCGAGGCGCAGACCCGCGGCCGGCGAGCCCAGTTCCCAGCGCAGGGCCGGGATGAAGGCGGCATCGAGCAAACGCCGCGGCTCCGCGGCTCCGCGCTCGGCCTGCCAAGCCCCCAGCTGCAGCCGCGGTGCCAGCTGCAGACTGAGTGCGCTTGAAGAAGCGCGCCAGGCCGTGCATTCGCCCAGGCGCCAGCCCAGGCTGGCGGCGCGCAACTCGCGGTCCTTGGCGGCCTCGAAACGCAGGCCGCTCGGGCCCTGCTTCGCGCACAAGGCCGAGTCAATCGGCGCACCCTGCCAAGCCAGCCAGGCCCAGCTCATCAGGCTGCCGCCCACGGCCATGGATTTGAGCGCGGCTCTTTCTTCTGCCTGAACCCAGCCATGAGCACTGCACAGCAGCAGGGCCACGCTGGCGGCCAGACCTTTCGAAACTCGTGTCATACCGTTCTCTTCTTCCAACTCTGAATCCAGGCCCGTGCCTGTGCCTGTGCCGGGCGCACGCGGCGCAGACCGCCCAACAGCCACAGCTGCCGGATCAACAGGGCCGAGCCCCAGACCAGCAGGCCGGCGAACAGCACATCGCTGAGGAAATGGCCACCCTGCAAGATCCGCCCCAGGCCGATCAGCAGCCCCAGGCCCAGCGCCGCCCGCCCCCACCAGCGCCGCCGCGCGGGCGCTGCGAACAAGGCCGGCGCCAGCAGGGCAAAGCCGGAGGCGGCATGGCCGCTGACAAAGGAATAGCGCTTGCGTTCAGGGTTCAAACCCGCCGGCGCCAGCGGCGGGCTGTAGGCCTCGCTGCCGCCAAACTCCAGCACCTGGACCGGCCGCGGCCGCGACCAGAATTGCTTGACCGGCCCGTGGACCAGGGCGCCCACCACCAGCACCAGCAGCAGCAAGCTGACCCACAGCCGCCGCCAGACCGGCCGCGACAAACGCCAACGGCCTGCCAGCAAGCGCAGCAACAGGTAAACGGCCAGCGCCCGAGTCAACCAGGGCACGGCCTCGTACATGGCCCGAACCCAGGCCTTGTCCGCGTGCACGAACTGGCCGGCATACAAGCTGCGGCTGAGGCTCAGGTCCAGCGTCGGCCAAGCGGCGAACAAGGCCAGGGCTGCGACCAGACAGATGAGGAAGGCGCGCATCTCACGATGGCGGGCGCGTGGGCTGGTCCAGACGCTCATGGCGCCTCCGTCCGCCAACGCAGCAGCACATAGCCCGGGCCGGGGCGGATGATGTCGTAGGCTGCAGCCGGCGGCGCGCTCTTCAACTCATCGGCGCGGGTGAAGACCCAGTCGCCGGGCCGTGGCTCGGGCAGGCCAGGCGTGGGCTGCTGTCGGTAAAACCCAAAGCTCGGGGTCTGGCTTCGCCAGAGCCAGATCTGGCCAGGCTGACTCGCGTCTCGCTGCGCGGCCGTCAAGGCCGCTGCCCGCACCGGCCCTTGCAAGACCTGACCCCACCAGGGCACGACCACGGCCACCAAAAAGCCACCCGCAAGAACCGCCGTGCCCAGCGCCGCCTTGGGCAGGCTCAGCCATGGCCAGAGCCAAAGGCCCAGCAACAGCGCCATCAAGACGGCCAGCAACGCGGGCGCAAAGCCAGGCAGGGCCGGCGCGGCGGCGATCAGTTCCGCATACAAACCGGTCTTGCCCGCCGTCAAGCGGCCCGTGGCCGCCGCCGCCATCAAGCCGCCCAGCAGGAGCACGAGGCCAGCAGCCGAAACCGCCAGTGCCAGGCGCCAGGCGCGGCTCAAGGGCGGCTTCAAGGACATCGCGCCCAGCAGCAGCCAGGGCGTCAGGCCGTACAGCACGTAGTGCGGCAGCTTGGTGCCCGAAAGCGAAAAGAACACCAGCACAAAGCCAGCCCAGCAGATCAGAAAGCTCGGCAAGGGCTGCTGCCAATGCCGGCGGATCTGCAGCAAGGCCGCAGCCAGCAGCGGCGTCCAGGGCAGGCTCAGCAAGGGAAGCATCAGCAGGTAGTACAGCGGCCCGCCGCCATGGCCCTCCAGCGGTGAGCTGAAACGCTGCAAGTTGTGCTGCAGCAAAAAGCCATCGATGAAGGCCCAGCCATGGCGTTGCAAGGCATAGGCATACCAGGGCGCCCAGGCGATGAAGAACAGGGCCAGTGCGCCGGGCTCGGCCAGGGTCCGCCACAGGCTGCGCGGCAAAGCCCGCAAGCCCTGCTGGCGCCACAGCCAAAGCAACAAGGTGGCGAAGGGAATCAAGACCGCCACCGGCCCCTTGGTCAGCACGCCCAGGCCCGCCCACAAGGCCGCACGGCGCAGCGCCCAGGGCCGGCCCGCCGAGGACTCCAGATGCCGCCACAAGTCCAGCAGGGTCAGCACCAAGAGCAGGTTGAGCAGCGCATCGGCCGTGGCCGCGCGGCCGATCAGGAGCACGCCCAGGCTGCTGCCCAGGGCCGTGGCGGCAAACATGGCGGTGGCGTCACCAAAGCGCGGCCGGGCAAAGCCGGCCAGGGCCAGCACCCAGCCCAGGCCGCACAGGGCCGAGGGCAGGCGCGCCGCGAACTCGTTGACACCGAACAAGGCCAGGCTGCCGGCCTGCAGCCAGTAGACGCCGATCGGCTTGTCAAAACGGTCGCGGCCGTTGAGCGTGGTGTGGAGCCAATCGCCGCTGGCCAGCATCTCGCGCGAGGCCTCGGCAAACGCACCTTCGTCCACATCGAAGAGCGGCGCCGCGCCCAGGCGCAGCAGGAACAGCGTCGCCATGACGAGCGCCCATCCGCCCCAGGCCAGCGGACTGAAGCGCTGAGGAGCGAGTGCCGTCATGGCGCGGCCTGGCTCCAGCCGCGCTCGGGCGTGGGGTCGGCGTCGGCGCTGTGCAGGGCACGCTGGTAAGGCCGCACCTGGCGACCCTCGAAGTACACCCGCATCAGGAGCTCGGCCAGCACACCGGTGGTCAGGAACTGCAAGCCGCCCAGCAGCGAGAAGAAGCCCAGCAGCAGCAAGGGCCGGCCGCCGATCGACTCACCCAGCAGCTTGAGCACGCCCAGATAACTGAGCAGGGCCATGCCCACCATCATCACGCCCAAGCCCAGCACGCCGAAGAAATGCCCCGGCCGGGTGCCGAAGCGCAGGAAGAAAAACACGGCCAGCAGATCGACCACCACCCGCAACGAGCGCGAGATGCCGTACTTGGACTGGCCGCGCAGGCGCGCGTGGTGCTGCACCGGCTCCTCGGCCATGCGCTCGGGCGCGGTCACCGTGGCCAGCCAGGCCGGGATGAAACGATGCATCTCCCCGTACAAGCGAACCTGCTTGAGCACCGGCGCACGGAAGGCCTTGAGACTGCAGCCCAGGTCCTGGAACTGCAGGCCGGTGATCTTGCGGATCAGGCGGTTGGCCAGCAACGAAGGAATCTTGCGCAGCCACAGGCCATCCTGCCGCTGCTGGCGCCAACCGGCCACCAGATCCAGGTCTTCGCGCAGCAGGCGCTCGACCAGGCGCGGGATGTCGCGTGGGTCGTTTTGCAAGTCACCGTCCATGGTGACGATGACATCGCCACGGGCCGCATCGATACCGGCCTGCATGGCCGCGGTCTGGCGGAAATTGCGTGCCAGGCGGATGACGCGGATATGCGGGCCGACGCGCCGGGCATGCTGGCTCAGCAGGGCGGCCGTGCCATCGCGGCTGCCATCGTCCACCACCAGCAGCTCCCAAGGGTAGCCATAGTCCGCCAGCGCGGCCTGCACCGCGTCGATCAAGGGCGCGGCGTTCTCGCGCTCGTTGTACATGGGCACGACCACGCTGAGGCGGTGCGCTGGCAGCGGCTCGAGCGCGTGGGCCGAATGACTGCCTGCAGCTGCGCCAACAGCATCAGCACCGGCAGCCGGCAGCGCACCCAGGGGCGGGTCGAGGACCAGGGAGGAAGAAGGATTCATCGTCATGCGACTCGCAAAGTGACCGCCGGCGCGCGGGCCGGGAAACCGTAGAACAAGAGCACCAGCAGGCCGGCCACGGTGCTGAGCAGCAAGGCCAGGCCGTGCACGGCCAGAGCGGCAGCCAGGACCAGCGGCAGCGCCATCTCGACGCCCAGCCAAGCGGCGACGCCGGCCACGCCCGCCTCATAACTGCCCAGGCCCGCGGTGGCTTGAATCGGCCACATGCCGCCCAGTTCGCCACCGATCGCCGCCAGCAAGCCCTGCAAGGGCGAGCCGCCCAGCAAGGCCATCAGCAAGCCGCCCAGCGCCGCCAGCTTGAGCCACCAGTTGGCGAGGCTGAGCAAGGCTATGGGGCGCTGAGCCCCCAGGGATGGCGCCTGGGCCAGGGCCGCGCGCAAGCGCGCCCACCGCCCCTGGGGCAAGGCTTGTGGCTGGGTCGAGGGCTGCAACCGGGCCAACACGCCACGCAGCAGCGCCGAGCCGGCCAGAAAGCACAGCGCGCTCATCAGCAAGGCCAGTCCCGCCCCCTGCCCCAAACACCAAGCCAGCACCGCCGCCAGGCTCAAGCTGCCCAAGACCAGCAGATCCTGCAGGCGCAGCCAGACCAGGCTGGCCAGGGCTTCCGAGGCCGTGGCGCCGTACTGGCGCTGAGCCAGCCAGAGGTAGCCCAGCTCACCGCTGCGCAAGGGAGCCCAGTTCAACGCCAGGGTGTGGAGCAAGAGCAAACGCAGGCTGGCGCCATAACTCAGCGATACCGCGGGCAGCTCGCTGCGTGCGCGCCGCGCGCGCCACTCCAGCTGCACCCGCCAGCCACGCAACCCCAAGCTCAGCAAAAGGGCCAGGCTCGCCAGCAACCAGTCGCCGGCTGCCACGCGCGCCAGGCTGGCCTGCCATTGCTGCAGATCGACCTGCGGCGCCGCCCAGGCCAGAAGCGCCAGCAGCAGCAAAAGGCCGAGCACCATGCGCAGCAGGGCGGCCGGTCGCGCCAGCTCACCATGGCGCCAGAGCTGCCAGGCGGCGGCCGCGATCAGCCCCAGGCCCATCAGCCATTGGCCGTTTTCCGCCAAAGGGTAGCCCCAGGGCATGAGGGCCAGCACGCAGCCGCTCAGCAAACCCACAGCAGCGCGCCAGCGCACACCCCGCGCGCCATGCATCCAACGCGGCGCATGCGGCACCGCATGCAGCGCCAGCAGACCCACCACCAAGCCCAGTGCCCACCCGGCCAGCACATCGCTGGCCCAATGCGCGCCGACGCCGACGCGCGCAAGGCCGACCGACACCGCTGCCCAGACCAGCAAGATCTGACCCCAGCGCGGCGGCCGGGCCAGCGCCCAAATCAGCAAGACCAAGGTCGCTGCGGTGGCCGAGTGTCCCGAGGGCATGGCGTTGAAAAAAAGCGGATCGCCGGTGACCCAAAGCTCGCCCGCGCCCAGCACCGAGGGCGGGCGCGGCGCGTTGATCGATTTCTTCAGCACCTGGGCCAGCACGCCGCCGACCAGCAAGGCAAACAAGCCGGTCGGCCACAGGCGCTCTGCCAGGGCTGGCTTTTGCACCGACACGAAACCCAGCGCCGCCCAGCCGAGACCGGCGACGCTCAGCAAGGACCAGAGCGTGGGCGAGAACTGCGCCAGCGTGGGCTGCAGCTGGGCCAGCCAGAGCGGCTCGCGGCCGGAGCCACGCAGAGCCAGGGCCAGCAGCGCCAGCAAGCCGGCCAGACACAGGACGGCGCCCTGCCTCGCTCGCGAGAGGAGCGCGTCAGGCAGGCGGCGCTCGCAGGCGTTGGGAATGGCAGGGCTCATGAGCTGGCCATGCTAGGCAGCCCATATGACGCGCACTTGTCAGTGATTCGACGGAATCAAGACAAACCGGCGACAGGCGCCTGCACGCCAGCCGGCTCAGGGAAAAAGGGAGGGAGAAAAGCGAATCAGCGCTGCAGCGGCCGCACGCACGCGAGCGTCAAATCAGCCCATCAGGGCAGCAGCAGCTCCGGGCGCACCGTCATGCGGCGCAGCGGCTGGCTGCCGGCGCTCATCTGCAAGGGCGCGCCGCCGCAACGGGCAGCGCAGGCGGGTTGGGCCACAGCTTCATCGAAGACCTCGCGGGCGCAGTCCAGGCAGCTGCCGCAAGCGGCGGCCACCCGGGTTTCGTCCTGCAGCACCTCGAAATTGCGCACGCCATCGGCCACCTGGCGGCGGATGTCGCGATCGGAAACACGGTGGCAGAGGCAGACGATCATGGCGCGGGGCGGCTGCCGGCACGGAGCCGACATGGCATGAAGAAGTGGGCAGAAAAGTGCCAGATGGCGTCGCCACTCTATCGCAAATGCGAACACTTCTCAATCATGTTCGCAAGCATCCCCCTGAAACTGAGGGCCTTGCCGCGCAAAGTACAAAGGCCGCCGCCCCTCCCGGGACGGCGGCCTGTGCTTCTGAAGCGATCAGGACAGCTGCGATTGCAGCCAGTTCTGCTCGCCCAGTTGGGCGACCAGACCGATCTGGGTTTCCAGATGGTCGATGTGCTCTTCGGTGTCTTCGAGGATGCTGACCAGCACCTCGCGCGAGACGTAGTCGCGGATGCTTTCGCAGTAGGCGATCGCCTCCTTCAGCAGCGGGTGCGAGCCGACCTCGATCTTCAGGTCGCAGTGCAGCACCTCGATCGCGTTCTCGCCGATGTAGAGCTTGCCCAGGTCTTGCAGATTGGGCAGGCCTTCCAGCATCAGGATGCGGTCGATCAGCTTGTCGGCGTGCTTCATCTCCTCGATGGACTCGTCGTGCTCATGCTTGGCCAGGCGCTCCAGGCCCCAGTTCTTGAGCATGCGGTAGTGCAGGAAATACTGGTTGATGGCGGTCAGCTCGTTCTTGAGCTGGGCATTCAGGTATTCGATGACCTTGGCATCACCCTTCATGGTGGCTTCCTTTCAACAAAGCATGCAAGTGGCGCGCAGGCCGAAGGCGCACGCGGACGGAGCATTGTGCGTGCAGCCGCTCCACGCTGAGGCAAGACCGCGCTCGTCCGGTCGAAACAGCTTGCATTCTCATCTCGGCACCCGACTGCGACGCGCACAGGACAGTCGCGGCTGCGCTCGAAAGAGATTGCAATTACGAATCGTTCTCATTTAAGATGAGAGCCATGTCATCCTCTTCCACCCGTCCCGCCAGCCTGCTGGCTGCCAGCCTGGCGCTGGAAACCGAAGCCCCGGGCGCGCTGTCGGCCACGCGGCCCACGCCCGCGGCCTCGCCCGTTTCGCCTGCATCGTCCGCATCGCTGGCAGCCCTGTCGTCGGCACGCCCCGGCGCTGCGCCGCGCCGCCTCAGCAGCGAAACCTTGCTGGCCGACCGCCGCGAGGTCGAGATCGAACATGCCGGCCAGATCTACCGGCTGCGCGTCACCTCGCTGGGCAAGCTGATCCTGACCAAGTAGCGCCGACGCCGCCCTCCACCGGCCCGCCTGACCACCCGAACGACTTCCTTTTTGCCGTTTCTTTTCCAGACACGTTCGCTTCTTTCATTTCTTTTTCGCACCAGCCAGCCTCGCCCCGCGCCAGCCCGCCCGTGCCAGTCCCTTTTCCAGACAAGGACTCACGACCATGCTGCGCACGCACGCTGCCGCCTCGATTGCCTCGCGCCCATTTTTCTCTGGCGCTGAAGTAAGCCATTACCCAAGCACGCTGCAACCCATCGCCCTTGCGGTGGCCCTGATGGCAACGCCAGGGCTCGGCTTGGCCCAGAGCGGCACGCCGAAGGCCGACCAGGCGGCGCAAACCGCCGCCGTGACGGCCCTGCCCGAGATCACCATCAGCGCCACCCGCACCGAGCGGGCCAGTGACAAGGTGCCCAACACCGTCACCGTGATCGACCGCGCCGCCCTGCTCAAGCGTGAGGCGCGCAACCTCAAGGACCTGCTTGACGACGAGGTCGATCTGGCTGTGCGCAGCGCCGCCACCCGCTTCAGCGCCGCTGGCAGCTCGCTCGGCCGCGCCGGCAACGAGGGCCTGAACATCCGCGGCCTGGAGGGCAACCAGGTGCTGATGATGGTGGACGGCATCCGCCTGCCCCAGGCCTTCAGCTTCGGCGCATTCGCCAGCGGCCGCGCCGACCAGGTGGACCTCGATGCGCTGAGCCGCGCCGAGGTGCTGCGCGGCCCGGCCTCGGCCCAGTTCGGCAGCGACGGCCTGGCCGGCGCCCTGAGCCTGAGCAGCCTCTCGCCCGAAGACCTGCTCAAGGACGGCAAGACTCAGGCCGGCCTGCTGCGCAGCAGCCTGGCCACGGTGGACCGTTCGCAGCGCCTCAGCGGCGCCTATGCATTCCAACAGGGCGAATGGCAGCACCTGCTGCAGCTGAGCCTGACGCGCGGCCATGAAACCCAAAACCGCGGCGAGCGTAAAGACCTCAACAGCCTGCGCACCGCGCCCAACCCGGCCGACATCCACAGCGAAAACCTGCTGGCCAAAACCGGCCTGCGCCTGAGCCCCAGCCAGCGCCTGCAAGCGACGCTGGAGTTGCGCCAACGCAAGCAAGAGACCGAAGTGCTGTCGGGCCGAGCCCCCGTGGTCAACGACAAGACGCCCACGGCCGTGATCGACCTCGACGCCCAAGACCGCCTGAACCGCCGCCGCGTCTCGCTGGAACACCGCTACGACGACCTGAACGGCGAATGGCTGCAATCCCTGTACAGCCAGATCTATGTGCAGCACAGCGAGACCCGCCAGCGCAGCGTGGAAGACCGCCACCAGTCGCCCGACCGTATCCGCGAAGGCTTCTACCGCGAGGAACTGATCGGCTTCAGCAGCCAGGCGCAGACCCAGCTCAGCGGCCAGCGCCTGAGCTACGGCATCGACCTCAGCCGCAACCGCATCAGCGGCCTGCGCGATGGCACCGTGCCGCCGGCCGGCGAGAGCTTCCCGAGCAAGCCCTTCCCCGACACCGATGCCAGCCAGATCGGCGCCTTTGTGCAAAGCGAGATCGAGACCGGCAGCTTGAGCCTGATTCCCGGCCTGCGCTACGAGCGCTACCGCCTCAGCCCCAAGAGCACGGGCTACAGCGGCGCCGTGGTCAGCCTCAGCGACCAGGCACTGACACCACGCCTGGGCCTGGTGTGGCGCGCCAGCGAAACGGTCCAGCCCTATGCCCAGTGGGCGCTGGGCTTTCGCGCACCCACGGCCGATCAGGTCAACAACGGCTTTGCCAACCCCGTGCATGGCTATGAAAGCATCGGCAACCCCGACCTGAAAGCCGAACGCGCACAAAGCCTGGAGCTGGGCCTGCGCGGCCGTGTGGCCGAGCAGCTGCGCTGGCAGCTCAGCACCTACCGCAACCGCTACCGCGACTTCATCAGCCAGCAGGTGGTGCGCGGCAGCGGCAAACCCAAAGACCCGCTGATCTTTCAGTCGATCAATCTGAACCAGGCGCGCATCCACGGCGTCGAGGCCCGGGTGTTCTGGCAGGCCCAGCCGGGCCTGGAGCTGAGCGCCGCCCTGGCCCGCAGCCGCGGCCACAGCGAGCAAAAAGGCGAGCGCAGCCCGCTCGACACCGTGCAGCCCGACCGCGCCCAGCTGGGCGCGCGCTGGGAGCGCGGCGACTGGAGCTGGAGCGCCAACTGGCAGCTGGCCGCCGCCAAGCGCGCCCAGGACAGCAGCGTCGCCAGCCAGTTCCTCACGCCCCGCTACCAGGTCCTGGACCTGGGCCTGGGCTGGCGTGTCCAGCCCGGCTGGCGCCTGCAGGCCCAGCTGAACAACGTGGGCAACAAGCGCTACTGGCGATGGGCCGATGTGCGCGGCCTGGCCGCCACCACCACCGAGCTGGACGCCTACACCGCGCCCGGCCGCCAGCTGCAGGTCTCACTGGCCGCCGAGTTCTGAGCCCGCGCCCTTTTCCACACCCAACACCCGGAGAGTTTCACCATGCAAGCCAGCTTCAGCCGCCTGCGCCAGGCCTTTGGCCACGCCCGCCTCAGCCCCTCCGCCGGCCAGCCTGCCCGCCACCGCGACATTGCCCACAAGCTGCAGATCAGCGAAGGCGAGCTGGTCGCCGCCCATCTCGGCGCCTTCACCGCCGAGGAATCCCCGCTGCGCGCCCAGCGCCTGCAGCCACTCTGGCCCGAGCTGATCGAAGCCTGCGAGGCCCTGGGCGAGCTGATGGCGCTGACCCGCAACGAATCCTGCGTGCACGAGAAAACCGGGCCCTACCGCGGCGCCAGCGCGCAAGGGGGCGTCGGCCTGGTGCTGGGCGGGGCCATCGATCTTCGCCTGTTCTACCGCGCCTGGGCCCATGGTTTTGCGCTCAGCGAGCGCCTGGCTGATGGCGCCGAGCAGCGCAGCCTGCAGTTCTTCGACGCCAGCGGTCAGGCCATCCACAAGATCTTCTTGCGCCCGGAGAGCAATCAAGCGGCCTACGAGGCCCTGGTGCAGCGCTTTGCGCACGTAGACCAGGCGCCCGGCATCCAGGTCGAAGCCGCATCCACCGAACCCGCGGAGAAGCCCGATGCCGAAATCGACCTGGCCGGTTTCCATGCCGCCTGGGCTTCGCTGCGCGACACCCATGACTTCTTCGCCCTGCTGCGCCGCTTCGGCCTCAGCCGCCCCCAAGCCCTGCGCCTGGCCGAGCCGCAGTTTGCCCAGGCCCTGCCCCTGGCCGCGGCCCAGGAACTGCTGAGCCGGGCGGCGCAGGAGGCCGTGCCCCTCATGGTGTTCACCGGCAATGCCGGCGCCATCCAGATCCACAGCGGCCCGATCCAGCGCGTGGCGGTGATGGGCCCATGGCTCAATGTGCTGGACCCCGGCTTCAATCTGCACCTGCGCGAAGACCACATCGCCCAGGCCTGGCTGGTGCGCAAGCCCACGGTGGACGGCCTGGTCTGCTCGCTCGAACTCTTCGACGCCCAGGGCCGCAACATCGCCATGATGTTTGGCGAGCGCAAGCCCGGCCAGGCCGAGCGCTGCGACTGGCGCACCCTGCTGGAAAGCCTGGCGGACCGTCAGGCCGCCGCTGCGGAGGCCTGCCCGTGAAGCGCCGCCAGTTCAGCGCCGGGGCAGGCCTGGGCCTGTTGATGGCCGCTGGGGCGACGCCTCTGTGCGCTGCGCCCAGCCCGCAGCGCCTGATCAGCATCGGCGGCGCGCTGACCGAGCTGGTCTATGCCCTGGGCGCGGAGGCCAGCCTGGTCGGCGTGGACAGCACCTCGCTCTACCCGCCGCAAGCCCAACGCCTGCCCAATGTCGGCTACGCACGCACACTGGCCACCGAGGGCCTGCTGGCCCTGCAAGCCCAGCTCATCATCGCCACCGAAGACGCCGGCCCGCCGGCCGTGCTGCGCCAGCTGGAGGCGGCCGGCGTGCCCTTGCAGATCCTGCGCGCCGAGCACCGCTTCGAAGGCCTGATCGCCCGCACCCGCCGACTCGGCGAGCTGCTGAACCGCCGCAGCGAAGCCACTGCCCTGTGCGAGCGCCTGGAACGTGACTGGCAGGCCAGCCTGCGCCAGGTGGCCCAGCGCAGCGCCGGCCCGCGCGGCAGCCGGCTGGCGCCGCGCGTGCTCTTCATCCTCTCGCACGGCATGGGCCAGGTGCGCATCGCCGGCCAGGATACGGCTGCCGATGCCATGCTCAGTTATGCCGGCGCACGCAATGCCTTGCAGGGCGTGAGCGGCTACAAGCCCTTGACGCCGGAAGCGGTGATCGCCGCTGCCCCTGAGCACATCCTCCTGACCGAGCAAGGCCTGGCTGCGGCCGGCGGCCTGGAGGCCTTGCTCAAGCTGCCCGGCCTGGCGCAGACCCCAGCCGGCCAGCAACGCCGCGTGCTTGCGCTGGATGCCCTGGAGCTGCTGGGCTTCGGCCCGCGCCTGCCCCAGGCTCTGGCCCGCTTGGCGCAAGGCCTCTACCCCGAGCCCGGCCGCGCTGGGGCCGGCGCATGAATCCCTCGCTGAGCACGGCCACCCCGTTGCGGCCGCAGCTGTCGGCCACCGGGCTGCTGGGCCTGGCCCTGCTGCTGGGCAGCGCCCTGGCCCTGCATCTGGGCGCGGTGCAGATCGCGCCGGGCGACTGGCTGCTCTGGCCGGGTGGCGAGGCGCCGCTGAGCGGCGGCGCCCATGTGCTTTGGCATCTGCGCCTGCCGCGTGTGGGTTTGAGCCTTGCGGTCGGCGCGGCCCTGGGCCTGGCCGGCTGCCTGAGCCAGGCTTTGTTTCGCAACCCCATGGCCGACCCCGGCCTGCTGGGCATCAGCGCCGGCGCGGCCGCCGCGGTGGCCCTGTGCCTGACCCTGTTCGCCGGCCTGCAGTTCCAGCTGCCGCCGGCCTGGCAGATCTGGCTGCTGCCGGTGGCGGGCTTTGCCGGGGCGCTGGGCGTGTGCTGGGCGCTGGAGCGCCTGGCGCGCTGGCTGGCGCCGGGCTCGGTGTCAGCCCTGCTGCTTTGCGGCCTGGCGGTGCAGGCCCTGGCCTTCGCCCTGGTGGGCTTGTGCAGCCATCTGGCCACCGATGAACAGCTGCGCGCGCTGAGCTTCTGGAGCCTGGGCTCGCTGGCCGGCGCCAATGGCTGGCTGCTGCTGCTGATGGGCGTGGCCCTGCTGGCCGTGGCGCTGCAGGCCCGGCGCTGGGCCCAGCCCTTGAATGCCCTGGCCCTGGGGCGCGAGCAGGCGGCCCATGTCGGCGTCGATGTGCAGGGCCTGCGGCGGCGCAGCGTGCTGGGCATTGCCCTGCTCTCGGCCCTGGCCGTGTCGGCCTGCGGCAGCATCGGCTTCATCGGCTTGATGGCGCCGCATCTGGCGCGCCAGCTGGTCGGGCCCGATCTGCGCCGCTTGATGCCCTGCGCCATGCTGAGCGGCGCCCTCTTGCTGCTGCTGGCCGACACCCTGGCCCGCACCCTGGCCGTGCCGGCCGAGATCCCGGTCGGCATCTTCAGCGCCCTGCTCGGTGCGCCCTGTTTCTTGTGGCTGCTGCGCCAGTCCCTGCGCCACGGAGCTGTCACATGAGCCGCCTGCTGCAAATGGACCAGCTGGGCCTGCGCCTGGGCTCGGGGCCCGGTGCGCCCGAGCTGGGCCCCTTCAGCCTGACCCTGCAGGCGGGCGAGCGCGTGGCCATCCTCGGCCCCAGCGGCGCTGGCAAATCCAGCCTGCTCCGACTGATGGCCGGCGAGTTGCGCCCGCAGCGCGGCCAGCTGCGCCTGGACGGCCGGCCGCTGCAGGACTGGCCGGCTGCGGCGCTGGCCCTGCGGCGCGCGGTGCTGCCGCAGCAGCATGGCGTGGCCTTTGGCCTGCCGGTGGAGCTGGTGGTGTCGCTGGGCCGGGTGGCGCAAGCCACGCGCGATGGCGACCCGCAACAGGCGCAGATCGTCGCCGCTGCGCTGCTGCAGGCCCAGGCCGGGCACCTGGCCGGCCGGCGCTTCGACAGCCTCTCGGGCGGCGAGCAGGCACGCGTGCAGATGGCGCGCGTGTTCGCCCAGGCCTGGGACTGCGAGGCCGGCCTGCTGCTGGTGGACGAGCCCCTGGCCGCCCTGGACCCGGGCCTGGCCCTGGAGCTGATGGAGCGCTGGCGCCGCTTTGCCGCCGCCCGCGGCCATGCCTTGGTGGCGGTGCTGCACGACCTGCACCTGGCGATGCAGAACTTCGAGCGCCTCTGGCTGCTGCAAGCCGGCCGCCTGCTGGCCGACTGCGGCGCCGTGCCCGCCGCCCTGCCCTTGCTGGAGCAGCTCTACGGCGTGCGCCTGCGTCTGCTGCGCGATGGCGAGGGCTCGGCCCTGGTGGCCAGCCTGGCGCCTGCGGCCGCGCCGCGGCGCGTGGCCTGAAGCTTCAACGGCCAGCGCCCGGAGCCCATGTCGATGCACAAGACACCTGCCCTCGCCACACCGCGCCGCCCGGTCGTGCTGGGCCTGGTGCTGACGGCCCATCTGAGCGGTGTGCTGGGCCTGGCCTGGGCCTTGCACGGGCGGCCGGCCAGCCCGCCTGCTGCACGGCCGATGACGGTTGCCGTGTCGCTGCTGCCGCAGAGGATTCCGCAGGCGAAGGATTCCGCTCCTGCGCCACGACCTGAGCGGGCGCCGAGGCCTTCCCTGGCTGCCGCCCCGAGCTTGCCCGTGTTGCAGGCGATGGCACAGGCACCCTCTGTCGTCAGTGCCCCTGTGACGCTCGAAGCCGAAGCCAGCAAGGCCCGTGCAGACCTGCCTCTGCTGGCCGCGGTGGCCCAGCAAACGGCAGCCAGCCCTGTCAGCGCCCGGCCCATGCCCGCACATCCGGTCGACATCGGCAGCCCGGCGCAGCTGCCGGCCGAGCATGGCGATTGCGCCGCGCGCCAGGCGGCCCGGCTCTACCCGGCGGCGCTGCGCGAACGCGGCATCGAGGGCCAGGTGCTGCTGCGCGTGCAGGTGGCCGAAGACGGCCGGGCGGCCGAGGTGCGCGTGCAACGCGGCAGCGGCTGGCGCCTGCTGGACCAGGCCGCGCAAGCCCTGGCCCTGGCCTGCCGCTATGTGCCGGCCCAGGCGCGCACGCAGGAGCAGCTGCAGGCACTGAGCAGCTGGGTGGAGGTGCCGGTGCGCTTTGCCTTGCAGCGCGGCAGCAGCGGCAACCCGACAAGCTCCGAGTCGCCGCACTGAGCGCAGCGGAAGTTCAGACCGTTTTCGCGTCCGCCCCTTTTGAGTTCACCCACCCCCTTGCTCCTTCCCTCGACTTGTCCCTCGCCTACATCGCCTACCTCGCCTACAAGGAGACCCGCATGTGTGACAGCCCCAATGTCTTCACCGCCCTGATCGAGGGCGAAGCCCAAACCGGCTCGGCCGCCCCCGCCCTGCTCGGTGGACTGGCCCGCAAGCCGGCGCTGCCGAAAGAACCCGCGGCGGCGGAGCACCGCCTGGGTTCGCGCCGACGCCGGCTCTGGGAGCTGCCCAGCCAGGCCTTGTGCCCGGTGATCGGCGTTTGCCTGCCCATGCCCTTGCTGCGGCGCCGCCTGGGGCGCCTGCCCGGCATCAACCCGCGCGCCAACGATTACGAGCTGCACTGCCTGGCCATCGACGCCTGCGGCCAGCGCAGCGATGTGGCCGAGCTGCTGCAGCGCGAGCTGGATCAGCGCTTCATCCGCACCCTGCGCCTGGCGGCGACCTGCAAGACCACCCTGGCCCTGGCCGCCTGGTGGGCCGCGGCCGCCCAGGGCCAGCCCCTGCGCGAGGGCGAGCCGCCGCTCGACGTCGCCGCCTGCTTTTGGGCCACCCTGACGCACGCGCGCTGCGAGCACAGCCTGCAGGAACAGGTGCTGCGCGACATCCACATGCTGCAGCACCAGGTGGGCGCGGCCAACCGCGCCGATCTGGGCCGGCTGGAAGCCCTGGCCGACGAGAACGCGGTGCTGGCCGCCGAGCTGGCGCGCGTGCAGCAGCGCAGCCAGCGGGTGCTGCAGGAGCGCGCCGCGGCGCAAGAACGCCAGGCTGCCGAGCTGGTGCAGCTGCGCGCCCAGCTGCTGGGCCGCGACAACTTGCTCGCCAGCCTGCGCGACGACATGCAGGCGCTCGAGGCCGCCGCGCCGGGCCTGCGCCACCGCCAGGAGCAGGCCGAGCAGATCCGTCATCAACTCAGCCGCATCCAGGATCTGGAACGCGCCCTGCTGCGCGCCCGCCAGGACGCCGCCCTGGCCGAGCAGCGCCAGCGTGAAAGCCAGGCTGAGCTGCAGCGCCTGCAGACGCTCGCGCCGGCCGAGCCGGTGGCGAACGCTGCACCCGAGCCCGCGTCATCGCCTGACCTGGGCGAACGCGCCGTGCTCTGCGTCGGCGGCCGGCCGAGCGTGGTGCCCATCTACCGCCAGCTGATCGAGGGCACGGGCGGCCGTTTTCTGCACCATGACGGCGGCGAAGAAGACGCCGTCGCCAAGCTCGACGCCAGCCTGGCCGCCGCCGACCTGGTGATCTGCCAGACCGGCTGCATCAGCCACGACGCCTACTGGCGGGTCAAGGACCACTGCAAACGCCACGGCAAGCGCTGCGTCTACGTCGAATCGCCCAGCGCCAGCAGCCTACGCCGAGCGCTGGGTGCGCTGGAGGCCGGCAGTTCCGCAGCTGCGGCCGACGACGCGACATGAGTTGTGACGGTCAGCCGGAGTGTCAAGTGCCGCACTTCCGTGCATAGCGCACAAACCAATGAAATACCACTTGAGTCCGGGGATACCCGCAGGCGGGAACGCTTCCTAGAATTTACTCAGCTCGAAAACACAGGCTTTTCGAGAGAGCGCAACCGAAACAAGGGAATCGAGTGAAGCAACTGACCATGAAGAAGACGACCCAGCTCAAGACTGGCCTCCAACTGGTTTCTGCAGCCCTGGCGCTGCTGGGTGCCGGCGCTGCGCACGCCGTGCCCACCATCGACTTCGGCGCTGCCAAGGGCTTCAGCGCCTTCATCCTTGGCAATGTCGAGCAAGCGAATGACATCGAGGGCCGCATGGCCGTCGGTGGCAATCTGACGGCCAACGGCCTGTCCATCAACTACCGCACTCCGTCCACGGTGACGGGCCCGGCCCTGGTGGTCGGCGGCGATGTGAAACTCCAGGGCGGCCGCATCTACAGCAATGCGCCGGCCGGCGTCGATTCCACCAAGGGTTCTCACCTGCCTTACTGGGACCAAAGCCTGAGCAAGTACGGCAACAGCTACGGCGTGTTCGGCGGCAGCAAGGCCGGCTCTTCCGCCTCGCTGGACCTGCGTCAGCAAAGCGGCCTGATCGACTTCAACGCCGCGGCCACCACCCTGCGCAACACCACCGCCCAGCTGGGCAGCCTCAGCGCCACCGGCAAGACGCAAATCAGCAGCTACACCGCCAACGGCAAGACCCAAATCAGCGGTATCAGCTTCGTCGGCACCGGCGCTGACTTTGAAGTCTTCAACGTCAACACCGCCACCTTCCGCAATCTGAGCCTGAGCGGCATCAAGGCCGGCGCCACCGTGGTGATCAACTACACCGGCAGCGATGCCGTGCTGTTTGCCGGCGGCCAACTGACCCAGAATGTGGCCATCGGCGGCCTGGACCCCTGGGGCAAGCCCGCCACCCAGCTGGACGCGCTGAACAGCAATGTGCTGTTCAACTTCAGCAAGGCCACCGATGTGACCGTGGGCAGCTTTGTCGGCGGCAGCATCCTGGCGCCCTACGCCCTGGTCTACGGCGGCGAGCAACGCACCGGCGGCGGCCACCTCGAAGGCCAGCTCATGGCCCTGGGCCTGAAGAGCAATCTGGAAATTGGCTACTCGCCCCTGGTCTCGGCCGTGCCGGAGCCGGGCAGCTACGCCATGCTGCTGGCCGGCCTGGGCGTGATCGGTTTCGTCGCCCGCCGCCGCCGCGTGCGCTGAAGCGACTGGCAGCTACGGCCCAGCACAAGAGCTCCTTCGGGAGCTCTTTTTCATGGGCGCTCGAAAATGACGCACTTGAACAGAGCCGCAGCCCACGATGAGGCTGTGAGCTGCAGCACAAAGCGAGACGGAGCAGCGAGGGCCGCCGAAGCTTCACACGCGTATGGGCTTGGCGAAGGCAGCGGACGCAAACACCGCAATTTGCAGGCCGAAGCGGCGGCTCAGACGAGCTCAGGCTTTTTGACCGAGCCGCCTGTGCAAGCGAGCTTCGGAGCCAGGAGCGCGTCGCCCCGGTAGTGCTCGCCGGTCAGCAGCTGGAGAACCAGAACGAAAAAAGGCCGGTCTGATCGACCGGCCTTTTTGGTTCTGTTGGGACCGATCAGCGCCGCACTTCGCAGCGCTCAGTCACTCAAAGCAATCAGGCTTGACGACGGCGGCGTGCGGTAAAGCCAATCACACCCAGACCGGCCATGATCATGGCCAGGCTGCCCGGCTCGGGCACGGCGCTGACGGTCAGCAGATCCTGGTAGTCGGCGTTGCTGAGCTTGGTGATGGTGTAAAGGTCGGGGCCGTTGTAGCTGGCGGCGGCTTGCAGATAGCCGTTGACGCTGGCGACAAAGGCGTTCTGCTCGGCCACGGTGGCGCCGCCCAGGCCTTGCACGAAGAAAGCACCCTGGCCGGCGGCCACATTGAGCGGGTTGCCCGCGGTTTCGTGGGTAATTTCCCAGACCGCGGTCTGGAAGGCGGCTTGCTGGCTGGCGTTCAGCGAGTTGCTGAAGCTGGTGGCAAACAGGCCTTGCAGCAGCTTGTTTTCACCGGCACTGAAGCTGCCTTCCGAGTAGGTCTGGAAGCCGCGGCGGGTGCTGGCGTAGTCCTGGGCCAGTTCGACGCAAAAGGCGTAGAAGCTGGCACCGGCGCGGTTCTCGAACTGCAGGGCCCCGGTGGCATAACCGAAGGATTCCAGCTGGCGGCCGGCGGTGTCGGTGTAGGAGGTGTCCAGCTCCAGCTCGCCGGAGTTGTTGACGAAGAGCAGGTCCACGCTGGCGGCCGATGCGGTGCCGGCGATCAGGGCCAAGGTGGCGGCGGTCAGGGTCTTCTTGAACAGGGTCGACATGGTCATTGACTTTCGATTCGGTGCATTCGGCAGATCGGTGAACGGCGGCGGGCTCAGGCCTTCTGGCGGCGGCGGCTGAGGCCGGCCATGGCGGCCAGAGCCACCAGGCTCAGGGCCAGGCTTTGTGGCTCGGGCACGTTGTTGCTGCCGGTCTTGAGCTGGCCGTTGAAAGCCGCGCCATGCTTGGCACCTTCCAGGTAGCCGTTGACATGCAGCTCCCACTGGCCGGCGCTCAGGCTCACAGGAGCCAGGGTCCACTCTTCGGCACCGTAGCCGGGCTTGGACCAGTCACGGCCCACGGTCTGGGTGAAGGACAGGCGGCTGGCCGGGTCGGCCTTGCCATTGCCATCGAGCTTGAGCAGGAACACCTCTTCCACGTCCACGGCCATATTGGCCTTGGTGAAGAGATTGCCGCTGACCAGGGTGTCGGCGCTCAGCAGCAAGCCGCTGAAGACGTTGGCGAAGTTCTGGCCGCTCTTGTTGCCAACGCTCGGGTTCGAGAATGCGCCATCGGCCCCCAGAGTCAGCTGAGTGACCGGGCCGGCTTGGACTTGCGAAGCCAGGCCCATCAGGGCGGTGGCCAGGGACATCACGACGACAGCTTGTTTTGTACGCATCTCTATCACCCTCCGGTTCGAAAGTTTCGTGGTCTGAACCGGTGAAACCAGTCCAATCGAAAACCACTTCAATCTAGGGGGAGATGCTAGGGGAAGCCCCCGATAACGTCGCCCCCCTGAGCAGGGGCTCGGCACGCGTGCTCGTGTGAAAAGCACGGGAAGTCAGGGCTTTTAGAGATGTAAACCTAGGGCCAGCAGGCCTGGCCCCCATGAAAAACGCCCCGACAGGCGGGGCGTCTTTGGGCTCGCAAGCGCGCCGCGGCGCGCGGGCGATCAGCTCAGCTTGCCGTGGCAGGCCTTGAACTTCTTGCCGCTGCCGCAGGGGCAGGGGTCGTTGCGGCCGACATGGCCGTACTTGGACACATCGAAGCCATCGGCCGGGTCCTGCGAGACCGAGCCATCCTCGTTGGGATGGGTGTAGGTGACGTTGCTGACCTGGTCGGCGCGCGCTTCCATGGCTTGGGCGGCGCGGTCGGCCTCTTCCTGCGACTGGATGCGCACATTGAGCAGGGTGCGGGTGACTTCCATCTTCACCACGTCCAGCAGCTGCGAGAACAGCTCGAAGGCTTCGCGCTTGTACTCCTGCTTGGGGTTCTTCTGGGCATAGCCGCGCAGATGGATGCCCTGGCGCAGATAGTCCAGCGAGGCCAGATGCTCGCGCCAGTGTTGGTCAATGCTTTGCAGCAGCACCATGCGCATGAAAGGCGTCAGCTGCTCGATGCCGACGCGGGCGATCTTGTCGTTGAAAGAGGCATCGCCGGCCTTGACCACGGCTTCGACGATTTCTTCGTCGGTGATGGCGTCGCTCTTCTCGACCAGGGCCTTGAGCGGCACCTCCAGCTGCCACTCGTCGCGCAGCACGCGCTCCAGGCTGGCCAGATCCCACTGCTCTTCCAGGCTCTCGGCCGGGACGAAGGTGCGCACCACATCGGTCAGGCTGCTGGCGCGCAGATTGGTGATCTGCTCGACCAGGCTATCGGCTTCGAGGATGTCGTTGCGCTGCTGGTAGATGACCTTGCGCTGGTCGTTCGAGACGTCGTCGTACTCGAGCAGTTGCTTGCGAATGTCGAAGTTGCGGCCTTCGACCTTGCGCTGCGCGCTTTCGATCGAGCGGGTGACGATGCCGGCCTCGATGGCCTCGCCCTCGGGCATCTTCAGGCGGTCCATGATGGCGCGCACGCGGTCGCCCGCGAAGATGCGCATCAGCTGGTCGTCCAGCGACAGGTAGAAGCGCGAGCTGCCCGGGTCGCCCTGACGGCCCGAACGGCCACGCAGTTGGTTGTCGATGCGGCGGCTTTCGTGACGCTCGGTGGCGATGATGCGCAGGCCGCCTTGGGCCTTGACGGCCTCATGCAAGCCAGCCCACTCGCTCTTGAGCTTGGCGATGCGCTCGGCCTTGACCGAATCGGGCAGCGAGGCGTCGGCCTCGATGACCTTGACCTGGTTTTCGACATTGCCGCCCAGCACGATGTCGGTGCCGCGACCGGCCATATTGGTGGCGATGGTGATCACGCCGGGGCGGCCGGCCTGGGCCACGATCTCGGCTTCCTTGGCATGCTGCTTGGCGTTCAGCACCTGATGCGGCAGCTTTTCCTTGTTCAGCAGAGCCGAGATCAGCTCGGAGTTCTCGATCGAGGTGGTGCCCACCAGCACGGGCTGGCCACGCTCGTGGCAGTCGCGGATGTCGCGCACCACGGCTTCGAACTTTTCCTTGTTGGTCTTGTAGACCAGGTCCAGCTCGTCGCGACGCTGGGTCGGGCGGTTGGGCGGGATCACCACGGTTTCCAGGCCGTAGATTTCCTGGAACTCGTAGGCTTCGGTGTCGGCCGTGCCGGTCATGCCGCCCAGCTTGCCGTACATGCGGAAGTAGTTCTGGAAGGTGATCGAGGCCAGGGTCTGGTTCTCGCTCTGCACCGCCACGCCTTCCTTGGCCTCCACGGCCTGGTGCAGGCCATCGCTCCAGCGGCGGCCGGTCATCAGGCGACCGGTGAACTCGTCGACGATGGTGACTTCACCGTTCTGCACCACGTAATGCTGGTCGCGGTGGTAGATGTGGTGGGCACGCAGCGCTGCATACAGATGATGCATCAGCGAGATATTGGCCGCGTCGTAAAGGCTGGCGCCCTCGGGCAGGAGGCCGGCTTCGGCGAGCAGGCGCTCGGCGTTGTCGTGGCCGTCTTCGGTCAGGTAGATCTGGTGCGACTTCTCGTCGACGGTGAAGTCACCCGGCTCGATCACGCCCTCGCCGGTGCGCGGGTCCAGTTCGCCAATCTGCTTCTTCAGGCGCGGTGCCACCTGGTTGATGGCCAGGTACACATCGGTCTGGTCGTCGGCCTGGCCCGAGATGATCAGCGGGGTGCGCGCTTCGTCGATCAGGATGGAGTCCACCTCGTCGACGATGGCGTAGGCCAGCGGGCGCTGCACGCGGTCGGCCACGTCGTGGACCATGTTGTCGCGCAGGTAGTCGAAGCCGTACTCGTTGTTGGTGCCGTAGGTCACATCGGCGGCGTAGGCGGCCTGCTTCTGCTCGCGCGGCATATTGGGCAGGTTGATGCCCACGCTCAAGCCGAGGAAGTTGTAGAGCTGGGCCATCCACTCGGCGTCACGCTTGGCCAGGTAGTCGTTGACCGTCACCAGATGCACGCCCTTGCCGGTCAGTGCATTCAGGTAGACCGGCAGCGTGCCCATCAGGGTCTTGCCTTCACCGGTGCGCATTTCAGCGACCTTGCCGGCATGCAGCACCATGCCGCCGATCAGCTGCACATCGAAGTGGCGCATCTTGAGCGCGCGCTTGCTGCCTTCGCGCACAACGGCAAAGGCCTCGGGCAGCAGGGCATCGAGCGATTCGCCCTGGGCCACGCGTGCCTTGAACTCGGCGGTCTTGGCCCGCAGAGCTTCGTCATCGAGGGCTTCGAACTTGGGTTCCAGCGCATTGATCTGCTGGACGACGCGGCGATAGCCCTTGAGCAAGCGCTCATTGCGGCTACCGAAAATCTGGGTGAGAAGCTTGGGCAACATGCAGCGTGATGGTTTGTTCGGTCGTGGAACGGGAGCCCGCCGGGGCAAGCTCCTGGTGACGGCTGTCGCTGCCGGCGTGCATCGTGAAATTCGCGCCGCGAGACTGGGCCTTCTGTGTGAGACGGGTCTTCTTGTGTTGTTTCTGAATGCGCCCGGTCCATATGGGGCGTGCTGCCGCACTTGCAAGCGCGGCCCTACGCAAAATCCACGGTGCTCCAGGCGCAAAAGCCCGTCAGTTTAGCATTCGCCATTTGACAAACCTGGGGCTGCGCCCCCCGGGCAAGCCCCGGCTTGCGGGGGCGTCACCCGGCACTGCGCCTTACACTGCCGCCATGCGCGCACCGTTCCGAATCCGCCCCCCCGGCAGCCCCAGCCCATGCGCGGTGCCCGACCCGCTGCCGATCTCGCAGGCCCTGGCCGGCCATGACGCCCTGGCCCGCCTCGGGCGTTTGCTGCATGAGTCGAAACGCCGCATGGCCGTGGTCGCCCCCGCCCTGCCTGGCGCGCTGAGCCGCTTCATCAAACCCGGCCCGGTGGACGAAGAAGGCTGGAGCCTGATCGCTGCCAACGCCGCCGTGGCCGCCAAGCTGCGCCAGCTGCAACCACGGCTGGAAGAATTGCTGGCCGAGCAAGGCATTCAGCCGCACAAGGTGCGCATCAAGGTCGAGCAGCAGGGCTGAGGCCCGAGACGCCGCTTCGGCGCCGAGCCGGTTCCAACCAGCCACGGACGGCAGGGACGAAAAAAAACGAGCCTTCTCTCGAAGACTCGTTTTTTCGTTTGTGCGTCTGGTGCCGGCTATCGGATTCGAACTGATGACCTACCGCTTACAAGGCGGTTGCTCTACCAACTGAGCTAAGCCGGCACTAGCCCTTCAGTATAGCCGGAGTTTTGACGCCCCAAGCCCGAAGGATTCAAGAACGTGAAGTCAGACCCGATCGGTCTTGTCCTTCACTTGATCCGCTTGAGTGCGGGACGACCGGCACCCGGCCCCGGGCCGTCAGGCTCCGAGCCATCGCCCGGTGCCGCATCGGCGGCCGGAGCAGGCGAGGCCGGCACCGAAGTCAGCGCCGGGGCTGCAGCGGCAGGTTCAGGCGCCGCGGCAGGCGATTCAAGCGGCGATTCGGTCGCAGGTGACTCGTCCGTCGCCTCGGGAGCAGCCGAAGGCACAGAAGCCAGGCGCAAGCCACGCGCGGGCTTCGGCGCCTCCGCGACCGACGGAGACGCAGCCACAGCACCGGCAGCGGGCGCCGTGGTGTCGGCAAGCTCAGGCGCAGGAAAGGCCATGCCCTGCCCGTTCTCACGGGCGTAAATGGCCACCACATGATCGACCGGAACCATGATCTCGCGTGCGGTGCCGCCGAAGCGGGCCTTGAACTGGATGAACTCGTTGCCGAGGTCCAGACCGCTGGTGGCGTCAAAGCCAACGTTGAGCACGATCTCGTTGTTGCTGACGTACTCCATTGGCACCTGCACGAGGCGGTCGACATGGACCGCGATGTAGGGCGTGAAGCCGTTGTCAGTGCACCAGTCGTGCAGGGCGCGAATCAGGTAGGGACGGGTCGAGCTGCTGCCCGGTCCGCCCTTGTCGGGGCTTTGATCCATGTCGAACTCTTGTGCTCGCTACGCTGCGGTCGGCGCTTACTTGCGCATCACCTTTTCAGAAGGCGTCAGCGCTTCGATGTAGGCCGGGCGCGAGAAGATGCGCTCGGCGTACTTCAGCAGCGGCAGGGCATTCTTCGACATGTCGATGCCGTAGTAGTCCAGGCGCCACAGCAGCGGTGCGATGGCCACGTCGAGCATCGAGAAATCGTCGCCCAGCATGTATTTGTTCTTCAGGAAGATCGGGGCGAGCTGAGTCAGGCGGTCGCGGATTTGCGCGCGGGCCTTTTCCAGCTGCTTGTCGGTCGCCTTGACGGCCTGGCCGCGGCCTTCCAGCACGTTCACGTGAGCGAACAGTTCCTTCTCGAAATTCAGCAGGAACAGGCGCACGCGGGCACGGGCGACCGGGTCACCGGGCATCAGCTGCGGGTGCGGGAAGCGCTCGTCGATGTACTCGTTGATGATGTGCGATTCGTACAGGATCAGGTCACGTTCGACCAGGATGGGCACTTCGTTGTACGGGTTCATCAAGGCGATGTCTTCGGGCTTGGCGAACAAGTCCACATCACGGATCTCGAAGTCCATGCCCTTTTCGAACAGCACGAAGCGGCAGCGATGCGAGTAGGGGCAGGTGGTTCCAGAATAAAGCACCATCATGGCGGCAGGCTCCGAGAGGTCAGGTGAAAAGGCTGCGGGTCACATCGGGTCTTGCAGTGAGCCGCACAAAAGACAAACGCAGCGGGCGCTCCGGACGAGCCACCCACTGCGTGTTGGACCCGGCCGCCGCTCTCGCAGCCGCCAGGACCGGGACGGAAGACGTTACTTCACGTCTTTCCAGTACGAGGCATTCAGGCGCCATGCGAACACCGTGAACACCGACAGGAACAAGAGCACCAAAACACCCAGGCGGAAGCGCTGGGCCTGGGCCGGCTCGCCCATCCATTGGAGATAGGCGACCAAATCGCCCACGGCGCTGTCGTACGCGCGAGCGTCCAGGGTACCGGGGGTCAGTTGCTCGAAGCCCTTGAAGACATGGACTGTCTTGCTGGCGTCATGCGGATCGGCTTCTTCAGCGAACTTGGCGCCGCGTTGGCCTTGCAGTTCCCACAGCACATGCGGCATGGCCACGCTGGGGAAGGCCAGGTTGTTCCAGCCCGTGGCCTTGGTGTCGTCGCGGTAGTAAGTGCGCAGATAGGTGTACAGATAATCTGCACCCGAACCCTTGGAGCCATCAGCACGCGAACGTGCGATCACGGTCAGATCCGGCGGCGTCGCGCCGAACCAGTCCTTGGCTTGCTTGGGGTCCAGCGACACCTTCATGGTCTCGCCCACCTTGTCGCCCGCAAACAGCAGATTGCTCTTGATCTGCGCTTCGGTCAGGCCAAGGTCACGCAGACGGTTGTAGCGATTGAAGGCTGCAGCGTGGCAGTTCAGGCAGTAGTTGACGAACAGCTTGGCACCGTTTTGCAGCGCCGCCATGTCGGTCATCTTTTCCTTGGGGAACTTGTCCCACTCGATGCCGCCGCCGGCAGCATGGGCGCCGGAGACCAGCCCCATACCCAAAGACAGGGCGGTCAGCAGCGTAGCGATGAGTTTCTTCATTCTTTGGACTCCGGTGCTTGTTCAGTGGGCGTGGAAGGTCACACGGTCAGGCACAGCCTTGGGCGTGCCCAGCTTGCTCCACCAGGGCATCAGCAGGAAGAAGCCAAAGTAGAAGAGCGTGCCCACTTGCGAAACCAGCGTGCCGAGGTCGGTCGGCGGCTGGATACCCAAATAGCCCAGCACCAGGAAGAACACCACGAACACGGCATAGACATACTTGTGCCAGTCAGGGCGATAACGGATCGACTTGACGGGGCTGTGGTCCAGCCAAGGCAGGAAGAACAGAATCACCACGGCACCGCCCATCACCACCACGCCCCAGAACTTGGCGTCGAAGACTTTGAGCAGGAAGCAGGCCACCACGGCGAGCACCAGCACCGCCATCTTGGCCTTGCCGCTGAAGCTGCCCTTGATGACCGCCAGCAATGCACCCAGCCCGATGATGCCCACCAGCACATTGACCATGGTGTCGGTCGTGGCGCGCAGCATGGAGTAGAAAGGCGTGAAGTACCAGACCGGGGCGATGTGCGCTGGCGTCTTCAGCGGGTCAGCCGGGATGAAGTTGTTGTACTCCAGGAAGTAACCACCCAACTCCGGCGCGAAGAACACAACGCTGGTGAACGCAATCAGGAACAGGCTCAGGCCGAAGATGTCATGCACCGTGTAGTACGGGTGGAAAGGCACGCCGTCCAGAGGGTGCCCTTGGGCATCCTTGGGCGCCTTCGGGCCTTTGATTTCAACACCGTCGGGGTTGTTGGAACCCACCTCGTGCAGCGCAATGATGTGCGCCACCACCAGACCCAGCAGCACCAGCGGCACGGCAATGACGTGGAAGCTGAAGAAGCGGTTCAGGGTCGCGTCGCCCACCACGAAGTCACCGCGGATCAACAGGGCCAGATCCGGACCGACGAAGGGCACGGCCGCGAACAGGTTCACGATCACCTGGGCGCCCCAGTAGGACATCTGACCCCAGGGCAGCAGGTAACCCATGAAGGCTTCAGCCATCAGGCACAGGAAGATGCCGCAACCGAAGATCCAGACCAACTCGCGCGGCTTGCGGTAAGAACCGTACATCAGGCCACGGAACATGTGCAGGTACACCACCACAAAGAACGCCGAAGCGCCGGTGGAGTGCATGTAGCGGATCAGCCAACCCCAGGGCACATCGCGCATGATGTACTCGACCGAGGCGAACGCCAGATTGGCGTCGGGCTTGTAGTGCATCACCAGGAAGATGCCGGTGACGATCTGGATCACCAGCACCACCAGGGCCAGCGACCCGAAGATGTACCACCAGTTGAAGTTTTTCGGAGCGTAGTACTCCGAGAGATGCTCTTTGTAGAGCTTGCTAGCCGGGAAGCGGTTGTCCACCCACGTCAGCAGTTTTTCGCCAGCGCCAGCGCCGGCGGGAGCTTCTTTGAATTCAGCAGCCATGTTGACCTCTGTCCTTTAGCCTTGTGCGACTTGATGCCGGAGCATCAAGCCTTCTTGTCTTCGCCAATCAGGATCTTGGCGTCGGACAGGTACATGTGAGGGGGCACCTCAAGGTTGTCGGGCGCCGGCTTGTTCTTGAACACACGGCCAGCCAGGTCGAAGGTCGAGCCATGGCAGGGGCACAGGAAGCCGCCGTGCCAATCATCCGGCAGCGAGGGCTGAGGACCGGCCTGGAACTTGTCGCTGGGCGAGCAGCCCAGGTGCGAGCAGATGCCCACGCCGACGAAGAACTCGGGTTTGATCGAGCGATGGGTATTCTTGGCGTACTCGGGCGTCGGGTAGGCCTTGCGGTCCGAGTTCGGATCGGCCAGTTGGCCGTCAATACCCTTCAGGGCTTCCAACTGCTCGGGCGTACGACGGACGATCCACACGGGCTTGCCGCGCCATTCGACGGTCATCTTCTCACCCGGCTTGAGGCCGCTGATATCGGCTTCCACGGCGGCACCGGCGGCCTTGGCACGCTCGGACGGTGTGAAAGTACTGACGAAAGGTACGGCGGTGGCTACGCCGCCAACGGCACCGGCGCAACTTGTGGCGATGAGCCAGGTGCGCTTGCCGTGGTCCACTTGCTGGTCACTCATGAGGATCCTCAAACGAGACTTCTGATCGGGGGCAACCCGGGATTCTAACGGACGCTATCAGCTCTCAGTATCGGCAACCGCATCCGAAACTGTTTTCCGCGCCACAGTATCAGCGTTTTACCGCTGTGCGGGGCCATCGCCGTCGACAATCATGGCCGTTGCGCGCCCCATGGGCGCTCGCATGGTTTTTTATCCATCAACAAGGAAAGCGCGGCCTCTGGCCGCCCACGGAGAGATCGATGAGTTTTTTCTCGGAATTCAGGGAGTTTGCGGTCAAGGGCAATGTCGTTGACCTGGCGGTCGGCGTCATCATCGGCGGCGCCTTCGGCAAGATCGTCGATTCGGTGGTCAAGGATCTGATCATGCCCATCGTCGGCAAGGTGGTCGGCGGCCTGGACTTCTCCAATTATTTTGTGGTGCTGGGCAGCATCCCGGCCGATTTCAAGGGCGCGCAGACCTACGAAGCCCTGACCAAGGCCGGCGTGCCTCTGTTCGCCTACGGCAGCTTCCTGACCGTGCTGCTGAACTTCGTCATCCTGGCCTTCATCATTTTCCTGATGATCAAGCAGATCAACCGCCTCAAGCGCGCCGACACCCCGGCGCCCGCCCCGGCCGAGGCTCCGGTGACGCCGGAAGACATCGTGCTGCTGCGCGAGATCCGCGACTCGCTGAAGCGCTGATCACCCGCCTGTGGCGCCGCTGAAACCGGCGCCACCCCGCCCCGTAACGCCCGGACCGCCTGTAAGCAAAAGTTTCGCAGGCACCGGGCGTTAGCTATTTGGCAAGCTCAGGCGCCGAGGCCCGCACATCTGGCTGGAGATGGCCTTGTATTGACGCGATACTGACCCCAGATTTGTGGCACGCTCACGACAGCTCCACCCCCACCCTCTTCATGAATTCGCCCGACCTCGGACTCAACCCCCATCTGGAGGCTGCCCTCCAGCGCATTCGCACAGCCGCCGAGCAGGCCTCGGAGCGCTGCGCCGAGGGCATGGGTCTGGCGGCGCTCTCGGCCGGCCAAGCCAAGCGGCGTGATCTGCTGCTGGCCACCCAATTGGTGTTTCGCCGCCAGCAGGGCCTGTTCAGCCAACGCTTCACTCAGGAGCTGCGCCAGCAGCTGAGCCAGGAACAGGCCCCCAAGGCCGAAGCCACCACCGCCGCCAAGAAGGACTGGACCGAGCTGTCCCTGATGGACGATGACGCGGTCGACGCCCTGGTGGTCAGCGACCGCATCGGCCTGGCCATCGGCCACCAGAGCGAGTGGGAGCTGCGCGAGGTCGAGTCCTATGTGGCCAGCCTGCGCAATGGCGATCGCAACCCCCTGCGGCCCGAGTTGGTCGCACGCGCCCTGCTGGCCGCCGTCCACGCCGTGACCGAGGATAGCGAAAGCCGACAGATCCTGGTCGATGAAATGACGCGGGCGATGACACAGGAGATGCGCGCCTGCTATGCCGACATCGCGGAACTGTTCCGCCACCGCGGCCTGCGCCCGCAAGACCTGCGCGTGCGCGGCAACGAATCCCCCAACGCCAGCACCCGCGCGCAGGGCCTGGCCGGTGGCGCCTCGGTGCACGGCGAGCTCGATTCCGGCCCGGGTGGGCAGGCGCAGTTCAGCCACAACGGCCCGCGCAGTGCTCGCAGCGAGTTTGGCAACAGTTACAGCGGCAGCAGTTATGGTGGCGCAGGCATGGCCGGCGGCCACAGCCGTTACGGCAGCGCCAACGCCGGCGGTATGGGCGTGGTCGACGGCCAGCTGATGGACCTGCTGCGCCGCCTCGCCCAGGCGCCGGCACCGGCCGGTGTTTCCGGCTTCGGCGGCATGAGCGGCATGAGCGGCGGCCTGCCGTCGGGCGCGGTCGGCGGCCATGCGGGCAGCGCAGCCCTGGGCCCCGCGGCACTCGGCGCCGCGCCGGGCGACTGGGCCGAAGACTTCGGCGGCTCCGCCTGGCAAGGCGTGCAGCCCCCCAATCTGATTCAGATCCACCGCGACGAGCTGCGTCAGGCGGCCACCGGGCGCCTGGATCACATGGTCATCGATGTGGTCAGCAGCCTGTTCGACCAGGTCTTGTCGGACCCCAAGGTGCCTCCGCAAATGGCGCGCCTGCTGGCCCGGCTGCAGCTGCCGGTGCTGCGCGCGGCCCTGGGCGACCCGAGCTTTTTCTCCTCGCGCCGGCATCCGGTGCGCCGCTTTGTCAATCGCATGGCCTCGCTGGCCTGCGCCTTCGATGACTTCAGCGAAGCGCCCGGCAGCGATTTCCTGGCCCATGTGCGCGATCTCGTGCAGGAGGTCGCCAGCGGCGACTTCGACCGCATGGAGGTCTACGAAAGCAAGCTCGATGCCCTGGAGCGTTTCATCCAGGAGCAGATCGCCGGCACACTGAAGAGCGCCAGCGAAGGCAGCGCCGTCGGCGATATGGCCGAGCTGCTGGACCGCAAGGAAATCGACCTGCGCCTGCAGCAGCGCTACACCCAGCAGCTGCAAACCGCGCTGGCCCCCGTGCCCATGCAGGATTTCCTGCGCGATTTCCTGGCCCAGGTCTGGAGTCAGGCCATCGTGCTGTCCTCGCGCGACCCCAAGGGCACGCCCGAGCGCACCCTGCGCTTCCGCCAGCTCGGCCGCGAGCTGGTGATGAGCGTGCAGCCCAAGGGCGGCACGGCCCAGCGCCAGGCCTTTCTGAGCCAGCTGCCCGCCCTGATGCGCACCCTCGGCGAAGGCCTGGACCTGATCGCCTGGCCCGAGCCCGCCCGCAAGGTCTTCTTCGGCGCCCTGCTGCCGGCCCATGCCGAATCCCTCAAGGGCGTGGCACCCAGCGCGCTGGAAACCAATCTGCTGATCAAGCAGCTGGACGGCGTGTTCGGCTGTGCGCCG
Source organism: Paucibacter aquatile (assembly GCF_002885975.1). Classification (NCBI taxonomy): domain Bacteria; kingdom Pseudomonadati; phylum Pseudomonadota; class Betaproteobacteria; order Burkholderiales; family Sphaerotilaceae; genus Roseateles; species Kinneretia aquatilis. The sequence goes on along the minus strand of NZ_POSP01000001.1, from coordinate 423,890 downwards.
CCGGAAGAGCGCGACCTGCCCGCCGATGCACCGGTCACCGTGCCGCAAGACCTGGACATGGGCAGCCGCCTGAGCCCGCAGGAAGCCCAGAGCCTGGGTCTGGTGCGCGAAAGCGGGGTCGATTGGGACGGCACGGTCGACATCGTGCTCGGCGACGACGAGCCACAAGCGCCGCTGCAGGCCGTCGACATCAGCATCGACGGCCTGCCCGCCGCCACCGAAGCGCCTGAGCCCAGCGAGGGCGAGCTGCTGATCGACCACCTGCAGCTCGGTTTCGCCTACCGCATGCACACCGGCGACAGCTGGCACAAGGTCCGCCTGGCCCATATCAGCGCCGGCCGCAGCTTCTTCATCTTCACCCAGGGTGCCAAGCACCAGGAAACGGTCACCATGACCGCACGCATGCTCAAGCGTCTGTGCGAATCAGGCCGTCTGCGCGCCTTTGAGCACGCCTACCTGATGGAGCGCGCGATCTCGCGCGCCCGCAAGCAGCTGGCCGCCATCGGCAGCAAGAGCTGAAAACCTCAGGGCGCCCTTTCAGGTCGCCACTGGCGGCTGCATCAAGCGCCGCGCCATGCGAATCGCCGCCGCCATGCTGGCCGGATCGGCCCGGCCGCTGCCGGCCAGATCGAAAGCCGTGCCGTGATCGGGGCTGGTGCGCACAAAGGGCAGACCCAGGGTCACGTTGACGCCCTGCTCCACGCCCAGGTACTTCACTGGAATCAGGCCATGGTCGTGCGTCATGGCCACCACCACATCGAACTCGCCCGGGTGGCCAGCCGCATGGCGGGCGCGCATGAAGACCGTGTCGGGCGCGTAAGGACCGCTGGCGTCCAGGCCCTCGGCCCGGGCCTGCTGGATGGCCGGCGCGATGTGCAGGATCTCCTCATCGCCAAACAGCCCACCCTCGCCCGCATGCGGATTCAAGCCCGCCACCGCGATGCGCGGCCGGGCGATGCCCATGCGCTGCAGCGCCTGGTGGGTGATGCGCAGCGTCTCCAGCACCCGCGCGGCGCTGATCTGCTCGATGGCCTGGCGCAGCGAGCAATGGATGGTGACCAGCACCGTGCGCAGCTCCTCATTGGCCAGCATCATGCGCACCGGCGGCAAGGCCGCGCCGGCCGGCACCGAGCGCGCCTGCAGCAGCTCGGTATGCCCCGGGAAATCCACGCCGGCCGCATGCAAGGCCTCTTTGTGGATGGGCGCTGTCACCAGGCACTGAGCCTGCCCAGCCAGGAGGGCGGCCACCGAAGCCTCGATGCACAGGGCCGCCGCCACACCAGCGCGCGCCGAGATCTGGCCCAGCGCCTCATCGACCAAACCCACCGCCAGGCCCGGGGGTTGCCACACCGGCAGGGCATGGGGCGGGCGCTGGGCAAAGTCCTGCAAACATTCCAGCTGCAGCACCGGCGCCTGCAGACCCATGAAGCCCAGGGCCCGACGCAGCACGGCCACATCGCCGACCAGGCAGAGATCGCTGCGACCACTGAGATCCAGATCGGCCGCCCAGGCCGCCACCGCCACCTCGGGGCCGATGCCGCAGACATCGCCCATGCTGAGCAGCAAGGGCCGCGGGCTTGACGTGAGCGTGCTCATGCCGGATTGGGCAGATCGATGAACTGCTGGCTCAGGCCGAACTGCTGGGCCAGATGCTGCCCCAGAGCCTGCACGCCGTAGCGCTCGGTGGCATGGTGGCCGGCGGCGATGAAGGCCACGCCGGTCTCGGCGGCCAGATGGGCTTGCGGCTCGGAAATCTCGCCGGTGACGAACACATCGGCGCCGGCCGCAATCGCCTGTTCAAAATAACCCTGAGCCCCACCGGTGCACCAGGCAATGCGCTTCAGCACCCGCCCATCACCGGGCGCCAGCACCGGCGCACGGCCCAGGCCTTGCTCGATCTGCTCGCCCAGGGCCTGCAAGCTCAAAGGCTGCGCAGCCGCACCGATGAAGCCCAGGTCCTGCTCGCCGAAGCGGCCGTCGGCCTGCCAGCCCAGCACGCGGCCGAGCTGGGCGTTGTTGCCGAGTTCGGCATGGGCGTCCAGCGGCAGGTGGTAGGCCAGCAGGCTGACATCGGCAGCCAGCAGGCGCGCCAGGCGCTGCTTCATCCAACCAGTGACGCGGCCGTCCTGGCCGCGCCAGAACAGGCCGTGGTGGACCAGGATGGCATCGGCCCCGGCGGCAATCGCCGCCTCGATCAAGGCCAGGCTGGCCGTCACGCCGCAGACCAGATGGCGCACCTCGGCCCGCCCCTCCACCTGCAAACCGTTCGGCCCATAATCCTTGAAACGGTCGACATTGAGCTCCATATGGAGATGTCGTTCCAGGCTGTGTCGTGAAGTCATCGGTGGGCCGCTCGGGTTCGGAAGAGGAGTTGTTGTAGTGCGCAGACTTTGGTTGATTTTCGCTCAGGCCACCACGGTGGTGCTGGCCCTGCTCTTCGTGGTCAGCACCCTGAAACCGCAATGGCTGCAAGGCCGCGGCCTCGCGGGCAGCGCCGGTGGCCCGGCCGCCAGCCTGCCCCTGTTCAAGATCGCCGAACCCAGCCCGGCCGCGCCGGCAGCCAGCGGCGCCTCCGCCCCGGCACGCAGCGGCTATGCCCTGGCCGCACGCCGCGCCGCGCCGGCCGTGGTCAGCATCACCGCCAGCAAGGCGCCCAGCCGCACGGCCGACAGCAACGACCCCTGGTTCCGCTTCCATTTCGGCCCACGCGGCCGGGGTCAGCCGTCTGAGCGGCCGCAGACCGGCCTGGGCTCGGGCGTGATCGTCTCGGCCGACGGCTATCTGCTCACCAACAACCATGTGATCGAAGGCGCCTCGGACATCGAGGTCATGCTCAGCGACGGCCGCCAGGCCCGCGCCACCCTGGTCGGCAGCGACCCGGAGACCGATGTCGCCGTGCTCAAGATCGCACTCGAGCGCCTGCCCGTGATCCAGCTCGGCCATGCCGAGAGCCTGGAAGTGGGTGATGTGGTGCTGGCCATCGGCAACCCCTTCAATGTCGGCCAGACGGTCACTTCAGGCATCGTCAGCGCCCTGGGTCGCAACCAGCTGGGCATCAACACCTTCGAGAATTTCATTCAGACCGATGCCGCCATCAACCCCGGCAACTCGGGCGGCGCCCTGGTCGACGCCGAAGGAAACCTAGTCGGCATCAACACCGCCATCTTCTCGCGCAGCGGCGGCAGCCTGGGCATCGGCTTCGCCATTCCGGTCAGCACCGCGCGCCAGGTGATGGAGTCGCTGATCCGCGATGGCCAGGTCGCCCGCGGCTGGATCGGCGTGCAGACCCGCGAGCTGACGCCCGAATTCGCCGAGGCCTTCAAGGTCACCGTCAAGCAAGGCGTGCTGATCAGCGGCGTGGTCGCCGACGCCCCGGCCGCGAAGGCCGGCCTCAAACCCGGCGATGTGCTGACCCGCGTCGGCGACACCCCGGTCGCCACCCCGGCCCAGTTGCTCGCCGCCGTCTCCGCCCTCAAGCCCAAAACCGGCACCCAGGTCACCGTGCAACGCGCCGGTCAACAACTGGACATCGCCATCACCGTGGCTCAGCGGCCCAAACCGCAGGTGGAGCGGGACTGAGCCGGCCCCAAGCGCGCTCCCACCTTCTCGCCTCCCCACCGCTCGCACCTCCCGAGCCTCCGCCGCCCGCAGCGCCCACCCAAGGGCCCTGCGGTCGGGCGCGCTCGCCCACGCGCGCCCCCTGTTTTCAAGCGCCGGGCATGCATCACGCTTGCAGGCTTGGCGCGCTGGACCGGCGACCGTATACTGTATAAAAATACAGTTCTCACCAGCGTTCTGGATCACGACACCGAGGCCGGAACCGGCCTTGCTTCTGGATTTCGGCCCCATCCCCTGGTTCTCCGGCTCACCGGCCTTCGGCCGCTCATGCACAGCACCCGCCCGCCCTTTTTGCCATGTTCACCCCTCTCGTCAACGCTCCACCCGCGTCGATGCCGGCCCTGCCGTCAGCAGCGCCGGCGCGGCTGGCCGAGCGCGAGGCTCGCTTGCTGGAGCAGCAGGTCTGGCGGGCCAGCAGCCTGGGCGCCAGCAGCAGCCCCTGCCTGAGCAGCGGCTTTGCCGCCCTGGACGCCGAACTGCCCGGCGGCGGCTGGCCCACGCACAGCCTCAGTGAACTCCTCTGCCCGCCGGGCCTGCATCTGGAGTGGCGTTTGCTGCTGCCGGCGCTGCGCGGGCTGCTGGCCGAGCCGCAGGCAGCAGCCCCCGCCTCGCGTGGCCGAGGCCGGGCGCGCAAGCCCAGCGCCCCGCGCGCGCAACAACAGCGGCCGCTGCTGCTGATCAACCCTCCGCTGATTCCGCATCTGCCGGGTTTGCAAGCCGCCGGCCTGGCGCCACAACAGCTGATCTGGCTGGCGCCAGAGACCCCGCAGCAGCAGCTCTGGGCGGCCGAGCAGGCGATCAAATCGAATGCCGCCGCCGCCCTGCTGCTCTGGTTGCCGAAACTGCGGCCCGAGCAACTGCGCCGCCTACAGACCCAGGCCCTGGGCCTGGACGCGCCGCTGTTCCTGTTCCGGCCCGAGGCGGCGGCGGCGCAGTCCTCGGCCGCGCCGCTGCGCCTGCATCTGGACCTGGCCCTGGGCGCGCGCAAGCCGCAGCAGGAGCTGGCCGATCTGCAGCTGCGCATCCTGAAACGGCGCGGCCCGGCTTTCGAAGGCCTGCTGCAGCTGCCCGCCCTGCCCTCGGGCCTGGAGCGGGTGCTGACGGCCACCATGCTGGCGCGCGGCCTCGGACGCCCGAGCCTGGCACCCAACACGCCCCCGGTTCTGCAAGCGCCGCGCCCCGCGGCGCCCTCGCCTCATGCACTGGCTCGCCCTGCTCAGCCCGCCCGCGCCGCCGGATGAGGCCACTGCCCCGAGCCACCCCCGGCACGAAGCCGCAGCCCCAGCCCTGGCCTGGTGGGCGCTGCAGTTCTCGCCAAGGGTGGCGGCGCTGGAGGAGGCCGTGGTGCTGGAGGTGGCCGCCAGCCTGCGCCTGTTTGGCGGGCCCGAGGCCTTGCACCAGCGGGTGGCGGCGCGGATCGGCGACGCCGGCCTGAGCCTGGCCGCCCTGGCCTGGGCGCCCACCGCGTTGGCGGCCCTGGCGCTGGCGCGCGGGGCGCTGGCGCAGCCGGGGGCGGCGGGGGCACCGGGTGAGGCCTGCGTGCGGGCCGATGGCCTGTCCGCCCCCCTGGCCAGCCTGCTGGACCCGCTGCCGCTGTTCACCCTCAGCGCCGCGCAGGCGCAATCGCCCATGCTGGCGCGCCTGGGCTGCCGCACGCTGGGCGATGTGCGCCGCCTGCCGCGGGCCGCCCTGAGCCGGCGTTTCGGCCCGGGGCTTCTTCGCGCCCTGGACCAGGCCTATGGCCAGGCACCCCAAGCCCATGCCTGGATCACTGCGCCCGAGCAGTTCCAAGCCAAGCTGGAGCTGCCGCAGCGCCTGGACAACGCCCTGGCCTTGCTGCAGCACGCCCAGGAGCTGCTGCGCCAGCTCTGCGCCTGGCTGGCGGCGCGCCACGCCGGCATCGAGGCCTTCGAGCTGGCCTGGGCCCATGACGCCATGCGGGCGCGCGACATCGGCCCGGGCGGCCGGCTGCTCGTGCACAGCGCCGCGCTGACGCGCGATTTCGGCCAGCTCTCGCGCCTGCTGCACGAGCACCTGCTGCGCCTGGAGCTGGCCGCGCCGGTGGCCGAGCTGAGCCTGCAGGCCGGCGAAGTGCGGGCCCTGGAAGAGCGCAGCGCCAGCCTGCTGCCGGCCGGGCCCGAGCAGGCCAAGGAACCGCTGGAGCAGCTGCTGATGCGCCTGAGCATCCGCCTCGGCGCACAGGCTGTGCGCTGCGGCCAGCTGCAGCAGGACCACCGGCTGGAACAGATGCAGCGCTGGGTGGCATGGAACGAAAGCCCACCCCACACGGCGGCCTCAGCCGCTGCGCCAGAGGCCCTGCCGCTCTGCCCACAGCCGACCTGGCTGCTGGCGCCGCCGCTGCGACTGAGCCTGCGCCAGGACCAGCCGGTCTACGGCGGCGCAGCGCTGCAACTGCTGGCCGGGCCGCAGCGCATCGAGGGCGGTTGGTGGCAACCGGCGGCCGACGGCCAGAGCTCGCTGCACCAGCAGCGCGATTACTTCCTGGCCAGCAGCCCGCAGGCCGGCCTGCTGTGGATCTTCCAGCAGCGCCTGAGCAGCGAAGAAGAAGGCTGGTTTCTGCACGGGCTGTTCGCATGAAAAAATCAAGCCTGCTGCCCGCCTATGCCGAGCTGCATGCGCTCAGCAACTACTCCTTTCTGCGCGGCGCCTCCACGCCGGGCGAGCTGGTGGAGCGCGCGCATGAGCAGGGTTATGCCGCCCTGGCCCTGACCGACGAATGCTCGCTGGCCGGCGTGGTGCGCGCCCATGTGGCGGCCCAGGCCCTGCCGCGCGACCCGGTCACCGGGGAGCCCGAGCTGAAGCTGCTGATCGGCGCCGAGTTCAGCGTGCGCCGGCTGGCGCAGGCGCCGCCCGGGCCGCCCGAGACCACCCCCGACCCAGTGAGGTTCAAGCTGGTGCTGCTGGCGCGCCATCTCGAGGGCTACGGCAACCTCTGCCAGTTCATCACCGGCCTGCGCCGCAGCGCCACCAAGGGCAGCTACCGCCTGAGCTGGGCGCGGCTGCAAGAGACGGCCCAGCGCGGCGAGCTGGCCGACTGCCTGGCCCTGCTGCTGCCGCCGCGCGAGGCCAGCGACGAAGAGCTGCTGATCCCGGCGCGCTGGCTGCTGCGCCATTTCACCGGCCAGGCCTGGATCGGTGTCGAGCTGCTGCGCGAGCTGGGCGACGAGCTCTGGCTGCAGCGCCTGGGCCAGCTGTCCGAGCAGACGGCCCTGCCCCTGGTGGCGGCCGGCGATGTGCACATGCACCGGCGCTCGCGCAAGGCCTTGCAGGATGTGCTGACCGCCACCCGGCTGAACCGCCCCATCGCCGCCTGCGGCCACCAGCTGCAGGCCAATGCCGAGCGCCATCTGCGCAGCCGCCTGCGCCTGGGCCAGCTCTACCCGCCGGCCCTGCTGGCCGAGACCTTGCGGGTGGCGGCGCAATGTCAGTTCTCGCTCCAGGAGATCCGCTACCAATACCCGGCCGAAGTCGTGCCCGAAGGCGCCACGCCGAGCAGCCATCTGCGCGCCTTGACTGAGGCCGGTGCGGCCCGCCGCTGGCCCCATGGCATCAAGCCCGAGCTGCGCGCGCAGATCGAGCATGAGCTGGCCCTGATCCAGGAGCTGGGCTACGAGCATTACTTCCTGACCGTGGCCGATGTCGTCGCCTTCGCGCGCAGCGTGGACATCCTCTGCCAGGGCCGCGGCTCGGCGGCCAACAGCGTGGTCTGTTACTGCCTCTTCATCACGGAAGTGGACCCGGCGCGCAGCAGCCTGCTGTTCGAGCGCTTCATCAGCCGCGAGCGCAACGAGCCGCCCGACATCGACGTCGATTTCGAACACGAGCGGCGCGAGGAGGTGATCCAGTACCTCTACCGCAAATACGGCCGCGAACGCGCCGCGCTGACCGCCGTGGTGATCAGCTACCGGCCGCGCAGCGCCATCCGCGATGTCGGCCGCGCCCTGGGGCTGGATGAGGCCCTGGTCGAGAAGCTAGCCGGCGACCACCATGGCTGGAGCGAGGAATCCCTGCCCGACGATCGCCTGGCCCAGCTGCAGCAGGAGCTGGGCTTCGACCCTCAGGACCTGCAGATCCGCCAGCTGGTGCGGCTCACCCGCCAGCTGATGGGCATGCCGCGCCACCTGAGCCAACACCCGGGCGGCTTTGTGCTGACGGCCGGCCCGCTCTCGCGCCTGGTGCCGATCGAGAACGCGGCCATGACCGAGCGCACCGTGATCGAGTGGGACAAGGACGACATCGACGCCCTGGGCCTGATGAAGGTCGATGTGCTGGCCCTTGGCATGCTCAGCGCCCTGCAGCGCAGCTTCGCCCTGATCAGCCGCTTGCGCGGCTACCCGGCTGCCCAGCCCTTCGGCATGAGCGATGTGCCGGCCGACGACAAGCCCACCTACGACATGATCTGCCGCGCCGACACGGTGGGGGTGTTCCAGATCGAATCACGCGCGCAGATGTCCATGCTGCCGCGCCTGCGGCCGCGCTGCTTTTACGACCTGGTGATCGAGGTGGCCATCGTGCGGCCCGGGCCCATCGAAGGCGGCATGGTCCACCCCTATTTGCAGAACCGCGCCCTGCCGCCCGGGCAAATCAAGTATCCGAAAGACGATCTGCGCGCCGCGCTTGAGCGCACCTGCGGCATCCCCATCTTCCAGGAGCAGGTGATGCAGGTGGCCATGATCGCCGCCGGCTTCAGCCCCGGCGAGGCCGACCAGCTGCGCCGCGCCATGGCCGCCTGGAAGCGGCCCGGTGACCTGGCCCGCTTCCACGAGAAGATCCTCAGCGGCATGCGCGAACGCGGCTACGAGGACGCGTTTGCCGAGGCCATCTTCCGCCAGATCAAGGGCTTTGCCTCCTACGGCTTCCCCGAGTCGCATGCGGCCAGCTTCGCCCTGCTGACGTATGTGTCCTGCTGGATCAAGCGCCATGAACCGGCGGCCTTTCTCTGCGCCCTGCTGAACTCGCAGCCGCTGGGTTTCTACACCCCCAGCCAGCTGGTGCAGGACGCCCGCCGCCACCGCATCGAGGTGCGGCCCAGCGATGTCAACCACGGCGGCTGGCTGAGCAGCCTGGAGCATCCCGAGGCGCCCGAGCCCGCCGAGCGCCTGGACGACGGCGTGCAGCCGGCCGTGCGCCTGGGCCTGCATCTGGTACACGGTCTGAGCCGGGCGGCGGCCCTGCGCATCGAGGCCGCGCGAGCCGCTGAGGGGCGGTTTGTGGACACGCAAGACCTGGCCCTGCGCGCCAGCCTGGACCAGCAGGAGCTGCAGCAGCTGGCCGCGGCCGATGCCTTGCAAAGCCTGGCCGGCCACCGCCGCCAGCAGGTCTGGCAGGCCTCGGCCCTGCGCGCCCAGCCGCCGCTCTTGCGCCAGGCCTATGCCGCCGAGGAGGAGCTGGACCTGCCGGCGGCCGCCGAGGGCGAAGAGGTGGTCTGGGACTACGCCGCCCTGGGCCTGAGCCTGCGCAGCCATCCGCTGGCCCTGCTGCGGCCCCGGCTGGCACGCCTGGGCTACCGCAATGCGCAGGAGCTGCGCGCCTGGCGCAGCGGCCAGTCGGCCCAGGCCTGCGGCCTGGTCACCGTGCGCCAGCGCCCGCAGACGGCCAAGGGCGTGCTCTTCATCAGCCTGGAAGACGAGAGCGGCAGCGTGCAGGTGATCGTCTGGCCGGATGTCTACGCCGCCTTCCGCCGCACCATCCTGGTGGCCCGGCTGCTGGCGGTACAGGGCCAGTGGCAGTACGAGAACGGCGTGCGCAATCTGATCGCCCGCCGCGTGCAAGACCTGACCCCGCTGCTGGGCCGCCTGGGCAAGGACGTGGGCAGCCGCGACTTTCACTGAACTCATAACGCCGCGCTCGACATGGCACAAATATCGACCGCTCGCAATCCGGTGATCCCGCATCCCGCGTTTTCAGGACAGGCACTTCACTCCTAGTGCTTCCCCCCTTTCCGTGACTTGCGTCACGTGAGAACGTCGAAGGCACGAGAACCTTCTGGGGTTCGTCTCATCCATTTGATCGAGGGAATCTGAATGCAGACTGCACACCGCCTGGCTGTCACGGCCGCCGTGCTGGCCGCCCTGGCCACACCGTCGTTCGCCGACACCACCACCTACACCAACTCGGCCGCCTTCCTGGCCGGCCTGAGCGGCCCCGGCTACACCGAGGCTTTCGCTGGCCTGAGCAGTCCGGCCAGCGGCGCCAACCTGAGCTTCAGCTCGGGAGGCTTCAGCTACAGCATCAGCTCTCTCGGCGATCTGTACGCATCGGGCTCCGTCCTGGGCACCAGCCTGCCCGACCAGGCACTGACCATCACCTTCACCAGCGGCAATGTCACCGCCGTGGGCGGCGATTTCTTCAACGTCAACCTGTCGGACGAGTTCCAGCAGGTTGCGGTGACCCTGACCTTGAGCGACGGCACCACCACCACCTTCACCCCGGCCAGCGCGGCTGACAGTTTCCGCGGCTTCGCCTCGACCCAGGTCATCAGCTCGCTGACCATCAGCGCACCCGGCGCCACGCTGTACGCCAGCGTGGACAACCTGACCGTGGGCTCGGTCACCCCGGTGCCGGAACCCAGCAGCTGGGCCCTGATGGGCCTGGGCCTGATCGGCGTGGGTGCCCTCGCCCGCCGCCGCAGCAGCGCCACGCAACACTGATCGCCCCATAGCGGCGGGCGCACCGAAAGCGCCCGCCTCGATGCCGCCGATTCTTCCATCCATGTTGATGCGGTGAAGCCACCGCGCTCCGGAGACCTTATGACCCGAAACCAAAAGAAGCTGTCCCTGCTGGCCCTGTCCATGGGCCTGGCCCTGGCCAGCCAAGCGCAGGCACAGAACGCCCTGAACGGCCAACGCGAAGCCCTGGACCGACTGGCCACTGCCACCGGCAGCAGCGCTGATGTGTCCTACCATGCCGCCACCGGTGCCGCCCGCTTCGTGCGCGTGCCGGCCGGCGCCAAGCTGGCTGCCCGTGCCAGTGCCGTCGGCGATGCCGCCAAGCAGACCGCCACGGTGCAATTCCTGAACGAGTACGCCGCGCTGTTTGGCATCCGAGACGCTAGCAGCGAACTGTCGGCCCCGATCATCAGCAAGGACCGCCAAGGCAGCACCCGCCTGAGCTACCAGCAGGTCTACCAAGGCTTGCCGGTGTTCGGCGGCGAACTCAAGGCCCACTACGACGCCGCCGACAATCTGGTGGTCGTCAACGGCACCTTCATCCCCGGCATCAACGTCAAGGCCACGCCCAGCCGCACGGCCGAGCAGGCCAGCAAGATCGCCGTGACCGCCGTCAATGCCGAACTGAAGCGGCCGACTCGCCTGAGCGCCGGCACCCCGACCCTGATGATCTTCCGCGAAGGTCTGGCCAAGGGCGTGGAAGGCATCAACCACCTGGCCTGGCAGGTCGAAGTGGGCAACAAGCAGGATGTGCGCGAGTTCGTGTACGTCGATGCCCACACCGGCAAGGTGATCGACAAGATCAGCGGCATCCATGAGTCCATGAACCGCCGCGCCTTCGACGGCCAGGGCAAGCTGCCGCCGGTGCCCAACTACCCGAACTCACCGTTCTGGGTGGAAGGCCAGGCATTCCCGACCGGCACCGTCGAGGCTGACAACATGATTGCCGCCTCTGCCGACATTTACAACATGTTCAAGAACGCCTTCGGTCGCGACGCCTTTGACGGCAAGGGCAAGACCATGGACTCGATCTTCAACCGCGGCGACCTCTGCCCGAACGCGTCCTGGAACGGCACCTACATCTCCTTCTGCCCGGGCACCACAACCGACGACGTGACCGCGCACGAATGGGGTCATGCCTACACCGAGTACACCCACGGCCTGATCTACCAATGGCAACCGGGCGCCTTGAATGAGGCCTACTCCGACATCTGGGGTGAAACCGTGGACCGCCTGAACAGCCGCGGCACCGACGTTCCCGATGCGGCCCGTACCGCCGGCGCCTGCACGGTCTTCACCAAGGTCGGTGGCGTGCCCGGCACCGACAACTCGGTGCGCTGGCTGATGGGCGAAGATGCCACCGCTTTCAGCGGCGCCATCCGCGATATGTACAACCCGACCTGCTACGGCCACCCGGCCAAGGTGACGGACACCCGCTACCGCTGCAGCACCGGCGACTCCGGTGGCGTGCACAGCAACTCCGGCGTGCCCAACCATGGTTACGCCCTGCTGGTGGACGGCGGCACTTACAACGGTCAGACGATCCTCCCGATCGGCCTGACCAAGGCCGCCCACATCTACTACCGCGCCCAAAGCGTGTACCAAGGCCCGGCCAGCGGCTTCGCCGATCACGCCGACGCCCTGGCTCAGTCCTGCACCGACCTGACCGGCCAGAACCTGAACGACCTGAAGACTGGCGCTCCCTCGGGCGAGGTCATCAACGCCCAGGACTGCGCGCAGATTGGCAAGATGGCCCAAGCCGTTGAGCTGCGCACCCCACCGTCGCAGTGCAACTTTGTGCCCCTGCTGGCCAAGTCGCCACCAGCCCTGTGCCCCACCGGCAATGTGGCTCCGCTGCTGTCGGACAGCTTCGACGGCGGCAAGGCCGGCGGTGTGCGTTGGCAAGTCAGCTACCAAGGCCGCAACCCCGAGTTCACACCTCGCAACTGGGGCGTGGTGACCAAGCTGCCCAACGGACGCCCGGGTTATGCCCTGTTTGCTGCCGACCCCAATATCGGCACCTGCAGCCCCGGCGGCAACGAAGCGGGCGTCGTCCGCATCGAAAGCCCCGAGTTCGCCATCACGGCCGATGCCGCAGCGCCGAAGCTGACGTTTGATCACTGGGTCGCCACCGAGCCCACCTGGGACGGCGGCAATCTGAAGATCAGCGTCAACGGCGGTGCCTGGCAGCTGATCGCCGCCTCGGACTTTGTCTACAACGCCTACAACACGACCCTGAAAACGGTCGCCCAAGGCAACGACAACCCGCTGGCCGGCCAAGCCGCCTTCTCGGGCACGGACGGTGGTTCGGTGAGTGGCTCCTGGGGTCGCTCCATCGTCAACCTGTCTCGCTTTGCCAAGCCCAATGACAAGGTCAAGCTGCGCTTCGAGATGTCCACCGACGGTTGCGGTGGCAACATCGGCTGGTATGTCGATGACGTGAAGGTGTATCGCTGCACCCCCTGAGCCTGAAAGCGGCACCGGCGCTGCGCTCGCCGGTCCCTTCTCACGGTTCATACAGGCCTCCCTTCGGGAGGCCTTTTTTATGGCCGGGCTTGGAACGCGCTGAAGGAAGCTGTCGGCGCGGAGCTGTCGCTCGCGCACAAGCTGCAGCTCGCAGAGCTCTCAGAGGACCGCAAAGGACGCTGAGACAAAAACTCCTTTCTCTCACTGCAGCCTCTGCGGTTCTCCGAGAACTCTGCGTTCGAATCGAAACCTCAGCGAACGACGGCTCTGTGCCGACAGCCGCATGCAACTGCCTCCCTCGACGGACCAGCTGTTCTTCGAAACGCAGCGCTCAGGCGGCAACAAGGCCGTCAAAATCAATCCACGACGAGTTGACCCCGCATCACCACCCATGACACGCCTTCACCAAGCCCCTCCACGCCCAAGCCAGGCCGAGTTGGCCGACTTCCTGGCCCGGGAGTTTCCGCAGTCCAAATGCAGCATCGAGGCGCTGGGGCCGCGCAGCGCAACAGTGCGGCATCCGGTCGGTGAGTCGGAGTTGCGGCCCGGCGGCACCGTGTCCGGGCCGGTGTTGATGACCGTGGCCGATGTGGCCTTGTACGTGGCCATTCTTGGCGAGATCGGCATCGTGCCACTGACGGTGACCACCAGCCTGAACATCAATTTTCTGCGCAAGCCGGCCGGTGACCGTGACATCCTCGGCGTCTGCACCCTGATGAAGCTGGGCCGAACCCTGGCGGTGGGCGAGGTCAGCCTGTACTCCGAGGGCAGCGATGAGCCGGTCGCGCATGTGGTGGGCACCTACGCCATTCCGCGCAAAGACTGAGGCCCACAAGACCTGACCCCACGGAGCGGAGCTTCACCGAGTCGAGCACAGGGTGCTCACTGGCCCTGCTGTTGGCAGGCTTTGGCAGCCAGTTGCTGCTCGCCACCTTGCAGGCACTGCACCGGCATTCGGCTGGAGCGACAGAGATGCGAAATTCGCACACATGCGCCTTCACAAATTCGTCACACTGCCGATAACGCCAGGGGATCTCCCGGCCTGCCCGCCTCACCTCCTGCAGAAGTGAATGGGCGACGCCGGATCAGGGAAGAGGTCCTCCATCCATCAGGTCTGACTTGCACCCAGACGGAGCAGTCTCAGGCCTGTGCGTGGTTCAGCCATCCAGCGGCCAACACCGGCGTCCTTGCACCGAGAGCCGCGCCCACAACACAAGGTTTGTCATGCGCAACAATCAGCCGGTCAGCCAACGGGAATATGACTTCCCGGCCGATGCCACCCTGATGTCCACCACGGATGTCAACTCCCGCATCACCTATGCCAACGGCGCCTTTGTGGCCGTCAGTGGCTACAGCGAGGCCGACATCCTCGGTCAGCCCCACAACCTGGTGCGCCACCCCGACATGCCGGCGGAAGCCTTCGCCGATATGTGGGCCACGCTCAAGTCCGGCCAGTCCTGGACCGCCTTGGTCAAGAACCGCCGCCAGAACGGCGACCACTACTGGGTGCGCGCCAACGCCACGCCGGTGGAGCGCCACGGCCGCGTGGTCGGCTATATGTCGGTGCGCACCAAACCGCCGCGCGCTGAAATCCAGACCGCCGAAACGCTCTATGCCGCCTTTCGTCAGGGTCAGGCCGGTGACTTGAGCTTCCACAAAGGATTGATCGTGCGACGCGGTCTGCGTGGCGTGTTTTCACGCGGACTGCAGACTTGGTCGGTGCGAACCCGCATCTGGGCCGGCGCCTTGCTGATGCCCGTGCTGAGCCTGCTGGCAGCCAGCCAGCTCGGCTTGGCAACGGGCGCGCTGGCCGGCCTGGCGGGCATCCTGGCCTTGAGCTGCGGCCTGAGTGCCTGGTGGCTGCACAGCCAGGTTTCAACGCCGGTCGAATTGCTCGCCTCGCAGGCCCGCGCCATTGCAGCGGGCGATACCCACTCCAACATCCAGATGGACCGCGTCGACGAGCTTGGCATGAGCATGCGCGCCATCAACCAGCTGGGCCTGATGTTCCGCTGGATCGTGGACGACGTCAGCGAGCAGGTGCTGACCGTGCGCACCGCCAGCAGCGAGATCGCGCAAGGCAACAACGACCTCAGCGCCCGCACGGAACAGGCGGCGTCCAGCCTGGAGGAAACGGCCGCTTCGATGGAGCAGATGAGCTCCACCGTGCGAAACAACTCCGACACCGCCCACCAGGCCACCCAGGTGGCCCAGGATGCGAGCCGCGTGGCCGAACAAGGCGGCGAGGTGGTCGGCCAGGTCAACCGCACCATGGAAGGCATCACCGCCTCCAGCCGCAAGATCAACGACATCATCGGCGTGATCGACGGCATTGCTTTCCAGACCAACATCCTGGCACTGAATGCGGCCGTGGAAGCGGCGCGCGCTGGCGAGCAAGGCCGCGGCTTTGCCGTGGTGGCGGCCGAGGTGCGCAGCCTGGCCCAGCGCAGCGCCGAGGCGGCCAAGGAGATCAAGACCCTGATCAGCGACAGCGTCGAGAAGGTCGAACATGGCGCCCGCCAGGTCGGCAATGCCGAGCGCACCATGGGCGAGATCGTCCAGCAAGTGAGCCAGGTCAGCCAGCTGATCACCAGCATCAGCCAGGCCAACCGCGAGCAGAGCACCGGCATCGGCCAGGTCACCGAGGCGGTCAACCACCTCGACCAGGTCACGCAGCAGAACGCCGCCCTGGTCGAGCAATCCACCGCCGCCACCGAAAGCCTGCGCAACCAGGCCGATCAGCTGGTGCGCGCCCTGGCCATCTTCCGCGCCGAGCCAGGCCGGCACTGAAGCCGCGCCGCGGAGCGCCTTGCCACCGCGGCCAGCAAGGTCGCGTGATTACTACCGCAGCTCAACGGCCGCCCAGGCCGCACGCCAGCGCCGTCTGCAACGATGATCGGGGCTACTTCGCTCCCAAGCCCATCAGCAGACTGCACCGTGCGCCATGCCCCACGTCGAAACCCTCCCCGCCTTTGAACTCCTCGGCCTGAGTTGCCGCACCAGCAACGCCGCTGAAATGGACCACCAGCATCCCGAGCGCGCGCGCATCGGCCGGCTCTGGCAAGACTTTGCAGGCTCGGGCCTGCAAGGTGATGTGTTCGGGGCCTACTTCGACTACGCCGACCGCCACCACGCGGACTACCGCGTGCTGGCTGGCATCCGGGCGCCTCACAGCGCGGAAGAACGCAAGGTCAATGCCGGAGCCACCACCGACCGCCGCCTGCAGGTGCCGGCCGGCCGCTACCTGGTCTTTGAAGCCCAGGGCACTCTGCCAGAGGCTTTGATCCAGACCTGGGGCGAGGTCTGGGCCTATTTCGAGCAGCCGGGCGCGCCCGAGCGCGCCTACGGCGTGGACCTGGAGCGTTATCTGGGCCCGGGCCATGTGCAGATCTGCATCGGCCTGAAAGACTAGATCGAGACCCGGCGCACTGAAGAAGCTCGGTTCGAACAGCGGGCGCCACCCGACTCGTGGCACCCGCTTCGAGGCTCAGAAGTGAATGCCCTTCATCATCTGCTGCAGGGCGATCGCCTCGGCAGACAGCTGCGGCTTGGAGCCGGGCTTGGCGCCCTTGGCCGCATCGCTGTCAGGGAACATGCGGAAGCTGGTGTTCATGACGATCTGCGCGACACGCGGCACCAGGGCATGCATCAGCTCGCCGGTGATGCCCAGACGTGTGGCGATGCGCACCGGCTTGGCAATGCAGGCCTGCGCCACCATATCGGCCGCTTCTTCCGGCGCCAGCGTAGGCACGTTCTTGTAGATCTGCGTCGGCGCGATCATGGGCGTGCGCACCAGCGGCATATTGATGGTGGTGAAGGTCACGCCCAGGTCGGCATATTCGCTGGAGGCGCAGCGTGTCCAGGCATCGAGCGCGGCCTTGCTGGCCACATAGGCCGAGAAGCGCGGCGCATTGGTCAGCACGCCGATGCTGGAGATGTTGACCACATGGCCCTTCTTCTTGGCCACCATGCCGGGCAGCAGACCCATGGTCACGCGCAGGCAGCCGAAATAATTCAGCTGCATGGTGCGCTCGAAATCATGGAAGCGGTCGTAGCTGCTCTCGATGGCGCGGCGGATCGAGCGGCCGGCGTTGTTGATCAGGAAATCGACACCACCGAACTGTTCGGAGATGGCGGCAATCATGGCCGCGCAGCTTTCCTCGTTGGCAATGTCGGCCGAGAAAGCGTGCACCTGGGCTTGCGCACCAGCAGCCTCGCGGATCTCCTTCACCGCTTCGGCCAGCTTGATCTCGTCGCGGGCGCAGATCAGGGTGATGGCGCCGGCTTCGGCAAACTTCTTGGCCGCCGCCAAGCCGATGCCGGAGGAGCCGCCCGTCACCAGCACCACCTTGCCGGCGGTGGCACCGCGCAGGCTGCGGTCGATCGACAGATCGGGGTCGAGGTGGCGCTCCCAGTAATCCCACAGCCGCCAGGCGTAGTCATGCAGATTGGGGCAGGCAATGCCCGAGCCCTTGAGCGCAGCCTCGGTCTCACGGCAATCAAAGCGAGTCGGGTAGTTGATGAAGGTGAACATATCGTCGGGCAGGCCGAGATCCTTCATCACCGCATTGCGGATGCGCCGCACCGGCGCCAGCGCCATCAGCCCCTTCTTGACGCTCTTGGGAATGAAACCGAGCAGGGCCGCATTGATGAAGAGATTCATCTTGGGCGCATGCGCGGCCTTGGAGAAGATGTCCAGCACATCGCCGACGCGGTAGCCGACCGGGTCGACCAGATGGAAGCAGGCGCCGCTCTTGCGCTCGCGGTGGGCGATGTGGTCGAGCGCGTTGACGACGAAATCGACCGGCACGATGTTGACGCGCCCGCCTTCCAGGCCAATCGAGGGCATCCAGGGCGGCAGGATCTGGCGTAGGCGCTGGATGGGCTTGAAAAAGTAGTACGGGCCGTCGACCTTGTCCATCTCGCCGGTGCTGGAGTCGCCCACCACCATGGCCGGGCGGTAGACCGTCCAGGGCCGCTTGCACTCCTTGCGCACGATCTTCTCGCTCTCGTGCTTGGTCATGAAGTAGGGGTGATCCAGGCCCTCGGCCTCGTCGAACATGTCCTCGCGGAACACGCCTTCGTAGAGGCCGGCCGCGGCGATGGACGAAACATGGTGAACATGACCGGCCTCGATGGCCTGGGCAAACTCGACCAGGCTGCGCGTGCCGTCGACATTCACCGCCACTTGCGAGGCCTCGTCGGCCTTGAGGTCGTAGACCGCGGCCAGATGGAAGACATGGTCGATCTGGCCTTTGAGGCGCTTGAGGTCCTCCGCCGCCACACCAAGCTTCTTGCCCGTTAGGTCACCGAACACCGGCAGCGCGCGGGTGCTGTTCTTGGCCAGGCCCCAAAAGGCCAGCAGCTCGGGCAGCTTGTCCCGGCTTTCTTCGCGCAGCAGGAAGTGAACCGTGCTGCCGCGCCGGGCCAGCAGCTTTTTGACCAGGCGCTTGCCGATGAAGCCCGTGGCTCCGGTGACGAAATACTGCTGCATGTGCATGTCTCCTGCGTAGGGGTGCGAGAACTCTTGTGCCTGGATTCTTGACCAAGTGAAAGCAGGCGCTGCTGCATGCTTTCCCGCACAGGGCTGCACAGCGCCCCATCCGGGCTTAGGTAGAGCGTACTGCCTAGCTTTCCCCGGTGCCAAATGCCAGCGGGGCGATCTATAGTGACTTCATCGCTGGCAAAGGCTGGCGACAATCCAACCAACGCTCTCCAAGGACTGACAACATGGTCAAGAAGCTTCAGAAAATGGCAGCCAAGAAAAACTCCGCTTCCAATGGAGCCTTCGGCGGCGCCCTGCCCGCCGGCCTGCTGGACAGCCAGCTGGCGCAGAGCGTGCGTGACTCCGCTCAACAAATCTGGGCCGCTGGCCTGGGCGCCTTCTCCAAGGCACAGGGCGAGGGTGGCAAGGTGTTTGAAGCCCTGGTCAAGGAAGGCCTGACCCTGCAGAAGAAAACCCAATCGGCCGCCGAAGAAAAGCTCGGCGCCATGGCCAGCAAGGTCAGCGGCATGGCCGGTGATGTCGGCAGCAAGGCCGGCCAGCACTGGGACAAGCTGGAATCGATTTTTGAAGAACGCGTGGCCCGTGCGCTCAAGCGCCTGGGCGTGCCCGCCGCCAAGGACATCGACGAGCTGATCGAGCGCATCGACGCCCTCAGCGACGCCCTGGGCCTGAAGGTGCCGGCCAAGAAGGCCGGCAAGGCCGCGGCACCCAAGGCCAAGGCTGCGGCCAAGCCGGCGGCTAAAACCGCCGACAAAGCCCCAGCCAAAGCGCCCGCCAAAAAGGCCGCTGCCAGCAAGGCACCCGCCCAGCCCTTCGCCAAAGCCGCGAGCAGGCCGGCAGCCAAAGCCCCGGTGAAGGCCGCTGCCAAGCCGGCCGCCAAAGCTCCGGTCAAGGCAGCAGCCAAAGCAGCCGCACCGGCGCCCAAGCCCGCCGCCAAGCCGCGCGCCAAGAAGGCCGCCGCCCCGGTGAGCGCCGCTGCCAGCGCCAGCCCGGCTGCCGCAGCCGCCGCCGAGGCCGGCACCGCCGCCTGATCGATCGACCGCCCGCCACGCGCACTCGCTGACTGTCCCACCGCCGCATGCCCACAGCCCGCCGCAAGCCCCGCTCGGCCCCCCCCGCCACGCCACCGCGCCGCTCCGGCCGGCCGCGCATCGGGCTGGCCCTGGCGGGCGGTGGGCCGCTCGGCGCGATCTATGAAATCGGCGCGCTCTGCGCGCTGGAAGAATCGATCACGGGCCTGGACTTCTGCGACTGCGACTCCTACATCGGCATCAGCGCCGGCGGCTTCATCGCCGCCGGCCTGGCCAATGGCATGGGCCCGCGCATGCTCAGCGCGGCCTTCATCGAGAACAGCGCCCCGGCACCCGACAGCTTTGACCCGGCCGAGCTCATGCACCCGGCCTGGGCCGAATACGGCGAGCGCCTGCGCCTGCTGCCCGGTCTGCTGAAATCTGCAGTTTGGGATCACTGGATGGAAGGCCGCTCGCTGATGGGCGCCTTCGAGCGCCTGGGCCGCGCCCTGCCCACCGGCCTGCTTTCAGGCGACGCGCTGGAAGCGCAGATCCGCCGCCAGTTCGCCCTGCCCGGCCGCAGCAACGATTTCCGCGAACTCGGCCGCCGCCTGGTGCTGGTGGCCACCGATCTGGACAGCGGCGAGGCTGTGCCCTTCGGCCTGCCCGGCTGGGACGATGTGCCCATCTCGCGCGCCGTGCAGGCCAGCGCCGCCCTGCCGGGCCTGTTCCCGCCGGTCAAGATCGCCGGCCGTCACTATGTGGACGGCGCCCTCAAAAAGACCTTGCATGCCTCGCTGCTGCTGCAGGAAGGCGTGGATCTGCTGATCTGCCTGAACCCGCTGGTGCCCTATGAATCGGACCGCGAGCATCCGCTGGCGCAACAGATGCCGGCACGGGGCCAAGGGCCCCAGGAAACCTCCATCCCCCACCTCGTGGACGGCGGCCTGCCCCTGGTGATGAGCCAGACCTTCCGCTCGCTGATCCACTCGCGGCTGGAGCTGGGCATGAAGCGCTACGAGCACACCCACCCCGGCACCGACATCCTGCTCTTCGAGCCCGACCACCGCGATGCCGAGATGTTCCTGGCCAACACCTTCAGCTACTCGCAGCGCCGCCATCTGGCCGAGCACGCCTACCAGACCACGCGGGCGCGCCTGCGCCGCCGCGCGCCCAAGTTGCAGGCCGCCCTGCAGCGCCATGGCCTCAGCCTCAACCTGGAAGCACTGAACGAGCCAGGCCGACGCCTGCTCAGCGAGCCCGCGGCCACCCGCACCGAAGATGCTCTGCGCCGCCTGCGCGCGGCCCTGAGCCTGCTGGAAGCGCGCCACGCCTGAGCGCACAGGCCGCTGCGGCGTGACCCCCGTCACGTTCGCGCCCTGCAGCCCCTCCAGCCAGGGGTATTCCCGCAGACCAGGCCTCGCAACAATGGCTTCCAGGGCCTCCGCACCGGCGGCCCGCCTCAAGGAAGTCCCCATGCGCACGATGCTCCTCTCCGCCCTGCTGCTCGCCACCCCGCTGCTCAGCCAGGCCGACAGCGCCAGCAATCTGGTGGTCAACGGCAGCTTTGAATCCGTGGTCATCAACTCCAGCAATCGCTGGGACATCTTCAGCAACATCAGCGGCTGGACTGGCGGCAGCGCCGGCATCGAGGTGCGCAACAACGCGGTGGGCCTGGCCCGCGACGGCGTCAATTTCGTGGAGCTGGACACCACGGCCAACAGCAGCATGTTCCAGACCGTGGCCACCCAGGCCGGCCAGCGCTACACCCTGAGCTTTTTCTACGCCGACCGCATCGGCAACGGCCAGGCCAGCAACGGCCTGGACTGGAGCCTGGACGGCAGCCACTGGAACGCGGTCAGCAGCGGCACCGGTGGCAACAGCCACGACTGGAAGCAGCTGCAGTTCGACTTCAATGCCACGGGCGCGACCACGCTCTACTTCCGCGCCAGCGGCAGCAGCGACCGTCTGGGCACCTCGCTGGACCAGGTCAGCATCACCACGGCCGTGCCGGAGCCGCAAAGCGCC
The DNA here is from genome assembly GCF_002885975.1 of Paucibacter aquatile. Lineage (NCBI taxonomy): Bacteria > Pseudomonadati > Pseudomonadota > Betaproteobacteria > Burkholderiales > Sphaerotilaceae > Roseateles > Kinneretia aquatilis. The sequence goes on along the minus strand of NZ_POSP01000001.1, from coordinate 402,573 downwards.
GCCCTGCTGCTGGGCGGCCTGGCCGCGCTCAGCTTTCTGGCCCGCCGCCGGCGCCTGAACTGATCACAATCCGCACACCGGGACGTCGTGGGTCCTGAAACGACAAGAAAAGAAGAGAAGAGAAAAGCGGAACCAAAAAAGGGCGCCTCCTCGCGGGGGCGCCCTTTGCTTTTGCAGCGGCCGTGGCTGCGGGCCTCAGCCGAGGTAGCGCGACTGCAGATGGGCCTTGAAATGCGCCGGATTCAGCGTCTCGCCGCTGGCGCGGCGCACCAGCTCGGGCGTCTCGTAGCGGCTGCCTTGCAGCCAGATGTTCTCGCGCAGCCAGTCGAACACCGGGGCCAGATCGCCGGCGGCGATGCGGGCGTCCAGGTCGGGCATGGCGCGGCGCATGGTGGCGAACCATTGGGCGGCATACATGGCGCCCAGTGTGTAGCAGGGGAAGTAGCCGATCAGGCCGCAACCCCAGTGCACGTCCTGCATGCAGCCGTCCTTGTAGTTGCCACGGGTGTCCAGACCCAGCAGCTCCATCATCTTGGCGTCCCACAGGGCCGGGATGTCCTCGACCTCGATCTCGCCCTCGACCAGAGGCCGCTCGATCTCGTAGCGCAGGATCACATGGGCCGGGTAGGTCACCTCGTCAGCATCCACACGGATGAAGCCGGGGTTCACACGGGTCAGCAGGCGATTCAGATTGCCCGGCTCAAAAGCAGGCTGCTCGCCCAGATGGCGGCTGACCAGTGGGCTGAGCAGGCGGGCAAAGGCCGGATGGCTGCCCAGCTGCATCTCGAAAGACAGGCTCTGGCTTTCGTGCAAACCCATGGAGCGGGCCTGGCCCAAAGGCTGGCCCAGCCACTCGCGCGGCAGGTTCTGCTCGTAGCGACCGTGGCCGGTTTCGTGGATGGTGCCCATCAGGCTGGGCAGGAAATCGTCCTCGCGGTAGCGCGTGGTCATGCGCACGTCTTCGGGCACGCCGCCGCAGAAGGGGTGGCTGCTCTCGTCCAGGCGGCCGGCTTCGAAATCAAAGCCCATCAATCGCATGGCGTCCAGGCCCAGGGCTTTTTGCGCCGCTTGCGTGAAGGGGCCGACCGGGCGGATCACGGTCTCCTGCGCCTGCTTCTCGCGCACCTGCCGGATCAGGGCCGGCAGCCAGCTGCGCAGGTCGCCAAACACGCGGTCCACTTCGGCGCTGCGCATGCCGGGCTCGTACAGATCGAGCAGCGCGTCATAGCGCGACAGGCCCGTGCCATCGGCGAGCAGAGTCGCTTCTTCGCGGGTCAGACGAACGACCTCGCGCAGGTTCTCGACATAGCCGGCCCAGTCATTGGCCTGGCGCTGCGCGCGCCACGCATGTTCGCAGCGAGAGTTGGCCAAAGACTTGGCTTCGACCAGGCTTTGCGGCAAGGCGTTGGACGCGCGCCAGGCGCGGCCCATCTCACGCAGATTGGCGCGTTGGTCGGCCTCCAGGTTTTCCGCTGCGGCCTGCTCCAGCAGACTTTTGAGCTGCGGCTCGGTGGCCAGCTGGTGCAGCAGGCCGCCCATTTCGGCCAGGGCCAGCGAGCGCGCCTCATTGCCCTTGGGCGGCATATTGGCCGACTGGTCCCATTGCGCGATCGATTGCAGATGACCCAGGCGGTGCAGACGCTGGTGGCGCTGGAACAGTTCGGTGTAGGCGGGCGTGCTCATGAGGCGGTTCGCGAAGAGTTGGAACTGGGGCGCATTGTCCACGTTCGACCGGCCCGTGCCCCAAGTCAGGGCGCCGAACCCGGGAAGACCCAGATCAGGGCCGCCGTCATCAGCACATAGCGGCAGAACTTGCCCACCGCCATATAGGCCACGCAGGGCCAGAAGGGCAGGCGCAACCAGCCCGCCACGGCACACAGCGGATCCCCCACCCCCGGCAGCCAGCTCAGCAAACAGGCCTTGGCCCCGAACTGCTGCAGCCAGGCCAGGGCGCGCGGGTTGGGCGGAGCCCGCTTGACGCGGTGCTCGTAGGCCAGCTCGGCGCCTCGGCCCATCCACCAGCTGATGGCGCCGCCCAGGGTGTTGCCCACCGTGGCCACCAGCACCGCCGGCCAGAACATGGCCGGATCGGCCTTGACCAGCAGGAACACGGCCGGCTCCGAACCCAGGGGCAGCAAGGTGGCCGAGACCAGGGCGATCAGGAACACCGCCGGCAGGCCCACCGCCGGCAGCGCGGCCCAGGCCAGCAGGCCGTGAATCATGTTTTGCAAAGCGGTTTCCATCAAAGGCATTATCCTGAGGCCCGGATGAGCGCCCGCCCTACCTCCCCTGCCCCCCTGAGCCGAGCCTGGCAGCAGCATCGCCGCTGGCTGTGCCTGCTCGCGGGCTTGTGGCTGGGCGGCAGCTCGGGCGCCTGGGCCGAACCCGCCGTCTGCAAAACCTTGGTGGCCTCGGGCAACCCGCAATACCCGCCCTACCTCTGGCGCGATCCAGCCGATGAAAGCCGCCTGGTCGGCGCCAATGCCGACCTGATGCAGCGTCTGGCCCAGGAGCTGGGCGTGACCATCGAGATGCGCTACGTCGGCCCCTGGGGCCGGGTGCAGGAAGAGGCCAAGGCCGGCCGCATCGATCTGATCGCCGGGGCCTTCTGGACCCAGCCGCGCACCGAGTACATGGACTACTTCACCCCGGCGTTTCACCAGACACGCTCGGTGATCTGGGTGAACGCCAAGTCACGCCTGGTTTACCGCCAATGGAGCGATCTGGTCGGCCAGCAGGGCGTGACGGTCATCAACAACAGCTTTGGCGAGGCCTTCGACCGCTACGCCCGCCAAGCCCTCAAGATCACCCAGGTGGCCAGCCTGGAGCAGGCCATCCAGATGCTGCAGCGCGGCCGGGCCGATTACCTGATTTACGAAGACAGCCCCGGCCAGGCCTTTCTGGCCAAGCTGGACATCCAGGGGGTGCGCATGCTGACGCCGGCCGTCGCCAACGAAGCCCTGCACCTGACTCTGGCCCACAAATCGCCCTGCAACACCGGCGAGTTGCGGGGACGGATCGCCCGCGCCCTGCACAAGCTGGCTGGCGCCAACCCGCTGCCCGAGCTGCTGGACAAAAACATCCAGCTCTGGCGCCTGCACAGCCCGAACGTGAAATAAATAGCAGCGGGCCAAGCCGCCTGGACGGGCACCCGCGGCATATAATCCTGCCTCTTTTTTGGGCAGATTGAGGGCTGTGAACGGCTCGCCAGCTGCCTGCCAGTGCGGCCGCCGCGCTGGCGCCCCGCCGCTCCACCGCTTCTTTTTCGCCCGCCGTCGTCTCCATGCCCGCCGCCCTGCCGACGCTCCGTCTCGGCACCCATTCCCTGCCCAACCGACTGTTCGTGGCGCCCATGGCCGGCGTCACCGACCGGCCGTTCCGCCAGCTCTGCCGGCGCCTGGGTGCCGGCTATGCGGTCAGCGAGATGGTGACCTCGCGCAAAGACCTCTGGAACAGCCTCAAGACCTCGCGCCGCGCCAACCACGACGGTGAGGCCGGTCCCATCGCCGTGCAGATCGCCGGCACCGACGCGCCCATGATGGCCGAGGCCGCCCGCTACAACATCGAGCGCGGCGCCCAGATCATTGACATCAATATGGGCTGCCCGGCCAAAAAGGTCTGCACCAAATGGGCCGGCTCGGCCCTGATGCAGGACGAACCCCTGGCCACCGAGATCATGGCCGCCGTGGTCGAAGCGGCCGCGCCCTTCGGCGTGCCGGTGACCCTGAAGATGCGCACCGGCTGGTGCGAAACCGAGAAGAACGCCCAGCGCCTGGCCCTGGCCGCGCAGGATGCCGGCATTGCCATGGTCACCGTGCATGGCCGCACCCGCGAGCAGGGCTACAAAGGCCTGGCCGAGTACGACACGGTGGCCTCGGTCAAGGCCGCGCTACAGATCCCGGTGGTGGCCAATGGCGACATCGATTCGCCTCAGAAAGCCAAGGCCGTGCTCGATCGCACCGGCGCCGATGCCCTGATGATCGGCCGCGCTGCCCAAGGCCGGCCCTGGATCTTTGCCGAGATCGATCACTTCCTGCGCACCGGCGAAGCGCTGCCGCCACCGCGCGTGCAGGACGCCAGCGACTGGCTGATCGAACACCTGCACGACCACTACAGCCTCTATGGCGCGCTGGCCGGCATGCGCAGCGCGCGCAAGCACATCGGCTGGGCCGTGCGCGGCCTGCCCGGCGGCGAAGAGTTCCGCCAGCACATGAACCTGCTGGAGAGCTGCGAGGCCCAGGTCATCGCCCTGCGCCAGTGGTTCGCCGAGCTGGCCGACCAGCATGAACGGCTGCCTGTGTCGACGCTGCCCCTCGGGGACGATGGCGGCGACACCGACGACGCCTCCTCACAAAAAGAACACGCACCGAAAGCTTCTGCATGAGCACCACGCCCACCCCGATCGATCAATGCGTTCGCGAGAACCTGCAGGCCTATTTCAGTGACCTGGAAGGCGAGGAGCCTCATTCCATGCACGAGATGCTGATCAAGCTGGTGGAAAAGCCCCTGCTCGAGGTGGTGATGCAAAAAGCCCAGGGCAACCAGAGCAAGGCGGCCGAATGGCTGGGCATCAACCGCAACACCTTGCGCCGCAAGCTGACCGAACACCAGATGCTGTGAGCCCCGCACACAGCACACGCCACGAATCCACACTCCCCGACGAGCACCTGCCATGACGCAACTGACTGCCTTGATCTCCGTGTCCGACAAGACCGGCATCCTCGAATTCGCCAAGGAGCTGCACGCCCTGAATGTGCGCCTGCTGTCGACCGGCGGCACGGCCAAGCTGCTGGCCGATGCCGGCCTGCCAGTGACCGAGGTGGCTGATCACACCGGCTTCCCCGAGATGCTGGACGGTCGCGTCAAGACCTTGCACCCCAAGGTGCACGGCGGCCTGCTGGCCCGCCGCGACTTCCCCGAACACATGGCTGCCGCCGCTCAGCACGGCATCACCATGATCGACATCCTGGCTGTCAACCTCTACCCCTTTGAGGCCACCGTCGCCAAGCCCGGTTGCACGCTGGAAGACGCAATCGAGAACATCGACATCGGCGGCCCGGCCATGGTGCGCAGCGCGGCCAAGAACTGGAAAGACGTCACCGTGCTGACCGACGCCAGCCAGTACGCCCAAGTGCTGGCCGAGCTGAAGGCTCACGGCAAGACCAGCGACAAGACCCGCTTTGCCGCCTCCGTGGCCGCCTTCAACCGCATCGCTCAATATGACGCTGCGATCAGCAATTACCTGAGCGCACGCACCGAAGAAGGCACGCTGTCCGAGTACCCCGGCCAGATGAACAGCAGCTTCGTCAAGGTGCAAGACCTGCGCTACGGCGAGAACAGCCATCAGACCGCTGCGCTCTACCGCGATCTGCACCCTGCACCCGGTTCGCTGGTCACCGCCAAGCAACTCCAAGGCAAAGAACTCAGCTACAACAATATCGCCGACTCCGACGCCGCCTGGGAATGCGTGAAGAGCTTTGACGTGCCGGCCTGCGTGATCGTCAAGCACGCCAACCCCTGCGGCGTGGCCGTCGCCGCCAACGCGGCCGAAGCCTATGCCAAGGCCTTGAAGACCGACCCGACCAGCGCCTTCGGCGGCATCATCGCCTTCAACCGTGAGGTGGACGGCGCCGCTGCTGCACACGTGTCCAAGCAGTTCGTCGAAGTGCTGATGGCGCCGAGCTTCAGCGCCGAAGCGCTGGAGATCTTCAAGGCCAAGGTCAATGTGCGCCTGCTGCAGATCGACCTGCCCCCGGGCGGCTCGACACCTTGGCTGCAAGGCCGCAATCTGGGCGACAGCAAGCGCATTGGTTCCGGCATCCTGCTGCAAAGCGCCGACAACCACTTCCTCAAGAAGGAAGACCTGAAGATCGTCACGGCCCTGCAGCCCAGCGCCCAGCAGCTCGATGACCTGATGTTCGCCTGGACCGTGGCCCAGTATGTGAAGAGCAATGCCATCGTCTTCTGCGGCGGCGGCATGACCCTGGGCGTGGGCGCCGGCCAGATGAGCCGTGTCGACTCGACCAAGATCGCCGCCATCAAGGCCGCCAACGCCGGCCTGGAACTGAAGGGCTCGGCGGTCGCCAGCGATGCCTTCTTCCCCTTCCGCGACGGCGTGGACGTGCTGGCCGATGCTGGCGCCACCTGCGTCATCCAGCCAGGCGGCTCCATGCGCGACGACGAAGTGATCGCCGCCGCCAATGAGCGCGGCCTGGCCATGGTCTTCACCGGCGTGCGTCACTTCCGCCACTGAGCGGCAGCGCGAGGCGCTGTACGGCCCCCCCACGACCTGTCCCGCGGCCTGCCAAACGGCCGGCCCTGCCCGTAGGCGGCAGGGTCGGCCGTTTCGCTTTCCTTGGCAGGCCGGCCCTCTTTCAGCACGACTAGACACCTGCCTCTAGCCGAGGGCTGATTCGCTAGGCAGGGGATGCGCTTGCGGTTAGCCTTGGCGGCAAACAGGAAAAGACCGCCAGGAGACACTTTCAATGGATCAAACGCTGCAAGAGCGTCTGCATCTCGTGCTGGAACAGCAGCGCGCCGCCTTCCGCGCCGAGATGGCGCCCAGCCGCGAGGTCCGCCTGGACCGGCTGGAACGCGTGCGCCGCATGACGGCCCAACACAGCGAAGCCCTGGTGAAAGCCATCTCGGCCGATTTCGGTCACCGCGCCCGCCAGGAAACCCTGCTGGCCGACATCTTCACGGTCGAATCGGGCGCCCGCCATGCGCAGAAGCATCTGCGTGACTGGATGCGCCCGCGCCGCCAGCCCACCGCCCTGCACTTCCAGCCGGCCCGCAATCTGCTGATGCGCCAGCCTCTGGGCGTGGTCGGCGTGGTGGCGCCCTGGAACTACCCCTACTACCTGGCCCTGGGCCCGGCCGTGGGCGCCCTGGCCGCGGGCAACCGGGTGATGATCAAGCCCTCGGAGCTGACACCGCGCACCGGTGAGCTGATGGCCGCCATGGTGGCCGAGTTCTTTGCGCCCGAGGAGATGACCGTGGTCAATGGCGAGGCCGAGCTGGCGCGCGCCTTCACCGCCCTGCCCTTTGATCATCTGTGCTTCACCGGCTCCACCGCCGTGGGCCGCATCGTCGCGCAGGCGGCGGCGCAAAACCTGACCCCGGTGACGCTGGAGTTGGGCGGCAAATCGCCCGCCCTGGTGGACCGCAGCTGCGACCTCAAGCTCACCGCCAGCCGCATCGCGCATGGCAAGCTCTTCAACGCCGGCCAGACCTGCGTGGCGCCCGACTACCTGCTGGTGCCCAAGGACATGGTCGAGCCCCTGGTGCAGGAGATCCGCGGCGCCATGCGCCGGCTCTACCCCAAGATCGCCGGCAACCCCGACTACACCCACATCGCCACGCCGCGCCACCTGGCCCGGCTGCGCGGCCTGCTCGACGATGCCCGCGCCAAGGGCGCCAAGATCATCCCCAGCCACGAGGAAAAAACCGTCGGCCGCGGCCTGGTGCCGCAGTTGCTGCTGGGCGTGAACGAGCAGATGACGGTGATGCAGGAGGAGATTTTCGGCCCCCTGCTGCCCATCGTGCCCTACGTCGAGGTGGACCATGCCCTCGCCTATATCAACCGCCACGACAAGCCCCTGGCCCTGTACTGGTTCGGCCGCGATGCCGCCATGCGGGAGCATGTGCTGAGCCAGACCCAGGCCGGCGGCGTGACGGTCAACGACTGCATCTGGCACCTCGGCCAGGAGGAACAGCCCTTCGGCGGCGTTGGCGCCAGTGGCATGGGCGCCTACCACGGCGAGTTCGGCTTCCGCAGCTTCAGCAAGGAGAAGCCAGTCTTCCACCAATCGCGCTGGGCCGGCACGCGCTTGTTTTTCCCACCCTACGGCAAGACCTTTGACCGCCTGCTGGGTTTGCTGAAGAAGATCGCATGAACGCCACCCCGATGTCCTCCCCAGCCTCAATGCAGCGCCGCCGCTTTCTGAAGTTAGGCCTGGGGGCCACGGCCTTGCTGGCCGTGGCCGGTGCCGGCACTGCCTTGCTGAGCAAGCCCGGCCTGATCGAAGGCCGCCTGAGCGCGCCCTCGCGCCAGCTGATGCGCGCCATCACCGTGGCCGTCTGCGGCGATCTGCTGCCGCCCGAGGGTCCGGCTCGCGAAGCACGCCTGGCCCGACACATGGACCAACTGGACCGTCAGATTGCCGGCTTCCCGCCCGCCTTGCGCGGCGACTTGGGCCAATTGCTGACCCTGCTGGGCACGGCGCCCGGCCGCCTGGGCCTGATGGGCTTGCGCAGCCCTTGGGCCGAGGCCTCTGCGGCCGAAGTGCAGGCCCGGCTGCAAGTCATGGGCCACTCCAGCCTGGCCCTGCGTCAGCAGGTCTTCCATGCCCTGCGGGACCTGAACTGCCTGGTGTTCTTCAACGACCCGGCCAGCTGGGCCCTGGTCGGCTACCCCGGTCCGAGGACGAATTGAGCATGAGCAGCAGTGACATCCGTGACAACGACGGCCCCAGCGGCGCGATCACTGGCATCCCAGACCCCATTGCAGAAGGCCTGGCACGCGGCTGGAAGGTGCGCGGCGGCCCGCATGGTGCCCTGCCCGAGCGCATCGACTGCGATGTCGCCATCATCGGCAGCGGCGCCGGCGCCGGCGTCACGGCCGAGATGCTGGCGCGCGCCGGCCTCCAGGTCTTGATCATCGAAGAAGGCCCGCTCAAATCCAGCCGCGACTTCCGCCAGCGCGAATCCGACGCTTACACCCAGCTCTACCAGGAAGGCGGCGGCCGCAAGACCGCCGACCAGGCCATCCCCGTGCTGCAAGGCCGCTGCGTCGGCGGCAGCACCACCGTCAACTGGGCCGGCTCCTTCCGCACCCCGGCCGAAACCCTGGCCTTCTGGGGCGAGCGCTTCGGCCTGAGCACGCTGAACTTCGACGCCATGCAACCCTGGTTCGAGCAGGTGGAGAAGCGCCTGAACATCTCGCCCTGGCTGACCGAAGCCAACGCCAACAACCAGGTACTGCGCCGCGGCCTGGAGAAGGTCGGCGTTCCTGCGCCCACCATCAACCGCAATGTCAAAGGCTGCTGGAACCTGGGTTCCTGCGGCCTGGGCTGTCCGACCAATGCCAAGCAGTCCATGCTGGTGACCACCATCCCGGCCGCTCTGGACCTGGGTGCGACCCTGCTGGTGCAGACCCGGGCCGAGCGCTTCGAGCTGCAGAGCAAGCTGGGCAACAGCGATGAGCGCGAGGCTGAAGCCCTGATCTGCCAGCCCATCCAGACCGATGGCAGCCCGGCCGGCGCGCCGCTGCGCGTGCGCGCCAAGCATTTCGTGGTGGCCGGTGGCGCCATCAATTCGCCCGCCCTGCTGCTGCGCTCGGATGCGCCCGACCCTTTCAATCTGCTCGGCCGCCGCACCTTTTTGCACCCCACCGTGGCCAGCTGCAGTGTCATGCCCGAGGTGGTGAATGGCTGGGCCGGTGCACCGCTGGCGGTCTACTCCGACCATTTCCTCAGCACCCAGGCGATGGACGGGGTGATCGGCTACAAGCTCGAAACCGCGCCGGTGCACCCGGGCCTGGTGCTGACCAATCTGGGTGGCATCGGCAGCAAACTGGCCGAGCGCGCCCGTGCCCTGCCACAGACTGCCGTACTGATCGGCCTGCTGCGCGATGGCTTCCACCCCGATTCGATCGGCGGCAGCGTCAAGCTGCGCCGCGACGGCAGCCCGGCCCTGGACTACCCCGTCAACGCCTATCTGCTGGAAGGCGCGCGCCGCGCCCACCTGACCATGGCCGAGGTGCAGTTCGCCGCCGGTGCGAGAAGCGTGCACCCGGTGCACGAGCTGGCGCAGGACTATCGCAGCTGGGCCGAGGCCAAGGCGGCCATCCAGGCCCTGCCCTACAAGCCCTTCATCACCGGCTTTGCCAGCGCCCATGTGATGGGCGGCTGTGGCATGGCGGCCGATGCGGCGCGCGGCGTGGTGCGGCCCGACGGCCAGCACTGGCAGCTGCGCAATGTCTCGGTGCACGACGGCTCGACCTTCCCGACCAGCATCGGCGCCAATCCGCAGATGACGGTGTACAGCCAGGCGGCGCGCATGACGGCGGGGCTCGCCCGGCGGCTGAACGGCCGTGAGGTGCGCCTGTTCTCGCCGAGCCAGAGCTGAGCAGGTAAGTAAGACTGCCAGGCACAATGCCCGCTGCATCCACAGCCTCCAGGCCAAGCCGGGCGCTCCGCCATGCCTCGTGATCCGATCCGCATCTTGTTCGTCTGCATGGGCAATATCTGCCGCAGCCCGACAGCCGAAGCCGTGCTCCGCGAGCAGCTGCGCGCCCATGGCCTGACGCAGCGCTGCGAGGTGGATTCCGCTGGCACGCACGGTTATCACGTGGGCGAGCCGCCCGATCCGCGCTCGCAGGCTCATGCACGGCAACGCGGCATCGACATGTCCAAGCTGCGCGCCCGCCAGGTGCAAAGCAGCGACTTCGCCCACTTCGACCTGTTGCTGGCCATGGACGCCGACAACCTCGCCCTGCTGCGCCAGCGCTGCCCGGCCGACCAACCACAAAGCAAGCTGCGCCTGCTGACCGACTTTTGCCAGCGCCAATCTGCCCGGGCTGTGCCCGATCCTTACTACGGCGGCCCCGAAGGTTTTGAGCAGGTGCTCGACATCGTCGAAGACGCTTGCGAGGGCTTGCGCCTGCAGCTGTTTCCAGCCTGAGTTCTTCAGGCCGCCCGGCTCAGCGCGCCTTCTTGCCGCTGCCCAGCACCTCGGGCGTGGTCACGCCCATGGACACATACAAACTGCTCAGACCGTCCATGCCGATCTCGGCCGGTCGCACCCAGTCGCGCGGCAGATACAGCAAGCCGCCACCCACCGGCACCGGCGCGGTGGGCACCAGCACGGCGAGGTAGGCGTTCCCGCCAATGTCCACCGGTTCCGGGCTGGACAGCAAGCCCAGCACCAACACACCGCCCTCGGGCTTGATACCACCGAAATGGCACCACACCGGCGCCATCGCCCGCACGCCGGCTTCGTCGCGCGTGGACACCATCTCGATCATGCGTTTGAGCAGGTCGTAGACCGTGCTGATCACCGGAATGCGCGCAATCAAGGTTTCCAACAGCGCCTTCACCCGACGCTGCAACTGCGTCTCCACCAGCAAGCCCAGCAGATAGACAAACACCAACACTAAGCCCAGACCGATCAGATACGCCGCCAGTGGCGACTCGGTCAAGCGCAAGCCCAAGCGCCCCAGCGCATGGCCGAGCACGCTCTTCGGCCCCAGATAGTCCATCAACAGAGACATCACCCAGCCCAGCAACACCAGCGTGGCCACCAAGGGCAGCACCGTCAGAAAGCCGGTGACAAACGTGCGAAGGACGTGACGGCGAGCTTGAGCGGCGAAGGGTGCGGGGGTGGGCATGGAGGGCAAGTGGGCAGAATGAGAACTGCGGCATCATGCCAGCAGGCGCCCGATGCGCGCATCACCCGTGGCACACTTTGCGGTCCCGAGCGCGCGCAGCCTCACCCGCCATGGCTGGAACGGCGAACAAGTGCATTCCAAGGGAAACAAGGACGGGTCGGGCAGACCGTGAACCTGAGGGCCCTGTCCAGGCATCGGTCCCAAGCCTGCAGACCCGACATCCGCCCTCATTCAGCTCAGCCCTCATGCCCACATTCAAAGCTCTGGCCCCGCTGCTCGCCCTGACGCTGGCTGCAACGGCAACGCTCCGCCATGCGCAAGCCGCAGAGGCGCAGGACCCCGCGGCAGCCCTCGCCCCCTTGATCGCCCAGATCGAAGCCGCGCAAAGCCCCAAGCGCGGCGGGCTCGATGGCTTCACGCTGCAGGAGGTGATGAAAAAGTTTGGCGTGCCGGGCCTGAGCATTGCGGTGGTGAAAGACTTCAAGATTCACTGGGCCAAGGCTTACGGGGTGGCCGATGTGGAAACTGGGCGGGCGGTGGATGTGAACACAGCCTTCCAGGCGGCGTCGATTTCCAAGCCTGTCATGGCCATGGCGGTGGTCAAGCTGGCGCAAGATGGACGCTTGTCGCTCGATGCTGATGTCAACACGATGCTGCGCGCCTGGAAGGTGCCGCAGACCGAGCTGACCCGCGCGCAGCCGGTGACGCCGCGCGCACTCTTGAGCCACACCTCAGGCTCGGATGATGGCTTCGGATTTCCTGGCTATGCGCCCGACGCGCCCTTGCCCAGCGTGGTGCAGATCATCCAAGGGGACAACAAGCTGGCCAATGTCAGCGGCGTGCGCTTCAGCCGCCCGCCTTACCAAGCGATGAAGTACTCCGGCGGCGGCTCGCTCATCATGCAGCAGGCCCTCACCGACCTGAGCGGCCAGCCTTTTGCCGAGCTGATGCAAAGCACCGTGCTGGGGCCTCTGGGCATGACGGGCAGCAGCTTTCAGCAGCCGCCTCGCACCGATTGGGCGCCGCGCCTGGCCTATGCCCACAACCAGAAAGGTCAACGCATGGGCGCGCCCTGGCATGTCTACCCAGAGCAAGCAGCGGCGGGGCTGTGGACCACGCCCTCAGACCTGGCGCGCTTCATGATTGAAGTACAGCAAGCCCGTCGCGGCCCCGGCAAAGGCAAGCTGCTGACGCCACTCGGTGCGCTGGAGATGAGCAGCCCGGTGGGCAGCGGCGCATTTGCCGTGGGCCTGCAGCTGGAGATGATCGGCCAAGGCTGGTACTTCATGCACGGGGGCTCCAACTGGGGCTTTCAATGCGATCTCAGCGGCCATGTGCTCAAGGGCTATGGTGTGGTGATCATGAGCAACGGCGAAGGCGGAGGCGCTGCAATTCGTGAAATTCGCAATCGCGTGGCTGCCGCCTATGGCTGGGACCAGCTCGACAAGCCCCTGGCCCGATAGCCCGATAGCCCGACAGACGGGCCTGAGGGGAAATTGCCGCGCTCAGCCGTAGCGCAAGCAAGAGCCGGGTGTTGCCGTGGGCGTGATTTCATCGAGTTGGAAGAGGTGCCAACGGTGCGCTTCCCGATCTCGCGGACGACCCACCGCGAGCTGCCAGCTGCAAAGTCACAGCCCAAGCACGCGCCGAGTGCGGACACCCTGGACGCCGCCAGGGGATAACCCGAGAGAGGTGCTTGGGGCCCAGCGGCTCTAATGCCGACTTGTACTCCCTAGCGACAATCCTGCACGGACCATGCCTTTCCTGTTTCGATCCCTACCCCTGGCTCTCACTCTGGCTACCTGCATGGGTTGGGGCTGGATGCCCACCCAGGCTCAAGCCCAGGCCGCAACGCTGAAGCCGCACGCCCAAGGGCCCGAGGTGGACGAAGCTCCGCTGCGCGCCCACCTGGCCCTGCTGTCCTCCGACCTGTTCGAAGGCCGCGGCACCGGCCAGCGCGGCGGCGATCTGACCGTGGCGTATCTGGAGACACAGGCGAAAGTGCTGGGTCTGCAACCGGCCGCGCCCGGCGGCAGCTACCGCCAGGCCGTGCGCCTGCTGGGCACGCGCACGCTGCAGGCGCAAAGCCAGCTGCAGATCGAAGGCGGCAAAACGGCAGCGCCGGTGCTGAAATTCGGCGCCGACTGGGTTTACGGCAGTGGCAATGGGCAGGCACTCAATGCTTTGGCCGACGAGCTGGTCTTCGCCGGCTACGGCATCCACGCGCCTGAAGAACGCTGGGACGATTTCAAGGGCCAGGACCTGCGCGGCAAAGTGCTGATCGTGCTGGCCAACGACCCCTACCCCACCGAGGCCGAGCCCGGCCGCTTCGCCGGCAAGGCGATGACGATTTACGGCCGCCGCGGCTACAAATACGAAGAAGCCCTGCGCCGCGGCGCCAAGGGCGTGCTGGTGCTGCACACCGAGGCCTCGACCCTGAGCAGCTGGAGCGTGGTCAGCCAGGGCGCTTTCAGCGAGCAGTTCCAGCTCGACGGCGCCAGCCCGGGCCTGCCGCTGCAGGGCTGGATCAGCGCACCGGCCGCCGAACAGCTGTTCCAGGCCGCCGGCCTGGACCTGGATGCGCTGCGCGCCCAGGCCGAAACCCGCGAGTTCAAGCCCGTGCCCCTGGGCCTGCGCCTGAAGGGCGAACTGCATGCCGCCGTGCGGCGCCTGGAGCAGTTCAATGTGGCGGGCCTGGTGCCGGGCAGCGACCCCAAGCTCAAGGACGAGCTCGTCATCTACACCGCCCACTGGGACCACCTCGGCAAGATCCGCGGCAGCGACGGCCAGGAGCAGATCTTCAACGGCGCGGTGGACAACGCCTCGGGCACCGCCGCCCTGCTGGCCATGGCGCAGGCCGCCGTGCGCCAGCCGGCACGGCGCAGCCAGATGTTCCTCTGGGTGGCCGCCGAAGAACAGGGACTGCTGGGCAGCGCCTGGTACACCCAAGCGCCGCTCTGGCCTCTGGCCCGCACGGCCGCCAGCCTCAATCTCGACACCCTCAACTTCGTCGGCCGCACGCGCGACATCGGCGCCCACGGCGCCGAGCGCAGCGATCTGGGCGCGATGGCGGCGCAGGTGGCCAGCCAGATGGGCCTGAGCATTGCGCCGCCGCGCGTCGATGTCGGCGGCTATTACTTCCGCAGCGACCACTTCAGCTTCGCCAAGGCCGGCGTGCCGGCCTTCTCGGTCAGCAGTGGCGGCCAGTACCTTGATGAATCACCGGCCGTGGCCGAGAAACGCCGCGCCTACGGCAAGCGCTACCACCAGCCCAGCGACCAGTACGACCCGAGCTGGGACCTCGCCGGCATGCGCGAGCAGGCACAGTACACCCTCAAGCTGGGCCGCGCTGTGGCCGACGCCGAGGCCATGCCGGCCTGGCGCGCGGGCGACCCGTTTGCTGCGGTGAAGCGCTGACACACCGTGGAACCGCCCGAGCGCCTGAGCCTCACACAGGGCCTGCTGCTGGCCCTGTTCGCGATGCTCAGCCTGCTGATGTTGTGCGCTGCGCTGTTTGCCTGGCGACTGCGCTGTGAGGGCTTTGGCTGCATGGGCGTCGGCATCGTCTGGATGGCCTGGGCGGTGTTGGCGGCGGTCTGCCTGCTTCTGGGCCTCAGCCTGCAATCCTTGCTGAAAGCGCGTTTGGCTACGGGCGCGCAACGCCTGCTGCGCCTGACACTCTGGGCAGAGGGCGGGCTGACGCTGGGCCTGCTGATCTACTGGATGCTGCGCGGCCACTGAAGCGTCATCCAGGCGAGGCCGGCCAGCGGCTACCATCTCGGGATGTCTCTTGCTTCCACGGCCGGTCTGGCCCTGTCTTCGCTGGCGCGCCTGATCACCGGCGCCCAGGGCCACTGGAAAGGCTGCCCGCCCATGGCGGAGCAGCGTATCTACTTCGCCAACCACCAAAGCCATTTCGATTGGGTGCTGATCTGGGCCGCGCTGCCGCGCGAGCTGCGCGCCCAAACCCGCCCGATTGCCGCTCGCGACTACTGGACCAGCAGCCCGCTCAAGGGCTGGCTGACCCGCGCGGTGTTCAACGCCATCTACGTCTCGCGCACCCGCAGCTCGCCCGATGAAGACCCGCTGGAGCCCCTGGTCGAGGCGCTGCGCAACGGCGATTCCCTGGTGATCTTTCCCGAGGGCACGCGCTCCAACAAGGGCGAGCCCCAGGCCTTCAAGGCCGGGCTCTACCACTTGGCCGAACAGTTCCCGGAGGTTCGCCTGATCCCGACCTGGATCGACAACGTCCAGCGCGTCATGCCCAAGGGCGAGGTGGTGCCGGTGCCGATTCTCTGCACCGTCACTTTCGGCGCGCCGATCCAGCTGCAGGCCGAGGAAGACAAGCGCGCCTTTCTGGACCGCGCACGCGCGGCCGTGCTGGCCTGCCGGCCGGGTTGCGGCGAAGGCGGGAGCGCATGATGAACCCGATCCAATGGCTCAAATCGCTGGACAGCAGCGGCCAGGTGGCCCTGCTCTTCGTGATCCTGTTCGGGGCCCTGATGCTGCTCAGCCTGGCCAGCTTTGTGATGCAGCTGCGCGCCCGCCACCGCGGCCTCAGCCAGGACGATGACCGCCCGGGCGAGGCGGACAGCCACCTCGACTCCACTCTCTGGGGCGGCGCGCCGCTGACCCTGGCGCCGCGCCGGCGCGGCCTGCGCCATGAGCTCGGTTTCCTCTGGGGCGGTGCCTGCGTGTTCTGGGCGGCCTGGATCTCGGGGCCGGTGGGCGCCACCCTGCTGTTCGGCGTGCTCTCGTTTCTAGCCCTGCGCGAGTTCATCACCCTGATGCACACCCGGCGCGCCGACCACCGCGGCCTGATCCTGGCCTTTTTCATCATCCTGCCCCTGCAGTACACGCTGACGGGGCTGCGCCAGTTCGATCTGTTCTCGGTGCTGATTCCGGTTTACGCCTTTCTGGCCATCCCGGTGGTCAGCGCCCTGGCCGACGACCCGGCGCGCTTCCTGGAACGTAACGCCAAGATCCAGTGGGGCATCATGGTCTGCGTCTACGGCCTGTCGCATGCGCCGGCCCTGCTGTTGCTGGACTTTCCCGGCTACCGGGGCCGCGGCGCCTTTTTGCTGTTCTTCCTGGTGATGGTGGTCAGCTGCGGCCAGCTGGCCCAGCTGGTGGCCAGCCGGCGCCTGCGCCGCCGCCCGGTGGCGCGGCGCATCAGCCGCAGCTTCTCGATGCGCGCCTGGTGGATCGGCACCCTGACCGCCGCCTTCGTCGGCGCCCTGCTCTACTGGGCCACGCCTTTCAAGGTGGGCCAGGCCCTGGTCATGGCCTTCATCGCCGCCGGGGCTGGCAGCTTTGGCACCCTGGTCATGAAAGCGCTGAAGCGCGACGCCGGCGTGCGCTACTGGGGCAACCGCAGCTCCATCACCGGCGCGGTGGGCCTGCTCGACCGCATCGCCGTGCTCTGTTTCGCCGCGCCCGTGTTCTTCCACTCTGTGCGCTGGTATTTCAAGCTCGCACTGTGATGATCCAGCCCGAGCCGCCCTCGCCCATGCCGCCCTACCTCGCCAGCTGCCTGTGCGGCGCCGTCGCGCTGGAGATCCACGGCGGCATCGACGCCATCATCCATTGCCACTGCTCGCGCTGCCGCAAGTCCAGCGGCACCGCCTACGCCACCAACGGCTTTATCGGCCGCAGCGGCCTGCGCATCACCCACGGTGAAGCCCAGGTGCGCAGCTACGAAGTCAAGCCCGGGCGGCTGCGCCACTTTTGCGGCGTCTGCGCCTCGCCGCTGTTCAGCAGCAACCGGGACGATCCGGAGCGGCTGCGCCTGCGACTGGGCATCCTGGATTCCGACATCCTTGAGCGCCCCCTCTCGCACAACTTCGTCAGCTCGCGGGCCTGCTGGGACGATCTGGACGCAGCGCTGCCGCGTTACGACGGCAGCGAGCCCGGGCGCTGAGGCCGCCGGGCACTCGGGCCGCGGCTTCATCGTTTCTTCAGATCGCTCTGCTGCAATCGGTTCATGAATGTCCTGCTGATTGAAGACGACCTGGACCTGGGCGATGGCATACGTCTGGCCTGCGAAGCCGAAGGGCATCGGGTGTGCTGGGTGCGGCGCCTGGCCGATGCAAAGGGCCAGATCTTGGCCCACAGGCCAGATCTGCTGCTGCTCGACCTGGGTCTGCCCGATGGCGATGGCCACAGCCTGCTGGCTTGGCTGCGCACACACGAGGCGATGCCGCCCGTCTTGATCATCAGCGCCCGCGACGCCTTGGATGAACGCCTTCGCGGCCTGGACGGCGGCGCCGATGATTTCTTGCTCAAGCCATTTGCCTTGAAAGAGCTCTTGTCGCGCCTGCGCGCGCTGGCCCGGCGCAGCTATGGCCTGCAGGAAGGAGCGCTGAGCCTCGGAGGCCTGCAGATTCACCAGGCCTCGCTGCGCGTCAACCTGGACGGCCAGCCCTTGGAGCTCTCGCCCAGCGAGTACCGGCTTCTGGAGCTTCTGGTCAAGCGCGCCGACCGGGTCTTGACGCGGCGCTTTCTGGAAGAGCATGCCCTGGGCTGCAGCCAGGCGGAGAGCAATGTGCTGGATGTGCACATCTCCAGCCTGCGCCGCAAACTGGGCGAGGGCTATATCCGCACGGTGCGCGGTGTGGGCTATGTGATCGAGCGGCCCGTCAAGCCTGCAGCGCCCGCATGAGGGGCCGTTTGCGCCGCGCCGCTGCCCAGCTGTGGCGATACATCTCCGAGCCATCCATGCTGCGCGGCCTGGTGCTGGCCCAGGCTTTCCTGGTGTGTGGCCTCTGGGCCCTGCTGTTGCTGATTGGCTTGCGCTCCGATGTGTCTGAAGCCTCCGCGCTCAAGCTGGTCCCGGCGGCAGAGGCCATTCTCAGCAGCGCCCAGCATCTGGCCGACCGCCCCGAAGCCCTTCGGCAGGTCTTGGACAAGGTGGACCAATGGAACCGCGCCGAGCAGGGCGAAGACGACCCCTTGCGCCGCATCAGCCTGCTGGCCTGGCGCGACCAGCAGCTGTTGTACGCCACGCCCGGCTTGCCGGCGCGCTTCCACGGCCCTTTCCCTCCGGGCCTGCAACACGTGGACGACGGCAAGCTGGGTTGGCAAGTGCTGACCGTGCAGACCCCAGCCTCGGCTGCGAGTGCGGCAGCAGACTCAGACCTGCGAGTGTCGTTCTTGATCCCCCGGCACCTGAGCATGGTGCTGCTCAGCGATGAGGGCCTGGCCTTGCTGCTGCTGCCGCTGGGCTTCAGCCTGCCATTGCTGATCGTCCCGAGCTGGCTGTCGGTGCGCTGGGCTTTGCGGCCCTGGCGGCGGCTCAGCGACGCCGTGGCCCGCCGCGACGCCAATGACCTCAGGCCCATCCAGCTTGATGCGCGCGAACAAGAGTTGCGCCCGCTGCTGCAGGCCATCAACCGCTTGCTGGAAGAACTGCGCGAGGCGCGTGCGCGCGAGCGCCGCTTTGTGGCCGATGCCGCGCACGAGCTGCGCACGCCCTTGGCAGCGCTGCGCTTGTACGCCGACTCTCTGGCGGCCTTGGCGCGAGACCCGAGGCAGCAGCCCCTGTGGCAGGGCATGCAGCGCAGCAGCGAACGCGCCATCCACCTGGTCAATCAATTGCTGAGCTTGCTGCGCAGCGACATCCAGGGTCCCCAGGCCGAGTGGCGAACGCTCGACCTCGCGCAACTCTTGCCCGAAGTGATGGCCGAGGTCGAGCAGCAAGCCCGGCAGCGCCATATCAGCCTGAGTTGTGAGACCGGCAGCGAGCCCATGTATCTGGTGGCCCATGCCGATGGACTGCATTCGCTGTTCAGCAATCTGCTGGAGAACGCGGTGAAGTACAGCCCCGAACACAGCAGCGTGCAGGTGCGCCTCTGGGTTCAGGACGAGATGCTGTGCGCCAGCATCAGCGACCAGGGCCCCGGCATCCCTGAAGCCTGGCGCAGCGCCGTGCTGGAACGCTTCACCCGCCTGCCGGGCGAGAGCCAAGCCGGCAGTGGTCTGGGCCTGGCCATCGTCCAGAGCGTGCTGCATTCGCATGGCGGGCAGATGCAGCTGGACGACGCCCCGGGCGGCGGCTTGCGCGTCAGCTTGCGCCTGCCGCGCCAGGCCGCCCAGCTCGATGGCGAAGGCAGGGGCCACGCGCTCAGGGATTCAGGCGCTCGCGAATGAAGGCGATGGCCTCGGGCATATGGCTTTGGGTGATGCTGCCGTGGTTGCCGTCGGGCACCTCGACATAGCGCACCGAGCTGCCCAAACGCTGCATCTCGGCCACCAGCGCACGCGCCGCCTGGATCGGCGTCTGCTCATCCAGCACGCCTTGCACGATCAGAACCGGGCTCTGCAGCTTGACTTGCGCCGGGCGGTTCTTGCTGAGGGTCTGGCGCAGCGCCTCGCTCAGAAAGGCACTGCGCTTGAGGCTGGGGTAGGTCGACAGGGCTTGGCCGCTGCTCAGGTGTCGCATCATGTCCTGGTCCAGGGCCGGCTCAAAGCGCTGACAGTCGGAATCATCGGCAGCCAGCTTCGCAATCGGCAAGAAACTGGCTTCCACCAACTGTTCCAGCGTCAGACTGGGGTCTTGGGCCAGCAGACCGAGCGACAGCACGGTGCCATTGGCAGCCAGTTGAAACACGGTGCCGGCCAGAACCTCGGCCAGTTCCGGCGAAGGCTGGGCAGCCATGGCGCGCTCCAGATCATCAATCCGCTGAAACAGCTCGACCGCCATGCGTGCGGGGTCGGAGGCCGGCGCCAGCGCCACGGTGGCGCGCAGCGGAAAGGCAGCATCCATGCGCGCCGCCATCTCAGCGCCGGCCAGGGCTGCATAGCCGCCTTGTGAGTGACCCATCAGCGCCCACGACTTGCTCAGGCGCAGACCGGGCAACTGGTGCACAGCCTCGACTGCGGCCGTGATCGACTGGCCCAGGCTGCCGACATGCAAATAGGGGTGCGCACCCGGCCCACCCAGACCTTCGTAATCCGGAGCCAAGACCGCGAAACCTGCATCGAGCAGGGCCTGGATCTCTTGCTTCTCGTTGTGCGCGTCGGCATTGCGGCTGGGTGCGCAGGCATCGGCCACACCGACCGTCCCATGGGCCCAGACCACCAGCGGTACATCGCCCGAAGCCGGCTGGGCGCGCGGAACAAACAACAAGGCCTCGGTCTCGGTCTGCCCACCGTGCAATGCCGGCATGCGGTAGCGCAGCAACTGCGTTTGCTGCACACCGCTGAAACTCTGAGCCTGTGCATAGGCCGAATGGCTCAGCAAGGCCCGGGGCTTGTCTGCGGATTTAGGGGGCTCGTCACTGCCGCCACCGCAGGCACAGAGCAGCGCCGTCGCGGTGACCAGCAAGGTGCGGGTGAGCAAGGGAGAAGAAGACTTCGAAGCAAGGCGTGACATGAAATGCGTCCAATCCAGCATGAGTGCGTGTTCCAAGCGAACACAGCGCCATGCTGCAAGCCCAGGCTGAAGGCGTTCTGAGCCTCAGCTGAAGGCGCGATGAAGATGGCTGGCGACAGCCCGCATTCATCGATCCAAGGCTCGCACCGTTGCCGGGCCGATCGAGGCGGGCCCCGTGGCACTCACCGATAGACTGCAGGGGCCTTCCAGGCCTGGGCCCATGTGCAGGCCTCAGCCCAAGAATCTCTCCGCAAGCTCGCCCATGACCCTCATCCCTCTCAGCGCCCTGACCTTTGCCTTGCTGTGCCTGGGGGTGTGCATCTTCCAGCTGGCCTTGATCCTGGGGGCCCCGTGGGGAGAATTCACCCTGGGAGGCAAGTGGCGAGGCGTCCTCCCTCCTCGCACCCGTTGGATCCCCCTGCTCTCCGTGCTCATCATGGTGGGCATGGCCGCCATCGTTCTGGCCACCAGCGGGCTGGCATGGCATGCGTTCCAAGTGCAGGCGCAATCGCTGATCTGGTGGGTGGTGGGCTACTGTGCCCTGGGCTGCGTGGCCAACGCCATCACCCCCAGTCGGCGCGAACGCAGGATCTGGCTGCCTGTGGTTCTGCTCATGCTGGCCAGCAGCCTGTGCGTCGCGCTCGGGCCCTGAGGCGCAAGCTGCGACACTTGCGGCATGAGAATTCTTGGCATTGACCCCGGCTTGCAGACCACCGGTTTCGGCATCATCGATGCAGATGGCCCGCGGCTGAGCTATATCGCCAGCGGCACCATCAAGACCAGCGCCGTGGCGGCCGGTGATCTGCCGGCACGGCTGAAGATCATCTTTGACGGCGTGCGCGAGGTCTGCGCCCGCTACCAGCCGCAGTGCGCGGCGGTGGAGATCGTGTTCGTCAACGTCAACCCGCAGTCCACCCTGCTGCTGGGCCAGGCGCGCGGCGCGGCCATCACCGGCCTGGTGGCGGGCGATCTGCCGGTGGCCGAGTACACCGCCCTGCAGATGAAGAAAGCCATCGTCGGCAACGGTCACGCCAAAAAGGAACAGGTGCAGCACATGGTGCAGCGCCTGCTCAACCTGCCCGGCGAGCCGGGCAAAGACGCAGCCGACGCCCTAGGCTTGGCCATCATGCATGCCCACGCCAGCGTCAGCTTCGCGGCCATGAGCCGCAGCACGACCTTGCAGCGGCGGCAGCACGCGCAGTTCAAGGGGAGCAGGACGTACTGATTGGAGCCTGGGGTGAACGAGTGAACAGGTGAACGGGTGAAGTAGCGGGCGCCCACCTGTTCACCTAACATCACCTCTCCGCCCCCACCGAGAGCCACCAACCATGTTCGGCATCGCAGACTACGGCGCTTTTGTCGCCGCCATCCTGGTGTTTCTGTTGGTCCCCGGTCCGGGCAATCTGGCCCTGATCACCTCGACCAGCAAGGGCGGCTTGCGCGGCGGCATTGCGGCGTCCGCCGGCATCGTCGCCGGGGACCAGGTGCTGCTGTGGCTGGCGGTGGCCGGTGTGGCGGCCTTGCTGGCAGCCTACCCGACGGCCTTTGCCGCGGTGCAATGGCTGGGCGCCGGCTATCTGGCCTGGCTGGGCCTGAAGATGCTACGCGCCAAGCCGGGCGCGGCACCGATTCTGAACATCCGGCCGCGCCAGTATTTCCAGCAGGCGTTTTTCATCACCCTGCTCAATCCCAAGGCCATCGTCTTCTACATGGCCTTCTTCCCGCTGTTCGTGGACCCGGCGCAGAAGCCGGGCCTGCATACCTTCGCGGCCATGGCCGCCACCATCGCCGTGCTCGGCTTCAGCTACGGCGTGGTGGCCAGCCTGCTGACCCAGCACCTGGCGGCACGCATGCGCGCCAACCCCGGCATCGCCCGCTGGCTGGAAAAGCTGGCGGGGCTGATGCTGCTGGGCTTCGGGCTGCGATTGGCACTCAGCCGCTGAAACCCACGCGGCGGCGGCGGCTCAGGCCCGCCACCACGGCCAGACCGGCCAAGCCCAGGGCCCAACTGGCCGGCTCGGGCACGGCGCTGACGGTCAAGTCACCCAGGCTGTCCTGACCGTTGGCGCTGTAGGTGAAGCCGCTGCTGCCGAAAAAGGACTGCAGCTGCAGCGTGGCGCCCGGCGTGGCAAAGCCGCTGAAGCCGGCATTTGGGCCCAGCAGCTGGCCGCCCTCGAACTGAGCGTAGGGATCGATGGCCTGAGCCAGTTGGAAGGTCTGGCCCAGGAAGCTGAGGCTCAGGCTGCTCAGGGCCACGGTGCCGTCCGGGCCTGCCAGGGCGGCGGCCGCATCGTCAAAGCTGAACTGGCCGCTGAGCTGCTGGCCCAGCTGCGGGCCGAAGCTGACCGTGCCACTGAAGTTGAAGGTGGCGGCTTGGGCGGCCAAAGCGCCGGTGAACAAGGCCAGGGCGGCGCCGCCGCGGGTCAGGGTGTGCAAGAACTTCATGGTCTGGAATTCCCAGTAAAAGTGAACCGATGTGCGAGGGCGGCAAGCCCTCGCACCTGGGCATCAATAACGGTAGTTGACGGGGCTCAGCTGATCGCAGCGCAGGCCTTTGAGCTGCACCAGCGGGCGGCTCTTCTGGAAGCCCGAGCTGCCCTTGGCATCGATGCCGACCACGGCGTTGGCGCCGCTGTTGGTGCAGACGATATGGCCTTGGGCGAAGGGGTCGGCGAGGTTCAGGCCCAGGCTTTGCAGCAGGGCGCGCACATCGAGCAGGTCGTCGGCGGGGTTGAAATCGGTGATCACATCGCCCGCGTCGGACATGCTGGTGTAGACGAACTGATCGCGCCCGGCAGCGCCGGTCAGGGTGTCGGCACCGGGGCCGCCCTCGATGAGGTCGTCACCGGACGTGCCCACCAGGGTGTCGCGGCCGGCCGTGCCCTTGATGGCCTTGTACAGGTTCAGGCCCAGCAACAGCGGGTCATGGTCGCTGGAGCGGAAGGGGTCGGCGCTGTAGTAGCCGGCCGGGTTGAACTCGGTGTTGTAGTCGATGACGGTGGGCTCGTCGGCATTGATGTGCCAGGAGTTGGCGCCAGTGATCTTGGGCACGATGGAGGCCGTGCCAAAACCATGGTCCAGCCGACCGGCAAAGCCATCGAAGACATAGGAGTAGTGCTCGGGGTCGATGCGGCCGATCAGGTCGACGATGCTGCCGCCTGCAGTCAGAGTCTCGATCGGATCCTCCTTCGCGTAGGCGTTGAAGTCACCGAGCAGGATCACGTCCTGCGTGCCGGCCGCAGCCTGTACCTGGCTGACGAAGACCTTGAGACGCTGCGCCTGCTGCTGGCGGGTGGCGTTGTAGCAGCCTTGCAGATCGCCCTGGTCGGCGTCCGCGCCCGAGGCACCGCTGCAGCTCTTGGACTTCAGGTGGTTGACCAGCACCGCAAAACGTTCGCCATTGGCGGCGCGGAAGCCTTGCGCCAGGGTCGGGCGATTGTTGATGGGGTCAGTGTCAGATAAGGGCGCACCCACTGGGCTCAGCTTGGCCGGCTTGTAAATCATGGCCACGCGGATGGCGTCGTCGCCGGTGTCCGAGGGCAAGGCCACCGAGGCATAGGTGCCGGCCCCCATCGCCTCGTTCAGGCTGTTCACCAGATGTTGAACAGCCACCTGGCCGTTGTTCTGGATCTCCATCAGGCCCACCACATCGGCGTTCATGCGGCTCAGCGAGGCCACGATCTTGGCCTTCTGGCGGTTGAACTCATCGAGGTTGTTGGCGCCGCGGCAGTTGGCGGCCGAGCTGGTACCGCCGAGGCTGCAGCCCTGGCCGGTCTGGCCCGACGCCGTCTGGCCATTGACGAAGGTGGTGAAGAAGTTCAGCACATTGGCGCTGGCGATGCGCACATTGCCGCCCACGGCCGGCGCAGTCTGCGGGCGCGGATTGCTGCGCTGGAACTGCGACGTGCCCACCGGCTGCAGGCGGTACATCGAGGCACCGGTGGCATTGCTGGTGGCGGGGCCGAAGTCGATCACGCCGGTCAGCGACTCGATCGTGTCACCGGCGCGCACCGTGTTGTCCTGGCCCATGAAGGGCACGGGGTTGGGGTTCTGCGCCAGGCTGTTGTCGTCCAGGATGATGGCGCGTGCCAGATTGGCCTGCGCCAGGGCGTTGGCATCCGGGCCGGGGCGCAGGATGTTGGTCGGGTTCAGCAGGCGGCCGCCGGCGGCCAGGGTCAGCTGGCCGTAGCGGCCCAGGAAGTAGTTCTGCTGCACGGTGATGGGGCCGCTCAGGGTGACCAGCATGCCCTCGTAGGCCTCCAATGCACCAGAGGCCAAGCGGCTCAAGTCGACGGCCGTCGGTTCGATCTGGTGGCCGCTGCTCAGCACCGTCAGGCCGCTGATGTTCTTCAGCTGGGTGATGGTGCCCTGGCCGGCAGTGAACTCGGTGACCACACCGCTGAGCTGCAGCTTCTGGCCCACGGCCACGGTGGGTGCGGTGCTGGTGAAGACGAAGATGCCATCCGAGGTGGCGGGGTTGCCGTCGCCCAGCGGGTCTTGCAGGTAGAAGCCGGTGGGGCTCAGGTAGGTGACCACGCCGCTGGTGCTGACGCTCTGGTTCAGCAGCGGGCTGCTGGCGCCGCTGCCCTGGATGCTGTAGATGGGCGTGAGGCCGGCCACATTGACCTTGAAGCTGCAGACCGCCGTCTGCGCTTCGTTGTTGGCCCATTGCAGATTGAGGCTGTAGCTGCCGCCGCCGACCGAGGCGTCCACCTCAATCTCGGCCGTGGCCACGCCGCCATCGGCCTGGGCCGGGGTGAAGGCGCCCAGGGTGATGCCGGCGGGCCAGTTGCCGGAGATGGCGCGGGCGTTGACGATGCTGTCGGCGTCGCTGGCCGTCACGCTGAAGCGGCTGGTCTGGCCGGCCGTGACCGAGCTGTCGGGGCAGACCGGCACGATGGGCTGGTCACCCGGCACCGTGCCGCCGCAGACGTTCGCCGGCGTGGCCGAGTTGCGCAGCAGCGGGCTGCCGATGTCGAAATCCTGGCTGTTGTTGTTGTCGTCCTTGCAGCCAGCATTCTTGCGCTGGGCCGAGCTGGTGTTCGAGAGCACCGGCGTGGGCGCCGTCTCGAAGCCGTTGGCGCCGCCATACCCGACCAGGTCGATGTAGCTGGCCGCAGCTGGGTTGGCCCCGCTCAAGGCCGTGGTGCTGGCCACCAGGGCAATCTTGCCGGCGCTGGCGCTGAGGTTCAGCGTGCCGGTGCCGTCCTGTGTGGTGATGTCGGCACCGAGGCTGCCGCCCGAGCCTTGGCGGATCAGCAGGTAGCGCCCCGGCTGCAGCACCGTGTTGCTCAGATTGCTCAGGGCCGAGACGTTCCAGTTGCCGGTGCCGGTGGCGCTGGCGTACTGCAGCGAGTAGCCGGCCAGGTTGACCGGCTGGCTGCCGGCGTTGAAGAGCTCGACATAGTCGTGCTTGAAGCTCGGGCTGCCTGTGGTGGCACCACCACCGCCGTAGACCTGGCTGATGACCAGGCCATTGCTCGACGCCAGGGCCAGCGGGGCGGCGAACGCAGTGGCCAGGAGGCCGACGAGGGTGTTCAGTTTCATGAGGACTCCGACATGAACAGAAATGGAGGGACAGGAAGGTGGTGGGGGGGGAAACCGCAGCTCCGCCCCCTGGCCGAGCTGCAAACAAACGTTTGCCAGAGCAGTTTTTGAGGATTTCAAGCTCGGCGCAATAGATGCTAGTGCGGATAGATGACAACTTGAGACACCCGAAACACGGGGGGCTGAGACCTGGACACGCTGCTGACAAGCCCAAGCAGGTACGCCTCCTAGAATCCCGCCCAGCCCTGCCAGCCGCGCCCGGCATGTCGACCCGCTGGAATGTGGGCCGCATCGACCGGCCGCAGCCCCGCCTTGCCCCTATCTGCTGCTCGCTCTCGACCCCATGACCCTGACCCAGATGCTCGCCGGCTTTGTGCGCCGGCATTGGCCGGCCTATGCCGGCTCGGCCCTGATGCTGGCGGGCATTGCCCTGCTGATCGTCTGGATCCCGCGCCAGGTGGGCCAGGTGGTGGACGGCCTGGTGGCCGGCCGATTGCAAGGCATGGCCCTGCTGCGCGAGCTGGGTTTGCTGGTCGGGGCCGGTGTGTCCATTTACCTGCTGCGCGTGGGCTGGCGACTGGCCTTGTTCGCCGCCGCCTACCGCCTGGGCCAGCAGCTGCGCACCCGGCTCTATGCCCGGCTGAGCCTGCAAGGCCCGGCCTATTTCCAGGCCAAGCGCACCGGCGACCTGATGGCCCTGGCCACCAACGACATCGACGCCGTCGAGATGGCGGCCGGTGAAGCCCTGCTCGCTGCCTTTGACGGCAGCCTGACCTTGCTGCTGGTGCTCTTGATGATGACGGTGGGGGTGGACTGGCGCCTGGGTCTGGCAACGCTCATTCCCTTCCCCTTCATGGCCTTCGCCTTCTGGCGCATCTCCAACCATGTGCACCAGGCCTGGCAGAGCTCGCTGGCCCAGTTCTCGGGCCTGAACCAGCATGTGCAAGAAGGCCTGAGCGGCGTGCGCACCCTGCGCGCCCTGGGCCTGCTGCCGCGCAACACCCGCCAGTTCAGCGAGCTGGCCGCTGGAGCCGGCGAGGCCAGCTTCCAGGCCCAGCGCTGGGAGGCGGCATTCGAGCCCGCCGTGGGCATGACCCTGAGCGCGGCCATGGCCATCGCCCTGGGCCTGGGCGGCTGGCTGGTGGCGCGCCAGGAGCTGAGCATCGGCCAGCTGACCTCCTTCACCATGTACCTGGGCCAGCTGATCTGGCCCATGTTCGCCGCCGGCTGGGTGCTGTCCCTGCTGGAGCGCGGCCGCGCCGCCTGGGACCGCCTGGGCCCGGTGCTGGAAGCGCCGCTGAGCTTGCAGGACGAAGGCCAGGCCGAGCTGCCGCGGGCCGCCACCCTGCGTTTCGAGGGCGTCAGCTTCAGCTACCCCGAGGCCGAGAAAGCCGCGCTGCAAGATATCGCGCTGGAGCTGCCGCCCGGCCAGACCCTGGGCCTGGTGGGCCCGACCGGATCGGGCAAATCCACCCTGCTGCGCCTGCTGCTGCGCCAGTTCGAGCCCAGCCAAGGCCAGATCACCTTCGGGGGCCAGGTCTTGCCTGCGCTGCGCCTGGCCGCGCTGCGGCGCGCCCTGGCCTGGGTGCCGCAAGAACCGTTTCTGTTCTCGGCCCGCATTGCCGAGAACATCGCCCTGGCCCGGCCCGAGGCCAGCCCTGCCGAGATCGAAGAAGCCGCCCGCCTGGCCGCCGTGCACGAGGACATCCAGCGCCTGCCGCAGGGCTATGCCACGGAAATCGGCGAGCGCGGCGTGACGCTCTCGGGCGGCCAACGCCAGCGGGTGGCGATCGCCCGGGCGCTGCTCCATCTCGGTGTTCCAAGCGCCGGGCCAGCACATTCAGGCGGCATGGGGATGCTGCTCCTCGATGACGCGCTCTCGGCCGTGGACACCGGCACCGAAACACAGATCCTCGACCACCTGCGCACCCAGCGCCGCCAGCGCCCCGAGCACAGCGCCATCATCGTCAGCCACCGCCTGAGCGCGGTCATGGAGGCCGATCAGATCCTGGTGCTGCGCGGCGGCCGCATCACCGAGCGAGGCAGCCACGCCGAGCTGCTCGCCCTGGGTGGCTGGTATGCCACCCAGTGGCGCTATCAACAACTGGAGGCCAGCCTTGACGCACTCTGACACCGCCGCGGCAGGCAGCGACAGCAAGAACGAAAACAACAACGGCAGTACCGCCGAGGCCAGCAAGCCCGAGTCCCCTTGGGCCGCCGTCGGCTTGCTGATGGAAGCCGCCCAACCCGAGCGGCCCCAACTCTGGCGCGGCCTGGCCTGGCTGATCACGGCCGCCGGCCTGGAGGCGCTGGGGCCCATCCTCGGCAAGCATTACATCGACGCCTATCTGCTACCCGGCCGCTTCGACGGGATGGACGTACAGGCCATGGCCAGCCTGCTGGCCGCCCTGCTGCTGACCGGCTGGGCGGCCAGCTGGATCCGCTTCGCCCAGCTCAGCCGCATGGCCGGTGTGGCGCGGCGCTCGGTGCAGCGCCTGCGCGAGCGGGTGTACAACCATGTGCTGGCCCTGCCCATGGCCTTTTTCGACCGCGCCATCACCGGCCAATTGGTCAGCCGCGTCACCAACGACAGCGAGGCGGTCAACACCCTGTACCGCCAGGTCTTGTACGTGATGCTCGACTCCAGCATCGTCGTGCTGGGCTCGCTGATCGCCATGGCGTGGTTGGATTGGCGGCTGATGCTGATCGTGGCCATGCTGGTGCCGGCCATGCTGATCATCATCAGCATCTACCGCCGCCTCAGCGCGCCGGCCGTGGCGCGTGCGCGCGAGCTGCGTAGCGACATCAACGCCCAGATGGCCGAGAGCATGGCCGGCATGGCCATGCTGCAGTCGGCCGGCGCCGCGCCGCGCTTCAGCGCCCGCTTTGAGGCCACCAATTCCCAGCACCGGAGCGCGCGCGTGCGCGAGCTCAGCGCCAATGCCTGGCTGCTGCGCCCGGCCCTCGATTTGCTCAATGTGCTGCTGCTGGTGACCGTCATCTACGGCTTCGGCCAGCGCGATCTGAGCGGCTTGGAAGTGGGCTTGCTCTACGCTTTCCTGAGCTACATCGCCCGCGTGGTCGAGCCGCTGAGCCAGATCACCCTGCAGTTCAGCCAACTGCAGCAATCGATGATTGCCGCCGCGCGCGTGCGCAGCCTCTTGCAGGAAACCGCGCCGGTCAGCAGCGCACAGACGGACGGCCGGCGCATCGAAGCCGGCGAGATCCGCATCGAACACCTCGCGTTCAGCTACCAGCCCGGCCGCCCGGTGCTTGAGCGCCTGAACCTGCACTTCGAGCCCGGCAGCTTTGTCGGCATCGTCGGCCACACGGGCAGCGGCAAGTCCACCCTGCTATCCCTGCTGCTGCGCTTTTACGCACCCCAGCAAGGCCGCATCACGATCGACGGCCAGGCTCTGGACAGCGTGCCCGACGAGGCTTTCCGCAGCGCTGTGGGCCTGGTGCCGCAAGAGCCCTATCTGATGGCCGCCAGCGCACGCGAGAACATCACCATGGGCCGCCCCGACATCAGCGAAGCCCAGATGCGCGAGGCCGCCCGCGCCGCACGCATCGACGACTTCCTGTCCGCCCTGCCCCAGGGGTATGACACCTTGCTCGGTGAAGGCGGCACGCGCGTCTCCACCGGCCAAAAGCAGCTGATCGCCATGGCCCGAGCCCTGGCCGGCGCCCCCAAGATCCTGTTCCTCGACGAAGCCACCTCCAATATCGACAGCGCCACCGAACAAATCGTCGGCGAGGCCCTGACGGCGCTGCGCGGCCGCGTCACCGTCGTGGCGATTGCCCACCGCCTCTCCACCATTCGCGACGCCGACCAGATCGTCGTGCTCAACCACGGCCACCTGGTCGAACGCGGCAGCCATGGCGAGCTGATGGCGATCGAGGGCGGGCTGTATCAGAGGCTGGTGCAGTTGCAGGATCTGAGTGAGTGAGTGAGTGAGTGAGGTAGCGCGTAAGTGAACGGGTGAACGGGTGAATGCGCGGACGAGTGATTGGCCCTGGAATAACGCTACGATCTGATGGCAACATCGCGACTGACAACTCTCCTGCAAACGCTGCGCGAACCGCCCAGGCTGTTTGTAACAAGCGCGGCTTTTGTCGTGAAGATTAATGCTGGATGAAATGCAGAAAATTCGCAGGAAAATTCAATCCCGACAGACACTTGCCTGGCCGTGCGCGCATCCGGTTATTGCGACACCAGCCGTGATATGCGGCGTTTGCCAGCGATATAAAACAAGTTAGAGCTCTTCCGATATGTGGCAGCCCGTGACCGTCACCGAACTCGAAGCAATAGTCGACGAGCAGTTGTCGGCTTGCTCGTCTGAACAGCGAGCAGCGTTCGCTGCTCATCGAGTGCCATTTCACGCGGTACCCATTCATCGGCTTGCCACCACCGAGCATGTTCTTGTCGTTGCAAAGTTCGCAGGTCGCGTGCTGTACTTTGAAGACGTCGAGGATGGATTCGCGATATCTGAATTGGGCGTGGATGGAGCTATTCCAGAACAGGACTGCAACCAGTACGAGCTGTGTCATGTGCTTTCACAAATCGAGCTCTAACCCTGCGCTCGAGCCGACTCGCAACGGCTGGTCACTTCAGGCCCGCCATTTCATTCTGGGCCTTCCGCGCCCAGCCGCTGCTCGCGGCTCAGCTTGAACGTTAAGCCGCAAAGTCCAAGGCTCCGGCTTTGGGATGCGCTGTTCAATTCAAACAAAGTGTCGATGAGCTTCTTTTCAAAATTGATTGGTCGTGCCTCCGCGAAGCAGGTGCCGGAGCAAGCCGTTCTTATCTACTTGGATGCACAGGGTTTGCCTGATGAGGTCTACGCCGAATGCGACCTGCTGACGCTTGAAGAGAAGCTGGAGGCTGCGCTCGAATTTGGAAACCTTGGCACCGTCGATGGCAATGAGATTGGCCCCAGCGAGGTCACGGTCTTCTTGTACGGCGCCGATGCAGAAGCCATCGCGCGTGAAATAGCGCCCGTCCTTCGTGAGTACCCTCTTTGCAAAGGTGCAAGGGTCGTCGTTCGGCGTGGTGCTCCCGGCGCGGAGCAGCGGGAGTTTCAAGTTGCGGCCTAACCGGTCGCTCGATCCGACCCGCAACGGCATGCCGCTGCAGGCCGTCATTTCATTCTCGGCCTTCCGCGTCCTGCCGCCGCGGTCGGCTCAGCTCGAACGCTATGCAGCAGGCTAAGCAAATCTCGAAGATCCGTTTTCGGTTGCGCGTTCGCGGCGATCAGGCGGAGCAAAGGGTTGCGTCTTTCTCGTATTCGGGCTGGGCGCAGGCAGACCCAGCTTTCGGTCGCCGTGATCTTGTCGGTTCAAACCACGCTGGGCGTTCGCTTTCCTCGGTTCTCCGCCTGCCGCATGGCACCGAGGCAGCCTGTCGCCTCAGCCGACTGCCGCGTGGGTACAGCTTCGGTATGCTGTCGGCCACTTCCACCGCAGTGCCTCCGAAGGTGGCTCTGCATAGCCGGTCGTTGCAGCGGACCGCCTGCGGCGTCCGCTGACCTTTACGTTATGCAGCAAGCTAAGCAACGCTTGAAGGTCCGTTTTCTGTCGGGCGCTCGCCTCTGCCACGCGGAGCAATCTGCCGTGATTTCCTCGGAGTCGGGCGGCGGCCGCTCCGGCCCAGCTTCCGACCGCCGTGATCTTGCCGGTATTAGGCAGGCTGCTCTTTCGCGTCTCGTGGTGCGCCGCCAGTCCGCAGAAGAACAGCGCGCTTGTCGCCTCAGCCGAGCGCCTCATGGGTACAGCTTCAATATGCTGTCGGCCACTTCCACCGCAGTGCCCTCGAAGTGGCTCTGCATAACCGGTCGCTCGAGCCGATCGCCTGCGGCTCCGGCTCAGCTTCAACGTTAGGCGTCATCACATGGTGCGTGCATGGCCAGCGGCTCTGCTTGTGTTTTCGGTGTTCGGACTTGCGCTGCACGCGATGAATACTCCCATCACGCTGCGGTTCGCATACGCGCCGGCAAACTATTGGTTCGTCGCCGTAGCGACCTTGGCGCTGCCGGTCAGCCTTGGATTGCTGGCGCTTCAGCTTCGTCGCAGTGCATTGCGTGTTGCGTTCATCGTGGCGTGTCTCCTTGTGGCGCTTCCTAGCATTGCTTATGCGGTGCTCGCCATTGGCTCAGCGCGCAACGGTTTGGACGGTTCGTTCCAGCTCTTGTCCGAAGCGCCTCTCAATGGTGTCACCTTCCGCTTGTACCTCTCCAACTGCGGTGCCACGTGTGCCTACGGGCTGGTGCTGCGACGCGAGCAAGATGTTGCTGCTGTGCGCCTTATCTCTGAAGTCTGGGAGGCCGATCGGGAAGAGCCTGCTAGCCTGCGAGTCTCGCCAAGTGGCACAGTCGAGGTTCATCGTGGTGAGTACGTTCTGACGAGCATCAAGCCATGACGCCTAACCCATTGCTCAACTGGACCAGCGACGGCCTGCCGCCTGCGGGCCTCATTTCATTCTGGCCCTTCGGCGTCCTGCCGTCGCGGGCCAGTTAGCTCGAACGTTAAACCGCAGACTTCGGGCCTTTAGCAAACCGACGATGAGTACCGATCGCACCAACGAGCCTCTCGACTCTAAAAAGAAACGGAGCGCTCTTCGGCTAGTCTCCAATCTGGCCTGGCTTCTCGCAACAGGTTCCATCTTGGCTCCGAACTTGCTTGATCTCTCTTCCTTAGGCAGAGGCGCCGCGAACGTCCTCTTCGGATTGGCTTTCTTCGTCTTCCTTCTATGCGCGATTGCCGGGTTCGCTCACGCAGCCAAGCATCGTCGAATTCAGAAAGACACCGCTTTGTCCAAAGATCGAACGCGCCCACGCAAAAGCGCATGAAGCGACCATCTGCCAGTCTTCGGTTTAACCCTTTGCTGCAGCGGACGGCTTCGCCGCCCGCTGAGCGCGAACGTTAGGCGTCACAAACGAACCGAGTTGCGACTCGTGAAGCACTTCAAGAAAGAAGCCATTCTGATGGCTCTCATTCCCGCAGTGATCCTTCTTCTCGCCATTGTTGGCGCGTTGGTGATTCCGAACCTACTGAACTGATTCACACAAACATGAAGCCAGTCGGAACAGCCGACCACGACACGATCTCATGAGCAAGCTACCCGTGCCAGCACACCTACTCAGCAACCTGGGACCGGAAATGAAGATGGACGTCCACTGGGTAGACGTGAAACTTAAGGACGGCCGCTGCTTGACGAATGTTGTGCTGCGAGGGGGCACTTATCTTACTGGTCGAGACCAAGATCCGAACGGCGAGGGTCCGTTACCCTTCCAGTCGTCAGACATCGTCAATATTCGCCGCCGCGCATTGTTCGGCAAGCTATGGCCAGTCTGGCCCAGGAACCGCGGTGACGCCTAACCCCTCGCTCAACCGGACCCGCTACGGCAGGCCGCCTTGGCCCGGTCGGCTGCACTCACACTATTTTCGCCAACCGGGCCAAGTCGTCCTGCCGTAGCGGTCCGGTTAGCTCAAACGTTATGCAGCAAGCTAAGAAACGCTTGAAGGGCGGTTTTCGGTCTGGCGACCGCCACGATTGCTCTGTGCATTGCGCCGTGATTTCCTCGGGGTCGGCGGCGTCCCGCACAGTGCCAGCCTCCGGCCGCCGTGATCTCGCCGGTCTTGGCCAGGCTGCTCGTACTCTCTTCTTGGTTCGCTGGCGGCCCGCAGAAGAACAACGCGCTTGCCGCCTCAGCCGAGCGCCTCATGGGTACAGCTTCGGTATGCTGTCGACCACCTCCACCGCAGTGCCTTCGACCTGGCTCTGCATAACTTGTCGCTCGAGCCGATCGCCTGCGGCTCCGGCTCAGCTTCAACGTTATAGCGCTCGCCATGAATGAAGAGTCTTTCCCTTGCCCAAGCTGCGGATTTCTCGTCTTCGGCGAGCCGCCTGGCAGCTATGAGAGTTGCGAACTGTGCGGCTGGGAAGATGATCACGTGCAACTCGCAAACCCAACAATGGGCGGCGGGGCGAACAAGCGGAGCCTGGTCCAAAGCCAGTTACTTGCTCTTCAGAGATTTCCCGTAGGCGTTTCCGTTTTCGGCAGCATTCTTCGCGCCCCAGGGTGGCGACCGTTGAGGCCCGAAGAAGTCGAGCCCGCGAGATCACCAGCGAATGGTTCCGAATACTTCGACGCCGCTGCGGGCGACGCCCCCAGCTACTACTGGACTCTCGATGCAGCGCTATAACATTTTGGTCAAGCGGACCTGCGCCAGCTATGCTGGCTGGCCCGCTTACCGCACACGTTAGAGCGCACTAGTAGTAATGGCTATCTCGAGCCGATTGAAGCTGATCTGTGGCGGGGCAATTGCCGCAATGTTGGCGTCCTGGATGCTTGCAGACCTGCGTGAAACGGATTGGAATCCGCTGGTCCGTACAAGCGAAGAACTTGAAGGTAACTGGCGCGAGGGCGATTCGATACTCTCGCTCAAATCCAATGGCGAATACGTTTGCTCAGGGAAGGAGTGCGGATCTCTTGCTGGCGCGGGCACGTGGCAAAGGTCGGGCGACTTTTATGTTGATTTCTCGAAGTCGGGCCAACTGCTCGCCAACTGGCGCTTTGTCCGCAGAAACAACGGCTTGGTTTTCGCGGAGGGGCCTGACCTCGAGAGCCTTTCCCTTAGATATGTGCACGATGCAAACAATGCTGGCACGAAAAGATAGTGGCATGCGCTCTAACTGGTCGCTCGAGTGGACCTGCGCCAGTTGGCCGCACTACGCTGCCTGTATATTTTCAGCTCCGCGCGGCCAACTGGCTCCGGCCCCTCAGCTTCAACGTTAGTTTTCAATGTTGACCCCGACTACGCTCGCACTGCTTGAAGAACTCCAGGCGCTGTCACACGCCGCGTATTCAGAGGGCGGCTTGACGTACACGTATGTTGAGGCGGCAAGCCAAGCTCACTTCCGCTTTCCCCACAGTGGCAGCCATTCGCTACGTGACGAACAACTCCGAGAGCTGGGACGTTTTCTTCAGTCGTCGCAGGGAGACTACGCCGCAGTGGCTCCGACTCCTTCGTTTGAGCGACTTGCACAGAAACTTTTGGCGCAGTTGAAGGCTGACCTCAATTTCGACGAAGCGTCTTGGTCTATGGATGACGGCGGCCACAACATGGACGGCACGTTGATGATGGCAAGAAGGTCGGACAACCGGTACTTCGCATTGGAGCTAATGTGGTCGATCGACTGAAAACTAACCTTTTGCTGCAGCGGACGGCTTCGCCGCCCGCTGAGCGCCAACGTTGGGCGTCAAGGTAGCGAAAATCCGATGCGTGCTGAAAGCGAGTTTTATGTACCTGACGATGCGATCTTGCGAGAGCTTGGTCATTTGCAAATCGTCCATAGCCACCTCGACCATATGCTCCAACTTGCGATCAAACGCATGCTGGGCATCTCGATTGATGATCCAGGCTACTGGGGCGAAACCAAGGCAATGTCGGCAGGTTTGCGTTGTCGGACTAGGGAACTGATTTCTGAGCGATACGGCGATGACGAAGATACCGCGGACATTCTTAACAAGGTGCTCGACGACGCTGAGGAAGTCACTACGCTGCGCAATCGGGCCCTACATAGCGTGTGGATGAAGGCTCCAGACAGCGAGGCTGTCCTTCACGATCGAGATAACCTTCTCAAGGTGCATGTCGCCTATCAGCTGCCTTCAGCAGAAACTTTGGCGGGTCTCAGCCAACGGATAAGCCGCATTCAAGGCGTCCTAAATAATCTCACGCGCAAACTGCTGCCGCGAACATGAGAATGACGCCCAACCCTTCGTTGCAGCGGTCCTACGCCAGCTTTGCTGGCTGGTCCGCTGAACTCAAACGTTAGGCCGCTGATGCGTTTCGCCTTGGTTCCCGTTCTAGACAAAGAAGTTCTTCCTGTCGGGTGGGAGCGCGGAGACTTGCACACAAAGAGCGACTGGCTTCGCGCAGGCCGTTGGCGCCTAGACATAGGGCTCGTTAGCGCAATGCTTGGAAGGGGCCTAGCTCCTTGCAGTGAGCCGTCCTTGCCCGCGGCGTTAGTTCTCCACCTAATCATCGTCGGCTCAACTGACTCGTCCCAACTGATGCACTTCTTTGGTGACTCACCGTCCTATGTCCGGAGTAAGCGGGAGCTTCACCTTTCTGTGTCACTAAAGTACACGGGCGTCAAGTACCTCGACGCGAGCGCTCAATGGAAGCGTCTCTGCAATGCGATATTGCACTCAGCGCGAGAGGCGGAGCGCAGTTTGGAGGTTCCGCGAACCGTGTCGCTGGCTGTGCTCACGTCGCAATTGAAGGAGGTTCTTGCGCAAGTTGAGCCTCGGGAGGTCACTGCGCGTGCAGCGGCCTAACCCTTTACAGGGACTTCCCACCGCGTCAACACCGTCTCATTGAATCCCCCCGCAAGACCTGACCCCGATTGATCTGGATTGCACACGCCGACTCGGACGAAGGGCTGAACAGAGAACAGACTGCCACTCTACAGACGGCCTTGTTGCAGTCGCTGGCAGGTGCCCTGGCGCTGCGGACCCAGATACGAACCGCTCAGCAGGGCTCCATTCCATTCGCGTGGACTGGGTCCGAAGACCGCGCGCCACCACTGGTTAGTCGAGCTTGCCTGCTGCCGGTCTGACCTGTCAGTGCATCTTCTGTGTGTCGTCGTGCA
The DNA here is from genome assembly GCF_002885975.1 of Paucibacter aquatile. Lineage (NCBI taxonomy): Bacteria > Pseudomonadati > Pseudomonadota > Betaproteobacteria > Burkholderiales > Sphaerotilaceae > Roseateles > Kinneretia aquatilis. Next base: position 365,610 of record NZ_POSP01000001.1, on the reverse strand, counting down.
TGGAAGTTGGAGACTCAGCTCGGCATGGTGGCGCCGGGCTTGAGGCTGATGTGATGGGGATCGAAGCGCTCGCCGCGGGTCATGACGGCCCAGAGGATGCGGGCGTTCTTGTTGGCCAGGGCGACGACCGCCTTCTGCCAGCCCGAGCGCTCCTTGAGGGCCAAGACCCAACGCGAGATCGGATCGCTACGCGTGTGGGCGGTGTTGACCACGGATTTGGCGCCCTGGATCAGCAAGGTCCTCAGATAGGCATCGCCGCGCTTGGTGATGGTGCCCAGGTGAGGCTTGCCACCGCTGGAGTGCTGCTTGGGCACTAGACCCAGCCAGGCGCCGAACTGGGCTCCACTCTTGAATTGTCTGAAGTCCCCGACTGTGGCGACGGCCGCTGATGCGCCAACGGGGCCGATGCCCATGAGCTGCCCGGCGCGACGCACCTCCGGGTTCTCCTGCTCATGCGCGGCCAGTCGCTCGTCGCACCAGGCTAGGTGCTCGTCCAGCTCACGCCACTGCGCCTGCGCCCGGCGAAGCGTCATGCGGGCCAAGCCATTCATCTCGTTGGCGCCGTCCTCCAGCAGCTCGTCCAGCACCAGGCGCAGGGCTCTGGATCCATTGGGCACGGCGACACCGAACTCCAGCAGCAGGCCGCGAATGCGATTGATGCAGGCCGTGCGGTCCGCCTTGAGGCCTTCGCGCAAGCGATGCACGCACAGCAAGCTCTGCTGCTCGACGCTCTTGACCGGAACAAAGCGCATGTGAGGGCGGCTCGCCGCCTCGCAGATGGCCGCAGCGTCGTTGGCGTCGTTCTTGCCGCAGTGGCCCTCGGCGCGATAGGGGGCGGCCAGGTGAGCCGAGATGATGCGAGCATCCAGCCCCATCGCGCGCAGGGCCCGGGCCCAGTGATGTGCGCTGGAGCTGACCTCCATCACCACCATGCAGCCGACCTGCAACAGCGCACACCAAGCCAGGAACTTGTCGCGGGCCAGCGCCCGGTTCGTCAGCACGCGGCCACCGCCGTCAACGGCGTGCACTTGGATGACTCGCTTAGAGAGATCCACGCCTACGCGCACCGCTGGAACTTGGGTATTCTTGTCCATGGACTTCCCCTTTCGAAATGGCTGCAGATTGATGACCAACACCACCAATCTTGGCGCTTTGACGCCTTTGCCTGAAGGTGGGAAGTCCCTTCGCATTCCGCTCGAGCCGACTCGCGTCGGCAGGCCGCCGCTCGCGACTCAGCTTCAACGTTAGCCGTCTTGGCGCCATACCCGATGAACCTCATCCTGGAGAGGACCGACAGAGTTCCGTTCTTCACCGACATGCGAGCTACGCTGCATGCGTTGGGAATCTCGGCATCAGACTTCGATTGGTACTTGAGTGACGTCGAGACCAACTACTACGGCGAGGACTTCTCGCCTCAAGACCAATGGATCACTGGCGTCGAGCTCCGTCGCCTGCTTGAATGCAATGAAATCCAGTTCATCTGGGCTGTGTTCAGTGCGGTGCCAGTTGGCCACCGTCCTACCGTACTTGCTGCCCCGTACGTCCAAGGCAACCCGGACTTCTGGACTGGCTCCGAGGTTGGGCCGCAATTGCAAGGTGCAGTCTTTGAGATCGCTTGCTGGGACAGCAGCGCCACCATTCTTGTTGGCCTTCCTGAGGTGGCTCAACAGCGCTTCTTGGCCGCCTTCCCTGAAACTGATTCGATTCAAAATGCAGTACTTCGAAGAGCCGGCTAACCTGTCGCTTGAGCCGACTCGCATCGGCAGGCCGCCGCTAGCGGCTCAGCTTCAACGTTATCCATCATGAGCAGCCTCTGTCGTACAGCGTTAGCTCGTGTCTGCACGTTCGCGATAGTTTGTCCGAGCTTGGCCCTCGGGGCGGAGATCGCACAAGTAGTGCCCCGCACCGCTCCATACGCCGTCTCTTCGCCAATCTGCTTACGTGGCGACTTCGTGGGTTTAGCAATTGGGCGGCGCTTCGATCCATCGCAACTTGAAGTCATCGCAGAGAACGTTGGGCGCTCGAATGGCGCAAGAGTCATCACTTTCAGGCCAAAGCTGGACGCTGAATCAGGGGTCCAGTACCGTGCGGTTGTCGAGCCTCGTGCCGAGAAGGTTGTGATGCTTCAGTTCACCATCTGGTTGGCAGATTCAAGTTTGATTGACCGCCATATGGAACTGCTAATGCAGACCTACTCATCGGCCGGCTTTCCTTCGGAGCGAGACGGTGCATTTCATCGCCACGAAAAGGAAGCTCATGTGATTGTCTCGGCTCAGAAGGGACCAAGTGGAATCCAGATTGCCTGCAACTCCGATTCGTTCGACTGGCTTGCTCCGAAAGTGTCGGGCGGCTAACCGGGGGCGACGGCATGACGGATAACCTTTCACTGCAGCGGACGGCTCCGCCGCCCGCCGAGCTCACACGTTAGGCTTCACAACCCCACCATCTTCGACATGCCAACCTTTCGCAAAGCCCTCGCGCTCTTTTTGCTCGCACTTGCAAGCGCGACTCATGCCCAAGAAGTTCCGCGCGACGAGCCAGGATTCACTGACTACGTGGCCAAGATGCTCCGCAAGGAAGTCGGCGATGAAGCTGTTGTTATCAAGGGGCCCCTGACACTTGGGCTCGGTGAACTTCAGGCGAATCTGGATCGGGTCTTCGGGTTCTGCAGGAACAACACTTCGGGCTGTCCTGTTGAACTTGAACGCTACATCAAAGGCGCGGCGCAGGTCCATAAAGAGCGGAACACTCCGCCGAGCAAAGACTCAGTACGGGTTGTATTGCGGACAAGCCAGTACGTTCAATCAGCTCAAGGAAGCGTTGGCGGTTCGGGACCAGCGCAGATCCAACCTCGCCCCTTCGTTGAGGGCTTGGTAGCACTCCCAGTTATTGATACGCCACGCGCAATTCGAATGCTTGGGGACAAGGACAATGAAAGACTGGGGTTAACAGCCCAAGAAGTATTTGATCTCGGGCTAGAGAATCTACGCAAGAGCCAGAAGCCGCTCATGGAAGTCGCCAAAATTGCTGGAGGCGGGCAGATCGGCCAACTCGTTGGTGATTCTTTCTACCCTAGCCGCCTGCTACTGCTTGATACCTGGGCTCCACTCGCGAAGGAGCAGGGTGGTGTGCTTATCGTCGCAATTCCAGCGACCGATGCGGTGTTCTATATCAGCGAGGACACACCAATCGCAATTGACGCACTGCGCGCACTCGTGAAGAATATTCAATCGCGCGCGCCGAACCGGCTTTCGAGCGCATTACTTCGCTGGAAGGCAAGCGGGTGGGAGTTGGTGCCCCAGTGAAGCCTAACTGTTCGCTCAACCGGACCGTTGCGGCGTGTGGCTAAAAGCCCAGAATGAAATGGCGGGCTTTTAGCCACACGCCGCAACGGTCCGGTTAGCTCAAACGTTAGGCAGCACCAGGCATGCGTGAGTTCCCACCAATCAATCGTCAGGCAGAAGACGCTGCGCTCCAGACTCTTTTCTTTCGCGACAGTGAGTTTGAAGGCCGGTCTTGCAGGCTCAGCATTTCCAACTACTTGGCTTTTCTGTCCATGCGAGGTTCGGAGATTCAGGACGAAGTTAACAAACTTCGTAATGCACTCACACAGCCTGATCCGGCACATCTTGAGCGTGACATCGTGTCGTTGCTGCACGCACGAAATTGGAGGTTTCATAACATCGCATGTGTCGCCATTGCGTGTACCGGCGCATCCGAGTCCCTTCTAGCTGAACTATGGTCTTGCATCGCAGCGGGCAGTTGGACTTCGCCACAACTTGCCGCTACGGCTGCCTACGTCGATCCGGAGTTTCGGCAAAAGGCTACTCGTCTCATTGAAGATCACCGAACCTATTACAAGTCCATAGTTTCCCTTGGGGCGCTTCTGTCGGAATTGGCGCCCGAACTCCCTTCCTCTGAGGCTGCCCGCGCGTGCCTCGACCTAGCGGCTACCATCGATCGCGACGAATCGGGAAGTATCGCCACTAGCTGGAGAAAGAACCTTGCAGAGGCGTTCAGTGCTGCCTAACCCGGCGTTCGAGCCGACTCGCAACGACTGGTCTCTCCAGGCCTCCATTTCATTCTGGGCCTTCCGCGCCCAGCCGCCTCTCGCCGCTCAACTTCAACGTTAGGCCGCAAGCAATCCATCAGCCTTTGTCGGACTCAATGAAAACACTCGTGATACCGCCCGCCGCTCAGCGGGACGAAAACTCAATACAAATGCTTAGCGCTTGGATCGCTGAGAAGGGGTTTCATTGCACGCTGAACATCGGGCACTTTGATGTTCATGATCACAATGAAGCAGAGGCATGGGGAATTTATCTTGCCGATCTTGTGAGGCACATTGGAAACGCAAGGGCCGAACGGCGCGGGGTGCCTGCGGCCGAAACGGTCGCAGCAGTTGTTGCCGCGCTGAGCAACGAGCTGGACCTACCAACCTCGAAAGTCGTGGGTGAGTTTCATGTTGGGCATTCGTAGGCCTAGGCCGGTGGGCTTCGGCGAGAGTCAGCGGCCTAACCTGTCTAGTAGGACTTCCTTTCGAGTCAATCAATAAATGGCTGGTGTTCTTTTGCTAGTGCTTAATTTGCGCGGGCTGCATAAGGGCGCCGATGCGCCGGGCTCTATTCGCTCGGCGTGACCGTGAGGTCGCAGACGGGTTATCGAGTTGACCGGGCATCGGCGCTGACCGGATTTGGGAATCGTGCGCTGCTGGGGCACTGAGCAAGACAGACTGCATTTCTAGTAGCGGGCTTGTTGCCACGACGCCGCCGATGAACCGCGGAAGGACCGCTTCTCCATGCGATACCCCAGCATCGCCACCTTGGCCACCCTCACCGCACTGACAGCGCTTTGCCTGACTTCGGCGGCCCAGAGCCAGGAGGCGCCCTTGTCGTCATTGCGTTGGATGTCCGGCTGTTGGGCATCGGAGTCGGGCGAGCCGGGCTCCGGCGAACATTGGTTGCCGCCGGCCGGCGGGAGCATGCTGGGTGTCGCCCGGACGGTGAAAAAGGGCAAGACTGTGGCGCATGAGTTCTTGCAGATCCGGCTGAATGCCGAAGGTCAGATCGTGTACATCGCCCTGCCTTCAGGGCAGAAAGAGACGACCTTCACGGGCACAAGCGTCAGCGAAACCGCGGTCACATTTGAGAACCCGCAGCACGACTTTCCGCAGCGCATCAGCTACCGCGCACTGCCCGGTGATCGCCTGCTCGCGCGAATCGAAGGCCAACGCGGCGGCGCCCTGCGCGGCATCGACTTTCCAATGAAGCGCGTTGCTTGCGAAGCATTGGCAGGCGGGTGATTCCACACAAGTTGCGCCAACCACAAGCCATGGCCAGAAGCCACGCCAGCTGAACCCCGGCGATGAATTCGCAACTCAGCGCCGACCTCTTGCTCTTCTTGGGCACCTGGCTGCTCAGCGCACTCGCCGTGGCAGGCTTGCACCGCCGCGAATTCAAACGCTCGCCGGACAAGGCGGCGCGCTACCGCGCCCTGCCGTTTCGCTACAAAGCACTGTGCTGGCTGCTGGTCCTGCCCCTGTTTGCGGGCAGCCTGCTGAACGGGTGGCTGCTGCTGCCGGCGCTGGGCTCGCTGTACCTGGCTGAGGTCCTTTGCCTTCGCTGGTACCGCAAAGCCGGGCTGTGGCACTAGCTTGCCCCACAAGGCAGACGGCGACTCAGCCTTTGCTACTGCTGCCACCGCCGCCGCCATTACCGCCGCCAAAGCGCATCGCCATCACCACCTGGTTGCGCAGAGTCTTGAGCAGGGTCAGCTCGCGCTCGCTGATGTGCAAGGTGCCGGCCTCGGCGCGGTCGCAATAAAAAGCGCCCAGGACCTGGCCGCCGGCGACCAGGGGCAGCAGAACAAACGTGCCGGCGCGCACCTGCTGGCGGTGCCAGGCGGGCAGGCGCTGGGCGATCACGGGATCGGAGCTGTCGGAGATCAGGGTGTCGGCGCCCTTGCTGCAGAGCAGGCCGAAGAGCTCGGTCGGCGGCGCCAGCGGGATGTCGAACAGGGGCGCCAGGGCTGTGGCGCGCTCGCCCAGGCCCATGCGGCCCTTGAGGTAAGCGCCGTCGGCATCACGCAGGCAGACGATGACGCGCTGCAGCTTCAGTGCGGCATGCATCTGCTTCATGCACAGCTGCAAGAGCTGGCCCGGCGCGGCGCCGGACAAGACCATTTCGCTGAGCTGCTCCAGGGCGCTGGACAAGGCCTCGGCCATGGCGGGGTTGGAGGCGGCCGGGCGGGAAGTCGCAGGCGTGGCTGGAGGTGCCGGCCGTGCGGCCATAGCGGGTGCCTGCGCCGCAACGCCCGCCCGCGGCTTGTGTGCCTGGAGTGCTTTGGGGTCCGCGGGCTTGGGCTTGGCTGGGCCCGGTGCTGCCACGACAGGGCCAAAACCCAAGGTCTTGGCCAGATCGTCCCAGACCTGTTTGACGCTCTCCACCGCCTCGGGCAGGGGCTCGGGGTCCAGGCTCAGGGGCACGGCCAGCTCGGCAGCGAAGCGCTCGACACAGGCTTTGCGCGCCTCGGCGCGCTCCTCCGGCGTGCCGCTGTGCGGCAGCTTGAGCAGCTGGGCAGCCAGGGTGTTGGCCGCGGTGCAGAGCACGCGCTGGTATTCCTCGGGGCTGCAGGCACGCTCGAGGTTGCTGGGCCGCAGCGTGCGCATGCCCACGCGCACCGATTCCGGCCAGCCCCACTGACGCGCCACCTCGACGGCGATCTCTTCCAGACCCTGACCCCATTGCTCGCGGGCCAGCTGCTCGCGCATGGTCTGCCACTCCAGGCCGCCCTCCTCCAGGCCTTTGGCGTGCAGCGCGGCCTCGATGACCTCCATGTCCTCGGCGAAATGCAGGCCGGCCAGCATGCCGCCCAGGTTCTGGAACAGGGCAATCAGGTAGGCGCCATCGAGCTGCTTGCTGCTGTTGCAGAACTGGTGGGCCAGCAGGGCCGCCAGCTGGGCGCGGCCGAACTCCCCGCGCAGGCGGTTGCCATCGGCGCCCTTGGGCAGGCGCTCGAACAGCATCAGCGAATTGGCCACCATGCCAATGGTCTGGAAGCCCATCAGCGCCACGGCGCGCTGCAGGCTGGTGATGTTGCCGCCGCCTGCCGAGCTGTAGAAGGCGGCATTGACCAGGCGCAGCAACTTGGCCGTCATGGCCACATCGTCGGAGATGGCGCCGCTGAGAGCGCGCGCGTGGGCGGTCTCGGAGCGGGCGATCTTCTGCAGCAGCCGGGTCGAGTCTTTCATCGAGGCGAAATCGGCGTGCTTGGCGATGCGCTGCATCAGGCGCTGCAGGCGGGCCTCGCGCTCGGCGGCGGCCTGGGCTTCAGCCTCGGCCCGGGCTTGCTCGGCGGCCAGGCGTTCGGCCTCGGCACGCTCCGCGGCCAGCCGAGCCGCCTCTTGCTCGGGGTCGAGGTCAAGGTGGGGATCGGGGTCAGGCAAGACCTGACCCTCGGAAGCGTCGAGCTCTGTGTGGCGGTAGGACGAAGGAGCGGAGGAATCGGCGGTCGCGGTGGCGATGACTTCAGGGCTGGAGTCGAGATTCATGGAGGTGTGAGGGCAGCAGGATCAAGCGCAGCGGATGACAGACCCTGCTACATCGGCCGCACCACGCCGAACTCAACACCCAGGCCGAAGAGCTGCCCCGCTTTGTGCACTGTGCACTGTGCACAAGGCCTGGCCCCACCGCCAGGCCGCCAAGCCCCCCTTCAGCCCGGTGCCGCCCCGCCAAAGCGCATGGCCATGACCACCTGGTTGCGCAGGGTCTTGAGCAGGCGCAGCTCGCGTTCGCCAATCTGCAACCGGCCGGCCTCGGCCTGGTCGCCGTAAAAAGCGCCCAGCACCTGCTCGCCCGCCACCATGGGCAGCAGCACAAAGGTCTGGGCACGCACCTGCTTGGCGTACCAGGGCGGCAAGCGCTGGGCGATGACGGGGTCGGAGGCGTCGGAGATCAAGGTGTCGGCGCCCTTGCTGCAGAGCAGGCCGAACAACTCGCTGGGCGGTTTGAGCGGGATGTCGAACACCGGCGCCAGCTCCTGAGCGCGCTCGCCCAGACCCATGCGGCCACGCAGGCCGCCGCTGGCGGGGTCGCGCAAGCAGACGATGACGCGTTGCAGCTGCAAGGCCTCGTGCATCTCCTTCATGCACAGCTGCAGCAGCTTGGCCGCCGGGGCGCCGGAGAGCACCAGATCGCTGACGCGCTCCAGTGCCGCCGACAAGGCCTCGGCCATGACCGGATTGGCGGCTGCGGCCGGCACCGGCGCGCGCGCGGGCGCCGGTGCGGCTTCAGGTGCTTTGGCGGGCGCCACAGGCTTGGCGGCGGCAGGCTCGGGGGCTTTGGCCCCGGGTTTGGCGGCAGCCGCTTTGTCCGAGCCCTTGTCGGCCGGCTTGCCCTTGGCCGCGGGCGCCGGCACCGGGTCGAAGCCCAGGGCTTTGGCCAGATCGTCCCAGACCAACTTGACCTGCTCGACCACACCGGGCAGCACCTCGGGGTCCAGGCTCAGGGGCACGCCCATTTCGGCGGCGAAACGCTGCACGCAGGCTTTGCGTGCCTCAGCTTTTTCCTCGGCCGTGCCGCCACCCGGCAGTCGCAGCAAATCGCCGGCCAGACGGTTGGCGGCGGTGCAGAGCACGCGCTGGTATTCCTCGGGGCCGGCCGGTCGCTCCAGGCTGCTGGGCGGCAGGCTGCGCATGGCAGCACGCACCGATTCGGGCCAGCCCCAGCTCTTGGCCACCTCGACGCCGATCTCTTCGAAGCCCAGGCCCCATTGCTGGCGGGCGAGCTTCTCGCGTTTGTCGTGCCAGGCGGGTTCGCCCTCAACCAGACCCTCTTCCTGCAAGCGCGCCTCGATGGCGGCGGTGTCTTCAGCGAAGTGCATGCCGGCCAGCATGCTGCCCAGGTTCTGGAACAGGGCGTTGAGGTAGGCGCCCTCGATGTGTTTGCTGCTGTTGCACAGCTCATGGGCCAGCAGGGCCGCCATTTGCGCACGGCCGAATTCCTGACGCAGGCGGTTGCCGTCGGCGGTCTTGGGTAGGCGCTCGAACAGCATGAGGGAGCTGGCCACCATGCCGATGGTCTGGAAGCCCATCAGGGCCACGGCCCGCTCCATGCTGGTGATGCTGCCGCCGCCGGCCGAGCTGTAGAAGGCGGCATTGACCAGGCGCAGCAGTTTGCCGGTCATGGCGATGTCGTTGGAGATCTCGCCCGTCAGGGCCCGGGCATGGGCTTTCTCGGAGCGGCTGATCTTCTGCATCGAGCGCACCGAGTCCTTCATCGTGGCGAAGTCGGAATGCGCGGCAATTTTCTGCATCAGGCGTTGCAGGCGCGCCTCACGTTCGGCGGCTTCTTTTTCCTCGGCCTCGCGCTGGGCGGCCAGGCGCTCGGCTTCCTCGGGGTCGGTGACCGGGGCCGCCTCGGCGCCGGGTTCCTGCGCTGCAGCCTCCGCCGTGGGTGCATCAGCGTCCGCGGGGGCGGTGGCGGCAGCAGCAGCTGGCGCTGCAGCTGCGGCAGGCACGGGGGCGTCGGGGTCTTGCGGTCCAGCTTCAGTCATGGGGCGATGCGTGGTGGCTGACGGTCGAGGAACGGGGCGGCAGCCATCTTCGCACCAGTTCCGCCGCAGGCCAAAGCGCAATCAAGGGCGCAGTTGCGCCGCAAAAAAGAAAGCCGGCCCTGCGGGAGGCAGGGCCGGCTTGGCTGCGGACATGAGGCGGGCGGCGTCAGCAGCCGGCCGCCCACAGGCCTTCAGACTCAGTTGTGGTTGGCCACCAGGCTGGTGTTCGTGACTGCAGAGTATGCATTCAGGAGCAGGTAGTAGGTGCCGGCCTTGGGGGCTGCCACGGTGATGGTTTCGGTGTTGGTCGAACCATCGGATTTCTTCTCGTAGCTGGTGGTGGTCGGGGCCGAGCCGAACTTCAGGTAGATGTCGCCATCACCCGAGCCACCCGAGAGCTTGAAGCTCAGGTTCGTGGCACCGGCCGGCACCACCAGGGTGTAGGTCAGTTTGGCACCCTTGGCCAGGCTGATGCCGGTCTTGGCCACGCCCTTGGTCAGGGGGATGGTGGCCGGGGGCGGCGTGGTGCCGCAGCTGACGCCCACGGCCGAGAAGGCTGCCGTCACATCGGCGACGGCATAGCCGCGCGCCGTTGCTGCCTTTTCGACACCGCATGCGCCTTGGTTGAAGGTGCTGCTGGCCGTCCAGTGCAGGCGATTGGCATCGACCATCACTTCAAAGGCCTTGCGGGTGTTCCAGCCCGGCTTGGTGGCCAGCAGGTAGAAGGCCTTGTTGTACACACCGCTGGACAGATGCACGTCCAGGCCGTTGTAGTACTTGCTGGCGTGATCGATGGAGCGGCCGTCCTGGGTCGGGTTGGCGAAGTAGCGCAGAGCGCCGGTGCCCTTGAAGATTTCCGAGCCGACCAGCCAGTCGTTGGTGCCCTTCATGAAGTACTCGGCGGCTTCACCGGCCATGTCGGAGAAGGCTTCGTTCATGCCGCCCGACTGGTTGGAGTAGACCAAGCCCGAGTTCTGCTCGGTGAAGCCGTGGCTGACTTCGTGCGCGGACACATCCAGCGAGACCAGGGGATAGAAGGTGGTCTTGCCGTCACCGAAGTGCATGGCCGAGCCGTCCCAGAAGGCGTTCTCGTAGCTGCTGCCGTAGTGCACCTTCATGTACAGGGTCTGGCTGATCGGGCGGATGTTGAACCAGCCTTGGTACATATTGAAGACCACATTGCCGAAGTAATGTGCGTCGTTCAGGGGCGAGTAGGCGCCGTTGGTCAGCTTGTACTCGTTGCGCGGGCAGGTGAACTTGAAAGGCGTGCTGCCGCTGGTGCCGCCCTTGAGGTCGACCGTGATGACGTTGCCGCTGTTCATCTGGCAATCGTTGGTCACGACCAGGGGACCGTAGGTGGTGCCGTACTCGTACTTGCCGGTCTTGGTGTTGCCGCCGGGGCCGGTGGCGTTGGCATGGTTCAGGCCTTCCCACTGCTCAAGCACGGCGCCGCTGTTGGCGTCGATCAGCAGGTGCGGACGGCTGGGCTCATCGCCATGGCTGGTCAGGAAGGAGACCAGGTAGACCAGCTGGGCCACATTGCGCTCATTGAGCTTGACGAAGAGCTTGACCTGCTCGTTGCTGGTCTTGCCCACCTTGGATGCGTCCTTGGCGCGGCTCTTGGCGACGGCCAAGACGGCTTGCTCGCTCAGGCTGGGCTGCACATGACCCAGGTCCTGGTTGATGTTGCGAACCAGGGCACCCGAGAAGGTCGGGGTGCGGCTGCCCTTGGGCAGGTGCTCGACCACGGCCTCGCCCCAGATGGGCACACCTTGGTAGTGCTGCTCGTAGCGGGTGACGACCAGACCGCTGGCATAGGTTTGGCTGCGCAGGGGCTTGAGTTCGTCGGCAGCCAGGCCCAGAGCGGCCGGGCCGGTGACGCCGCGCGCGGCCACCAGGCCGACACGCGCCAGATCGGCGCCTTCGAGTTCGACGCGGTCAGCCGCCATGGCCTGGCAGGCCAGAGAAGCCGCGGCGGCCAGCAGGGCACCGCGGGTCAACAGTTGGAAACGTGCTTGCATGTGTTGGACTCCTAGGTTTGTCGGAGGCTTGTCGGCCCCCTTTTGCTTGTGGACCCGCCAGCGCCAAAAGCAGCGCCGCAGGCCGGCAAGGTCAAACCCTGGATCGCAAGGCCGTGCCCCTTACCGTCTGACCGCTTCAACCCGCCTGCCAAGCCGTTTCGACTCCAGTACCCGGGCCGGCTGCCCGCAAGGGCGGCCGGTCAGTGGGAGCGAATCCTAGTTACGGGCGGCTTCCGCACAAGCTGTAAGAACTGACATCCGCATTCGCCCCAATTTCAGATTGAGACAGCTGGCGAGATGGTTGCGCGCTCGACCGGTCTCACACCCGAAACCGGCCGAAACGCGGTGCCACCGATTCCTCGCGAAGCCCCGCCCCACCCTCGGCGCGCTCGCCGGCAACCGCCTGCGCCACATACCCACAAGGAGACCTTCACCATGTCCACCCTCCCTCGCTTCCCGGCCCGCCTGGCCCCGGCCCTGGCCGGTCTGATTCTTCTGACCGGCCTGCCTTTGAGCAGCAACGCCCACGATGCGGCCAAGGCCGGCAAAGCGGCCACCCCTCTTGCCGCCAGCGGCAACAAGGTCTGGATCAGCCTCGGCGACGCCGCTTTCCGTGAGCTTCAAAAAGTTCAACCCAGCGCCAGGCCAGCGGCCAGCGTCAAGGCCCTCGCCTCGCTGAGCGGTGCCCTGGAGCAGGCCAGCGATGGCCGCGCCATCAGCGATGACACCGGTGCCCGGCCGGCCGAGCAGGTGCATCTGCTCGAAGTGGATGAGTCCTTGCTGAACGAGTTGTCGGCAGCCGTGCATGAAACGCTCAAGCGCTGCGGCGGCTATATGTTCCATGCCAACCAGGCCGAAGGCATGCGCACCTTGAACGCCTTGAGCCGCCCCATGCAGGCACTGGCGACGGTCACCCGGCCCAGCTATGTGATCGACCAGCAAGCCCTGATCACGCCCATGCTCTCGCAGATGCAGGCCAGCAATATCGGGCAAACCATTCTGGATCTCTCGGCCAACACCAACCGTTACTACACCACCAGCGGCGGCACCAATGCATCGAACTGGTTGAAGAACCGCTGGTCCTCGCTGGCCGGCGGCCGCAGCGACATCACGGTGGAACAGTTCACCCACGCCAGCTGGCCACAGAAATCGGTGATCCTGACCTTCAAAGGCACGGACAACGCCGCACAGGTGGTGGTGCTGGGCGCTCACTTGGACTCGATCGCCGGCTCCGGCACGGGCGAAACCACGCGCGCACCCGGCGCCGATGATGACGCCTCCGGCGTCGCCAGCCTGACCGAGATCATCCGCACGCTGACGGCCAATAACTTCAAACCTCGGCGCACCATCAAATTCATGGCCTATGCCGCCGAAGAAGTGGGCTTGCGTGGTTCGGCCGAGATTGCGCGCAGCTTCGCCGCGGCCAACACCAATGTGGTGGGCGTGATGCAGCTGGACATGACCAACTACAAGGGCGCCGCGAACGACATCTACATCTTCACCGACTACACCGACGCCAGCCAGAACACCTTTGTCACCAACCTGATCAAGACCTACCTGCCCACACTCAAGATCGGCACCGATCGCTGCGGCTATGCCTGTTCGGACCATGCCAGCTGGAACGCTCAGGGCTACTACGCGACCATGCCGTTTGAGGCCTCCTTCTCATCCAGCAACCCCCGCATCCATACGGCGAACGACACCTATGCCAACACAGGCAGCAATGCCGAGCACTCGCTCAAGTTCGCACGCATGGCCCTGGCCTATGCCGTCGAGCTGGGCGCAGACGGCCCCGGCACGCCGCCACCTACCGACAAGGTGGAGAACTTCAATGGCAGCCTGACCAAGAACCAGACCAAGAGTTTCGGCCCCTTCAAGGTCAAGGCGGGTGGCACGCTCAAGGCCAGCACCACCGGCACCGGCGACATCGATCTGTACGTCAAGAAGGGCGCGGTGCCCACCACCAGCAGCTTCGACTGCAAGAGCGATGGCAGCACCGCCACCGAGACTTGCAGCGTTCCCGCCACAGCCAACAGCGATGTCTATGTGCTGCTGAAAGGCTACACCGCGGGCAACTACCAGCTGACGGTGAGCTACACGCCGCAGTAAGCGCTAGGCCGCGCATCCACCGCCCGACACGCGCTGCGTGCCGGGCGGGCGTCCTCAAAGCATGAGGACCAGACGCTCGAGAAGGAGCACGGCAAAAAAGCCCAGCACGGCCAACAGGGTCCATTTGACGATGACCAGGCCGCGACGCCGCCAGACCACCTTGCCAGTCGCAATGTAGAGGGCGAAGCTGACGATGCCGGCAAACATCAACAAGCCGGCGACCAGGCGAAACATCATCATGAGCAAACTCCAGGCCTGACCCTCAGGCAGCACGGCCGAGCCAACATGGCCTCTGCCTCACCAGGCCGGAGCCAGCTGGGCAAATCCTTGCGGCGCGCGTGCCGCGTCTTCAAAGGTGACGATCTCGTAGGCCTCGGCATCGGCCAGCAAGGCGCGCACCAGCTTGTTGTTGAGCGCATGGCCGCCTTTGAAGGAGGTGTAGGCGGCCAGCAGAGGATAGCCGGCGACCTGCATATCGCCGATGGCATCGAGGATCTTGTGTTTGACGAACTCGTCGTCGTAGCGCAAGCCGTCGGCATTGAGCACGCGGTAGTCGTCCACGACGATGGCGTTGTCCATGGAGCCGCCCAGGGTCAGGCCGCGGCTGCGCATCAGCTCGATGTCGCTGGTCATGCCGAAGGTGCGGGCGCGGGCGATTTCCTTCTTGTACTGGCCCGAGCCCATGTCGAAGACATAGTGCTGGCCGGTGGCCGACACCGCCGGGTTGTCGAACTCGATCTGGAAGCTCAGGGTGTAGCCGTGGTGCGGCTCCAGCTTGGCCCACATCAGGCGCTTGCCTTCGCCCTGGCGGACTTCCACCGTCTTTTTCACCCGCAGAAACTTCTTGGCCGCGTTCTGCTGCTCGATGCCGGCGCTTTGCAGCAGGTAGACAAAGCTGGCGGCCGAGCCGTCGAGGATGGGCACCTCGTCGGCGTTGATGTCCACGTACAGATTGTCCAGGCCCAGGCCCGCGCAGGCCGAGAGCAGGTGCTCAATCGTCTGCACCTTGGGCGCGCCGGGGTCGCCGCCGGGGCTGATGGTGGTGGCCATGCGGGTGTCACAGACCGTGTCCGGGCGCACCGGGATGTCCACCGGGTTGCTCAGATCGACCCGACGAAACACGATGCCGGTGTCGGGGGCCGCCGGGCGCAACACCAGCTCCACGCGCTGGCCGCTGTGGATGCCGACGCCGACCGCCTTGGTCAGCGCCTTCAGGGTTCTTTGTTTCAGCATGTGCCGATTGTCGGCGATCAGGGCGCGGCTTGCTGGCCTGGGGCTGCTGGGGCCTCAGCCGTGGCAGTGCGCTGCACCGGGAGGCGCAAGCTCAAGCGTGTGCCCTGCCCTGGGCTGGACTCGATCTTCAGCGAACCGCCCAGGCGCTGAGCACGGCGCTGCTGGCTTTTCAGGCCGCGGCCGCGCTGTGCCGTGGCGAGATCGAAACCGTCACCGTCGTCCTCGACCCGGATCTCGACATGGCTGCCCTGGTTGCGGGTGACCATGCGCACACGCGTGGCCCGCGCATGCTTGAGTGCATTGGTCAATGCCTCCTGCAGCAAACGCAGCACATGCAGGGCGTCGGGCGGCTCCAGCCAGGTCAGTGGGGGCAGGTCTTGCACATCCCACTCCAGGCTCAGGCCACCGATCTGCAGGCGCTTGCCCAGGCGGTAACGCATGGTGGCCAGCAGCGACACCAAGTCATGGCCGACCGGCTCCAGCGAATCGATGACCAGGCGCAAATCGTCCACGCATTCGCGCAGCACCTCGACCACCTTGTCCTGCTCCATGCGGCCCTGCTCTACCGCCACCATGGCCGAGAGCAGGGACGAACCCAGTCCATCGTGCATGTCCTGCATCAGACGTTGGCGCTCCAGCAGCAAGGCCTGCTGGCGCTCGGCCTCGCGCAGGCGCTCGTGCTGGGCCAGCAGCTCATCGCTCTGCTGCTGCAGGCGCTGGGCCTGATGCGCATTGAGCTGCTCCACCTCTTCCAGCGCACCGATGTAGCGGCGCTGCACCGCGTAGAGAAAGCTGGCCACGATGATCAAGGTGGCGTAGGGCATCAGATAGATGTGCTGGGGCCAGGCCCAGCCGGCCAGCAGGATCACATCGTGCACGCCCAGGGCGAGACTGAGCGCCAGGCTGAGGGCAATCAGGCGAAGTTCTCGGCTGCCTTCGCGCAAAGCCACCACGGCCACGAAGACCGTGCCAGCCACGCTGACCAAGGCATTGATGGATTGCTGCAAAACCGGGTCCAGTGACAAGCCCCAGAGCGGCATGGTCAGCACCGTGCCCGCGGCCACCAGCAAGGCGACACCGCGCTCGAGGCGGGGAAACTGCCGTCGCGCGAAGCGCAGGGCAAACAAGAAGGTCAGCAGCATCACCCAGGACATGGAGGCATGCGTCATCCACCAGAACCACTCCAGTCCCAGAGGCGTGCGCGGCAGGTTCAGGTGGTAATGCAGATTGCGCACCAGCCAGGCCACCGAGGCCAAGGCAAACAGCAGATAGGCGGGCTCCGAACGCCGGCGCACCCACAGCGCCAGCGAGAACATGCCCAAGGCCACCAGGGTCAGGCTGATGGCCTGCGGCACGCCGATCTGCAGCATCCAGCGCTTGCGCGGCAGGCTTTCCAGCTGCTCGCGCGAACCCAGCCAGACGGTGGAGACCGAGTAGAAACTGTGGCGCACCACCGGCACGGCCACCACCAGCTCGATGCTGCGGTCGTGGTGCAGCTCGGTCAGGGCCGGCGGGAACAGGGCCCACAAGGGGCGCACCCATTGCTCGCGCGCGCCGTACTGGTTGTCGAAGACCTGACGCCAACCCTCATCGGTCTTGACCAGCACCGCCGCGGCCATGGACACCAGGCGCGGGGTGTAGAGCGCAACGCTGGTGGGCCAGCGCCCCTGCGGGGGGGCATAGCGCAGCCGGTACCAGCGCATCTCGTACTCGCGCGGCATGCCGGGCGTGGCCGAGGCAGCGCTGGCCGTGCGGGCGCGCACATCGGGCAGGGACACCGTGGCCCAAGCGGCGGGATCGGCAGGCGGCTGCAGGCGCGCAGGCAGCGTGGCGTGCGTGCCCTCCATCGAACGCAACGCCGCCCACCAGGCCTCTACATCGGCGCGGCTCCACACACTGACCGCCAACTCGGCGCTGTGCGCCTGTTCGCCACCGGCGCTCGGCGGCAGGTCTTCGAGCGCCAGGGCTTGCACCTGCGCCTGTGCAGGCAAGATCAGACAGACCCCGGTCAGACCCAGCCAGAGGGCGCGCAGCAACCGCATGCGCAGACCCAGGGCCGACACGGAGCCCAGCCGCTCGATGCGGCGCCAGAAGGACGAAAACACAAGCAGTGGGGGCATGCCCGGCAGCCTCTTTTCTTCTCTATCAAGGGGGCTCGGTCGAACCTGAGGTCTCGAAAGCACCTCAGCGTGGCGAAAGGCTGGAGCATGCCACAGGCCGTGGGGACACAGCCCACGGATCGATGCGGGGAGGAAGTCGCCGCCTGCTGCGAGCCAGGCGTTCACCGACGCGCCGCCTCAGGGCATAAAAAAACGGACCCCGCAGGGTCCGTTCAATTCGGTCTTGTGGCCGGTCTTGTGGCTTCAGGCAGCAAGCTCCCAAGAAGGGGAGCCTGTTGACCCAAACCGGCAGCGGTGGTCGATCAAGATCAGTCGGCTTGCTTGCGCAGGAAGGCCGGGATCTCGATCTCGTCCATGCCATTGGAGGACAGGGCTTCAACCTTGGTGGCCGCAGCCATGCGGCCATGGCGCCAGACGCTGTGCGAGCCGCCCAGATCGGCACCCAGGCCCGAGGCCACGCCGGTGCTGATGCCACCCATACCGCCGAGCGCGGCACCGCCGGCTTGCGCCACGGTGGCAGCGCCTTGCTGCATCTTGACGTGGTCGGTCAGGACCGGCACGTCATAAGTCCCGGTGCGCAGCTGCGTTTGTGCCGTCTGCTGCACCACCTGCAGCGGCGGCTGCTGGCGGGCACGCTGCGAAGACAGGCCGGTGGCGATCACGGTCACGCGCAGGGCGTCGCCCAGCGATTCGTCGTAGGCCGTGCCGTAGATGACATGGGCGTCGTCCGAGGCGTAACGCTTGATGGCGTTCATCGCGTTGCGGGACTCGCTCAGCTTGAAGTTGGCGCGGCTGGCCGCGATCAGCACCAGCACGCCACGCGCGCCGGACAGATCGATGCCTTCCAGCAGCGGGCAAGCCACGGCCGCTTCGGCGGCCTTGGCGGCGCGATCCGGGCCGCTGGCTTGCGCCGTGCCCATCATGGCCTTGCCGGGTTCGCTCATCACCGTCTTGACGTCTTCGAAGTCGACGTTGACCAGGCCGGGGATGTGGATGATGTCGGAGATACCGCCCACCGCATTCTTCAGCACGTCATTGGCATGCGCGAAGGCTTGATCTTGCGTGACATCGTCACCCAGCACATCGAGCAGCTTGTCGTTCAGCACAACGATCAGCGAGTCGACATTGGCTTCCAGCTCGGCCAGGCCGGCGTCAGCCGCCTTGGAGCGACGGCCACCTTCGAACTCGAAGGGCTTGGTCACCACGCCGACGGTCAGGATGCCCATGTCCTTGGCCACGCGAGCGATCACGGGGGCGGCGCCGGTGCCGGTGCCACCGCCCATGCCGGCGGTGATGAAGAGCATGTGCGCGCCCTGGATGGACTCGCGGATGCGTGCTTCGGCTTCTTCCGCTGCAGCTTTACCCATTTCAGGCTTGGCGCCGGCGCCGAGGCCGGTGCTGCCCAGCTGCAGGAGCTGGTCCGCCTTGGATCGGTTCAGGGCTTGGGCATCGGTATTGGCGCAGATGAATTCCACACCCATCACGCCCTGCGCGATCATGTGGTCCACCGCGTTGCCGCCGCCGCCGCCAACACCAATCACCTTGATTTGGGTGCCTTGGTCAAACTCTTCGATCATCTCGATCGCCATAATCAATTCTCCTTGAGCAATTGTGCCGCTGCTAAGCCCGAAAAACTATAGGGATGACCCTTTTTTTCATGCGCTGCCGTTGTTTTCCGACAGTTAATCGATCACTGCCTTACCCCAGCGGTAAGCAGATGTGAATTTCAGAAGTTACCCAGGAACCAATCCTTGGCCCGGCCGAACAGGGTTTTCATCGAACCAGCCTGCTGCGCCGCCTTCAAACCCCGGGTGCGTGACAGGCGGGCCTCTTCCAGCAAACCCATGACGGTGGCCGAACGCGGGTTGGAAACCATGTCGAACAAAGCACCGCCATAGGTCGGGTTGCCACGTCGCACGGGTTTCAGGAATATGTCCTCGGCGAGTTCCACCATACCGGGCATGACCGCCGATCCGCCGGTCAGAACAATCCCCGAGGACAGCAGTTCCTCATACCCGCTTTCGCGGATGACCTGATTCACCAGCGAGAATATTTCCTCGACTCTGGGTTCAATAACGCCGGCAAGTGCTTGTTTTGAAAGCATTCGGGGCGCGCGATCGCCCAAACCGGGTACCTCGACCTGGTCGGCCGGGTCGGCCAGCATCTGTTTCGCGACGCCATACTCGACCTTGATTTCCTCGGCATCCTTGGTCGGCGTGCGCAGGGCCATGGCGATATCGCTGGTGATCAGGTCACCGGCGATGGGGATGACGGCGGTATGGCGGATCGAGCCGCCGGTGAAGATCGCCACATCGGTGGTGCCGGCGCCAATATCGACCAGGGCGACTCCGAGATCGCGTTCGTCGGCGGTCAGGGCGGCCAGGCTGGAGGCGCTGGAATTCAAAACCAGCTGGTCCACTTCCAGGCCGCAACGGCGCACGCACTTGACGATGTTTTCGGCCGCGCTTTGGGCGCCGGTGACGATATGGACCTTCACTTCCAGGCGGCCACCGCTCATGCCAATGGGTTCTTTGACCTCATGGCCGTCAATCACGAATTCCTGCGGCTCGACCAGCAACAGGCGCTGGTCGTTGGGAATATTGATGGCTTTGGCGGTTTCCACGACCCGGGCGACATCGACCGGCGTCACCTCCTTGTCACGCACGATCACCATGCCGGTGGAATTCTGGCCGCGGATATGGCTGCCGGTGATGCCGGTGTAAACCCGGGAAATCTTGCAGTCGGCCATCATTTCGGCCTCTTTCAAGGCCTGCTGGATCGATTGCACGGTGGCGTCGATATTGACCACCACACCGCGTTTCAAACCATTCGAGCTGGCCACGCCAAGGCCGGCGATGCGCAATTCACCATTGCCCAGCACCTCGGCCACCACGGCCATGATCTTGGCCGTGCCGATATCGAGCCCAACGACCAAATCCTTGTATTCCTTGGCCATGCTTGTTCTTCCTTCAGTTTCTTATGGTTCCGGCGCCGGCTGCGGCGGGTTTGGCCGCGGCGACTGCCGGTTTGTTGGATTTGACGGGTTTGGCGACGGTGGAGTAGCCCTGCAATCGCACGGCATAACCATCGGCGTGACGCAGATCGGCAGACAAAAGCGGCGCCTGGAAGCGTGAGGTCAGCTGGGTCACCGTGCGCACCAGCTGCGCGTAGCGGGCCAGCACCTCGTCTTCCTCACCACGGCCCAGCTCGATCACCGCGCCCTTGTCCAGGGTGATGCGCCAGGAGCCCCGGCCGGACAGATCGAGCCGATCGATGCTGTCATCCATGGCGCGGCTGGCTTGCTGCAGGCGTTGCCACATGTGCAGCATGCTGGCGGCCGTACCGGCCGGGCCTGCCAGCACCGGCAGATCTTCATCCTCGACATCACCGAGGTTGGCCTGGAACACCTCACCGAAGCTGTTGACCAGGCGGCGCTCAACGGTGGCGTCGCTGTTGGCATCCGCCCCTTCGGCCTTAGTTTCCCAGTAAGCGGCAGGCTTGTGCTCTTCCAGCTGCACCTTGAGCTGGTTCGGCCACACCCGCTGCACCACGGCACGGCGCACCCAGGGCACGGCCTCAAAGGCCTCGCGCCCCTGCTGCAAGCTCATGCTCAGGAAGGAGCCCGAAAGCTGGGGCAAGGCATTGGCGCGCAAGGACGCAGCGCTGTTGCGTGAGACATCACCCTCCACCTGGATGGCGCGGATGGCGAACACCGGCAGGCGGGACACCCAGCGCAGGCTCAGACCCGCGGCCAATAGCAGCGCGCCCAGCAGCAAGACCGCCGTCACCGCATTCATCAGGCGGATGTCGGGCGGCAGCGGGCTGCTGACGGTGGCGGAGGCGGCGCGCATGGCGTGGTTGAAGGAGGTTCAGCTTCCGGGTTGAAAGGAGGGCGGGTTCGGGCTCAGCCCTGCTTGCTCGGCACCTGGCCGTCCAGGCGAGCTTGAGACAGCACCCACATGCACAGCTGCTCGTAGCTGATGCCAGCGGCCTTGGCCGAAACGGGCACCAGGGAATGCGAGGTCATGCCGGGCGAGGTGTTGATCTCGAGCAGAAAGGGCTTGTTGTCGCGCTTGCGCAGCATCACGTCGGCGCGCGCCCAGCCACGGCAGCCCAGCGAGCGGTAGGCGGCCAGGGTCAGCTCGCGCACCTCGCGCTCGAGCTCGACGCTCAGGGTGTCGGTCAGGTAGCGGGTGGTGTCGGTGAAGTACTTGTTCTGGTAGTCGTAGTTGCCGCCGACCGCTTCGATCTGCACCACCGGCAGGGCCACGGCGGTGTCGCCCTCACCGAGCACCGGGCAGGTGAGCTCGGGGCCGTCGATGAACTCCTCGCAGAGGATCTCGTCGTCGTAGCGCGCGGCCAGCTCGACCGCTTCTTGCATCTGCGAATAGCCCTCGACCTTGCTGCTGCCGATGGTCGAGCCCTCGTGCGGCGGCTTGACGAAGACCGGCAGACCCAGCTCGTCGGGGATGGCCATGCAGTTCTCGCGGCTGATCTCGCTCTTCTTGAGCTTGACATAGCGCGGCGTGGGCAAGCCATCGGCCAGCCACAAGCGCTTGGTCATGATCTTGTCGATGGCGATGCTGGAGGCCATCACGCCCGAGCCGGTGTAGGGGATGCCCAGCAGCTCCAGTGCACCCTGCACCGTGCCGTCTTCCCCATGGCGGCCATGCAAGGCGATGAAGCAACGCTCGAAGCCCTCGTCCTTGAGCACTTGCAGCGGACGCTCGGACGGATCGAATCCATGCGCATCCACGCCTTGCGAACGCAAGGCCTTGAGCACGCCCGGGCCCGACATGGTCAGCGAGACCTCGCGCTCGGCCGACGAGCCGCCCATCAGCACGGCCACTTTCCCCAGCGAACGGGGATCGATATTCAGATCCAGTTTCATGGCTGGACACCCTTCAAAAAAGTCACGGTTTGTGCCGGCACGGCACCGATGGAGCCAGCGCCCATCACGATCACAACGTCGTCGGCGCGCGCCGCCGCGGCAATGGCCTGCGGCAGGGCGGCGACGTCGTCGACAAAACTCACGGCCTCGGCCAGCGAGGTCTTCTGCAGCGCGGACAGCAGCGCGCGGCCATCGGCGCCGGCGATCACGCCCTCACCAGCGGCGTAGACCTCGGTCAGCAGCACAGCGTCGAAGCCGGCGATCACACGCACGAACTCTGCGAAGCAGTCGCGGGTGCGGGTGTAGCGGTGCGGCTGGAAGGCCAACACCAGTCGGCGGCCCGGAAAGGCGCCGCGCGCGGCCGACAGCACCGCCGCCATCTCCACCGGATGGTGGCCGTAGTCATCGACCAGGCTGAACTGGCCGCCCCCCGCTGCCGGCAGTTCGCCGTAGCGCTGGAAACGCCGGCCCACGCCGCCGAACTTGGCCAGCGCAGCCAGCACCGGCGCGTCCGGTAGCTCCAGCTCGTCGGCCACGGCGATCGCGGCCAGTGCATTCAAGACGTTATGCCGCCCCGCCAGATTCAGCACCACCGGCAGGTCGGGCCGACCCTGGCGCTGCACGGTGAAGCGCATGCCGCCGCCAGCCAGGGCTTGCATGTCGACCGCGCGCACATCGAGGTCTTCGTCGAAGCCGTAGGTCACCACCGGGCGCGAGAGCAGCGGCAGGATGGAGCGCACGCCGGCATCGTCGGCGCACATCACCGCCGCGCCGTAAAAAGGCATGCGGTGCAGGAAATCGACGAAAGCCAGCTTCAGGCGGGCGAAGTCATGGCCGTAGGTATCCATGTGGTCGGCGTCGATATTGGTGACGACGGCCAGCATGGGCAGCAGCTTGAGGAAGGAGGCGTCCGACTCATCGGCCTCGACGACGATGAACTCGCCCCGGCCCAGGCGCGAGTTGGCGCCCGCGCTGGCCAGCTTGCCGCCGATCACAAAGCTCGGGTCCTGGCCGGCCTCGATCAGCACATCGGTGACCAGGGAGGTGGTCGTGGTCTTGCCATGGGTGCCGGCGATGGCGATGCCTTTTTGCTGGCGCATCAGCTCGGCCAGCATGACGGCGCGCTGCACCACCGGGATGTGGCGCGCGCGTGCGGCCAGCACCTCGGGGTTATCGGCGCGCACGGCCGTGGAGGTGACCACCACCTGGGCATCGCCGATGTGCTCGGCCGCATGGCCGATCTGCACGCGAAGACCCAAGCTGGCCAGGCGCTGCAAGGTGGCGCTGTCGGACTGGTCCGAGCCCGAGACGCGGTAGCCCTGGGCCTGCAAGATCTCGGCAATGCCGCTCATGCCGGCGCCGCCGATGCCTACGAAGTGAATGCGTTGCAAAGCGTGTTTCATGGGCGGGCCCCTGTCATCTTTTCAATCTCATCGGCCACCCGCGAGGCGGCGCGCGGCCGTGCCAGAGCACGGGCCTTGTCGGCCATGGCCAGCAGTTGCTCGCGGTCCAGGTTTTGCAACAGCTGCTGCAGAGATTCAGCCGTCATCTCGTCTTGCGGCAGGTGCACGGCCGCGCCATGCTGGGCCATGAAGCGGGCGTTGTCGCGCTGGTGCGAGGTGGTGCTCACCACCAGAGGCACCAGCACCGAGGCCAGGCCGGCGGCGCAGATTTCGCTGACCGTCACCGCACCGGCGCGGCACAGCATCACATCGGCCGCAGCGAGCTCACCCGCCATGTCATCGATGAAGGGCCGGATGTCGGCTTGCACGCCGGCCGCCTTGTAAGCCGCCTGCACCGCCGCCAGATTGGCCTGACCGGTTTGATGGATCACCTGCGGGCGCGGCTGATCGGCCGGCCACAGGGCCAGGGCCTTGGGCAGCAGATCGTTGATGGCGCGTGCGCCCAGCGAGCCCCCCACCACCAGCAGGCGCAACGGGCCGCTGCGGCCGGCATAGCGCTGGGCCGGCGGCGCCAGGGCTTCGATCTCGGCACGCACTGGGTTGCCGGTGACCACGGCCTTGCTCGTCGAGGCCGCGGCCGCGCCGTCAAAGCCAAAGGCAATGGTCTGGGCCATGGGCTTGAGGCTCTGGTTGCTCAGCAGCATGGCCGCATCGGCATTGACCAGCATCAGGGGCCGGCGCATCAACCAGGCCATCAAGCCACCGGGAAAGCAGACATAACCGCCCATGCCCAGCACCGCATCAGCGCTGCGCGTCACGAACACCTGACGACTCTGCACAAAAGCCTGTGCCAGCTTGAACACGCCCTTGACCGTGTGCAGCAGCCCCTTGCCGCGCAGACCGGCAAAGGCCAGGCGATCGAGCGGGATGCCGGTGGGCGGTACCAGCTTGTTTTCCATGCCGAGCTCGGTGCCCATCCAGCTGACGCTCCAGCCGCGGCGCTTCATCTCCTCGGCCACAGCCAGGCCCGGGATGATGTGGCCGCCGGTGCCGGCTGCCATGATCACCAGATGCTTGGTGCTCATGCCCGGCCTCCGCGCATCAATTGCCTATTCTCGATGTCTATCCGCAGCACGATGGCCAAGGCCACGCAGTTCATCAAGATGGCCGAACCACCAAAGCTCATCAGCGGCAAGGTCAGACCTTTGGTCGGCAGCGCGCCCAGGTTCACGCCCATATTGATGAAGGCTTGGCCGCCCACCCAGATGCCGATGCCTTGCGCATAGAGGCCGGCGAACACGCGGTCCAAGGCGATCGCCTGTCGGCCGATGTGGAAGAGCCGGCGCGAAAGCCAGAAGAAAGCAATGATGACCAGCGCCACGCCGACAAAGCCCAGCTCTTCGCCGATCACGGCGAGCAAAAAGTCGGTGTGCGCCTCGGGCAGGTAGTGCAGCTTTTCGACACTGCTGCCCAGGCCCTGGCCCAGCCATTCGCCACGGCCCAGTGCGATCAGGGAATGCGTCAGCTGGTAGGCCTTGCCCTGGGCGTACTTCTCGTCCCAGGGGTTGAGGTAGGCAAAGATGCGCTCGCGGCGGAACTCGCTGAAGGTGATCATCAGCACAAAGGCGCCGACCAGCACGGCCACGATCAGGAAGAACATGCGGCCGTTGACGCCGCCCAGGAACAAGATGCCCATGGCGATGGCCGCGATCACCATGAAGGCGCCCATGTCCGGCTCGGCCAGCAGCAGCACGCCGACGATGGCCAGCGACACAGCCATGGGCCACACCGCCTGGAAGAAGTTCTCCTTCACATCCATCTTGCGCATCATGTAGCTGGCCGCATACATGGCGATCGCCATCTTGGCAAGCTCCGAGGGCTGGAAGTTCATCACGCCCAGCGGAATCCAGCGCCGCGCACCGTAGACCACCTTGCCCACGCCGGGGATCAGCACGGCCACCAGCAGCACCAGGGCCAGCACAAACATCCAGGGCGCATAACGCTCCCAGGTCGACACCGGCACCTGCACCGTGATCAGGGCCGCCACCAGACCGAAGGAGATCGCCACGATGTGACGGGTCAGGAAATGGGTGGGCAAGTACTTGGCAAAGCGTGGGTTGTCCGGCATGGCGATGGAGGCGGAATACACCATCACCAAGCCCAGACCCATCAAGGCCAAAACCACCCAGACCAGGGTGCTGTCAAAGCCGCTGAGCTTGGTTGGCTGACCGGCCGACACACTGACCCAATCGCGCACCGGCACGTTCTCCGCCCCGCCCTTGCTGCCGGCCCACAGCGCACGCAGGCGCTCGGTCCAGGGCTGGATCATTGTGGAGAAGCTCACAGGCTCAAGCCCCGGTCTTCGGCCAACTGCTGCACGGCGGCCACAAAGACCTCGGCGCGGTGAGCGTAGTTGCGGAACATGTCCAGGCTGGCGCAGGCCGGGCTCAGCAGCACGCTGTCGCCACTTTGCGCTTGCGCCTGGCACCAGGCCGTGGCGGCCTCCAGGCTCTCATGCGACTGCATGGGCACGCCGCAATCGGCCAGGGCGGCAGCGAGCTGCGGGCCGTCGCGTCCGATCAAGGCCACGGCGCGTGCATGGCGAGCCACGCCGGCGGCCAGGGGGCTGAAGTCCTGGCCCTTGCCGTCGCCGCCGAGGATCAAGACCAGCTTGGCCGGCGCACGGTCGGCGCCCAGGCCGGTGATGGCGGCCACGGTTGCGCCGACATTGGTGCCCTTGGAATCGTCGTAGAAATCAACGCCTTCGATGGAGGCCACATGCTCGACGCGGTGCGGTTCGCCGCGGTACTCGCGCAAGCCGTGCAACATGGGCGCCAGCGCGCAGCCGGCGGCGCTGGCCAGGGCCAGGGCGGCCAGTGCATTGGCAGCGTTATGGCGGCCGCGCACGCGCAGGGCGTCAGCGGGCATCAGGCGCTGCAGGGTGATTTCTTCCTCGTCCTCGCCCTTTTTACGTTTCAGGGTTTCGTCTTGTTCGCGGGCACGCACCAGCCAGGCCATGCCGCCCTCTTCCACCAGGCCGAAGTCGCCCGGGCGGTCCGGCGCATCCAGGCCGAAGCGGGTCACGGCGCGCTGCACCGATTTGGCAGCGCGGCCGCGGCCTTGCTTGACCATCACGGCGGCCGGCACCAAGCCTTCGACCAGCGGGTCGTCGCGGTTGATGACCATCAGCCCGTTCTGGCCGAAGACGAAGGCCTTGGCCCGGGTGTAGGCGGCCATATCGCCATGCCAGTCGAGATGGTCTTGCGTGAGATTGAGCACCGCGCCGGCCGTGGGCTCGAAGCCCTGCACGCCATCGAGCTGGAAGCTGGACAGCTCTAGCACCCAGACCTCGGGCAGGTGCTCGAAGACCGGGCCCTTGGGGGGCGGCGGCTTGATGGGCAGGGGCGCCTCGTCGAGCAGGGCTTCGACCATGTCCAGGGTGCTGAGCGCCTCGGCGGCTTCTGCACTCGCGGTCGCGGGCACGGCCTCGGCCGGCGCGGGTTCAGCTGCTTCAGACTCTGCAGCGGGCTCGACAGCCAGCTCGGCCGGGGCTGCCTCTGCTTCTGTCGCAGCTTCGGGTGCGGCTTGAGGTGAAGCTTCAGATGCCACAGCTTCATCGGCCACCGGATTCGGCACTTCGGCTTCAGCAGCAAGCTCCTGCGGAACCTCTTCCGGCAGCACCGGCGCCGGCTCCAGATCCAGGGCCGTGCCCAGGGTCGTCAGCATGCTGGGGCCGATATTGCCGGCCACGGCCACGCGCTTGCCCGCACGTTCGGCCAGCAAAGCCGTCATGCAGGTGGTCGTGGTCTTGCCATTGGTGCCGGTGATGGCCAGCACGGCGGGCGCATAGCCGCGCTCGGACTTGAGATCGGCCAGGGCGCGGGCGAACAGGTCCAGCTCGCCCTGCACCGGCACGCCGGTCTGGCGCGCCTGGTTCAGCAGCGGCTGCAGGCGGGCATCCAGGGGCGACAGGCCCGGGCTCTTGAGCACCAGCTGCACGCCGATCAGCTCGTCGGCCGACAGCTCACCGCTGAAGAAACGGGCGGCCGGCACCTGCTCGGCCAGGGCCGCCGCCTGCGGCGGCTGCGGGCGCGAGTCCCACACCGCAATGCGCTCCGCACCATGGCGCGCCACCCAGGCGGCCATGGCCAGGCCTGAGTCACCGAGACCCAGGATCAGCACGCGCAGGCCTTGAAGATGCTTCATGCTCGCCTCGCCCGCTTCAACGCAGCTTCAGGCTGGCCAGGCCGACCAGGCACAGCAGCATGGTGATGATCCAGAAACGCACGACCACCTGCGTTTCCTTCCAGCCGGTCTTCTCAAAGTGGTGGTGCAGTGGCGCCATCTTGAAGATGCGCCGGCCCTCGCCGTACTTCTTTTTGGTGTACTTGAACCAGCTCACTTGCAGCATGACCGAGAGCACCTCGGCCACGAACACGCCGCCCATGATGCCCAGCACGATTTCCTGGCGTGTGATCACGGCCAGGGTGCCCAGCGCCCCGCCCAGGGACAGCGCGCCCACATCACCCATGAAGACCTGGGCCGGGTAGGCGTTGAACCAGAGGAAGGCAAGACCTGCCCCCGCCATGGCCGCGCAGAAGATCAGCAGCTCGCCCGCACCCGGGATGTAGGGCAGCAGCAGGTATTTGGAGAACACCGAGGAGCCGGTCAGGTAGGCGAAGAGACCCAGGGCCGAGCCCACCAGCACCACCGGCATGATGGCCAGGCCGTCCAGCCCATCGGTGAAGTTGACCGCATTGCTGCAGCCGACGATGACGAAGAAGGACAGCGCGATGAAGCCAAACACGCCCAGCGGGTAGCTGACCGTCTTGAAAAAGGGCACGATCAAGTCGGCCTTGGGCGGCAGATCGGTCGAGAAGCCGCTGCTGATCCAGCGGAAGAACAGCTGCACCACGCCCAGGAAGGAGGTCTCGGACACGCTGAAGGCCAGGTAGAGCGCGGCCACCAGGCCGATCAGCGATTGCCAGAAGAATTTCTCGCGGCTGCGCATGCCCTCGGGGTTCTTGTCTACCACCTTGCGCCAGTCATCGACCCAGCCCACGGCGCCGAAGCCCATGGTCACCAGCATCACCACCCAGACAAAGCGGTTGCTCCAGTCGAACCACAGCAGGGTCGAGACGCCGATGCCGATCAGGATCAGCACGCCGCCCATGGTGGGCGTGCCGTTCTTGGCCAGATGCTGCTGGATGCCGTACTCGCGGATGGGCTGGCCGATCTTCATCTCGGTCAGGCGGCGGATCACCCAGGGGCCGAAGGCCAGGCCGATCAGCAGCGCCGTCATGGCAGCCATCACGGCGCGGAAGGTGATGTACTGGAACAGGCGCAAAAAGCCCAGATCCGGGTAGAGGCCTTGCAGCCATTGAGCCAGGGTCAGCAACATGTCTTCAGGCCCCCCCTTTCGTGTCGGCCGTCTGCAGCAGGGCAGCGACCACTTGTTCCATACGCATGAAGCGAGATCCCTTGATCAAAATGTTCTGCACCGTCGGCGCGGACTCGGCCAGCGCGGCCAGCAGATCCGCCACAGTGGCAAAGGCGCGCGCCTTCGCGCCGTACGCCGCGGCGGCATCGGCCGCGGCCGAACCGGCGGTCCACAGCACCGCCAGGCCGCGCTCGGCGGCATAAGCCCCCACCTCGCGATGGAAGGCCGGGCCCTGGTCGCCGACCTCGCCCATATCACCCAGGACCAGCCAGGAGTCACCGGGCAGCTCGGCCAGCACATCGATGGCCGCGCGCACGCTGTCGGGGTTGGCGTTGTAGCTGTCATCGATCAGGGTGATGCGCTGACCGGCACGCTCGAAGCTCTTGAGCTGCGAGCGGCCCTTGACCGGGCGGAAATCCTCCAGGCCGCGGGCGATCACCGCCAGCGGCGCGCCAGCCGCCAGGGCGCAGGCCGCCGCAGCCAGTGCATTTCGCACGTTATGCAAACCCGCCACGGCCAGGGCCACCGGCGCCACGCCTGCCGGCGTGTGCAGCTCCAGGGCCCAGTGGCCGCTGTCCACCCAGCGGGCGCTGCCGGTGACATCGGCCTCGCCTTGCAGGGCAAAACTCAGATGCGGGCGGCTGCCGGCCAGCTCCAGCCAGATCGGTGCGCAGGCATCCTCAGCCGGAAACACCGCCACGCCGGTCGGGCCCAAGGCCTCGATCACGGCGCCGTTCTCGCGCGCCGCGGCCTCCACCGTCTGCATGAATTCCTGGTGCTCGCGCTGGGCGTTGTTGACCAGAGCGACGGTGGGTCGGGCGAAGGAGGCCAGCGGGGCGATCTCGCCGGGGTGGTTCATGCCCAGTTCGACCACGGCCGCGCGCTGCCACAGCGCCTCGTCCTGGCGCAGGCGCAGCAGGGTCAGGGGCACGCCAATGTCGTTGTTGTAATTGCCTTCGGTCGCCAGGCAGTTGCTGCCATGCCAAGCGCGCAGGATGCTGGCGATCATCTGAGTGACCGTGGTCTTGCCATTGCTGCCGGTGACGGCAATCAACGGCAGCTGCACCTGGGCACGCCAGGCCTGGGCCAGCAGACCGAGCGCCTGCTTGCTGTCCGGCACCTCGATGCCGGGCAGGCCGGCCTCGGCCAGGCCGCGCTCGGCCAGGGCCGCCACCGCGCCGGCCGCAGCGGCCTGAGGCAGGAAGTCATGCGCATCGAAGCGCTCGCCGCGCAGGGCGACAAACAGATCGCCGGCCGCCAGGCTGCGCGTGTCGCTGTGCACGCGCTGGATGGCGGTGTCGGGCGAGCCGATCAAGCGCGCCGTAGGCAGCAGCGGCAGCAACAAAGCATGGGCCTGGCCCAGGGTCATCAAGGCTTGGGCGCTCACAGGCCGGCCCTCCGGATCAGGGCGGCGCGCGCTTCGTCCACATCGGAGAAGGGCTGGCGCTGACCCTCAACTTCCTGGTAGTCCTCATGGCCCTTGCCAGCCACCAGGATGACGTCGCGCGGGCCCGCTTGCAGCACGGCCTGGGCGATGGCCTCGCGGCGATCCACCACACTGAGATGGCCGGCACCGGCCGGCAAGCCGGCTTCGATATCGGCCAGGATCTGCTGCGGCGCTTCGCTGCGCGGGTTGTCGCTGGTGACGATGACGCGGTCGGCCAGGCGGGCCGCGATGGCACCCATGGCCGGGCGCTTGCTGCGATCGCGGTCACCGCCGCAGCCGAAGACGCAGACCAGCTGGCCGCCGCGCGCCTGGGCCAGCGGGGCCAGGGCGCCGAGTGCCTTGTCCAGGGCATCGGGTGTGTGGGCGTAGTCGACCACCAGCTGGGGCAGCTCCAGGCCGTTGCCAACCCGTTGCATGCGGCCCGGCACGGGGGTGACGCGGCCGGCCACGGCGGCCACCGCGGCCAGGCCATGGCCCAGGGCACGCAGGCCACCGATCACGGCCAGCAGATTGGAGACGTTGTATTCGCCGATCAGGCCGGTTTCCACCAGCACCGCCTGCTCCGCTTCCTTGAGCGTGAAGGCCAGGCCGCCGGCACGGTAATGCAGATCGATGGCGCTGAGGCGTGCCTCGCGGTTCAGACCATAGGTCCAGACATCAAGGCGGCCCTGCAAGGCCGCAGCCAGCTCGGCACCCTTGGCATCGTCGAGATTCACCACCGCAGCCTGCAGACCCGGTCGATCGAAGAGCTCGCGCTTGGCGGCCCAGTAGGCCTCCATGCTGCCGTGGTAGTCGAGGTGGTCCTGCGTGAAATTGGTGAACAGGGCGGCGCGGATCTGCGTGCCGTCCAGGCGGTGTTCTTTCAGGCCGATGCTGGAGGCCTCGATGGCGCAAGCGCCATAACCCTCATCCTGCATGCGCCGGAAGGCGGCCTGCAGCAGCACCGGGTCGGGCGTGGTCAGGCCGGTGTAGTCGATCTGGCTTGGCAGCTCGCGGCCCGGGATGGGCGGTTCGCCCACGCCCAGGGTGCCGACCACGCCGCAGCGCTGGCCCAGCAGGCTCAGGGCCTGGGCGGTCCACCAGGCGGTGCTGGTCTTGCCATTGGTGCCGGTGCTGGCGATCACGGCCAGCTGCTTGGAAGGCTCGCCGTAATAGGCCGCCGCGATCAAGCCAGTGCGGGCCTTGAGCCCGGGCAGCGAGGCCACGCGGGCGTCGACAAAGCCATGGGCCTCCACGCCCTCGTCCTCGACCAGGCAGGTGGCGGCACCGGCCGCCAGTGCGCCGGCCACAAAGCCGCGGCCGTCACGGGCATAGCCGGGCCAGGCGATGAAGGCATCGCCAGCCTGCACCTGGCGGCTGTCGGTGCGCAGGGCGCCGGTGGTCCATTCCTGCAACCAGCGGGCGGCCGCTTCGGGAGACTTGAGTCGTGTCAACATGGTTTCAGAGAATCTCGTCCAGGGCCGGCGCGGGGCGCGTGGCCAGAATTTGGGAGCTGACGGTCAGATCCGGCGGCACGCCCAGCAGCTGCAGACTCTTGCCCACCACCTGGCTGAACACGGGGCCGGCCACCTTGCCGCCATCGTGGAAGCGGCCGGTGGGCTCATCCACCATCACCGCGACGATCAAACGCGGCCGCTCGATCGGCGCCAGGCCAACGAACCAGGCGCGGAACTTGTTCTTGTTGTAGCCACGGCCTTCTTGCTTGTAGGCCGTGCCCGATTTGCCGCCGACGCTGTAGCCCTCGCTGCGCGCCTTGAGCGAGGTGCCGCCCTGCTCGGTCACGGTCTGCAGCATGGCGCGCACCTGGCGGGTGGTGCCGGCGCTGAAGATGCGCTGGCCCTGCACGGACTCGCCGTCCGAGAGCTTGGTCATGCGCAGCGGGATGATCTCGCCGTCGTTCGCGAACACGGTGTAGGCGCGCGCCAGCTGTAGCAACGAGGTGGACAGACCATAGCCATAGCTCATGGTCGCCTGCTCGATCGGCCGCCATTTGTGGGCCGGACGCAAGGTGCCGGCGACAGCCCCGGGGAAGTCGATCTGCGGCCGGCGGCCCAGACCCAGGCTGGTGTAGAGCCCGTGCATCTCCTGGGCCGGCATCTGCAGGGCCATCTTGACCGTGCCGACATTGCTGGAGCGCTGGATGATCTCGGCCACGGTCAGCGAATCGCTGGGGTGGGAATCGTGGATGGTGGCGCCGGTGATGGTCATGCGGCCGCCATCGGTGGCGATCACGGTGTCGGCGCGCACGCGGCCGCTGTCCATGGCCTGGGCGGCGATGAAGGGCTTCATCACCGAGCCCGGCTCGAAGACATCGGTCAGCGCGCGGTTGCGCAGCTGCTCGCCGCTCAGATGCTTGCGCTGGGCGGGGTTGTAGCTGGGGAAATTGGCCAGGGCCAGAACCTCGCCGCTGCGCGCATCGAGCACCACCACCGAGCCGGCCTTGGCCTGGTTCTCGGCCACCGCGCTGCGGATGGCCTGGTAGGCGAAGTACTGGGTCTTGGCATCGATGGACAGGGCCACATCGCGGCCGTTGTGGGCCGGCACGGTTTCGCCCGCCGCTTCAACCACGCGGCCGAAGCGGTCGCGCATGACCGAGCGCTGGCCATCGCGGCCTTGCAAATCCTTCTGGAAGGCCAGTTCAATGCCCTCCTGACCCTGCTCTTCCAGATTGGTGAAGCCCACGACATGCGCAGCAGCTTCGCCCTCGGGATAGTGGCGCTGAAACTCGCGGTCCTGGAACACGCCCTTGAGCTTGAGCGCTTGCACGCGGGAGGCCGTCTCGCCATCCACCTGGCGGCGCAGCCAGACGAAGCGCGCGCTGGGATCGAGCTTGGCGCTCAGCTCCGCCTCGCTCAGGCTCAGGGCCTGAGCCAGGGCACGACGCTGGGCTGGGCTGGCATCGACCTCGGCCGGGATGGCCCAGAAGGAGGGCACGGCCACGCTGCTGGCCAGCACCTGACCGCTGCGATCCTGGATGCGGCCGCGGCTGGCCGGCAGCTCCAGGGTGCGCACCAGGCGCGAATCACCCTGCTTCTGGAAGAACTCGGTGCCGATCACCTGGACATAAAGCGCCCGGCCCAGCAAGGCGGCCAGACCGGCGCCAACCAGGGCCAGCAGGAACTGCGAGCGCCAGACCGGGGTGCGCGTGCTCAGCACCGGGCTGTGTCCATGGCTGAGGCTGCGCCGCAGCGACGGCGCCGGGCGGTGGGGATGGCGGCGCGAGAGCAGTCGCTTCCACATGGTCAGAAGCTCTCTTCCACGGCCTGGGCAGCCGCCGGCTTGCCGGCGCTCTGGCTGGCCACGATCATCGGCTTGACTTCCAGATCGGTGGGCACGCCCAGCAGGCGCAGGCTTTGCGACACCACCTGGCTGAACACCGGGCCGGCCACGGCGCCTCCGTAGTACACGCCGTTGCTGGGCTCATCCACCATCACCGCGACGATGATGCGGGGCTTGCTGATCGGCGCGAGGCCGACAAACCAGCTGCGGTACTTGTTGCCGGCATAGCCCTTGCCTTCTTGCTTGTGCGCCGTGCCGGACTTGCCGCCCACGCTGTAGCCGCTGGCCATGGCCAGCGGCGCGGTGCCGCCCGGGGCGGCGGCGGCCTGCAACATCTGGCGCACGTCGTAGGCGGTCTTGGGCGAGAAGACCTTGAGGCCGCGCACCGGCTCACCGCCGGGCTGATGCAGCATGGTGACGGGAATGACCTCGCCATCACGCGCAAACACGGTGTAGGCACGCGCCAGCTGCAGCAGCGAGGCCGAGAGACCATAGCCATAGCTCATGGTGGCCTGCTCGACCGGGCGCCAGCTCTTGTAGGGGCGCAGCTTGCCAGTGATGGCACCGGGGAAATCGATCTGCGGACGCTGGCCCAGGCCGATGGCCGTGAACATCTCGTGCATCTCACGCGGCTGCATGGTCATGGCCATCTTGACCGTGCCGACGTTGCTGGACTTCTGGATCACCCCGGCCACCGAGAGCTCGCCATGCGGGTGGGCGTCGGTGATCCGGGAGCCGGTGATGACGATGCTGCCCGGTGCGGTCTGGATGGTGGTCTCCGGCGTCACCCGGCCGGTCTCCAGCGCCAGCGCGGCGATGAAGGGTTTCATGGTGGAACCGGGTTCGAAGATGTCGGTCAGCGCGCGGTTGCGCAGCTGGGCGCCACTGAGGTTCTTGCGCTCGGTGGGGTTGTAGCTGGGGTAATTGGCCAGGGCCAGCACCTCGCCGGTCAGTACGTCCAGCACCACCACGGAGCCGGCCTTGGCCTTGTGCTCGGCCACCGCATCACGGATGCGCTGGTAGGCGAAGAACTGGACTTTGGAATCGATGGACAGATCGATGTCGCGGCCGTTGGCGGCGGGCACACGCTCGCCCACATCTTCATCCACGACCCGGCCCAGGCGGTCGCGCACGACCGAGCGCGAGCCGTCCTTGCCCTGCAGCGCCTTCTGGAAGGCCAGCTCGATGCCTTCCTGGCCGCGCTCTTCGATATTGGTGAAGCCGACCACATGGGCCGCGGCCTCGCCCTCGGGATACTTGCGCTTGTACTCGCGGTCCTGGAACACACCTTTGAGGCCCAGGGCCTTGATGTCGGCGGCCACCTGGTCCTCGGCCTGACGACGCAGCCAGACGAAGCGGGTGCTGGGGTCCAGCTTGCGCTCGAGTTCGGCGGGGCTGATGCCGAGGATCTTGGCCAGGGCGCGGCGCTTGGCCGGGTCTTCGTCGACTTCCTTGGGGATGGCCCAGATCGAGGGCACGGCCACGCTGGCGGCCAGGACCTGGCCACTGCGGTCGTTGATGCGGCCGCGGCTGGCGGGCAGCTCGACCGTGTGCACAAAGCGGGCCTCGCCCTGCTTTTGATAGAACTCGGTGCCGATCACCTGCACATACAGCGCGCGACCGAGCAAGCCAGCAAAGGCCAGGCCGACCAGGCCGACCAGAAAGCGCGAACGCCAGGGCGGAGTCTTGGAGGCCAGCAAGGGGCTGGTGGAATAGCTGACGGCGCGCGCGCTCTGCGGGCGCAGGCTGGCCGACTTGGCCGATGCGGCCTTGTGCGGGCGCTGGGTGGCACCAGGCGCCGATCTCTGGCTGCGGTCGCCGCCACCGAACCACTTCCTCATGGCCGGGCTCCAGTGCTGGCCGCTGCAGCGGCTACAGTGGCGCGAGCCCCTTGCTGATCGTCCACCTGCTGGCTCACGGCCGGGGTGATGCCGCGCATTTGCAGGCGCTCGCGCGCCACCTTTTCGACACGGATGTTGGTGGCCTGGGCATGGCGTTCGGCCTGCAGGCGCTGGCTGTCCGCTTCCAGACGGCGGCCCTCGGCCTGCTCACGATCAACGGCCGTGAAGAGGCGGCGCGCCTCGTAGGCACTGCGCACCAGCATCAGGCCGCTGGCCAGCACAGCGATCAGCAGGATGAAGTTCAGCCGCCCCACGGAATCAGCCGCCCGTACGTTGGTGGCGCCGCTTCTGGTGTTCGACCGGCAGCGGCGCGTCGGTGCGCTCGGCCACGCGCAGCACGGCGGAGCGGGCGCGCGGATTGGCAGCCACCTCGGCCTCGCTGGGCTTGATGCGGGCAATGGCGCGCAGAGGCAGCGCCTTGGGTTCAGCAAACAGGGCGCGGCGGTCGACGATGTCCTTGCTGTGCGCGCCGATGAAGGTCTTGACGATGCGGTCTTCCAACGAGTGGAAGCTGATCACGGCCAAGCGGCCGCCCGGGGCGAGCAGGCGCAGGGAGGCATTCAGCCCCTGCTCGAGCTCCTCAAGCTCGCCGTTGACGTGAATCCGAAGAGCTTGAAATGTGCGCGTTGCAGGGTTCTGGCCCGCTTCGCGGGTTTTGACTGCACGAGCCACGACTTCGGAAAGTTCATCGGTGCTTCGCACAGGACTCCCGCTCTCCCGACGAGCAACAAGCGCCTTTGCAATCTGAACAGCAAACCGTTCTTCCCCATAGTTCCGTATCACTTCCGCGATCTGGCGCTCATCGGCGCGGGCCAGGAAATCCGCGGCGCTCTCGCCACGGGTGGTGTCCATGCGCATGTCCAGCGGGCCGTTGAAACGGAAGCTGAAACCGCGCTCGGGGTTGTCGATCTGCGGGCTCGACACACCCAGATCCAGCAGCACGCCCTGCACCTGCTCGATGCCCAGACCGGCCAGCTGCGAGCGCATGTCAGCAAACGGCGAATGCAGGATGCGAAAGCGCGCATCGGTGATGGCGGTGGCGCCGCTGCTGGCGGCGGCAATCGCCTCCAGATCGCGGTCGATGCCGATCAGGCGCCCCTGCTCGCCGAGCTTGGACAGCAGCAGGCGCGAATGGCCGCCGCGGCCGAAGGTGCCGTCGACATAGCAGCCATTGGGGTCGTTGAGCACGCCCTCCACCGTTTCGTGCAGCAGCACGGTGGTATGGGAGAACTGGGCAGTTGGGGTGTCTTGTGGGGCGTCCATCAGAAGCTGAAGTCCTTGAGGGCGTCCGGCAGTTCGGATTCCATCACCTTGGCCTCATGCGCGGCGTAGGAGGCGGAATCCCAGAGTTCGAAGTGGCTGCCCATGCCGAGCAGCATCACGTCTTTTTGCAAACCGGCTGCGGCACGCAGCTCGGGCGAGATCAGCACGCGGGCGGCACTGTCGATCTCCACATCCATGGCATTGCCGAGGAACACCCGCTTCCAGCCGGCCGCCGACATGGGCAGGGCGGCGATGCGGTCACGGAAGGCCTCCCAGGCCGGACGGGGAAAGACCATCAAGCAGCCTTCCGGATGCTTGGTGACCGTCAGCTGCCCGGCGCACAGGGCCTGCAGCACCTCGCGGTGGCGTGTCGGGACGGCCAAACGCCCCTTGGCATCCATTGCCAAGGCTGAAGCCCCCTGAAACACAAAATTCGCCACGGCGACCCACCAAAATGCACTTTTCCCCACTTTACTAACCGAACCCCGGCCAGTCAAGGCAAATCGCAAAAAATTCCAATGAAATCAAGCACTTAGAAACAACTTCTCGACACTTTGCGCATCTAAAACTCGTTCAAAATGAAGGACTTGCAAAGCTGTCTGCAAGTGGAAGATGAACTTGAAAACAAGAAAAACTGTTGCAAGTCACATCGAGGCGCTGCGCGCAGCCGTTCCGCCGCCAAAATGCGCTTCAGCTTCCCAAGCGCTTGTCGAAAATCAAAGTCAAGCGTGTGAAAGTGTTCGAGGCGCCCGACAGGCCGCCGGCTCCGCCTGAGTGCATGACGAGGTCATATTGAGCAGAAAAGCTTCCAGCTCGCTGTTTTTCGCGATTGCGCTCGGCGCCAGCATCGGTCTGCTGCTGCCAGCCATGGCCGTGGGCGGCTTTCTGATTGGCCTGCGTGAACCCCAGGTGGCCGAGGCGGCGCAGCAGCGTGAACTGGACGCCAAGCTCGATGTGCTGGTCAGCAGCCTGCCCGAGCTGCTCTGGAACCTGGACACGGTGGCCGCACGCGAGGTGGTCTCCGCCATCATGACTTCGCCCGATGTGGTGCGCGTCAACGTCAGCGACGCCTCGCAAGGCCAGCCCTTCATCGAGATGAGCTTCCCCGA
Organism: Paucibacter aquatile; assembly: GCF_002885975.1. Classification (NCBI taxonomy): domain Bacteria; kingdom Pseudomonadati; phylum Pseudomonadota; class Betaproteobacteria; order Burkholderiales; family Sphaerotilaceae; genus Roseateles; species Kinneretia aquatilis. The sequence continues at coordinate 327,842 of NZ_POSP01000001.1, read as the reverse complement.
GCGCAAAAAGGGGCAGAGCATCAAGGGCGAGCGCGAGATCTTCCGCGGCCTGACCCGCATCGGCCACATCCAGATCGAGATCGACAACCACCTCAGCACCGCCGCCCTCACCCGCCAACGCTGGCTCTACGGCGCCACCGTGGGCGGCCAGCTGCTGGTCTCGCTGGCCCTGATCCTGGCCCTGGTCAACTCGCGCCTGATGCGACCGCTGCGCGAGCTGGGCGACTTTGCCAATGACCTGGCCGAAGGCCGCTTCAGCGCCGAGCTCAAGCCCGGCCGACCCGACGAGATCGGCCTGCTGGGCGGCCATCTGGGCCATATGCGCGATGCGCTGCAGCAGCAGTTCGAGGCCCAGCGGGCCCTGATCGAACGCCTGCGCGGCATGGCCGAGACCGTGCCCGGCGTGGTCTACCAGCTGCGCCTGGGCACCGACGGGCGCTTCAGCTTTGCCTACGTCAGCGAGGCGGTGAAGGACTATTTCCACCTGAGTGCGGCGGCCCTGAGCCAGGACGCCGAGCCCTGGTTCGCCCAGATCGACCCGGCCGACCGCGCCAGCGTGCGCGAATCGCTGCTGGCCTCGGCCCGCCATCTGGCGCCCTGGCAGCAGGAGTTCCGCACCCATTTCGGCGACGGCAGCGAGCGCTGGATCTTCGGCAACGCGATTGCCCAGCTGGAAGAAGGCGGCAGCGTGCTCTGGCACGGCTTTCTGACCGACATCTCGCGCCAGCGCCGCGACGCGCTGGAGCTGCTGCGCTACCGCCACCATCTCGAAGAGCTGGTCGAGGCCCGCACCGCCGAGCTGGCCGAGGCCACCCACGCGGCGCAGGCGGCCAGCCTGGCCAAGAGCGCCTTCCTGGCCAATATGAGCCACGAGATCCGCACGCCGATGAACGCCATCATCGGCCTGACCTATCTGGTGCAAAGCGACACCACCGAGCCCGAGCAGCAAGAGCGCTTGCAGAAGGTGGCCGACGCCGCCGAGCACCTGCTCAGCGTCATCAACAATGTGCTCGACTTCTCCAAGATCGAGGCCGGCAAGCTGCAGCTGGAGCACACCGAGTTCACCGTCATCCAGGTGCTGGACAACATCTCCAGCATGCTGGCCCAGCGCGCCCACGAAAAGCAGCTGCGCGTCCAGCTGGATCTGGACGACCTGCTGTCCACCCAGGTGCTGCTGGGCGACGCCCAGCGCATCACCGAGGTGCTGCTGAACTTTGCCGGCAATGCCGTCAAGTTCACCGAGGCCGGCTTCGTGCGCCTGAGCGCACGGGTGCAGGAGGATCTGGGCTCGGCCCTGCGCCTGCGTTTCGAGGTGCAGGACAGCGGCATCGGCATCGCCGAGGAAGCCCAGGCCCGCCTGTTCCAGGATTTCGAGCAGGCCGACAGCTCCACCACCCGCCGCTACGGCGGCACCGGCCTGGGCCTGGCAATCTGCCGGCGCCTGGCCGAGCTGATGCAGGGCGAGGTGGGGGTGCACAGCGCGCCGGGCCAGGGCAGCCGCTTCTGGTTCTCGTTGCAGGTGGACAAGAGCGAGGCCGAGCTGCCGGTGCTGCCCGGCCCGCCGCGCGGCACCGCGGCGCGCGAGCAGCTCAAGCAGTTCAGCGGCACCCGCATCCTGCTGGCTGAAGACAACGCGGTGAACCAGGAGGTGGCCGTGGCCCTGCTGGGCAGCGCCGGCCTGCAGGTCGATGTGGCGGGCGATGGCCAGGAGGCCTTGCGCATGGCCGGCGAGTTCGATTACGCCCTCATCCTCATGGATGTGCAGATGCCGCTGATGGACGGCCTGGACGCCACCCGTGCCATCCGCGGCCTGCCCCTGGGCCGGGACGTGCCGATTCTGGCCATGACGGCCAATGCCTTTGCCGAGGAGCGCCAGCGCTGCCTGGACGCCGGCATGAACGACCATGTGGCCAAGCCCGTGGTGGCCGAGCAGCTCTTCGCCACCCTGGCCAGCTGGCTGAGCCGCCGCGCCGAGCAGCGCCGCCTGCAAGCCCAGCAGCAGTTGCAGCTGCCGACCGAGCTCTGACGCAGCGCTTGCGCCACCCAAAGAAACGGGGCCTTGCGGCCCCGTTCTTCATGCCCAGCGAGAAAGGGCGCAGCCCCTCAGTTGCTCTCCTTGATCAGGCGCCCTGAACCGGCCTGGATGGGTCGGGCATTCATCGGGTAGAGGCGCGAGAAGATGGCGATCTGGTTGGGCGAGACCTGCACCGGCGTGCGCATCACCATCCAGAGCACGCCCTCGGAGCAGGGCGGCGTGGTCAGCGAGCCCATATAGGTGTAGTAGGCCCGGTTCTCGGGCAGCAGCTGGTTCAAGTCCAGCAAGCCCGGCGCGGGCAAGGCCTCGCCTTTTTCCAGCGGCAGGTTGTTCCAGATGGTTTGCACCAAGGCCTGGTCCTGACCGCGCTCCAGCAGCACGGCCACCACGGCCAGGCGGCCTTCGGCATCTTTGTGCACCAGATGGGCCACCATGTCGTACTGGCGGCCGTTGATGCGCTCTTCGCTGGGGCGGTGGAAGTGGAACTGCAGCAGCTCGAAACGCCGGCCCATGACCTGCAGCGCATTGCCCGGCGCCACATTGACCTGGATGGTGTGGCCGTTGTCCAGCACGGCGAAGCTGCTGGGGCGGTACTCGAACTGGATCTTCTCCAGATCGACACGAATGCCCTCGCGGATGTCGATCGGGCTCTGGCGCGTGCCCACCGCGCATTGGCGGAACTCGGGGCTCAGCTCGGCCCATTTGTCGGGTGCACCCTCGCCGGCATAGCCCCAGTGCACATGGCCCCCTGCGGCGCCATGCTTGGTCTCATGTCCGGCCTCGGCCTTGTTGGCCTTGCCGCCCTTGGCCTTGGTGCTCTTGCCGCCCTCCTCGCCGCCCTTGCTGGTGACTTTCATGCCCTTGGGCGACTCGGATTTGTCGCTCAGTCGCTCCGCCAGACGCTGGCGCAACACATCGAGCGACTCATCGGCCGCCCGGGCTGGCGCCAGCGACATCAGGCTCAACAAGGACAGACACAGGATGAGAGGGCGAAGCCGTGGCCGCCGCGTGATGGGTTCAGACTTGGATTCAGACATGCGCAACTCCCGGCCCGAGAACCGGGCCTGCTCGTCATGTCTTCGGACAAAACCGCGCCGGCTTGAGATCCGGCAAACGCTGCGCCCGACTCAGGACGGCACGTCGCCCTTGATCCACAGCCAGGACAGCAGGCCGATGCTCATCAGCCCCATCGAGGCCAGGGCCAGCGCGAGCGTGGAGTGCATGACCAGGGGCACGACCACGCCAGCCACCAGGCCGTTGGCCGCGCTGCCGATGCAGGCCTGCAGCGAGGACGCCATGCCGCGCCGCTCAGGCACGACATCGAGCACCATCAGCGTCACCACCGGCACCATCAGCGCCCAGCCGAAGGAGAAGGTCGAAATCACCGGCAGGGCCCAGAAAGGACTGGGGGGCAGCAGCAGGTTGAGCGTCACATTGAGCAGCGACACCAGCACCATGATGGTGAAGCCAATGCGGATCTGGCGCTTGGGCTGGATGCGCCCGGCCAGCCGGCCGCTCAGCGCCGCACCGCCCATGATGCCGCCGATGGAAAAACAGAAAAACCAGAAGAACTGCGTCGGCGCCAGCTGCAGATGCTCGCCCACGAACACCGGCGCCGCCAGCACGTAGAGAAACATGCCGTTGAACGGGATGCCGCTGGCCAGGGCCAGCAGCACGAAGCGGCGGTTGATGACCAGCTGCCGGTAGCCACGCATCAGCTCGCCAACGTGGAAACGATGGCGGTCTTTCTCATGCAGGGTTTCGGGCAGCAGGCGCCAATTGGCCACCAGCAGAGCCACGCCCACCAGCACCAGGAACCAGAAGATGGAATGCCAGTCGGCATGCACGAACAGAAAGCCGCCCACCATGGGCGCAATCGCCGGCGCCACGCCGAAGAAGATGGTCACCTGCGACATCACCCGCTGCGCCTCGGACGGCGGGAACATATCGCGGATGATGGCGCGCGACACCACGATGCCGGCCCCGGCCGACATGCCCTGGACCGTGCGCCAGAACACCAGCTGGCCGATGCTGCCAGCCAAGGCGCAACCGACCGAGGCCAGCGTGAACACCGCCATGCCCACCAGCACCACTGGCCGCCGGCCGAAGCTGTCGGACAAGGCGCCGTGGAACAGATTCATCACCGCAAAGCCCAACAGGTAGCTGGACAAGGTCTGCTGCATCTCCACCGGCGTGGCCTGCAAGGCCGCGGCAATGCCCGCAAAGGCCGGCAGATAGGTGTCGATGGAGAACGGGCCCACCATGCCCAAGCCGGCCAACAAGACGGCCAAGGCCCAACGGGGTGCGCGCCACAAACGGCTGGCTTCGGGATTCATGGAAGGGGCTGCGGGCTCAGACGAGGTTCACACGCGCGGCGACGATGCCTGGTGAAACGGAGCGCCGCCAGTGTAGCGGCCGCCCCTACACTGCGCGCCTCCAAGGCTTTGCACAGCGAACACACACCATGAGCACGGACGGCACCAAGGCAGACTTTTTGAATCTGGGCGTGATCGGCCTGGGCGTGATGGGCCAACGCATGCTGGAGCGGCTGCAGGGCCACGCCCGCCTGCGCGCCCGCTGGGTCTGGGACGCCAACCCGGCGGCCCTGGCCCAGACCCTGGCGCGCTACCCCCATCTGCGCGCTGCTGACAGCGCCGAGGCCTTGATCCAGAGCCCGGGCTTGCACAGCCTCTACATCGCCACGCCGCCGGCGGCCCATCTGCGCTTGAGCGAGCTGGGTTTCGACGCCGGCCTGGCCGTCTTCTGCGAGAAGCCGCTGACGGTGGACTTCCCCGGCGCGCGCCGCTGCATCGCCCGCATCGCGGCCGAGGGCCAGCGCGCGGCGGTCAACTTCGCCCTCGCTTCCTCGCCGGGCCTGGCCTTGCTGCAACAGCGCTTCGGCGCGATGGCCAGCGCGCCCAGCCTGGGCCGCTTGCAGCACATCGAACTGGAGCTGGCTTTTGCCGCCTGGCCGCGCCCCTGGCAGGCCGCCGCGGGCGCTTGGCTGGCCGAGCGTGAGGAAGGCGGCTTCAGCCGCGAGGTGATGTCGCACTTCATCTTCGCAGCCCAGCGCGTGCTGGGCCCGGCCCGACTGCTGCGTAGCGAGGTTCTTTTCCCCTCTGAGGGCCGAGGCGCCGAAACCCAGCTGACCGCTGAACTCGAGATCGGCGGTGTGCCCTTGCGCATCCACGGCCGTGTCGGCGGCGAACAAGCCGACCTCAATCGCATGGTCTGGCAAGCCGAGCACGGCACGCTGGAACTGGGCGAATGGTTCACCCGCATTCAGGACACCAGCACCTCCGCCGAGGCTTTGGCCCCGGAACTGCAACGCGAACGCAGCCGCCTCGACCAGCTCGATCAATGGGTCGCCCTGATCCAAGGCCGCCGCCACGGCCTGCCCGGCTTCGCCGAAAGCCTGGCCGTTCAGGAAACCATTGAGGCACTGCTGCAAGCGCCGGCCTGAGGACAAGGTTCGACAGGCTGGTTGCGGCACCTTGCGGTCGTCCAGTGCGCTGATCGCTCACGCTGCGGTGTCTCGTCCCGCCGCCGGACTCATGGTTCGCGGGTCGGCTCTTCGAGCCGACTCCCCTCGGTGCTCACTGCGCGGCTCAGCGGCGCCAAACTCCCTCCGTTCGCTGCGCTCACTGTGGTCAAACAGTGGCGCCGAGTCAGAGCTTGAAGCGCGTGAGTACACGCGCCTGAGCCGCTCCGCTGCGCCCTCGGCCGCGCACAAATCGCCCGTCGGCGGGCCGAGCCACCTCCGGAGGTGGCGTGTTCCACCGTTGATGAGGCAGATCGATCGCCATGCAAGCGCCCTGCAGTCCGGGCCGCTGCCGGGCGATTTGTGCCGGGCCGAGCAGCACAGCGCCTCGGGGCGCGCACGTACTCGTGCGCTTCAAGTTCTGACTTGGCGCTTCTGTCTGAACGAAGCGAACGCAGGGAGCGGAGTGAGTTATGCGCCAGCCCCGAGGCGCGAGCAGCGCAGGGAAGTCGGCCCGCCAGGGCCGACCCCGGAACCATGAGCCCGGTGGCGGCACGGGCTGCAGGGCCTCACGAGCAAAACCACCAAAGGCTGCTTCGTGCTGCCAGCCGCCCTACGCTCAGACTTGGTGACGCGGCGACGCGAGGTGGAAAGGAAAAAGAAAGAGTGAAGCAAGTCGATAGGCCGGATTCTGTGCAAGACCTGACCCTTGCGGGTCCGGTCCTGTGACCGCCATTCCTCTGGGCCGGACATCGCTGCCCGGCTCGGTGCCACCTACCCGCCCGCTCTGCGAGCCGCATCAATACGGGCCTACTTGGTGTTGCTGCGCGTAGAGATTGCCCGTTTCACCCGACCCCGGAGGCTGCGCTTCCGGTCCCGCCCGGCTTGCGCCCGGCACGTTTGATCGACTCGTCTCTGTTGCTCTGATCCTCGGCTCACGCCGGACAGCCGTTAGCTGCTACGCCGCTCTATGCAGTCCGGACCTTCCTCCAGTGCCATGTTTCCATGCTCGCACCAGCGGCGGTCTGACTTGCTTCACAGCGCCATTATCCCTGATGGCGCACACGGCATAAGCTCATCACGAAAACAGTGAAGGCTGGGCGCCAGCTCAGGCTAGCATTTGCGCTTCCCCCGGAAGGAGCCCCGCGCCATGAAAGTCAACAACATCCTCGCCACCATCGGCAACACGCCCCACATCCGCGTCCAGCGCCTGTTCGGCGCTGAGGCCCAGGTCTGGATCAAGTCCGAACGCAGCAACCCGGGCGGCTCCATCAAGGACCGCATCGCCCTGGCCATGGTGGAAGACGCTGAAGCGCGCGGCCTGCTGCAGCCCGGCGGCACCATCATCGAGCCGACCTCGGGCAACACCGGCGTCGGCCTGGCCATGGTCGCCGCGGTCAAGGGCTACAAGCTGATCCTGGTGATGCCCGACAGCATGTCGGTGGAACGCCGCCGCCTGATGCTGGCCTACGGCGCCAGCTTCGACCTGACCCCGCGCGAAAAAGGCATGAAGGGCGCCATCGCCCGCGCCCAGGAACTGCTGAGCCAGCATGAGAACGCATGGATGCCCCAGCAATTCGAGAACCCGGCCAATATCGATGTCCATGTGCGGACCACCGCCCAGGAAATCCTGCGCGACTTCCCCGAAGGCCTGGATGCACTCATCACTGGCGTGGGCACCGGCGGCCACATCAGCGGCTGCGCCAAGGTGCTGAAGCAACACTGGCCGCAGCTCAAGGTCTTTGCCGTCGAGCCCTCGGCCTCGCCCGTGATCAGCGGCGGCGCGCCAAGCCCGCACCCGATCCAGGGCATCGGCGCCGGCTTCATCCCGGTCAATCTGAAAACCGAATTGCTGGACGGCGTGATCCAGGTCGAGGCCGAAGCCGCGCGCGAGTACGCACGCCGCAGTGCTGCGCAGGAAGGCCTGCTGGTCGGCATCTCCAGCGGCGCCACCCTGGCCGCCATCGCGCAGAAGCTGCCCGAGCTGGGCGCCGGCGCTCGCGTGCTGGGCTTCAACTACGACACCGGCGAACGGTATCTCTCGATCGAGGGCTTCCTGCCGGCTTGATGATAGGCGCCTGAGTCGCGCAACAAACACAAGGCCCGGGCTCGCAACACGCGGGCCCGGGCCTTGTCATTGGAAGAAGCGAAATTCCGTGCGCTCAGTCCTGCTCACCCTCGCTGCTGGGCGTGTCGTTGTCTTTGCTGGCCTGGCGGGCCAGTTGCGCTTCCAGCGGCCGCAGGGCGTCGATCAAGGCTTCGGGCGGCTTCGGGTTGACCAGGCGGAAGGACGGCGGCGGCAAGGCGCTCAGGTAACTGGGGCCGAACCAATGCTGCTGCTCCAGGCGGCGCGCCACGGTCAGCACCATCACCGTGGCCAGGCCGGCCGTGATGGCCAGGGCCAGCCAACGCCGCCCGCGCGGCCACACCAGGATGGCATGCCACCACAACAGCGCCGCCACGCCCGCCGGAAAGACCAGCGCATCGACCACCAGCAAGCGCGGCCAGCTCAGGGCATAGGCCAGCAGCGGCAGGCCAAAACTCAGCAGATGCAGGCCCGTCACGCCCACCAGCGCCCGGCGCAGATGGGTGGCGAAGGGAAAGCGATGCTGGAACAGCTGAGTCACCAAGGACCACAGCGCCGCCCAGCCCAGGATCACCGCCAGCGGGCCGAGCACGGCGCCGCTGTAATCGACCCACGGTGAACCCGGATTGAGCGCCGACCATTGGTCAAACCACAGCAGGCCCAACCAGAGCGCCAGCAGGCCTGGCACCCAGCCGGCCGCCACCTTGGCGGCCCGTTGCTGGTGGGCCTGCATGGGCTGCTCGGCGGCCAGGCGCTCCTCGCTGCTGCGCCAGCGCAGGTGCGTGGCGCCCAGCTGGAAGGCCGCGGCGGGCTGCAGATCGGCCACCTCGCCCTCGCGCAAGCGGCGCTCGCCCAGCCAGCCGCCGTTGAGGCTGGGCAGCAGGCGCAGGCGCGGGCCTTGATCGTCCCAGAGCAGTTGGGCATGTTCGGCCGCCACATGGCCGTCTTCCAGCACCACATCGCAAAGCACCGAGCGGCCGATCAGGGCCGGCCACTGCTGCACCCGCTGGACCGAACGGACTTCGCCGTCGCGGCCCAGCACCTCGATCACCGCGATGCGCTGGGGCTGTTGCTGCTGCTGTTCTTGTCGTTGTTCTTCTTGGCGGTCCATGCAAAACCTTCCAGGTAATGGGCGCTCAACTTCAGCGCATTGTCGAAGCTGACGCCGCGGGCGTCGAAGCGGCCCAGCGCGCCTTCGGTGCTGGCGTCCACCGTGGTGACCAGCACGCTCAGGTCATGCAGACCGCTGAGCTTGCGGTAGGCACGCAGGCACACCACGGCGCGCAGCGGCAGGCCGGCGCGGTCGACAAACTCTTCCTTGCAAAACGGTGCGGTGCGGTCCTTGTCATCGCGGCCCAGGCGCTCGTTGCGGAAGCTGCCCGAATACTGCTTGGCAAAGCGGATGGCGCCGAGTTTGGCGCCGTCGTAGGCCTCGTGAGACATGTCCAGGTAGCCGGTCTGCATGGCATCACTGACAAAGACGGCGTGCTCCATGCGGCACTGCGAGCGCTGGAACTCCAGTCCCTTGGTGTCGGCCGGCGTGCCGCGGCCCCAGCAGCGCATGAACTGCTCCTGCGGCACCGGCAGCTGATAGCGGCTGTGACCGGCCGAAGCCCAGGGTTGGGCCACGAAACGCGTCACCAGCTCGTCCTGGTAACGCAGCAGCTGCTCGCGCAGGCGCGGCCAGGCCGGCGCACTCAGGGGCTTGGCCGTGCGGCTGCGCTCGAACAGCTGACGGGCAAACTCACCGGGCACCAGAAAGCTCATCTGCTGGGCAAAGAACATGGCCGAGACATTGACGCCGACCACCCGCCCGTCTTCGTCCACCACCGGGCCGCCGCTCATGCCCGAGTTGATGCTGCCCGAGTAATAGATCAGCGGATCGAAGCTGCGCTCGACCAGGCCGTTGAAATTGCCCTCGACCACAGCAAAGGCCACATCGTGCGGATTGCCCATCGAGTAGATACGGTCGCCCTTGGCCAGCGGACGGTCGGCCGGGCGGAAGCTCAAAGCGCCCCGCCCTTTCAAGGCTCCGGCGGGCGCGCGCAGCAGGGCCAGATCGCGGCGCACATCGAAGTCCAGCAGCTCCAGCTGTCCCTCCTGCCCCTCGGTCGTGGCGTAGCGCAGGCGGTAACGCTCAGGCTCCAGGGCGAACTGGCTGATCACGTGGTAGTTGGTCAGCACATGGCCGTCTTCGCTGACCAGAAAACCCGAGCCCACCGAGGCCTGGCTGTCCTGGGTCTTGAGCAAAGTGCGGATCTGCAGCAGCTGGGCGCGCGTGCCCTCGTAGACGCGGCGCGCCGTGGCCGACACGGCGGCCGGGGCTGAAGCCGCAGCAGCTGCCGGCGGCGGCGTCACGGCCGGCGACGGGGCCGCCGAGGCGACACCGAGCAGCCCCCCAAACATGAGGCTGCCCATGAGCCCCACGAGCGGCCGAAGCAGGCGCGCCGAGGGCTGAAGGAGAAATCGGAACAAGTGGAACCTCCCAAGGTTCAGAGAAGCGGCGATGCTAGCCGGTTTGTACCCGCACGCCGGGGCGGAACACCCCGGGGTCGTCATAGAAATCCGCGTTTTCATTGGCCGGCCACCAGCCGGGCACGCCTAGCACCGGCAGCGGCACAAAAGGCTTGTGCCGCAGGCACTCCGGCGCCAGCCAGCGGCCACTCGCGTCTTGCGCATCGGCTGCCTCGGGCAGGATCAGCACATGGGCGCAGATGGGCTTGCGCGGCTGCAGCAGCTTTTCCATCAAGGCATGGCCCACCAGTTGCAGCCGCGCCTGGGCCCAGAGCGGGCGCAAGCGGCCGAACAGCGCGGTCCAGTCACGCTCACGCAGAGCCGCCCGCAGCGATTCGGGCCCCTGCAAAAAGGCGGCGTTCTCATCCAGCAGGGTCAGGGCATCGCGCAGCGGGCCACGCTGCGCCTGCACGCCGCCGCTCTCGGTCAAGGCTTGCAGATGGAGTGCGTTGAGCCGGGTCTTGAGCCCGGGCCAGTGCAGCCAGACCAGGCCGTTGAACAAATCATGGGCGTTGTCGCGCGTCGGCACGCAGGCGCTGCGGTGGATGAAGGCCTCGTAGGCCTCGCCCTCGGGCAGCTCATCCTGGGCCACAAAGCGCAGCGGGCCGGCCTCGAGCAAGACCGGGGGCCCCGCGCGCAGCTGGGCATTGAGCGCCTCGGCCACGCGGGCGCCGGCGGCGAGGTCAGCCGCCAGCGCCAGCCCACGTGCGCGGTAGGGCGCCAGCCAGGGCGCGGACCAATCGATGCCGAAATCCAGCGCCGAACTCAGAGCAGTTTCCAGCCCAGGGTTTCGCCGCCACGCAGGGGCTTGAGTTCGGCCGCGCCGAAAGGCACGGCGCTGGGCAGGGTCCACTCTTGCTTGACCAGGGTGACCTGGCCGCTGTTGCGCGGCAGCTTGTAGAAATCGGGGCCGTTGAAGCTGGCGAAGGCCTCCAGCTTGTCCAGCGCGCCCATGGCTTCAAAAGCCTCGGCGTACAGCTCCAGGGCCGAAAGGGCGGTGAAGCAGCCGGCGCCGCAGACCGAGTTTTCCTTCATCTGCGAGGCGTGCGGCGCGCTGTCGGTGCCGAGGAAGAACTTCTTGCTTCCCGAGGTGGCGGCCTCGATCAAGGCGCGGCGGTGCAGCTCGCGCTTGAGCACGGGCAGGCAGTAGTAGTGCGGGCGCAGGCCGCCGGTGAAGATGGCGTTGCGGTTGTAGAGCAGATGCTGGGGCGTCAGCGTGGCGGCCGTGAAGTCGTCCGCGCTGGCCACGTAGTCGGCCGCCTCCTTGGTGGTGATGTGTTCGAACACCACCTTGAGCTCGGGCATGTCGCGGCGCAACGGCTGCATCACACGGTCAATGAAAACCGCCTCGCGGTCGAAGACATCAATCTCGGGATCGGTCACCTCGCCGTGCACCAGCAGCAGCAGGCCGGCGCGCTGCATGGCCTCCAGGGTCTTGTAGGTCTTGCGGATGTCGGTCACGCCGGCATCGCTGTTGGTGGTGGCACCGGCCGGATACAGCTTCAGGGCGACGACGCCGGCGTCCTTGGCGCGCTCGATCTCCTCGACCGGGGTCAGGTCGGTCAGGTACATGGTCATCAAGGGCTGGAAGTCCAGACCCTCCGGCACGGCGGCCAGGATGCGCTCGCGGTAGGCGATCGCTTGCGCGGCCGTGGTCACCGGCGGGCGCAGATTGGGCATGATGATGGCCCGGGCGAACTGACGGGCTGTGTAGGGCAGCACGCTTTGCAAGGCCGCCTCGTCGCGAACATGCAGATGCCAGTCATCGGGCCGGGTGATACTCAGGGTCTGAGCCGCCGCCGAGACGGGGGCAGACGAAGAGGAAGCTGAAGGAGTGGAGGAGGAAGTTGTGTGCGCCATGCCCGTGATTGTCCCAAATCCTGTCCGGCGTGCCGAGCATGCCGCCGCGGCGTCTTGAAGGCCCTGCCCCATGTCTCAGCACCGCACACCTGACCCTGAGCTGCAGCGCAGCTACACCCTGCTGGACCAGGGCCAGCTGGGCGAAGCCCGCCGCCTGGCCCAGCAATGCCTGGAGCAGGCCCGCGAGGCCGGCGACGAACTCGCCAGCAGCCGCGCCAGCATTGCGCTGGGCTTGATTGCCGCCTACGACTCGCGCCACGAAGAGGCCATGCAGCTGCTGCTGCCCCATGTGCCGGTGCTGGAGGCGACCGAGGCCCGCAAGGAGCTGTGCCGCGCTTACAGCGTGCTGGGTTTTTCGCTCGGCGTGCTGGGCGACCCGGAGCGCGGCCTGGAATGGGCCAGCAAGGCCCTGGCCCTGGCCGAGCAGCAACAGTCCTCGCGAGAGCTGGTGCGCGCGCAGCTGAACCGGGCCGTGCTCTTCAACCAGATGGGCGACTGGCAGCGCGCCGAGCTGAGCCTGCGCGCCGGCATCGAGGAAGCACAAGGCCATGGCTACGGACCCTCGGCCACGGCCGGCCTGTCCAACCTGGCGGAGATCCACCTGAGCCAGGCCCTGCGCTGCCGCGAGCGCCACGACGACGCCGGCGCTGCGCGCCACGCCCAGGATGCCGGCCATTGGTACGAACGGGCCATCGAGTCCTGCATCATCCATGGCCTGGACAACATCCTCGGCGAGGCCTACGCGAAACTGGCACGCGCCCAGGTGCTGCAAAGCCAGATGGCCGGCGTGCCCGGTCTGCTTCAGCGCGCGGCCGGCCTGTCCAGCGACAGCCCGGTGCTGCGCGCCGAGGTCAGCCTGACCCAGGGCATGGCCGCTGCCGAAAGCGGCCGCGAGCAAGACGCCCGCCACGCGCTGGAACATGCGCTGCACATCGCCCAGGAATGCCACGAACCCGATCTGGTGCACCAGATCTTGTTCGAGCTCAGCCATCTCGAGCGCAGCTACGGCCATCTTCAGGCCGCGCTGCAGCGCTTCGAGGAACGCCACCATCTGATGATGGAGCATTTCAAACGCCGCCTGCGCATGGTGGCGCGTAGCGCCGAAGTCTGGGCCGAGGCGGAGCAAGCGCGGCTGGCGGCACGCGCCGCCATCGAGCGCGAGGCCGAACTGATCCGCAGCCAGAGCGAGCTGCTGGCCCGCGCCGCCCAGCTGCAGCAGGACGCCATGTGCGACGGCCTGACCGGCCTGCTCAACCGCCGCGGCCTGGAGGCCCAGGCCCGCACGCTCTGGGGCCCGGGCCAGAGCGACAGCCCGCTGAGCCTGGCCGTCATTGACGCCGACCATTTCAAGCGCATCAACGACGACTGCGGCCACGCCACCGGCGACGCCGTGCTCAAGCAGCTGGGCCAGCTGCTGCAACAGGACATCCGCGCCAGCGACGTGCTGGCGCGCATGGGCGGCGAGGAGTTTGTGCTCGTGCTGCCCGATCGCACGCTGGACGAGGCCCAGCGCATCTGCGAGCGCGTGCGCCAACGCGTGGCCGAGGGCAACTGGCAGCAGTGCGGCAGCCACCTGCCGGTCAGCATCAGCATCGGCCTGAGCCAACGTCAGCCGGGCGACGACCTGGAGACCCTGCTACGCCGCGCCGACCAGCTGATGTATGCCGCCAAAACCGCCGGGCGCAACTGCGTGCGGAGCAGCCCGGGCAGCGAGACCTCCTGAGGCCGGTGGCTGGGGTGGGCTACGGGCCGGGCCAGAGCCGGAACAGCTGCACGGTCTTTGCCGGCATGTGCGCGCACGAAGGCTGCCCGCGTGGCAGCATCGGACGCTGGATTGTTGAACTCCTGCGAGGACCGCCCGCCATGCCCCGAACACCCGCCCTACCCGCTTCGCTCCTGTCCGCCGCGTCGATCGCCTGTGCGGCCCTGTTCCTGGGAGGCTGCAGCAGCGTGCCGGAAGAAGTGCCGGGGCCGCCGGCCAAGGAGATGATCTACGCCGTGACCACGGCCCAGCAGTTGATCCAGTTCAATGCCGGCCAACCCCAGCGGCTGCTGAGCAGCAAACCGCTGCGCGGCCTGGCGCCGCAGGATCGCTTGCTGGGCATCGACTATCGCGTGGCCAAGGGCCAGCTCTACGGCCTGGGCGCCAGCGGTCAGCTCTACCGCATCAACACGCAGGACGGCAGCGTCAGCACCGTGGGCACGCCATCGGCCTTGCCGAGCGAAGGTGCCCAGGAATGGGGTTTTGATTTCAACCCGACCGTGGATCGCATCCGCGTGGTCAACGACGCCGGCTTCAATCTGCGCCTGCATCCGGACACCGGCGCCGTGGTGGATGGCAACGCCGAACAGCCCGGCCTGCAATTCGATGGCCGCTTGGCTTTTGACGCCGGTGATGTGAACGCCGGCAAGCCCGTGGCCCTGGTCGCTGCCGGCTACAGCTACAACAAGCGCGACGAAAAGATCACCACCAACTACGCGTTGGAAGGCCGGCAAGGCCTGCTGGTGCACCAGGGCAGCAAGGAGGGCGTGCAGCCCATGATCTCGCCCAACAGCGGGCGGCTGTTCACCATCGGCTCGCTGGGCATCGGGCCCTTCGAACAGGCCACGCTGGACATCTCCGACGTATCAAACGCAGCCTACTCTGCCATCAGCCGGGGCAGCAGCTCAAGCTGGTACCGCATCGATCTGGAGACGGGCCGGGCCACGCGCATCGGCACGATTGGCGGTGGCGCGGCGGTGGTGGGGGCGGCGATCGAGCCGTGAGGGCTGGGCGCGACTGAATCGATCCTTCAATCAGCCATGCCGCGCGAGACGCGGCCTGGCCTTCGCCGTGCGTCGGTGGGTCCGCAGGGACCCACCTCGGTCCCGGCTCAGTGCTGCAGGATCTTGGCCAGGAAGTCCTTGGCGCGCGGGGAGCGCTCCTCGGGCTTGCCGAAGAAGTCTTCGCGCTTGCAGTCCTCGATGATCTTGCCGGCGTCCATGAAGATGACGCGGCTGCTGACCTTTTTGGCGAAGCCCATCTCGTGGGTCACGCACATCATGGTCATGCCTTCCTGGGCCAGCTTGACCATCACGTCGAGCACCTCACCGACCATTTCCGGGTCCAGGGCCGAAGTGGGCTCGTCGAAGAGCATGACGATGGGGTCCATGCTGAGCGCACGGGCGATGGCCACGCGCTGCTGTTGGCCGCCGGAGAGCTGACCGGGGAATTTGTCCTTGTGCGCCGACAAGCCCACGCGGTCCAGCATCTTCAGGCCGCGGGTCTTGGCATCGTCGGGCGAGCGGCCCAGCACCTTGATCTGGGCCAGGGTCAGGTTCTCGGTCACGCTCAGATGCGGGAACAGCTCGAAGTGCTGGAACACCATGCCCACGCGCGAACGCAGCTTGGGCAGGTTGGTCTTGGGGTCGGCCAAAGAGATGCCATCGACGACGATGTCGCCCTTCTGGAAAGGCTCCAGCGCATTGACGGTCTTGATCAGCGTGGACTTGCCCGAGCCCGAAGGGCCGCAAACCACCACCACCTCGCCTTTTTGGATGCTGGTGGAACAGTCGGTCAGCACCTGGAAGCTGCCGTACCACTTGGAGACGTTCTTGATGTCGATCATGGATGAACTCCTGATTGATTGTTTGAGCGCGCAGAGCTCAAACGGTGCCGGGCCGCCCCAAACCGTTTGAGCCCCCCTCGGGGGGCGGCGGTGTACGCACCGCCGGGGGCTGCATGACTAGCGGATGATGGCGATCTTCTTTTGCAGGCGGCGCACCAGCATGGACATGCCGAAGCAGATGGCGAAATAGACCACCGTGGCCACCAGATAGGTCTCGACCGGGCGATTGAAATTGCGGCCCGCAGTCTCAAAACCCTTGAGCAGGTCGTAGGCGCCAATGGCATAGACCAGCGAGGTGTCCTGGAACAGGATGATGGTCTGGGTCAGCAGCACCGGCAGCATGTTGCGGAAGGCCTGAGGCAGCACCACCAGCTGCATGGTCTGGCCGTAGCTCATGCCCATGGCGTAGCCGGCGTAGGTCTGGCCCTTGGGCACGCTCTGGATGCCGGCACGCATGATCTCGGCGTAGTAGGCGGCCTCGAACAAGGTGAAGGTCAGCACCGCCGAGATCTCCGCACCCAGCGGACGGCCAATCACAAACGGGATCAGCAGGAAGAACCACAGAATCACCATCACCAGCGGAATGCTGCGCATGGTGTTGATGTAGCCAGCGGCCGGCAGGGCCAGCCAGGGCTTGCCGGACAGGCGCATCAGGGCCAGCACCGTGCCCAGGGCGATGCCGCCCACCATGGCGACCAGGGTCAGCTGCACCGAGAAGTAAAAGCCCTGCAGCACATAGCTGCCGATGACGGACCAGTTGAGAAAGCTGAAGTCGAGATTCATTGGGCGCTCCCCACCATGCCGGGCACGCGGGCACGCAGTTCAATGACTCGGGCCAGGGCAAAGATGGCGATCGAGGAGACAAAGTAGAGGCCAGTGACGGCCAGATAAACCTCGATGCCGCGCGAGGTTTCTTCCTGGGCCTGGCGGGCGAACATGATGAGCTCGGGCACAGAGACGGCAAAGGCCACGGCCGAGTTCTTGACGATGCCCATCGCCTCGCTGGTCAGCGGCGGGATGATGATGCGCAGGGCCACCGGCAGCAGCACATAGCGGTAGGTCTGAGGCAAGGTCAGACCCATGGCCAGGCCGGCATTGCGCTGGCCGCGCGGCAGGCTCTGGATGCCGGCCTTGACCTGCTCGGAAATCCGCGCCGAGGTGAAGAAGCCCAGGCCCAGCACCACCAGCAAGAAGCTGGGCACGGTCTTGAGCGCCGGCACGAGCTCGGGCACCACAAAGTACCAAAGGAAGACCTGCACCAGCACGGGAATGTTGCGAAACAGTTCGGTCCAGGCATCACCGATCAGCACCAGGGCTCGGCTCGGCGTGGTGCGCAAGATACCCACCAGCAGGCCGAAGAACAGCGCCACCAGCAAGGCCAGGCCGGACACTGACAGCGTCCAGCCCCAGGCCGACATCATCCAATCCAGATAGGTGATTTCGCCTGCGTTGCCCATGCAACGAGGCATCACCTCCTGGTCAATGGTGTTCTTGCAGAACACCTGCCAATCCCATGTCGTCGCCACTACAACTCTCCGATCAGAAAAACAGCGAGGCCACCGGGCGAGGTTTCCCGGCGGCCTCGTTCATGCAGACAGTGCGAAACCGTCTGGATTTTTCAGCCTGTCTTGCTCAGGCTCACTTCTTGGCGTAGTCCTCGGCCGGCTTGTCATTCGGGTGGGCCCAAGCGTTCTTGGTGTTCTCGTTGGCCGGCATGCCCACCTTGGTGTTGGTCGGCGGGATGGGCTGTTCGAACCACTTGCTCCAGGTCTTGGCGATGTCGCCCGACTTCATCTGGGCGATGATGCTGTCGTCCACGACCTTCTTGAAGGCCGGGTCGTCCTTGCGGATCATGATGGCGATCGGCTCGACCGACAGCACTTCACCGACGATCTTGAAATCAGCCGGGGTCTTGGCCTTGGCGATATTGCCGGCCAGGATGGCGCCGTCCATCACGAAAGCGTCGGCACGGCCCGACTCCAGCAGCAGGAAACTGTCGGCGTGGTCTTTGCCGAACACTTCCTTGAAATCCACGCCAGTGGCGCGCTCATGCTTGCGCAGCAATTGCACCGAGGTGGTGCCGGTGGTGGTGGCCACATTCTTGCCGTTGAGCTGGGCGATGCTGGTGATGCCGGAGCTGCCCTTCACGGCAATGCGCACTTCTTCCACGAAGGTGGTGACCGCAAAGGCCACGTCTTTTTGACGCGCCGCGTTGTTGGTGGTGGAGCCGCACTCGATGTCCACGGTGCCGTTCTGGACCAGAGGGATGCGGTTTTGCGAGGTGACCGGTTGGTACTTCACGTCCAGCTTGGCCAGACCCAGCGCCTTTTGCACATCGGCCAGGACCTTCTGGCAGATCTCGACGTGGTAACCCACGTACTTGCCGTCACCCAGGGTGTAGGACAGCGAGCCCGAGGACTCACGCACACCCATGGTCACGCTGCCGCTGTCCTTGATCTTCTTCAAGGTGTCCTGGGCTTGCGCCTGGGACAGGCCGGCGGCGGCCAGCAAAGCGAGGGCGAGCAGAGATTTCTTGTTCATGAACATGCACTCCAGATTCAAAGGCGGGATGGAAGGCGAAAGGGATGGCAAAAAAAGACCGGCTGGGTCAGCGACACGAAGCAGCACAGTCTAAGCAAGGGCCCGGGTGGGCCGTATTAAATTTCCTAAAACGCGGCTCGGTGCGGCCCGGCCCAGCATGTGCAGAGCAGACCACGGCCAGGCCGCGCGCCAAATACGTGTTTTTACGCAGGACGGTCGGCAAGGAACCGACTCTCAAGCCCGGCACTCAGGCCAGGCTCTTGTGCTGCGTCAGGAAATCCCAGAGGGCCTGGGCACCCGGCTTGCTGCGACGGCACAGCTCGGGTCGCTCACGATAGATGCGCAACTCCATGGTCAGCTCGAACTGCCCGGGCGGCGCCGCCTGAACCAGGCGCTGGGCTTGCAGTTCCTTCTTGACCGAACTGGCGGGCAAAAAGGTCAGGCCGTGGCCTTCCAGCGCCATGGCCTTCAGGCCCTCGGCCATGTCGGTTTCATAGATCGCATCGAGATTCAAGGGCAGGGTGCTGGCCTTGACGATCAGCTCGACCAGTCGGCCGAGATAAGCCCCCGAGGCGTAGCTCAAGAACGGAATTTTCTGCCCCGGATGGCCGGGCAGGCGGAACATGGGCTCACCCTGGGCATCGGCGCGGGCGTAGGCGGCCAGGGTTTCATGGCCGAGTGAGGCCATCTGGTAACGCTCCGGATCCAGCTGCAGGGGCTGGCTGGCATGGTGATAGACGATCAGCAGATCGCAATTGCCTTCGCTGAGCTGCAGCATGGCATCGTGCACATTGAGCGCATTGAGCCGGCACTTCAGGGCTCCAAATCGCTGACGCAGGTCCATCAGCCAATGCGGGAAGAAGCTGAAGGCCAGCGAATGCGGCACGGCGAACTCGATCATGTCCTGACCGGCCGACTGGTGGCTGCGCAGCATATTGCGCGTGGCCTGCAGCTGCCCCAGGATCTCGACCGCTTGAGCCAGCAGGGTTTCACCCGCCCCTGTCAGCCGGGTCGGGTAGGACGAGCGATCGACCAGGTCCACCCCCGCCCAGGCTTCCAGCGCCTGGATCCGGCGCGAAAAGGCCGGCTGGGTGACATGCCGAAGCTGGGCCGAGCGCGAAAAGCTGCGCGTCTCGGCCAGGCTCACGAAATCTTCAAACCACTTGGTTTCCACGCTTTCAGTGTAGCCCGGCACACAGCCACCCCTGGGAAACCCTGTGCCGCTTGAACTTTCGGGCACGCGGCCCCCTCAAGTGGAGGGGGCCAGGTCATGCCCAAGGACGGAGACTGTGTTTACAGTCCACCCCAGGGAGAAGGGAAGCCACGGTCGCGACGACAAGAGCCACCGTTCCAACCCATCAATGCGTTTGTTAGCAACTGCAATCCATTTTTCGACCGAAACAACGGGACCGGCTCATGAAAGCTCTGAAGACTCTGGTGGCATCGACCTTGATCGCTGTGACTGCGCCGTTGATGGCCAATCCGGTGCTGGACTTCCAGGTGGGTGGCTTTGCGACGCAGTCGCTGTTCACCAACAACCCCTACGCCAGCAGCAACATCAGCTTCTCGCAGAACGCATTGAACGTCGCAAGCAGCTATCGTGCTGGGGGTGAAGGCAACTTCTTCCAATCGCCTGTGACGGCCGGGGAGTCCGTCCGCGCTCTGTTTGTGGGCAACGCCAACAGCGTCGACATCTTT
Organism: Paucibacter aquatile; assembly: GCF_002885975.1. Lineage (NCBI taxonomy): Bacteria > Pseudomonadati > Pseudomonadota > Betaproteobacteria > Burkholderiales > Sphaerotilaceae > Roseateles > Kinneretia aquatilis. The sequence continues at coordinate 308,019 of NZ_POSP01000001.1, read as the reverse complement.
GTGAATGATCACTTTGATGATGAGTTGAAGTTTTCTTTCACAACCAACCCCACCGGTGAGGGCAAGGCCGTAATCTATGGCGATGTCGATGCCAACGGCAATCGTGCCGAGCTCGGCTCCGTTGTGCTGGGCAGCTCGGGTGCGGACTGCAAGGATGAGAACGGTGACATCGTCCTCGGTTACGTGTGTGTGTGGAAATCGGAAAGCCTCCGGGGCTTCACTGGCGCCAGTTTGATCCGCCTGACTGCCTCGTCCGGTGACTTCTATTTCGACAACATCGAGCTCGGTCGCGGCAGCAGCAACGTTCCCGAACCTACTTCCATCGCTTTGAGCCTGGCGGCCCTGGGTGCCCTGGCTTTGTCGCGCAAGCGCAAGCCACAGGCCTGATCGACACGCCAATGGCTGCGGCAGCTTTGATCTGCCGTTCCACGAAAAAGTCCGCCCTGTGCGGACTTTTTGTTTATCAGGCCCTGCAGGTCTTGTCTTCCTGCGGTGATCAGGTCTCAGCGCCGCTCTGCTGGAGACGCCACATGCGGGCATACAGGCCGTCCTGCTCCATCAAGACCGCGTGCGAGCCACGTTCGGCGATACGCCCACCTTCCATCACCAGGATCTCGTGCGCATCGACCACGGTGGACAGGCGGTGGGCAATGACCAGCACGGTCTTGTTCTGCGCCGCCGCCTCCAGCTCGGCCTGAATGGCGCGCTCGTTGCGGGAGTCCAGCGCCGAGGTGGCCTCGTCAAAAATCAGCAGCGGCGGATTCTTGAGCAGAGTGCGGGCGATCGCCACCCGCTGTTTTTCACCGCCACTGAGCTTGAGCCCGCGCTCGCCCACCAGGGTTTCATAGCCCCTGGGCGTGGCGCTGATGAAGTCATGGATGTGGGCGGCACGCGCAGCCTCTTCGATCTGCTCGCGGCTGGCGCCGGGGCGGCCGTAGGCGATGTTGTAGGCCACGGTGTCGTTGAACAGCACCGTGTCCTGCGGCACGATGCCGATGGCGCGCCGCAGGCTCGACTGCGTCACCTCGGACAGCGCCTGTCCATCGATGGTGATGCGGCCGGAATCGACGTCGTAAAAGCGATAGAGCAGCCGGGCCAGCGTGCTCTTACCCGCCCCGCTGGGGCCGACCACGGCCACTTTCTTGCCCGCCGGGATCTCAAAGCTCAAGCCTTGCAAGATCGGCCGGCTCGGCTCGTAGGCAAAGTGCACATCCTCAAAACGCACCGCAGCGCCCTGCACCACCAGCTCACGGGCACCCGGCCGGTCCGCCACCTCGCGCTCGCGCTCCAGCAGGCCGAACATCTTGTCCAGGTCGGTGAGGCTTTGCTTGATCTCGCGGTAGATCACGCCGAGAAAATTCAGCGGGATGTAGAGCTGGATCATGAAGGCATTGACCATGACCAGGTCGCCCAGGCTCATGGTGCCCGCCACCACCCCGGCCGTGGCACGCCAGAGCATCAGCACCAGTGCGCTGGCGATGATCAGCTGCTGGCCGGTGTTCAGCAGTGACAGCGTGGACTGCGACTTCAGCTGGGCGCGGCGCAGCTTCTCCAGGCTTTCGTCGTAGCGGCCCGCCTCGAAGTCTTCGTTGTTGAAGTACTTGACGGTCTCGTAGTTCAGCAGCGAGTCAATGGCCTTGCTGTGCGCCACCGAATCGAGCTCATTGAGCTGCTTGCGGAACTTGGTGCGCCACTCGGTCACCGTGATGGTGAAGCCGATGTAGAGCGCCAGGGCGCCGAGCGTGATCCAAGCAAAGGATGCGTCGAACTTGAAGGCCAGCAGGCCCAGCACCAAGGCCACTTCGATCAGCGTGGGCACGATGCTGTAGAGCGAGTACGAGATCAGCGAATGCACGGCGCGCGTGCCACGCTCGATGTCCCGGGTCATGCCGCCGGTCTGGCGCTCGAGATGGAAACGCAGGCTGAGGTCGTGCAGATGGCGGAAGACCTGCAGCGAGATGCTGCGTGCCGTGCCCTCGGTGGCCTTGGCAAAGATCAGCTCGCGCAGCTCGGTGAACAGCGAGGTCGACAGGCGCAGGCCGCCGTAGGCGAGCAAGAGGCCCAGGGGCAGCACCAGCATGCTCTCCGTGGAGCCGGGCTTGATCGCCAGGCTGTCGACCAGGGACTTGAGCAAGAGCGGCACGCCCACATTGCTGAACTTGGCCGCCAGCATGAAGCCCAGGGCCAGGCCCACACGCCAGCGGTAGCGCCACAGATAAGGCAGCAGCTTGCGGATGGTGGCCCAATCCGATCGCGCGGGGGCCGCCGCGGGTGCGGAAGCCGGGGGGGCTGTCAAAGCAGCAGTTCGATCACGCATGGCTTGTCGTCGCTCAAAAGCGCAGGCCTCGCCCCAATGGAGGCGGCTCTGCAGCGTCAGGTGTCATCAGGGCTGGATTCTCGGTGCTTTGCTCGCCAGAGGCTGACCCGCCGCCAAATAGGCACGGCCGTCCAGCGCGGCCACGGGCTTGAGCATCCGAGACCGATTCGATTGGCGGACAATTCAGCCCTTCTCGAACCAGGAAACGCCATGAGCAGTAGCAGCAGTACGCCCACCGACAGCACCCCCGCCACATCCGCCAGCACCGACGCCCCCGCCCTGCCCCGCGAACTGGTGCTGCGTGTCATGCCCATGCCGGCCGATGCCAACGCCAACGGCGACATCTTCGGCGGCTGGATCATGGCCCAGGTGGACCTGGCCGGCTCCGTGCAGCCGGCGCGTTTGTCGCGCGGCCGGGTCACCACGGTGGCCGTCAACGAGTTCATCTTCAAGCAACGCGTGTCGGTCGGTGACCTGCTGTCCTTCTACTCGCAGATCACGCGCATCGGCCGGACCTCCATCACCGTGCACGTCGAGGTGGTGGCCGAGCGCAATCCCATGGACCCGCAGGTGGTCAAGGTCACCGAGGCCAATTTGACCTATGTGGCCATCGACGACCAAGGCAAGCCGCGCCCCTTCGCTGAGCAAGCCTGAGCACCAGGACCACATCCGGCCAACCATGGCTTCATCGGTTCTGATCCTCGGAGGTGGTGCCATCGGCAGCGCCGTGGCGGCGTATCTGTCCGCGGGCGGATGGAGCGGCGAAATCCGCGTTCTGGAGCGCGACCCGAGTTATGCCCAGGCCTCATCGGCCCTGTCGGCCGCCTCGATCCGACAGCAGTTCTCCACGCCGCTGAACATCGCCCTGTCGCAGTTCGGCCTGCAGTGGCTGCGCGCCCATCCGGAATGCGGCCTCAGCGAGCAGGGCTACCTCTACCTCGCCGACACGGCCGAGCGCGCCGATGGACTGCGGGCCCTTCATGCAATCCAAACCGCGGCCGGCGCCGACATCGCACTGATGCCGCCCGCCGAATTGAAGCAGCGCTGGCCATGGCTGACCTGTGAGGACCTGCACCTGGGCAGCTGGGGCCGCAGCGGCGAGGGTTGGTTCGACGGCTGGGCCTTGCTGCAGACCTTGCGCGCGCAAGCCTTGAACCAGGGCGTGCGCTACCTGGCCGATGAGGCGGTGGCGCTGCAGCGAGACAACAGCGGCGCGATCCGTGGCGTGCAGACCCAACAGGGTCAGGTCTTGCAGGCCGACCTCTATGTGCTGGCCACCGGCGCCTGGTCGGGCAGCCTGGCGGCCACGGCGGGCTTGGACCTGCCCATCAGCGCCAAACGGCGCAGCGTCTACGTCTTCCGCAGCCCCGAGCCTGCGCCGGCCTGCCCGCTGCTGATCGACCCGAGCGGCCTGTGGCTGCGGCCGGAAGGGCCCAACCAGTTCATCTGCGGCGGCACGCCGCTGAACGACGCGCCCGGCCTGCCGCTGGACCCGGAGGCCGATCTGTTTGAAGAGTCGCTCTGGCCCGCCATGGCCCAGCGCGTGCCGGGCTTCGAGAGCCTGCGCCTGGAACGAGCCTGGGCCGGCTACTACGAGATGAACGATTTCGACCACAACGGCCTGGTCGGCGCCCTGCCCGGCTGCGCCAATCTGCTGCTGGCCTGCGGCTTCTCGGGCCATGGCCTGCAGCATGCGCCGGGCGTGGGTCGCGGCCTGGCCGAGTGGATACGCAGCGGCCGCTTCGAGACCCTGGACCTCAGCCACTTGAACCCCGCGCGGCTGGCGGCGAATCAGCCTTACCGCGAGCTCAATGTGATCTGAGCCCGCGGAACCGGTGCTCAATCAAACTTTGAAAAATCCGGGGCGCGCTTCTGGAAGAAAGCCTGGAAGGCCTCCATCGCCTCAGGCGAGCGCAGCTTGGCGGCGAAGATCTCGGCCTCGACCTTGATCACCTCGTTCAGCTGCTCCTGGCTGTGGCGGCGCATCAGGCGCTTGCTCTCGCGCACGGCACCGGGCGCCAGGGTGTTGAAACGCTCGGCCACACGGCGGGCATGGGCCACCACCTCGCTGCCGGGCAGCACCGCGTTGGCAATGCCGCACTCCACCGCATCGGGGCCGGTGAAGGGGTCGCCCAGCAGCAGCTTCTCGGCCGCCTTGACATGGCCCATCAGGCGCGGCACGACCAGGCTGGAGCCGAACTCGGGCACCAGGCCCAGGCCCACAAACGGCATGGCCAGGCGGGCGTCATCGGCCACGAAGACGAAATCGCAGTGCAGCAGCAAGGTGGTGCCGATGCCGATGGCGGCGCCGTTGACGGCGGCAATCACCGGTTTCTCGCAGCCCAACAGGGCGCGCATGAACTGGAACACCGGCGCGTCTTCATCGCGCGGCGGGCGGCTCATGAAGTCGTCAATGTCATTGCCCGAGGTGAAGATATTCGGCTGACCCTGGATCAACACTGCACGCACGGTCTTGTCGCTGTTGACGGCGATCAGGGCCTCGGCCATGGCTTCGTACATGGCGCCAGTCAGCGCATTTTTTCTTTCCGGGCGGGCGATCTCAATCGTCGCCACGCCATTGACCACTGCCGTCTTGATGCTCATCTCAAACTCTCCTTGCAAGCCCGTCATTGTGCAGGCTGGATTTCATGAGGGCGACCGCACTCAGGCCGGCGGCTTGAGCTGCTGCCAATGGTTGGCCAGGTGCATCAGGTGGGCGCGCTCGTACTGGGCGCGCGTCAGCTTGCCGTAGGCGAAATGCGGGGCGTAAGCGCCTTGGTGGCTGCTGAAGGCTTCCATGGCGTCAAGCAGACGCTGCACCGCCACCTTCAACGCCAACGCGGGGTCCAGCGCGGCCGCGCCGGGAATCGGCTCATCCAGGCTGTGCGACATGGCGCCGCGCGCATCGAACCAGCTCCAGGCGGCCGCACCTGCCGTGGCGCGAAACCAGGCGGGCTTGAGCTCGGGAAAGCCTCGCACCGAGAACTCGATGCTCTGGGCCGTGTGCTGCAGCATCTGCACCAGATTCCACTGCGCATTCCCGTGCAGGCGTGGTTCGCCGAACAGCAGTTCCAGCACCGCCTCGCGGGCATAACGCCAAGTCTTGAATGACTGCAACTCGCCGCTGCAGCCCGCCAAGGCAGTGGGGGCCAGCAGCAGCGCGCTGGCGCGCAGAAAACGGCGCCTCGCGGCGCCGTGCGGCCTCGACATCAGAGACGCTCGAGGATGCCTGCGGCGCCCTGACCTGCGCCCACGCACATGGTCACCATGCCGTACTTGCCACCGGTGCGGCGCAGTCCGTGGATCACGCTGGCGGCGCGGATGGCACCGGTGGCGCCCAGCGGGTGGCCCAGGGCGATCGCGCCGCCGTTCGGGTTCACCTTGCTGCGATCCAGCACGATGCCCTTGCTGTCCAGATCGTTCAGCACGGCCAGCGACTGCGCAGCGAAGGCTTCGTTCAGCTCGACCCAGTCCAGATCGGCAGCCGTGATACCGGCCAGCTTGAGCGCGGCGGGGATGGCCTCGATCGGGCCGATGCCCATGATTTCCGGCGGCACGCCGCGCACGGCGAAGCTGACGAAACGGGCCAACGGGGTCAGGCCAAAGCGCTTGACGGCGGCTTCCGAGGCCACGATCAGGGCGCCGGCACCATCCGAGGTCTGCGAGCTGTTGCCGGCAGTGACGCTGCCCTTGGCGGCGAACACCGGCTTGAGGCGGGCCAGACCTTCGATCGAGGTGTCCTTGCGCGGACCTTCGTCGATGCTGACGCTGCGACGACGCTCGATGATGGAGCCATCGGCCAGATTGGGCAGGCGCTCGATCAATTCAAACGGCGTCATTTCGGCAGCGAAATGGCCGGCCTCGATGGCCGCCAGGGCGCGGCGGTGCGACTCGGCAGCGAAAGCGTCCTGGTCTTCGCGGCTGATCTTCCACTGCTGAGCCACCTTCTCGGCGGTCAGGCCCATGCCGTAGGCGATGCCAATGTTCTCGTCGCGCTCAAAAATCAACGGCGACAGCGAGGGCTTGTTGCCACCCATGGGCACCATGCTCATGGACTCGACACCGGCGGCGATCATCACCTCGGCTTCGCCGACACGGATGCGGTCGGCCGCCATTTGCAGGGCGGTGATGCCCGAGGCGCAGTAGCGATTGACGGTCACGCCGCCGACGCTGTTGGGCAGACCGGCCAGCACGGCGCCGACGCGGGCGATGTTCATGCCCTGCTCGCCTTCGGGGAAGGAGCAGCCGACGATTGCGTCTTCAATCGCCGCCGGGTCCAGGCCCGGGGCTTGAGCCAACGCGGCCTGGATGGCGCGCACCAGCATCTCGTCGGGGCGGGTGTTCTTGTAGTAACCACGGCCCGACTTGCCGATGGGCAAACGGGTGGCGGCGCAGATAAACGCTTCTTGCACTTGCTTTGCCATGATGTTCAACCAACCTTTCAGTTCTTGGGGGTCTTGGGTATCCAAGCCCAGACAAATTCACACTCAACCGGGTTCACACCGGCCTCATCCGTCACCACCACCGACACGGTGACTTCACCCTTGGGCTCCGCCACCATCAGCGCTCGCTGGGCAGCGCTCAGCGTGGCGCGTGCCCGCATCGCACCGCTGGCGCGCTTCCTGAAATCCACATGCATGGATTTGCACAGCGGCAGGCAGTCGTCGCGCACATTCATGCCGACCACCATGCCCGTCGCCGTCTCAGCCAGCAAGCCCATCGCCGCGGCATGAACGCCGCCGATGTGGTTTTGCACCGCCCGCCGATTGGCGATGGCGATCTCCGCCACCTCCGTATCCAGGCGCACAAAGTCCAGCTTGGCCGTCCCCGTAAAAGGCACGGCTCGGCGCAGCGCCAGATTGCGCGCCAGCGGCCGCACAGCCGCTGGCCAAGCATCAAGCTTGGCCAAGGTACGTGCGAGGCGATTGGGAGCGGTGTTCATCGGTTCGAGGAATCTCAGCAGTGTTGCGGGGCGTAGCGAGCGAGCGTCAGGCGAGGCGGACGGAGCGCAGGAACCGGAACGACCTTGACGGTCGTGAGGATTCCGAGCACCGCCCAACGACGCATGACGTTCGCGCAGTAGCCCTTAGTTACGTACAGGTTTGCCGGTTTGGAGCATGCCCATGATCCGTTCCTGAGTCTTGGGGTGTTCCAGCAAGCTGCAGAAGTGCTTGCGCTCCAGCGACATCAGGTACTCCTCGTCGACCAGAGAACCGGCTTCCACCGCACCACCACAGACCACATCGGCGATCAGGGCGGCCAGATGGAAATCGTGCTGGCTGATGAAGCCACCGTCACGCATATTGGCCAGCTGGCCCTTGATGGTGGCGATGCCCGAACGACCGGCGACCGGGAACTTGGCCTTGAGCGGCGGGCGGTAGCCCGACTCGAACAAGCCCTTGACCTGGGCGCTGGCGACGTGCAGCAACTCGTCCTTGTTGGGCACGATCACATCGCTGTCGAGCAGGAAGCCGTTCTTCTTGGCCTCCAGGGCCGAGGTCGCCACCTTGGCGGTGGCCGCGGTGGTGAAACCGTCCTTCAGGAAGGCGAACAGGTCGACACCGGAATTGCCGGCCGCTGCCATTTCGGCCGCACGGCGGGCGATATAGGTCAGGCCGCCGCCACCGGGGATCAGGCCCACGCCCACTTCCACCAGGCCGACATAACTTTCCATGTGCGCGACACGGCGCGCGCAATGCACGGCCAGCTCGGCGCCGCCACCCAGGGCCAGACCGCGCATGGCAGCCACCACCGGGACCTGGGCATAGCGGATGCGCAGCATCATGTCCTGCAGCTTCTTCTCTTCCGGCGCGATGCCCTTGGCACCCGACTTCATGAAGACCGGCATCAGCGCTTCCAGATTGGCGCCGGCCGAGAAGACATCGTCCGGGCTCCAGATCACCAGGCCCTTGTAGCCGCTTTCCGCGATCTCGACAGCCTTGAGCAGGCCTTCGGTCACGGTCGGGCTGATCAGGTGCAGCTTGGCGGTGATGGAGGCGATGACGACTTCCTTGTCCAGCGTCCAGACGCGCACTTCCTCGTTCTTGAACAGCTCGGTGCCGGCCTTCAGCGGCTCGACGGCGCCTTCGCCGACCAGGCGTTCCGGGAAAGCCTGGCGGGCGTAGACCGGCAGCTCGGCACGGGCCTTGAACTTGCCTTCCGCGGCGCTCCAGGAACCGTTGACGCTGTGCACGCCGCCGTTCTCGGCCACCGGGCCTTCGAACACCCAAGCGGGCAGCGGCGCGCTGGCCAGGGTCTTGCCTGCGGCGATGTCTTCCTGGATCCACTCGGCCACTTGCTTCCAGCCGGCGGCTTGCCACAGCTCGAAGGGACCCTGTTGCGAGCCGAAGCCCCAGCGCATGGCGAAGTCGATTTCTCGAGCGGTGTCGGCCACGGTCGCCAGGTGCACAGCCACGTAGTGGAAGCTGTCACGCAGGATGGACCAGAGGAACTGGGCCTGCGGGTTGCTCGATTCACGCAGCAGCTTGATGCGATCGGCGGCCGGCTTCTTGAGCATGCGGGCGACGATCTCGTCGGCCTTCTTGCCGCCGGCGACGTATTCACCGGTGGCGAAGTCCAGGCGCTGGATGTCCTTGCCGACTTTCTTGTAAAAGCCCGCGCCGGCCTTCTGGCCCAGGGCGCCCTTCTCGATCAGACCGGCCAGCACCTTGGGCGTGGCGTAGGTGCTGAAGAAGGGGTCGTCCTTCAGGTTGTCCTGCATGGTCTTGACCACATGGGCCATGGTGTCCAGGCCGACCACGTCTGCGGTGCGGAAGGTGCCGCTGGAGGCGCGGCCCAGCTTCTTGCCGGTCAGGTCGTCGACCAGATCCACCGACAGGCCGAACTTCTCGGCCTCGATCATGGTGGCCATCATGCCGGCGATACCGACCCGGTTGGCCACGAAGTTAGGCGTGTCATTGGCGCGCACCACACCCTTGCCGACGGCGGTGGTGACGAAGCCTTCCAGCTGATCGATCACTTCCGGACGGGTGGTCGGGGTGTTGATCAGCTCCACCAGGTACATATAACGCGGCGGGTTGAAGAAATGGATGCCGCAGAAACGCGGCTTGATTTCTTCCGGCAGCACTTCGCTGAGCTTGGTGATGCTCAGGCCCGAGGTGTTGGAGGCGACGATGGCGTGCGGGGCGATGTAGGGCGCGATCTTGGTGTACAGATCGAGCTTCCAGTCCATGCGCTCGGCAATCGCCTCGATGATGAGGTCGCAGTCCTTGAGCAGCTCGAGGTGCTCTTCGTAATTGGCCTGCTGGATCAACGCGGCGTCGGCCACATCGCCCAGCGGCGCGGGCTTGAGCTTCTTCAGGCCGTCGATGGCCTTGGACACGATGCCGTTCTTCGGGCCTTCCTTGGCCGGCAGGTCGAACAGCACCACCGGCACCTTGACGTTGACCAGATGCGCAGCGATCTGCGCTCCCATCACGCCAGCGCCGAGCACGGCGACTTTGCGAACTTGGAATCGACTCACGTACTTCTCCTTGGAAGAGCTTGTTGGCTTGTTTGTTTTCTGTTCTCGTGGCGCAGCGCCGATCGTGGGCGCTGGGCTCGGATTCAGTGCCCGCAGCGCAGCCAGGCCGGCCACGGCACAGCTTCAGTTCATTCCACGCGTTGCCAGACCTGGGTGCGGTAGAAGAAGGCGATGTAACCACGCATCTCCATCTTCTTGCCACCTTCAATCGGTGTCAGGCGCGCCTTGTAGGTCTTGCCGCTGTTGGGGTCCAGGATTTCGCCACCGGTCCAGTGCTCTTTGTCGCTGGCGTCTTGCTTGACGTTGCGCAGGATGGTCAAGCCGAGCACCGGCTTGTCCTTGCGTTCGTCGGCGCATTTGTCGCACTTGGCGTCTTGCTTGGCCGGATCGAAGACTTTTTCGATGGTGCCGGTCAGCACACCACCGCTCTCGGTGATGCGGACCAAAGACTTCTCGGTCTTGCCATCGTCGTCGATGGTCTTCCACAGGCCCACCGGGGTGATCTGGGCCGAGGCCATCGCGGCAACAAGGCTGAGTACGGCAGCGGCGAACAAGTTCTTCATGGCGTCTCCTGGTTTCGGTATGAAAAGCCCGGCTCTGGCGGCCGGGCTGGGGCGAAGCTTGAACGGCGGGTGCTTAGAACAGCGCCTCGTCCATTTCCATCAGCGGCTGCAGACCGGCACGGGCGGTGCGGATCAGGGTGGCCGTCTCCGGCAGCAGCTTCGCAAAATAGAAGCGGGCTGTCGAGAGCTTGGCGGTGTAGAACTTGTCGCCGCTGGCTTGCTTCTCCAGCGCCACCTTGGCCATGCGGGCCCAGAAGTAGGCGAAGGTCAGGTGACCCACCACACGCAGGTAGTCGACCGCCGCCGCACCCACTTCATCGGGGTTCTGGAAGGCCTTCATGCCGATCTCGGTGGTCAGCTTGGTGACCTTGTCGCCCAGGTCGGCCAGCGGGTTGATGAACTCCTGCATGGCCTCGTTGGTGCCCTCTTCCTCGACGAAAGCGGCGATCTTTTTGCCGAACTTCTTCAGCTTGGCGCCGTTGTCGCCGAGGATCTTGCGGCCGAGCAGGTCCAGCGACTGGATGGTGTTGGTGCCTTCATAGATCATGTTGATGCGCGCGTCGCGCACGAACTGCTCCATGCCCCACTCATGGATGAAGCCGTGGCCGCCGAAGACCTGCATGCAATGCGAGGTGGCGATCCAGCCGTTGTCGGTGATGAAGGCCTTGATGATGGGCGTCAGCAGCGCGACTTCATCGTCAGCGGCCTTGCGCTCGTCTTCGTCATCGCTGGCCAGGGCCTTGTCCAGGGTCACGGCCACATAGGTCGAGAGGGCACGGCCACCTTCGGCGTAGGCGCGCGCGGTCAGCAGCATCTTGCGCACATCGGGGTGGACGATGATGGGGTCGGCCGCCTTCTCGGGCGCCTTGGGGCCGGAGAGAGCGCGCATCTGGATGCGGTCCTTGGCGTAGGCGGCGGCGTTCTGGTAGGCCACTTCGGTCAGGCCCAGAGACTGGTTGCCCACGCCCAGGCGGGCGGCGTTCATCATCACGAACATGGCGGCCAGGCCCTTGTTCGGCTGCCCGACCAGGGTGCCGACCGCGTCTTCCAGCACCATCTGGCAGGTCGAGTTGGCATGGATGCCCATCTTGTGCTCGAGGCCGGCGCAGAAGATGCCGTTGCGGGGACCCAGGCTGCCATCGGCATTGACCAGGAACTTGGGCACCACGAAGAGCGAGATGCCCTTGGAACCTTCGGGTGCGTCCGGCAGGCGGGCCAGCACCAGGTGGATGATGTTCTCCACCATATTGTGTTCACCGGCCGAGATGAAGATCTTGGCGCCGGTGATCTTGTAGGTGCCATCGGCTTGCGGCACGGCCTTGGTGCGCAGCATGCCCAGATCGGTGCCGCAATGCGGTTCGGTCAGGCACATGGTGCCGGTCCACTCGCCGCTGGTCAGCTTGGGCAGGTAGGTGGCTTGCTGCTCGGGCGTGCCATGGGCATGCAGGCACTCGTAGGCGCCATGGCTCAGGCCCGGGTACATGGTCCAGGCCTGGTTGGCCGAGTTCATCATCTCGTAGAAGCTCTGGTTGACCACCAGAGGCAGGCCTTGACCGCCGTACTCGGGGTCGCAGCCCAGGGCCGGCCAGCCGCCTTCCACATACTTGGCATAGGCTTCCTTGAAGCCCTTGGGCGGGGTGACCTCGTGCGTGGTCTTGTCCAGGGCGCAACCTTCGGCATCGCCGCTCAGGTTCAGAGGCGCCAGCACCTCGGCCGCAAACTTGCCGCCTTCTTCCAGCACGGCATTGATGGTGTCGGCATCGATGTCAGCGTGCTTGGGGCACTGCTTGAGCTCGTCGACGATGTTCAGCACTTCGTGCATCACAAACTGCATGTCGCGCAGCGGCGGGTTGTACTGGGGCATGGTGTGCTCCTGGTTTCGAACGGAAAGGAAAATGAATCGACTCAGCTTCGACGGCTCTTGGCCGCCGACTTGGGAGGTGTGGATTTCGGGGCATTCAGCGCCGCCTCGGCCTGCAGGCCGGCCTCGGTGGCGTAGAACTGGATGGTTCGCTCAAAGCCCACGCCAGCGCGGTCGAGCGCGCCTGGCTTGCGCATGAAACGGGCATCGTGGTGCAGGGACAGGATCAGGCCGTGCAGCTCGAACAGGATCTGCTCAACATCGGCATCGGCATGCAGATGCCCTTCCTGCTGCGCCAGCACGATGGCTTTGTGCAGGGCGGCATGCCAGGCCTTGACCATGGCCACGAGGGCATCGCGCACCGGGCCGGGCCGGTCGTCAAACTCCACCGCGCCGCTGATGTAGATGCAGCCCGAGTCGATCTCCACCGACACCCGGCGCACCCAGCGCTCGAACAGGGCGCGCAGGCGCGGCAAGCCGCGCGGCTCGCGGATTGCGGTGTAGAAGACCTCTTCCTCGAACTTGGCGTGGTACTCCATAACTACGGCGATCTGCAACTCTTCGCGCGAACCGAAATGGGCAAACACGCCCGACTTGCTCATCTTGGTCACATCGGCCAGCGCACCGATCGACAGGCCTTCCAGGCCCATGTGCGAGGCCAGACCCAGGGCGGCCTCCAGAATCACCGCCCGGGTGTGCTGGCCTTTTTGCAGCGAGCGCGCCACCCGCGCAGGCTTGGCCGCGGGCTCGGCGGCCGGGCCAGTGCTGGAGCGGGTGCTGGGGTTGAGTGACACGGGTGAAATCCTGCGGGTTCGGTGGACGGCCCCGTCATACGACCTGGACCATGCCGGACATAATAAAACGAACGGTCGTTCTATTTTGCAGAAAGCACGGCCTTCCAGGCAAGGATTTGTCACGGATTTTTAGAGGCAGGCATCTAGCAAACCCCTGCTGCCGGCGCCTGATGGAGGGAGACGGCGCAAGGCAGAGCACACGGCACACCTGCTCGCGCCGGAGGCCAAACTTTGCATTGGACGCGCACCACCATGACAAACACATGAACGGGTCGCGCCGCGCCCACAGCCCACCTTGACTGCCGCCCAAGCAAGGCGTCAGCCCCCATGGCATGCTTGAGTCCGGCACCGTTCTTGCAGTACGCTTCAAGCAGGAGGTCAGCCCCGTGGATGTGCTTCAACTGGATGTCTCTGGTCGGCCGCAGGCCTGGATCACCACGCGCGATGCCGCAGTCATCTACGCCAGCGACGGCATTGCCTGGACCCTGGGCCAGCCCTGCCAGGTGCTGCGCGGCGGTCTGCAGCGGCGTACCGGCCTGCAGTCGCGCATCGAGGTCCACCCCATCATCGCCGTGCGCGGCGCCGTGCCCAGTCGCGCCTGGCGCCAGGCCCCTGCCCTGACGAACAACAAGCTGTTCGTGCGCGACCGCTACACCTGCGCCTACTGCGGCCATCGCTTTCATCCCGACGACCTGACACGCGAGCACATCCAGCCCAGCTCGCGCGGCGGCCCGGACAGCTGGATGAATTGCATCACCGCCTGCCGCAGCTGCAACGGCCGCAAAGGCAGCCGCCTGCCCGAGGAGGCCCATATGAGCCTGCTCTACCTGCCCTATGTGCCCAATCTGCACGAAGACATGATCCTGCGCGGCCGCCGCATCCTGGCCGATCAGATGGATTTTTTGCTCGCCTGTGTGCCACGCAACAGCCGTCTGCACGGCTGAGCCGAGTACGACTCGATGCCAAGCTGCACCGCAAGGTGCACGGCCCGATACCCGCACGGCCGCACAATCCAGCAACATGGGGCGCAGTCAACGGCTGCACAATGGATCTCGTTGCAGCAGCACGCCTTGTGCTGTGTCTAGGAGAAACACCCCATGAACAAGACCCTCATCACCGCCAGCCTCGTGGCCCTTGCCACCCTGAGCGCCTGCTCCACCACCAGCCCCGATGTGATTCAGCGCAATGAAGCCCAGCGCATGGCCGTGGTGCAGGACGCCACCGTGCTGAGCGTGCGCAGCGTCACCGTGGACGGCTCGCAAAGCGGTGCCGGCGCCGTCACCGGCGGCGTGGTCGGTGCCGTGGCCGGCTCTTCGGTGGGCGGCCGCCGCGAAGGCCAGATCGTTGGCGTGCTGGGCGCCGTGGCCGGCGCGGTGATCGGCAATGCCATTGAGCGCAGCGCCACCCGCGAGGAAGCGATCGAAGTGCTGGTGCAGCTGCGCAACGGCGAGCGTCGCTCCATCGTTCAGGCCAAGGGCAATGAGAACCTGAACCCGGGCGAAGCCGTGATCCTGACCACCACCGGTGGCAAGACCCGCGTGACCCGCGCCCCTGCCGTGCGCGTCGACACCACGAATTGACCCTGAATCGGCGCATCGTCTGCCGCGGATGGCACGCGGTGCGCCTTGAAATTGCTCACGCCCTACTACCTGCCCCTCCCTAGGCGGCTTGGCGCCTCAGCGCCACAGCCCATGATCGAATTCGGCGAACACAAGGCCGACCATCCCCGATCGACCTCACAAAGCGCCATAAAGCTCCACCATTCCCCGCGCTAACTTGCTAAATTAGCCGCTTATCTCTGTTTTCCCATGCGCAAGGCATGCGAAAACTAGCACTCACGCATCGCTGAAGTCGCATCTTGAAGTTCACGCCCATACGGCAGAACTCAGAAAGGCTGTGAATGAGTCGTCGAACGGGGGGTGACTTGGGCAATCGTCCTAGAACGAAACGCCTGAGGCCGGCAGAGCAGCCTTCGAAGCTGCTTCTTTTGCTGGTGTTTTGCGGCCTTGCCGCCGCTTTGGTCGTGCAGCAGCAATGGCTAGGCCTGGTGGCCTGCGCGCTCGGCGCCTGCGTGCTTTGGTGGCCCATCCCTTCTCCGACCGCCCCACTCAACGCTGACGAGGCGAATCCATCCACGCCCGCTGCTCCCCCGCTCGCAGAAGGGACGTCTTTGATGGCCGCAACCGTGTTGCCGGTATGGAGCCGCCAGCTGACGATCATCCAAAGCAGCGTGCAGTCTGCGACGTCCGAACTGCTGAGTAGCTTTTCCAGCATGCTCGAGCTGCAAGACCAATGGGCGAGTCAACTGCAAGCCCTGTCCGCGCAGAACGACCATAACGCCCACACCCGTCAGCATCTAGACCAGCTCTCACTCATCAGCGCCCAGACCCGGATCGAATACGACAAAGTTCTGGAGCGACTGCAGTTTGGCGACCGTGTGTCGCAAATGGTGGATGTGCTGCGCCAAGACACGGAACGATTTGCCCGTCAGCTGCCCCACATGGCACAGGCTGCGCCAGCCGATGCCAATGCTTGGCTGGCCGCACTAGAAGCCCGCTACACCACCGATGAGCAACGTTTCATCCATCACGACCAAGCGCACACGCCACAGCCAAGCAAGGTCGACTTCTTTTAGGGCCCATCTCCCTTTCTTCAACCGGTCCAAACCTTCCACAAAGAGGCACACATGAGCAAAACAATTCTGGTCGTCGATGATTCGGGCAGCTTCCGCACTGTGGTCAAGCTGGCGCTGCAAAAAGCGGGCTACAGCGTTATCGAAGCAGTCGATGGGAAAGATGCCATCGGCAAGCTCGATGGGGCCAAGATCAATCTGATCGTATGCGACGTCAACATGCCGAACATGGATGGCCTGAGTTTTCTCAAGCATGTCAAAACCTTGGCGGCATACAAGTTCACTCCGGTCATCATGCTGACCACCGAGTCACAAGAAGAAAAGAAGGCAGAGGGCCGCGCCGCCGGCGCCAAGGCATGGATCACCAAGCCCTTCCAACCCTCGCAACTGGTGGACGCCGTCAACCGACTGTGTGTTTGAGCGCGCTGCCGCTGCACAGAACAAAACCCGATTGACTGGGGTCCGCCAACCCCTGGGAGTGAGCCATGCCGGATGCCGAAGATGCCCCAGCCACACTGGCGAGCAACGATTCAACCCTTGAGCCCCCGACCTTGACGTTGGGGCCCGAGTTCACGATCGCTCAAGCCGCAGCCCAACGGCAAAGGTTGTTGGACGCTGTTCAAAGCATGGGGGCTGGCCCGCTTCGCCTGGACTTGAGCGGCGTCAGCGACTTTGACAGCGCGGGCGTGCAGCTGCTGCTGTCCACCCAGCGCAGTGTCCAGGAGATGAACGCGGAAGTGCTGATTGTCCAAGCCAGCGACGTCGTTCTGGAGGTTCTGCGCTGCTACGGACTGGAGCCCACGCTCGGTGCCGCGGGGCCCACGCCCCTTGCGCAAGTCGCCGCCACCCGCTGACAGGAAGAAGCCTATGTCTATGAGCGATGACGACGCCGAAATCCTGGCCGTTGCACGGGCCGGATTTCTCGACGAAGCCCAGGAAATGCTGCGCCAGTTCGAGCAAGGGCTGCTGGTACTGGAAAGTGACCCTGCAGATTCAGAAAGCCTGAACTCGGCGTTCCGGGCGGCACACACCATCAAAGGCACGGCTGGCATGTTTGGCTGTGATGCGGTGGTCAGCTTCACCCACGAAGCTGAAACCCTGCTGGAAGCTTTGCGCGCCAATCAACGCCAGCTTGACGACGATGTGATGGGCGCCTTGCTGGAAAGCCGCGACCAGATCGAGATGCTGCTTGGCGAAGTGCGCAGCGGCGAAAGCGACCCGCAGGTCGCTGCCAGCAGCGCCGCTCTGGCCGGCCGGCTCCGCGCGCTCTTGGGTAAACCCGCCCTGGCCGAGCCGCCCCCGGCAACGCAGGCCGCCATCGAGACGAAGGCCGAAACGGCGGCCGATCACGGCTGGCATCTGTCCCTGCGCTTCCTGGCCGATGCGCTGCGCAACGGCCTGGACCCCTTGTCCTTCATTCGCTACCTGCGTACTTTGGGAAAAGTCACCGCGATTCGCACCCAGACCGCCGCCGTACCGGCCTTGGATGCCCTGGACGCAGAAGCCTGCTATCTCGGCTTTGAAATTCGCTTCGAGAGCGCAGCCAGTCACGCCGAGATTGAGCAGGTCTTCGAGTTTGCGGCTGACGACAGCGACATCGTGATCCTGCCGCCCGGGTCCCCGCCCGCTGCATTTGAAGACCTCGCAACCCAGCGTTGCGGCAGCGATGCGGAAGCCCGAACCGCGCTTTTCGACTGTTGGCGCGCCATGGGCATTCAGTTTGAGGTGCGCTTGGAGCCGCTCAGAACGCCCGAAGCGAACAAGGCTGACGAAGCCCCGCCCGTGATTCCCCATATTGAGCGCCGCGCGCCTGCTGCAGAGGGCGAGGTCAAACGCGGCGGGGACCGCCGCAGCGGAGTCGGCGAGCGCCGCGAAGGCGGGCGTGATCGCCGCGCTGGCGACGAAACCCGGTTTGTCCGGGTGCGAGCCGACAAGCTGGACAAGTTGATCGACCTGATCGGTGAGTTGGTGATTGCCGGCTCCGGCGCACAGATGATTGCCCATCAAGAGGGCGCTGAAGTGCTGCTAGAAGCGACCCAGCGTGTGATGGACCTGGTGCAAGAAACACGCGACGGCACCCTGGCGCTCCGCATGGTGCCCATCGGTGAAACCTTTGCCCGGTTCCAGCGCGTGGTGCGCGACGTGTCCAAGCAACTGGGCAAGGAAGTTGAGTTGATCGTCACCGGCGGCGACACAGAGTTGGACAAATCCATGGTCGACGCCATCGCCGACCCGCTGATGCACTTGGTTCGCAACAGCATGGACCACGGTCTTGAGACCTGCGAGGAGCGCCTTGCGACCGGAAAGTCGCCGAGCGGTCGACTGGCTCTGAACGCATTCCACGAAGCTGGTGCGGTCGTGATCGAAGTCAGTGACGATGGTCGAGGCTTGGCACGCGAGCGAATCCTTCGCAAGGCCGTGGAGCGTGAACTGGTGGCCGAGGGCCAGATCCTGTCAGACCACGAGGTCTGGCAGTTGATCTTTCAGCCGGGATTTTCAACCGCCGAGCAGATCACCGATCTGTCGGGTCGAGGTGTCGGGATGGACGTGGTCAAGCGCAGCATCGAATCGCTGCGCGGCACCATCAGTCTGAGCAGTCAAGTCGGACAGGGCACGCTGACCCAGATTCGCCTGCCGCTCACGCTGGCCATGATTGACGGATTTCTCACCATGGTGGGCGGCGTCAACTATGTTCTGCCCCTCGCAGCGGTGGCCGAGTGCATCGATGTTCCGGGCGAATGCAGCAGCCAAGACGAAGCCCGCGTCAGCGGCACATTCAACCTGCGCGGCGAGGTGCTGCCCTGGCTGGATCTGGCACGCTTCTATGGCGTCAAGCCAGACCTCAGTCGACGCCGCAGCGTGGTGGTGGTACGCGACGGCCCGACACGTGTTGGCCTGATCGTGGATCGTTTGATGGGCGAGCATCAAACCGTGATCAAACCGCTCTCCAGCATCTTTCAGCACCTCAAAGCCTTGGCGGGATCCACCATCTTGGGCTCGGGCGAAGTGGCCCTGTTGCTGGATGTCTCGGGCCTGTTTGCCGCTGCCATCGAAGGCGGCCAGCGCGCCCGGCTCATCGCACGGCCGGGCTCCCAAGCCACACATCAATCCGCCCACCTCACCTCGTCCGTTCAAGGCAAGTCATCAGCCTGAATCTCACCCTGTCATGAGTTCCTGAATGAGTTCCAAGGGAGAAAAAAATGCAACAGCTTCTACGCAGACTGCAGCTCTGGCAAAGATTTGTATTGCTGGCACTGATTTCAACTTTGGCGTGCGCCATCCCTCTGACCCTGGTCTTGCGGAATATGGGTCAACAAGTGGACGCCGCCATATCCGAAAAGGACGGCATCGCCCCATTGAGGCCGACCATCCAAATCATGCGAGCGCTGCAAGTCCATCGTGGCTTGTCCAGTCTTGCTCTCAATGGCGACACACAGGTTCAATCCAAATTGGCCGAGAGCGAAGCCGAGATCGCCCTGCAGCTCAAGAAGCTGTTGCAAATCCTGCCCAAGGACAACCCTCGATACCGAGATGCCCTGACACGAGCCAACGCCATGAGTGCTGCGGTACTGAAGCTTCAAGACCAGGTCAGTGGCAAGACGATAGACGCCTCGAAGAGCTTTACCGCCCACAGCGAATTGGTGAGCGAAGCCTTGCTGCTGGTCGAGAACATTGCGGATGCGTCCGGTCTTTCACTCGACCCGGAAGAATCGACCTACTACCTGGTGACCGCGGTGGCGGAGTATGTTCCGCAGCTCACGGAATCCATTGCACTGGTACGCGGCAAAAGCTCAGCCATGGTCAAGCAAGCAGGCAATGGCAAAGACCTGAGTGCGGCGGACCTGGCCACTTTGCACGACATGCGGGAAAAGTCGGAGTTCTGGCGGCAGCGCGGCCAACGCCAGTTGAACAAAGCACTCCAAAGCGACACCCAGCTCGCCCAAGCACTGAATCTCAGTGCGCAGGAGGCGCAAAAGAGCGCGGACAGCTTTCTCAAGCTGGTCGATCAACAGCTGTTCAACGGCAAGCCCAGCCTGAGTGCTGCGGACATGTTCAGCCAAGGCACTTTGGCGACCGAAGCTCAATATGGCTTGTTCAATGCTGCCACCGACAACCTGGAGCGGCTTCTCGATGAGCGCATTCACAAGCTCAGCCTGCAGAGAAACATCGGCGCCAGTGCGCTCGGTGGGCTCGCGCTCCTGGCTTTGCTGACAGGTGTCGCCATTGTTCGCACCATCACGCAACCTTTGCAAAGGGCGGTGGCCGCGGCCGATGCGGTGGCCAAAGGGGACCTGGACTTCGACACCCAGGACAAGCACAAGGACGAGGCCGGCACCTTGCTCACCACGCTGGGAACGATGCAGAGCAATCTGCGCGAGCGTCGTGATCGCGACACGCGCCTGGCCGAGGAGACGGGCCGGGTCAAGGCAGCGCTCGACCAATGCTCCACCAATGTGATGATTGCCGACGTCGATGGACAGATCATCTACACCAACCAATCTGTCCAGGCGATGCTGCAGGGCAATGAAGCCGAGCTGCGCAAGGTTCTGCCCAATTTTGAAGCCAAGCGCGTGGTGGGCAGCAACTTCGACAGCTTTCACAAGAACCCGGCCCATCAGCGCAATCTATTGGGACAGTTGCAGGGCGAGTACAAGACGCAAATCCAGGTGGCTGCGCTGAATTTCTCCCTGATCGCCAACCCCATCTTCGACGCCGCAGGCCAACGCCAGGGCACCGTGGTGGAGTGGAAGGACATCACCCAGGAGCTGGCCGCCCGCGAGCGTGAGCTCAAACTGGCCGCGGAAAACGCCCGCGTCAAGCAAGCGCTGGACATCTGCTCGACCAATGTGATGATCGCCGACAGCGACGGTCTGATCATTTACAACAACCAGTCGGTCTCGCAGATGATGCAGCGCAACGAAAACGAGTTGCGCAAGGTCTTGCCTCAGTTCGATGCACGACGGATCGTCGGCAGCAATTTTGATCAGTTCCATCGCAATCCAAGCCATCAGCGCAATCTGCTGGGCGGTTTGAAGAGCGAGTACAAGACGGAAATCAAGGTGGGCCAGCTGACTTTCGCGCTGACCGCCAACCCCATCCACGCGGCCGATGGACACCGCCTGGGCACGGTGGTCGAGTGGAAGGACCGTACTGCGGAGGTGGCCGCGGAGCTTGAGGTCAGCGGCATGGTGGAAGCCGCCAATCAAGGCGACTTTGCCAATCGCATTGGCCTGGAGGGCAAAGAGCCCTTCTTCCGCATGTTGGGCGAGAAGTTCAATTCACTGGTTGAAACGGTCAGCGGCACCATTCGTGAAGTGCGCGTGGCTGCAGATCAATTGAGCGGCGCCTCGGAACAGGTGTCGCAAACCTCACAGTCGCTCTCGCACTCAGCGAGCCAGCAAGCCGCCAGCGTGGAAGAAACCACCGCGTCCTTGCAAGAAATGGCGTCCTCGGTCAAGCAAAACGCAGACAGCGCCAATCTCACTGACGGCATGGCCACCAAGGCCGCGCGCGAAGCCATGGAAGGTGGACAAGCCGTGGGCATGACCGTGGACGCCATGAAGCAAATCGCCACCAAGATTTCCATCATCGATGACATCGCCTATCAAACCAATCTCCTGGCCTTGAACGCAGCCATCGAAGCCGCTCGCGCCGGCGAACACGGCAAGGGCTTTGCAGTGGTCGCTGCCGAAGTGCGGAAGCTGGCCGAAAGAAGCCAGGTCGCCGCACAAGAAATCGGCAATTTGGCGAGCAACAGCGTTCAGCTGGCTGAAAAGGCCGGAAGCCTGCTGGGCAATATGGTGCCTTCCATCCAGAAGACCAGCGAGCTGGTGCAGGAGATTGCCGCGGCCTCGGGAGAACAGTCCCAGGGCGTGGCCCAGATCACCGGCGCCATGAATCACTTGTCCACGGCGACCCAACAGACGGCCTCGGCGTCGGAAGAGCTTTCGGCAACGGCCGAACAGCTGTCGGCCCAAGCCTCGCAACTGCAGGACCAGATGGCCTTCTTCAAGCTGGCCGAAGACAAGCACACGACCTCATCGCATCACAGAAGTTCTCGAAGGCGTTAATGGCCGCAGGGGGCTGATCCCGCACCTTCCATCGAAGAAAGACGAGGCTTCTCCATGACACTCGCGAATATGAAAGTTGGGCAGCGTTTGGGTTTGGGCTTTGCCCTGCTTCTGGCCATGTTGATCGCTGTGGTCGTACTGGCACTCAAGGATCTAGCCAACGTCAACCATGCGCTTGAACATGTGGTGCATGAGAACTTCAGTCGCATGGTCGACTTGAACGAGTTGTCGGAGCAGACACACGTTGAACAACGGGTCATACGAAGCCTGATTCTGATCAACACCAACGACGCCATCGAAGGCGAACGCCGCAAGATCGCAGAGGCTCGAGAGGCATTTGACAAGTCCTTCGCGTCCATCAGCAAGAACACGGCGCGTGAGGAAGATCAGCGAGATCTCGAGCAAGCCCGGGAACAAGCGAAAAAATCCCGCGCCCTGAATGATCAGGTCATGGAACTTGCGAACCTCAACAAAGACGAAGAAGCCACCAAACTGCTTCTGAGCTCGGCCAGCCCTGCAGCCAAAGCGCTGCAAACCACGATAGACAAGGCGGTGGCCATGCAGCTCCAGGACGCAGAACAGGATGTGACTGAGGCCTCATCAAACTACGTCTCTGCTCGCCTCTGGTTGATCGGCGTGACCGGTTTCGCCGTCCTGCTGGTGATCGCCATGGCTTGGATGCTGACGCGAAGCGTCACCCTGCCCTTGGCCCAGGCCGTGGCGCTGTCCAGAGAGATCGGCGATGGCCGACTGGACAATGAAGTGCAAGTTCAAGGCACCGATGAAACCAGCCAGCTACTGAAGAGCTTGGTGCAAATGCAATCCAACTTGCGCGAACGCAATGAGCGCGACGGACGAATTGCCTCCGAGAACGCCCGTGTCAAGCAAGCGCTGGACAGTTGCTCGACCAATGTGATGATCGCCGACCCTGAAGGGCAGATCGTCTACGCAAACCGCTCCGTGACTGCCATGCTGCAGGGCAACGAAGCAGCGCTGCGACAGTCACTGCCCAACTTCGACGCCAAGCAAGTCGTCGGCAGCAACTTCGACAGCTTCCACCGCAACCCCGCGCACCAACGCAATCTGCTGGGCAACTTGAGGAGCGAATACAAGACCCAGATCCAGGTGGCGGAGCTGCACTTTTCTCTGATCGCCAACCCCATCACCGATGCGACCGGCCAACGCCTTGGCACTGTGGTGGAGTGGCGTGACATGACTCAGGAGCTGATCGCTCGCGAGCGCGAACAAACCCTGGCCGCCGCCAATGCCCGCATCAAGCAAGCCTTGGATGTGGCGGCCATGCCGGTTCGAATCTCAGCGGCGGACGGCACCATCGTCTACGTCAACGAGGCTTTGATGACGGTCTTGCGCCGTGATGAGGCGGCCTTCCGCAGCGAACTGCCAGGCTTTGATCCCAGCAAGGTGCTGGGTGGCTCCATCGGCATGTTCTATCGCGACGCGGCCGCAGCCGTCGAACGCCTGAAGAACTTGAGCGACACCGCCCACTCCACCATGGTGCTGGGCGGCCGCACTTACGACGTCACAACCACTCCGATTCGCGACTCGAACGGAAAGAACATCGGAACTGTCGGCCAATGGCTGGATCGCACCGAGCAACTGGCCGCCGAGCGCGAATTTGATTCGCTGACCAGCGCAGCCACCAGCGGAAATCTCAGTCAGCGCATTGGCCTGGACGGCAAGCAGGGATTCTTTCGCCAGATCGGCGAAAAATTCAATGGCCTGATCGACACCATCAGCGACACCATCCGTGAGGTCCGGGTCGCCGCCGATCAACTCAGCGGCGCTTCCGACCAAGTCTCACAAACCTCGCAGAGCCTGTCACATTCCGCCTCGCAGCAGGCCGCCAGCGTCGAAGAGACCACCGCCTCTTTGCAAGAAATGGCGGCGTCGGTGAAACAGAACGCCGAGAGTGCCAACGTCACCGACGGCATGGCCACCAAGGCTGCTCGAGAAGCCATGGAGGGCGGTCAAGCCGTGGGAATGACGGTGGACGCCATGAAGCAAATCGCCACCAAGATTTCCATCATCGATGACATCGCCTATCAAACCAATCTCCTGGCCTTGAACGCAGCCATCGAAGCCGCTCGGGCCGGCGAACACGGCAAGGGCTTCGCTGTGGTTGCCGCCGAGGTCCGCAAATTGGCCGAACGCAGCCAAGTGGCAGCGCAAGAGATCGGCAACCTGGCCAGCAACAGCGTCCAACTGGCCGAACGAGCCGGCAGTCTGCTCAGCAATATGGTGCCTTCGATTCAAAAGACCAGTGAACTGGTGCAGGAGATTTCAGCAGCATCCGGTGAGCAGTCTCAAGGCGTGACGCAGATCACGGGTGCGATGAACCACCTGTCGAACACCACGCAACAAACGGCCTCGGCTTCAGAAGAGCTTTCCGCGACGGCCGAGGAGTTGTCTGCCCAGGCCAATCAGCTCCAGGAACAAATGGCCTTCTTCCGCCTCGCCGAAGAGAAAAGCTCCCGGGGTCAAGCCAGACAGCAGCGCTGAGCACGCAGCATCCACGCTGCGCTGGAAACACGATCACAACACAAGCCGCATTCGAAAGGCCCACGATGCGAAGCAACCTCCCGGTGACACAGACTGAGTACCGCTTGCGCGACGGCATGACCATCGTGTCGCGCACCGACCTCAAGGGGCGCATCACCTACATCAATGACGACTTCGTCGAAGCGAGCGGCTTTGCCGAGACCGAGCTGATTGGCCAGCCGCATAACTTGGTGCGCCATCCCGACATGCCGGAAGAAGCATTCCAAGACATGTGGAACAGCTTGAAATCCGGTCGCCCGTGGACCGGCTTGGTCAAGAATCGCTGCAAGAACGGTGACTTCTACTGGGTGGTTGCCAATGCCACGCCTGTCAAAGAAGGCGAGAGCGTGGTCGGCTATATGTCAGTTCGCACGCGACCCAGCCGGGAACAGATCGAGGCGGCCGATGCCCTGTATCGCAAGTTCAAGGAAGGGAGCGCCAAGGGATGGGTGATACGCGACGGCCGCGGTGTGCGCACCGGCCTGAAGGATCGAGCCCTCCAAGGAATGAATGCCCTGGGTCTACCCACCAAGCTTCTGACAAGCGCCGTGCTGCTGCTGGCAGGTGGTGTGGGACTCGGTCACGCACTGCTGTCCTCCCGGTGGCTGCCCGCCAGCCTGGCACTGCTTCCGACCATCCTGGGCTTGTGGACCCTGTGGGCCATCGCTCGGCGCCTGAGCCGGACCCTGCGGCAGGCAGGCGCTCAATTTGAGCAGTTTGGCCAAGGTCGTTTTGATGGCGTCGTTCAAGTGCAGGGAAGCGACGAGCTTGCCTCCATGATGCTGGCGCTCAAACGCGTTCAAACCCGGTTGGGCTTCGAATTTGCCGACACCCGAAAACGAGCTGAGGACGCGGAACGCATTCGTCAGGCACTCGATGTTGCGGCCACCAACATGATGGTGGCTGACCCGGGCTACAACATTGTGTATGGCAATGCATCGTTACGAGCCATGTTGGCCGCGGCCGAATCGGACATACGCAAAGACCTTCCTCGCTTCAGCGCAGCCACGGTGGTTGGCACCAACATCGACGTTTTTCACAAGAACCCGGCACACCAGCGCGGCATGCTGGACCGCCTGAACAGCCCCCACAAAACCCGACTTCATATCGGAGGCAGGCGCTTTGATCTGATCGTCAATCCGGTCATCGCTGCCGGCAAGCGTCTCGGCACCGTGGTGGAATGGAAGGACATGACCGCGGAGCTGGCGGCTGCGGAACGCGAGGCCGAGTTGGCAGCGGAGAACGCACGCGTCAAGCAAGCTCTCGACATCTGCTCGACCAATGTGATGATTGCCGACACGGAAGGCAAGATCATCTACAACAACCAATCGGTAGCGCAGATGATGCTTCGCAATGAGGCGGAGCTTCGCAAGGTTTTGCCGACCTTCAATGCCCGCACCATCGTGGGCTCCAATTTCGACCAGTTCCATCGCAACCCCGGCCATCAACGCAATCTGCTCGGTGGCTTGAAGGGCGAGTACAAGACCGAAATTACCGTCAGTGGCTTGAGGTTTGCGCTGACCGCCAACCCGATTACCGATGCCAAGGGCGTTCGCCTGGGTACCGTGGTGGAGTGGAAGGATCGCACGCTTGAAGTCGGTGTTGAGAACGAAATCGGCGGCATGGTGGACGGAGCGACCCAGGGCGACTTCACACAGCGTGTTCCCCTCGAAGGCAAGGAACCCTTCTTCCGCATGCTCGGCGACAAGTTCAATTCGCTGGTCGAAACCGTCAGCGGCACGATCCGCGAAGTGCGCAGCGCCGCCGACCAACTCTCCAGCGCCTCGGAACAGGTTTCGCAAACCTCGCAGTCCTTGTCTCACTCCGCCTCTGAGCAAGCCGCCAGCGTGGAGCAAACCACTGCATCGCTGCATCAAATGGCCGCCTCGGTGCAGCAGAACGCCGACAGCGCCAATCTCACCGACGGCATGGCGACAAAAGCTGCCAGCGAGGCCATGGATGGCGGACAAGCCGTCAGCATGACGGTCGACGCGATGAAGCAGATCGCAAAGAAGATTTCGATCATTGATGACATTGCCTACCAGACCAATCTGCTTGCACTGAACGCAGCCATCGAAGCGGCTCGCGCCGGGGAGCACGGCAAAGGCTTCGCCGTGGTCGCGGCCGAAGTGCGCAAATTGGCCGAGCGCAGTCAGGTGGCGGCCCAAGAGATCGGCAGTCTGGCCAGCACCAGCGTCAGCCTGGCCGAGAAGGCAGGCTCTTTGCTCAGCGATATGGTGCCTTCGATTCAGAAGACCTCCGAGTTGGTGCAGGAGATTTCTGCGGCTTCTGGTGAACAGTCTGCGGGTGTGGGGCAGATCACCAAGGCCATGAACCACCTCTCCAACACCACGCAACAGACCGCCTCGGCCTCAGAGCAGTTGTCAGCCACGGCCGAGGAGCTCTCGGCGCAGGCTGCGCAGTTGCAGGAGCAGATGGCCTTCTTCAAACTGGCAGACGACGCCGTTTCACCCAGCCCAGAACACGGGAAAGCGACGCGGCCCCGTCCATCCATGCAAAGGCAGCAGCAATTCAAACAAAGCGCCAGGCTCAATGAAATGCGCAGCGTTACGGCTGAACCGCCTTCCAGCGCCTCCGCCAATGCCCACACAGCCTCATATGGCGGCGAAGCTTCGGCAGCGCCAGGGTCTGCACGAGACGGCCGTGCCGCCAAGCCCTCGCGTGGAGGCGAAGTGGACGAGTCCTATTTCAAACGCTTTTGAGGATCCCTGATGAACAAAGCCAAAGACGCTCCGGCCGATCTGCTCCGAGGTGCGATCTCCGAGATGGCTGGTGCGGGTCCGATACGCCAACTTCTACGTTTGGCCGTTGCTCGAGAAACGCTGCTCGTGCCTATCGAAGTGGTGCGTGAGATCTTGGAAGTGGGTCGCATGACGCCGCTGCCGCAAACCCCCGACTTTGTCCACGGCGTGATGAATCTTCGCGGTGCAGTGGTGCCGGTGATTGACCTGAGTGCACGTTTTGGCTTTGGCCCCACGCACATCGGCCGACGTACCGCCGTCATTGTGGTGGAAGCCAAAGGCGACGACGATTTCGAACGCCTGATCGCCGGGGTTCTGGTCGATGCGGTCTACGAAGTGCTGGACGTGGACACCCATCGCATCGAGCCGGTCCCGACCTTGGGTGTCGCCATTGCCGCTGAGTTCTTGGCAGGCATGGTCAATGTGCGCGACGGCTATGCCGCCCTGCTGAATCTGGACCAAGTGCTTTCTCCGGTGGCCTTGTCTCAGTTGATCGCTGCGGCACAGCACCATTGAGTGGCTCCATCCTCGATCGCACCGCCCCATGAGCCAACTGACCACAGACTCCTTCAAGGCCATCACCGAATTGTTTCATCGCATCTCCGGCATCAAGTTGGTGGAGAGCAAGCATGCGCTGGTGCAAAGCCGTTTGCAGAAGCTCAGCCTTGAAGCGGGCGAGACAGACATCAACATCTTTGTTCAAAAGATGGTGCGCGGCCAGATGCCAGAGGAGCTCTTGGTCAGCGTGGTGGACAAACTCACCACCAATGAAACCTACTTCTTCCGTGAACCGCAGCATTTCGAAGACTTGGTTCGACGTGCGCAGGGGCAAGGAGATGGCGGCGAGTTCCTGGTCTGGAGTGGTGCCTCGTCCTCCGGGGAAGAGGCCTACAGCATCGCCATGGTTCTGGCCGACAAGCTGGGCATGAATCCTTCGAGCCGCCCGTGGTCCATTCGTGGCACCGATCTCTCCACGGCAGTGGTGGAGAGCGCCCGCCAAGGCTTGTACCCCATGGACCGCGCGCGCAATGTGCCGGCAGACTATCTGAGACGTTTTTGCCTGCAAGGCTTCGGCCCCTACGAGGGTCAATTGCTGATCAATCGTGAGCTCCGCTCGCGCGTGCAGTTCCAGTGCGCCAATTTGATGCAGCCGCTACCACCGCTGCCGATGTTTGATGTGATCTTCCTTCGCAATGTCTTGATTTACTTCGATGGCCCGGCGAAAACCGCGATCGTCAGCCGCGTGATGGAACGCCTGAAGCCCGGCGGCGTGTTGTACCCTGGACATGCCGAGTCCCTGGCTTCTTTGGGTCTTCCTCTCAAGGCGATTGCTCCGGCGATCTACCAACATGCATAAGCAAGATCCCAGCCGAATCCCGCCCCCGCGCAGTCCGGCCAGCAAGCCAGTCGCGCCGGGCAGCCCAAGCACCATCACCTTGATGCCTGGTCAGTGGCATTTTGGCCAGGGGGCGTTGTTGAGAACGCTTCTGGGGTCCTGCGTGGCCATCACCTTGTGGCACCCCGTCAAGAAAATCGGCGGCATGTGTCACTTTCTACTGCCCAGCAGAACCACACGAGGCACAGCCCCCTTGGATGGGCGCTATGGGGATGAAGCCGTGGAACTGTTGCTGCAAGCGATCAAACGCAGTGGCACCGCGCCTTCGGAGTACTTGGCGCATCTCTATGGCGGCGCCGACACCATGCCCGACGGCGTCAACATCAAGTTCAACGTCGGCGAGCGCAATATCGAAATGGGGTGGAGCTTGATCGACAAGTATGGCTTTCAGATGCAGGACGTCGATGTCGGCGACAGCGTTCCACGCACGGTCTCACTCGATTTGCCCAGCGGCCGAGTCGAGGTCAAACGCAGCACCGGACATGCCTTGATCGGAGCCAAGAAGTGAATGCGCGTTTGCGTGTGGCCATCATTGATGACTCGGCCATCGTGCGCAAGCACCTCAGCCAAGTGCTTGAGGCGGCAGGCATTCAAGTCACGATCACCGCCAGCGATCCTCTGTTTGCCTGGCCCAAGCTGGAAGCCAACTGGCCTGACGTCATCGTGCTCGATGTAGAAATGCCACGCATGGACGGCATCAGCTTCCTCAAGCGTTTGATGGCCGAACACCCGACACCGGTGGTGATGTGCTCAACCCTGACCGAAGCCGGCTGCGAGACCACCATGCAAGCGCTGGCTGCCGGAGCCATCGGTTTCGTGACCAAACCCAAGCTCGGCTTGCGGGATTTTCTGGAGGGGCCAGGCAACGGCCTGGTGGGCGCGGTACGCGCAGCTGCGCGGGCAAACGTCCACGCGCTTCCCAGCCAGATCGCGGCGCAGTCCAATTTGAGTTCCGGCGCAAGCCAGCCCATGACTCGGGTCAACTCAGCAGTTCCCCTGGGTGCTTCTGCACCGCGCGATCGGCTCGCGCCCGGGGCACTCGCGAGCACCTCCGCCATGTCCGAGACCACCGACCGGGTGATCGCCTTCGGCAGTTCCACCGGGGGCGTTCAAACCATTGAAACCGTGCTCAGACAACTGCCGCGCACCACGCCCGGCATCGTCCTGGTTCAGCACATGCCCGAACGATTCACCCATCCCTTTGCGTCCCGCCTCAACAGCATCACGGAACTGGAAGTGTTGGAGGCCAAGGACGGCGACCGGGTCATCAATGGACGTGTCCTGGTGGCACCGGGCGGGCGCCATATGCAACTCAAACGCAGTGGGGCCCAGTACGTGGTCGAGGTGCGTGATGGCCCCTTGGTCAATCATCACAAACCATCGGTCGACGTCTTGTTCAAGTCGGTTGCACATTGCGCGGGACGCAATGCGATTGGCGTCATCTTCACGGGCATGGGCGACGACGGTGCGCGCGGCCTGCTGGAAATGCGCAAGTCTGGCGCGGCCACCCTGGCTCAGGACGAAGCCAGCTGTGTCGTGTACGGCATGCCGAAGGCGGCTGCTGAGTTGGGTGCGGCACAGCAAGTCCTGCCGCTCTCGGACATTGCACCCACCCTGCTGCGGCTCAATGGCGTAGTTGCCGGCCTGAATCGCCAAGCCGACTGATCCGCATGGCGACCACACGATCCCAGGCGGCCCCAAAGGCGCTGCCCGGCTGCGGGTCGCAGCAACGCACACCCACGCCACTTCCTCAGAAGCGCCTCATCGACAGCTTGCAGACGCTCCCAATGGCGGGGACTCTCAGCGCAAGACCTTGTCGATGACTTTCATCAACTCCATCGGGCTGAAGGGCTTGATCAGATACTCGTCCGCCCCGACCCGCAACCCTTCTTGCTTGTCGGCTTCCTGCCCTCGCGCAGTCAAGAGAATCACTCGGATGCGCTTCAAAACAGGATCCGCTTTGACGCGGCGGCAAACCTCCAAACCGCTCATTCCGCCGGGCATCATCACGTCCAGCAGTATCAAATCGGGCTTGAAACTACCGAGCTTGCTCAGTCCTTCATGGCCATCAGCGGCTTCGTCGATCTCGTAGTCGTCAAACTCCAGCGTGACACGAATCAACTCACGGATCTCTTCCTGATCTTCAACAATCAGTATCTTCTTCATGAACCGGCTCCGGGTCGATGACAAGTGTTCCGGAATGATGCCTCAAACCCGCAGCCATCGTGCAAGAACCCGGGAATTGCTGGCACTACTTCACGGCCCCACAGTGGCGTTGCTTGGCCCCTCAAGATTACGCTGCAGCTGGCCGAAAGCACGGCTTGAGCCTGCGCCGGCGTTGGAGACTGCATGAACCCGAATTCAAGCCATGATCGAACCATGCTGGCCATCATCGCCAGCAACGCCTTGCTTGCCGTGGCCCTGGGCTTCGGCCGTGAATCCTCGGGCATGGCGCTGCAATGGACGCTGCCCTGCCTGGTGCTGGCGGGCTTGATCTACCGCTTCCGAGGCGGAACCGAATTGGGCCGCCTGGGTTTCGCCACCCTGCTGATGATTCTCGTGGCCTTGCAGTTGCAGCTGACTCAGGGGGCCAACAGCATCCACGCCAATGTTTACATCTCCCTGTGTTTGCTACTGCCCTATGGCGACTGGATAGTTATCGCCTACATGACCGGCTTGTTCTGCGTCCATAGCCTGGCCTTCCATTTCTTCAACTCGAGCAGCATGCCGCTGTATGTGCACGAGACCAGCGGATCGTGGTCACTGGTTGCAGACTGGGGCTTCTTGCTGGTCCTCAGCGCCTTCTTGATTTTCTCGGCGCGACAGATGCGCCAACAAGCCAACGAGCGCTTTGAAATGGAGTTCCTGGTCAAGGCCATGGGACAGGACGGGCCGATCCGATTGAATCTGGACGCGGTGCGTACCGACTCCAACGTCGGCTCCCGCCTCAAGCATGTCCAGCAACGCATGGCTGCGGCACTTCGACTGGTGCGCGACGCCATTTTCAAGGTTCATGCCGCGGCACACGAAGTCGGCGAGAGCAGCTCCGAGCTGATGGAACGCACCAATCGCACTGCAACAGGCCTGAACGACGCAACCATGTCCTTGGAGCAGATCACGGTAATCGTGAAAGAAAGTGCCCGCGCCTCGAAGGAGGCTTTGGCACATTCGCAAGCCTCGTCGGCTATGGCAAGCAAAGGCGGTGAAGTGGTGCAGCAGATGGTCAGCACCATGCAGGAAATCGATCAGTCCTCACGCCGCATCACCGACATCATTGCGGTGATTGATGCCATCGCTTTCCAGACCAATATCTTGGCACTCAATGCAGCCGTGGAGGCAGCACGGGCAGGCGAGCAAGGGCGTGGCTTTGCCGTCGTCGCCAGCGAAGTGCGCATGCTGGCGGGCCGCTCCGCCGAAGCAGCCAAGGAGATCAAGCAGCTGATCACAGCCTCCACCGAAACCGTGGCGCGCGGCACCCAACAAGCCAGCCTTGCCAGCAGCACGATGATGGACTTGGTCAGTTCGGTCAAAAGCGTCAGCACGGTGTTCGACAGCCTGACCGCCGACAACGCTGAACATGCCCAGGGCATTGAGGTCGTGGCGGCTTCGGTCAAGGAGCTTGATGCCATCACCCGACAGAACGTCCATGTGGCCGAACGATCTGGGCAGATTGCCGACGAACTGCTGCAGCAGGCAGTGAGCTTGGCCGAAGTGCTGACTACGTTCCGGCTCGGCGATGACAAGGCCGTGGCGGAGCTCTTGAAAACAGCTCAGCAATCTGCCTTGGCCTCCAGCCAAGCGCAAGCCTCGCTGATTCAACGCCGCAGTCAAGTTCAGAGCCAAGCAAGCAACAACCCCGACGGCAACTCCAATATTGACTTTTTCTGATGGCCGCGTTTTCAGAAAGATAGGAGCCTTCACCATGTGCCGAACAATCGCCCTCATCAGGCAGGTCCTCGTCGCTCTCACGATGGCCCTGGGTCTGCAGGCGGCCAGAGCGCAGGCGGAGGAGCCGCTGTACCGCTTCTCACCGGTCAACCAGGCCAATATCGCGTTGACCGCGGACTATTGGAACCCGATCATGGCCTACGTCTCGGAACGCAGCGGTGTGAAGCTGACCCTGAAAATCGGCCGAACATCCGCCGACACGACAAGTTATGTTCTAGCCCAGGAGGTCGAGTTCGTCTTCAGCAACCATTTGTTCAGCCCGGAGCGCGAGAAGCTCGGCTGGAAAGTCATTGGCCGACGACTCACGCCCCCCATCCACGGGCAGATCATTGTTCCTGCCGACTCCACAGTCACCGATCTGAGTCAACTGGCCGGCAAGGATGTGGTCTATCCGGGCCCGGAGGCGCTGGTGTCCTACAAACTGCCGTATGCCTTCTTGTTGAGCAAGAAAATCGACACCAAGGTGGTGTTCGCCGGCAATGCTGATGGCGCCTTGGCCCAG
Organism: Paucibacter aquatile; assembly: GCF_002885975.1. Lineage (NCBI taxonomy): Bacteria > Pseudomonadati > Pseudomonadota > Betaproteobacteria > Burkholderiales > Sphaerotilaceae > Roseateles > Kinneretia aquatilis. The sequence goes on along the minus strand of NZ_POSP01000001.1, from coordinate 275,131 downwards.
CTTTTCAGCGGAAAGGCCAGCGCCGCCGGTGTGAATTCGCAGTTGGCAGAGAACTATGGTCGGCGTGAAAGCAAGAAATACCGAGTGCTTTGGAGCTCGGAGCCCATGCACGATCTTGCTCTGATGGCCGCAGCCAAAGTTCCAGCCAAGGACGTACAGGCTGTGGCCAAGGCTTTCGCCGGCATGCACAAAGATCCCAAGGGGCGAGCCATTCTGTCCGAGGTCTCCAAGCATATCGGGCTCTCCGAGGAGGCCTATTTCATTCTCTCGGATGGAAGCGAGTACGAGCCCTACCGACGCTTTTATCAAAGCGCCCCGGCTCAATTGCGTTGAACTGGCAAGCTAAGGCGGCCCAATGCTTGCCATGACCGCCTCGCGCTTTTTGCCCTCCAGCCTGATAGGGCGAGTGTTTCTCCTCTATCTGACATCCTTGCTCCTGGCCTTGAGCGGGGCGATCGGTTGGTTCGCATCGCGCAGCTATGTCGACAGCATCAACGGTGCACAAGATTCGGCAGACACCTTGATCAGCCTGCTGGGCCCAGTGGTCAGTGAATCGGCCGTGATCGGCGACTACGACACCATCGAACGCGCCCTGGCCCGCGCCTCCAAGCACAGCGATATCAGTGCCGCTCTGTTCATCGATCTCAAAGGAGGTCGCATTGAGCGTCATGCTCACCAGGACCCGGAACTGCGTGCGCCCAGTTGGCTCAGCAAGGCGATCGCCGAGCAACTGCCCGAACTCAATATGGCCGTGACAGCCGGCGGCAAGGACTACGGCGTCCTGCGCCTGCGCTTCAACACCGCCCACATTGCCAACAGCTTCTGGCAGCAAAGCCTGGTGGCGGTGGGTCTGGGGCTGCTGAGCTTGCTGGCCGGCCTCGGTCTGGTCTGGTGGCCGCTCAACCGTTGGTTGGGCAATCTGGGCCAGATCCGCGCCTTCGGCGAGCAACTGCAGGTTTCGGGCGGGGCGCTCAGCCCCATGCAAACGGAAGACGCGCCGCTGGAATTTCGCCAGACCTTCGAGGTCTTGAACCAGGCCGCCAGTTCGCTGCAGCTCGAGCGTGAGCGTGCCGCCGTAACCTTGTCGGCCATTGGTGATGGCATTGCCAGCACCGACGCCGAGGGCCGCATCCTGCTGGCCAATCCGGTGCTTGGCCAATTGCTGGAACGGGCGCCCGAGCGCCTGCTGGGCGAGCGCATCCAGGAGCTGCTGCCCGATCTGAGCCGCGACCTCGACCCGGCCCTCGATGCAGCGCGCGAAGGCCATTGGAAGGCGCGGCTGCGGCTGAACCCTGAAGGCTGCGACGCCGTGGTGTTGGACCTGAGCCGCACGCCCATTGCAGGCGGCGGCTGGGTCTACGCCTTCCGCGACATCAGCCAGCAACAGGCCCTGGACGACCGCTTGCAGGAAGAGCTGCAGGCCCGCGCCCAGGCCATGCAGACCATGCGCCGCATGCTGCAGGACTTTGCGGCGACACCGGCGCAAGACCAGACCGGCGCCAGCCGTGCCCTGGTCGGCAGTGGCAGCAGCGAGGAAAGCGCCGCCCTCTTGCAGCTGGTGCAGGAGCTGATCCAAAGGCTGCGCGAACGGGGCGAGCAACTGGCCGCCATCTTCGCCCTCAGCCCGGACGGCTTTGTGTCCTTCGACGCCCAGCACATCTGCCGTTATGTCAGCCCGGCCTTTGCACGGCTGGCCGCCTTGCCGCCCGAGCGGGCACTGGGCCGGCATGAGGACGAGCTGCTGGAGGCCGTGCTGAGCCTGCGTGCCGCCGACGCGCGCGCCATCAGCTTCCAGGAGCTGCGCAGCGGCAAGCTGCGCATCGAGCTGGAGCGACCGACACGCCGTGTGCTGGAGCTGGCCTTGCACGAAGGCGTGAGCAGCGACGGCGCCGCTGCCGCGCAGCTGCTGCACCTCAGCGATGTGACCCACCAGGTCGAGGTGGAGCAGATGAAGAGCGAGTTCCTGAGCACCGCCGCCCACGAGCTGCGCACCCCCATGGCCAGCATCTACGGTTTCACCGAGCTGCTGCTGATGCGTGAACAGCCCCCCGAGCGACAGAAGGAGATGCTGGGCCGCATCCACCGGCAATGCCAGTCCATGATCGCCATCCTCAACCAGCTGCTGGACCTGGCTCGCATCGAGGCCCGACGCGGCCAGGACTTCGAGCTCGAAGTGCTGGACCTCCAGGCCTTGGTTCAGGAAGTGGTCGACGACTTCATCCCGCCTGACGCACGCGCCCTGCCCGCACTGAGCCTGCCCAGCCAAGGCTGCCGCATCCATGCCGATCGGCAGAAGCTGCAGCAGGTGCTGCGCAATCTGCTGTCCAACGCCTACAAATACTCGCCGGCCGGTGGCCCGGTCGAGCTGAGCCTGAGCATGGCCGGCGCCAGCAGCGATGGATCGGCCATGGCCGTGCTGGCGGTGCAGGACCACGGCATCGGCATGACCGAGGAGCAGCTCTCGCACGTCACCGAGCGCTTCTATCGAGCCGACAAGTCGGGCGCCATCCTCGGCACCGGCCTGGGCATGAGCATCGTCAAGGAAATTGTCGAACTGCACGGCGGCCAGCTGCTGCTGGCCAGCGCCCCGGGGGTCGGAACCACGGCCACGGTGCGCCTGCCCTTGCTCGCAGCGGAACCCGCCGAATCCCTGTGAACCCAGCCCGGTAGGTTTTGCTTGCGAACTTTTACAAATCCTCACCAAACCCGTTGACTGCAGGCCAGGGTCCGGGCCCGGCCTGCCCGGCGTTTGGCGCAGGTCTCGGTTTGAAAGGCGCTGGCTTCGATGGCCAAGGGGCTCCGCGTCGACCGCACGCATCCTCACAAGCCCTCGGCGGCCAGGGCTTCGCCCGGCTTTTCAGGGCTTCACCAAGGGCTTCCCCGGGGTGAAATCGTGTGCTCCGGCACATCGGCCCGCGCGCTCTGCGGCCTCGCTCGGTTTACAGTCCTGATTGATACGCCTTGTCCATCCTGCCTCCGTGGGATGGACGCCCCACTCATCGACCTGCGAGCCTGATCTACACCGTGGAACCCACCCTGGCCGAGCCGCCTCAGTCCGCCCTTTCGGGCGTGGCGCGCATGCTGGTGCATGCCGGCAAGCTGCAGCCCAAAGCGGCCGAAGACCTGATGCGCCAGGCGCGCGAGAAGAAGACCAGCTTCGTCAATTCGGTGATCGCGGCGGGGCTGGTGAGTCCGGTGGATCTGGCCCACACCCTGTCCACAGCCCTGGCCGTGCCGCTGCTGGACCTGAACGCCATGGATGTTCAGCGCATGCCGCAGAACATCATCGACAACAAGCTGGCCCAGCAGTACCAGGTGGTGGTGCTGGGGCGGCGCGGCAGCCGGCTCTTCATCGGCGGCGCCGACCCGACCGACCAGGACGTGGTCGAGCGCATCAAGTTCGCCACCCAGCTGACGCCGGAATGGGTGATCGTCGAGCATGACAAGCTGACCAAGCTGCTGGCGGGCGCCAGCTCCAGTGCCAGCGAGGCCCTGGAAACCATCACTGGCGGTGATTTCGATTTCGACATTGCCGAAGAAGAAAGCGCGCCGCAGGAGACTGCCGCCGAACTGGCCGATGTGGAAGACGCACCCGTGGTGCGTTTTCTCCAGAAGATGCTGGTCGACGCCATCAATCTGCGCGCATCCGACCTGCATTTCGAGCCCTACGAGTTCCATTACCGCGTGCGCTTTCGCGTGGACGGCGAGCTGCGCGAAATCACCCAGCCGCCGATCGCGATCAAGGACAAGCTGGCTTCGCGCATCAAGGTGCTGTCGCGCCTGGACATTGCCGAACGTCGCGTGCCGCAAGACGGCCGCATGAAGCTGAAGTTCGGCGCCAAGGCCATCGACTTCCGGATCAGCACCTTGCCGACCCTGTTCGGCGAGAAGATCGTGATCCGTATCCTGGACCCGTCCTCGGCCAAGCTGGGCATCGACGCCCTGGGCTACGAAAAGATCGAGAAAGAGCGCCTGCTGGCTGCCATCTCACGCCCCTACGGCATGGTGCTGGTGACCGGCCCGACCGGCTCGGGCAAGACGGTGTCGCTCTACACCTGCCTGAACATCCTGAACCAGCCGGGCGTCAACATTTCGACCGTGGAAGACCCGGCCGAAATCAACCTGCCCGGCATCAACCAGGTCAATGTCAATGACAAGGCGGGCCTGAGCTTCTCGGCCGCGCTGAAGTCTTTCCTGCGCCAGGATCCCGACATCATCATGGTCGGCGAAATCCGCGACCTGGAAACCGCCGACATCGCCATCAAGGCCGCCCAGACCGGCCATATGGTGATGTCCACCCTGCACACCAATGACGCGCCCAAGACCCTGACCCGGCTCTTGAACATGGGCGTGGCCCCGTTCAACATCGCGTCCAGCGTGCTGCTCATCACGGCCCAGCGCCTGGTGCGGCGCTTGTGCGAAAACTGCAAGGCACCGGCCGAGTACCCGCGCGAAGCTCTGCTGCGCGCCGGCTTCAAGGAAGAAGAACTGGACGGCAGCTGGAAACAGTACCGCGCCGTGGGGTGCAACAGCTGCAACAGCGGCTACCGCGGCCGGGTGGGCCTGTACCAGGTGATGCCCATCACCGAGGCCATCCAGCGCATCATCCTGGCCGAAGGCACGGCCATGGACATCGCCGCCCAGGCCCAGGCCGAGGGGGTGCGCGATCTGCGCCAGTTCGGCCTGGTCAAGGTCCGCTCGGGCGTGACCACGCTCGAAGAAGTGCTGGCGGCGACCAATGAATAAAGAACCGTTTGCCGCAGGGCAGGAACAAGGACAAGGGCCTGAGGCCAGGAGGTGGTATGGCGACTAGTGCGGCAGCCAAGAACACGGCGGAGTTCGTGTTCGAGTGGGAAGGCAAGGACCGCAACGGCAAGATCGTGCGAGGTGAGTTGCGTGCCGGGGGCGAGGCCATGGTCAGCGCCACCCTGCGCCGCCAGGGCATCCTGGTCAGCAAGGTCAAGAAGCGCCGCATGAGCGGCGGCAAGGCCATCAAGCAAAAAGACATCGCCATCTTCACCCGCCAGCTGGCCACCATGATGCGTGCCGGCGTGCCGCTGCTGCAGTCCTTCGAGATCGTCGGCCGCGGCAGCACCAACCCGCGCCTGACCCGCTTGCTCAACGACATCAAGCAGGACGTTGAGACGGGTACCAGCCTGTCCAACGCCCTGCGCAAGCAGCCGCTTTACTTCGACGCACTCTACTGCAACCTGGTCGAGGCCGGCGAAGCCGCCGGTATCCTGGAATCCCTGCTCGACCGCCTGGCCATCTACCAGGAAAAAACGGTCGCCATCAAGAACAAGATCAAGTCCGCCCTGACCTACCCGATCGCCGTGTTTGTGGTCGCCTTTGTCGTGGTGGCCGTGATCATGATCTTCGTCGTACCGGCCTTCAAGGACGTGTTCAAGAGCTTTGGTGCCGACCTGCCCGCGCCGACGCTGGCCGTGATCGCGATGTCCGAGTTTTTTGTGTCCTATTGGTGGCTGATCTTTGGCAGCATCGGTGGCGGGCTGTACTTCTTCTTCCAGAGCTGGAAACGCTCGGTCAAGATGCAGCACACCATGGACCGACTGCTGCTGAAGATTCCGGTCTTTGGCGATCTGCTCTACAAATCGGCCGTGGCCCGCTGGACACGCACCCTGTCCACCATGTTTGCCGCTGGCGTGCCCTTGGTGGAAGCGCTGGATTCGGTCGGTGGCGCGGCCGGCAATGCTGTCTTTGCCGAGGCGACCGAGAAAATCCAGCGCGATGTCTCCACCGGCACGGCACTGACCACCTCGATGCAGACCACCGGCATCTTCCCGACCATGGTGATCCAGATGGCCGCCATTGGCGAAGAGTCCGGCTCGCTGGACCATATGCTGGGCAAGGCCGCCGAGTTCTTCGAGGACGAGGTCGACGAGGCCGTGGCCGCTCTGTCCAGCCTGATGGAGCCCTTCATCATCGTGATCCTGGGCGGCATCATCGGCGGCATCGTCGTGTCCATGTACCTGCCCATCTTCAAGCTCGGCCAAGTGGTCTGACCAGCCTACGACATGACTCCTGATTACGAATGGTTGTTGAGCCCGGCCATGCTGGGCCTGCTGGGCCTGTGCATCGGCAGCTTTTTGAACGTGGTGATCCACCGCCTGCCCCTGATGATGGAGCGCCAATGGCTGATGGATTCGGCCGCCCAGCTCAGTGATGCCGCCGAGCTGAAAAAGGCCGCCGCCTGGAAGTCCGTCGAGGCCGACACACTGGCCCGCTCCGCTCAGTCCCTGAGTCAGCAGCTCGACAAGCTGCCTCACCTGGGCATCGCCACGCCGCGCTCGCGCTGCCCGCATTGCGGCCATCAGCTGGCCTGGCATGAGAACCTGCCACTGATCGGCTGGCTGCGTCTGGGCGGCAAATGCGCGGCCTGCAAGGCCACCATCTCCAAGCGCTACCCGCTGATCGAGCTGGCCACCGGCCTGCTGTTCGCCGCCCTGTCCTGGCGCTTCGGCGCCCGGCCCGAGACCCTGCTCTGGTGCGGCTTCGGTGCCACCTTGCTGGCCCTGGCGGCCATCGACTGGGACACCACCCTGCTGCCCGATTCGCTGAACCAGCCCTTGCTCTGGGCCGGCCTGGCGGCTTCCCTGCTGGGCTTGACCGCCCTGCCCTTGAACTCGGCCTTGACCGGCGCCTTGGTGGGCTATCTCTCGCTCTGGTCCATCTACTGGCTGTTCAAGCTGGCCACAGGCAAGGAGGGCATGGGCTATGGCGACTTCAAGCTGCTGGCCGCCCTCGGTGCCTGGCTGGGTTGGCAGATGATTCTGCCCATCGTGCTGGGTGCCTCGCTGATCGGTGCCATCGTCGGCATTGCCATGAAGCTCAATGCCCAGCTGCGTGAAGGCCGCTACGTGCCCTTCGGCCCCTTCCTGGCCGGCGGCGGCCTGGTCGTGCTGTTTGCGGGCCAGGAGCGCGTGCTGGGCTGGCTGGGCTGGGCGTGAACGTGCCGCAGCCGCCTGTGCGCATCGGCCTGACCGGTGGCATCGGCAGCGGCAAGAGCACGGTGGCCGGCTTCTGGGTCGAGGCCGGCGCCGCACTGATCGACACCGACGCCATCTCGCGCGCCTTGACCGCGCCCGGTGGTGCGGCCCTGCCCGCCATTGCCGCCGCCTTTGGCCCGCATGTGGTGAATGCCGATGAAGGCCTGGTGCGCAGCGTCATGCGCGAGCTGGTGTTCGCCGATCCGGCCGCGCGCCAGCGCCTGGAAGCCATCCTTCACCCCATGATCAGCGCCGAGACCGCGCGTGCCGCTGCTGCGGCCGCCAGTGATCTGATCGTCTTTGATGTGCCCCTGCTGGTGGAGTCGGGCCGCTGGCGTCAACGCGTCGACCGGGTGCTGGTGGTGGATTGCGCCGAGGCTCTGCAAATCGAGCGCGTCACGCAACGCTCGGGCTTGAGCCGCGAGGCCGTGCAGGCCGTGCTGAACGCCCAGGCCAGCAGGTCCCAGCGCCGCGCCTGTGCCGATGCCGTGATCCACAACCAGGATCTCGGCTTGAGCGAGCTGCGGGCGCAAGTCCTGACCCTCGCCGCCCGCTGGCGCCGCACAAAATAGGACGCTTGCAGGCGCGATGAAGCGTCGAGCAGCGATGGGCTGTGAAACAATCACGGCCTCGGGTGCGCAGCCGCGCCCCGCTTGCGAGCAACGCTGACCGACAGGGATGGCCGCCTTGGTCCTTTACGAGTACCCATTCAACGAGAGCATCCGCACGATGCTGCGCCTGGAGCATCTGTTCGACCGGCTCGGACAGCTGATGGCGCGCGAAACCCCGCTCGATCACCATTTCGCCCTGGTCACCATTTTCGAGATCATGGATGTGGCCTCTCGGGCCGATCTCAAATCCGACCTGCTCAAGGAGCTGGAGCGCCACAAGGTGCAGCTCAACAGCTACCGCGGCAATCCGGCGATTGCCGAGAGCGTGCTCGATGAAGTCATTGCCCGCATCGACCATGCCTTCGACGGCCTCAACAAGCTCTCCGGCAAGGCCGGCCATGTGCTGACCAGCAATGAATGGCTGATGAGCATCCGCAGCCGTATCAGCATCCCGGGCGGCACCTGCGAGTTCGATCTGCCCGCCTACTACACCTGGCAGCAGTTCCTGCCGGCCCGGCGCCGTAACGACCTGATGCAGTGGACGCAAAGCCTGATGCCGCTGGCCGAGGCCCTGCAGGTGCTGCTGGGTCTGCTGCGCGACAGCGGCTCGCCGCACAAGGTGGCGGCCGTGGCCGGCCAGTTCCAGCAAAGCCTGGGTGCCGGCCGCAGCTACCAGCTGCTGCGCATGCGCCTGGACCCCAGCCTGGGCCTGGTGCCCGAGATCACCGGCCACCGCCTGATGGTGTCCATCCGCCTGATGCGTCAGGACGAGGAAGGCCGGCTCAAGCCCGCCCACCAGGACGCCAGCTTCGAGCTGACGCTCTGCGCCTGATCAGGCCGCGACACCCCACTTGTTTTCTGATTGATCCGCCATGGACTCCCCCGCTCAGCCCCGCATCGTGCCCTGCCCTACTTGTGGCGGCGATTCGATCTTCGCCCCCAGCAACAGCTGGCGGCCGTTTTGCAGCCAGCGTTGCCGACAGATCGATCTGGGGGCCTGGGCCAATGAAGACTTCCGGGTCGAAGCCAGCCCGCCCGTCGAGGACGACTCACTGCCTCACTGACTGAGGCGCCGCGCTCAGCAGGCCTCGCGCCCGCAATTCCTGACTGGCCTGCTCGGCCGAACGGAACAACAAGGTTTGCCAACCCAGGGCCTGGGCCGCGGCGATATTGACCGGATGGTCATCGAGGAACAGGCAGCTCTCGGGCTCGACGCCAAACTGACGGCAGGCCAGCTCAAAAATCTCCACCCCAGGCTTGACCACCTGGACCCGGCCCGAAAACACGCCCTGCTCGAACCATTGATGCAGCGGGTGGCTGCGCTCCAGATGATCGGCCAGTGGTGCGGGCATGTTCGAGAGAAAGAACAGGCGGTGACCCGCCTGCTTCAAGCCCTCGATCAAGGCCACGGTACCGGGCTGAAGCTGCAACTCATCGGGCACGGCGGCCACGACCTGGGCCACCTCTTCAGGCGGCCAGCCGGTGCGCGCCGAAATGCGCTCGATCACGGTCGGCGCGTCGATCAGGCCTTGGTCGAAGGCGCCCCAGGCGCCAGCGTAGTTCTCAAAAAACTCGGCCGCCAGGGCCTCGCCTTGGGCGGCGTCGGCCACGCGGTGGGGCCAGACGCGGGCCAGCAGGCTCGGCGGGTGCCAGCGGAACAGGACACCGCCGAAGTCAAAAACAATATTCACGCGTTCACTCGGACAAGAGATGGTTCAGCAGGCCGGCGGTCGAGCCATCCAGCCCGGCAGCGTCGCCGCTGCTCAGGCGCGGCAGCAGGCTGTTGCACAGAGCCTTGCCCAGTTCCACGCCCCACTGATCGAAGCTGTTGATGCCCCAGAGCGCACCGCTGACGAAGACACGGTGCTCGTAGAGGGCGATCAAGGCGCCCAGCGATGACGGCGTCAGGCGATCCAATACCAGGGTGGTGCTGGGACGGTTGCCGGGGAAGCTGCGGTGGCGGGCCACGGTGCCGGGGTCGAGCTCGGCCGAGGCGGTGGGCGCCTTCTCGCCCAGGGCTTCCTCGAAGCGCTTGCCCTGCATCAGGGCCTGGGACTGGGCCAGGCAGTTGGCCAGCAGCTTGCGGTGCTGGTCTTGCAGGCAGGCCTCCAGATCACCGGCCACATGGGCGCCGAAGTTCGGGTGCTTCACCGCAATGAACTCGACCGGAATCACATCCGTGCCCTGGTGCAGCATCTGGAAGTAGGCGTGCTGGCCATTGGTGCCCGCCTCGCCCCAGACCACCGGGCTGGTGCCGTAGGGCAAGGCCTGACCCTGCAGGTCCACGCCCTTGCCATTGCTCTCCATCTCCAGCTGCTGCAGGTACGCCGGCAGGCGGCGCAGGCCCTGGTGATAGGGCGCCACGCTGCGGCTGCTGAAGCCGTGGAAATTGCGGTACCAAAGATCCAGCACACCGAGCAGCACTGGCAGATTGCGCTCCAGCGGTGCCTCGGCGAAGTGGCGGTCCATGGCATGGGCACCAGCCAGCAGGGCGCGGAAGTTCTCCGCGCCGATGGCGATGGCGATCGGCAGGCCGATCACCGACCACAGCGAATAGCGGCCGCCGACCCAATCCCAGAAGCCGAAGGCCGTGGTGATGCCGAAAGCCGCAGCGGCCGCGGTGTTGCTGCTGGTGGCAACGAAGTGGCGCGCCACGTCCGTTCCACCGGCGGCCAGGAACCAGGTCCGCGCCGCCAGGGCATTGGCCAGAGTCTCTTGGGTGGTGAAGGTCTTGGAGGCGATCACGAACAGCGTGGTCGCCGGGTTCAGCTGGGGCAGCAGCGGCGCGAGATCATGGCCGTCGACATTGGAGACAAAATGCAGCTTCAGCCCCGGCTGGGTGTAGGCCTGCAAGGCGCCCACCACCATGGCTGGGCCGAGGTCGCTGCCGCCGATGCCGATGTGCACCACATCGCGGATGCCGCTGGTGGCCGTGTCACGCACGCCTTCGGCAAAAGCCAGCATGCGGTTCAGCGAGGACTGCACGTCCTCGCTGTGCAAGCCCTGGCCCGCAGGCGCACGCAGGGCCGTGTGCAGCACCGCGCGGCCTTCGGTCAGATTGACCGGAGCGCCGGCCAGCAGCGCATCGCGTTGAGCCTCCAGACCGCAATCGCGCGCCAGCTGCAGCAGCAGCTGCAAAGTCGGCGTGTCGATGCGGTTCTTGGACAGATCGGCAAACACCTCGGGTGCTTGCAGCGACCAGGTCTCGAAACGCGCCGGCTCGGCCGCAAAGGCCTGGCGCAGATCGAAATGCTGGCCGCTCGCCTGATAACGCTCAGTCAGAGCGGCCCAGGCCGGGCTTTGGTCACAACGCAGATGCGGTGCTGGGGACATCTTCAACTCGCGATCATCTGATCCAGTTTGGCCGAGTCAATGGCAAACAGGCGGATGCCTTCGGCCAGCTTCTCGGTGGCCATGGCATCCTGGTTGAGGGCAAAGCGGAAACCCGCTTCATCGTAGGAAACAGCAGCAATGTCGGCGGCGCGCGCGGCCTCGGCATCCAGGGCGCGCGGCAGGGGCGCGTCCAGGGCCTGCAGCTGGCTCAACAGATCGGGGCTGATGGTCAGCAGATCGCAGCCGGCCAGGGCCTGGATCTGGCCCACATTGCGGAAGCTCGCACCCATGACCTCGGTCTGGATGCCGTGCTTCTTGAAGTAGTTGTAGATCTGAGCGACCGACTTGACGCCCGGATCGTTGGCACCGGCCTGGGCGGCTTCGTCCCAGGCGGCACCGGCGCTCTTCTTGTACCAGTCGTAAATGCGGCCGACGAAGGGCGAGATCAGCTGGATGCCAGCGGCGCCGCAGGCCACGGCCTGGCAGAAGGAGAACAGCAGGGTCAGATTGCAGTGGATGCCTTCGCGCTCAAGTTCAGCGGCGGCCTGGATGCCTTCCCAGGTGGCGGCGATCTTGATCAGCACGCGCTCACGGCCGATGCCGGCGGCTTCGTACAAGGCCATGATGCGGCGCGCGCGGGCCACGGTGGCGGCGCGGTCAAAGCTCAGGCGGGCATCGACTTCGGTCGACACACGGCCCGGCACGACCTTGAGGATCTCCAGACCGAAACGCACCAGCACCTGGTCGACGATCTCGTCCAGCGGCTTGCCTTGATGGGCAGCCACGGTGTCCTTGAGCAGGGGCGCGTAATCGGCCGACTGCACTGCTTTCAGGATCAGCGAGGGGTTGGTGGTCGCGTCGCGCGGTGCGAACTGGGCCAGCTGCAGAAAGTTGCCGGTGTCGGCGACGACGGTGGTCAGGGACTTGAGTTGATCGAGCTGGTTCACGGGGCACTCCAAAAAGCGGTTCAAACCTCCATTAGAACCGCTCTTGCGCAGTCCCTGTCGCCGCAAGCCTGAGCCTCGGTTACAGCCGCGCTTGAGAGCAAACCCCCATGAGCGCCGCAAAAAAGGCCGGCCGCATTGACCGAATTACGAAACTCATGCATCATAATTCCAGAAACTTTGTTACATCAAGGGTTCATTTTTTCGATGAACCGCAACAGGGCCCATCTCATGTCTTTCGATCTCGTTTTCTTCGGCGGCACTGGCGACCTGACCTGGCGCAAGCTCATGCCCGCCCTGTTCCAGGCCTTCCGCCACGGCAAGCTGCCGGCCGGCGGCCGCATTCTGGCCGTGGCCCGTGACGAGATGAGTGACGAGCGTTACCGCGAATGGCTCAAGGAGCGCTTCCGTGAGGTGGACGGCTCCAAGCGCCCCAATGAGGAAGAGTTCGAACGCTTCGCCGCCCTGCTGCACTACCGCCGCATGGACCTGTCCCAGCCCGAGCATTACCAGCGCCTCAAGGACTGGCTGGACGAGCGCAGTGCCGACACCGTGGTGCTGTACCTGGCCACCAGCCCGCATCTCTTCACCCAGATCTGCCAGCAGCTCGGCGAAGCTGGCCTGAACCACGAGCGCGTGCGCGTGGTGCTGGAGAAACCCCTGGGCCACGACTTGGCCAGCGCCCAAGAGATCAACACCGTGGTGCGCTCGGTCTTCAAGGAAAGCCAGGCCTTCCGCATCGACCACTACCTCGGCAAGCCCTCGGTGCAGAACCTCTCGGCCCTGCGCTTTGGCAACGCCTTGTTCGAACCGCTGTGGCGCCGCGAGAGCATCGCCAACATCCAGATCACCCTGGCCGAAGAGCTGGGCGTGGGCACACGGGGCGCCTTCTACGACGGCACCGGCGCGCTGCGCGACATGATCCAGAACCATGCCCTGCAGCTGCTGACCATGATTGCCATGGAGCCGCCCTCGACCAACGACGCCGACGCCATCCGCGACGAAAAGCTCAAGGTGCTGCGCTCGCTCAAGCCCTTCACGCCGGAGAGCGTGGCCCGCGATGTGGTGCGCGGCCAGTACCGCGCCGGCACGGTGGGCGGCGTGGCCGTACCAGGTTATCTCGACGAAGCCAAGGTGCCGGCCGACAGCCCCTGCGAAACCTTTGTCGCCCTGCGCACCGAGGTGCAGAACTGGCGCTGGGCCGGCGTGCCCTTCTACCTGCGCACCGGCAAACGCCTGGCGGCCCGTGACGCGCAAATCGTCATCAACTTCCGCCCCGTGCCGCACCCGATTTTCCCGGGCACCAACCAGGCCAACCGCCTGGTGATCAAGCTACAACCGGAAGACGGCCTGGAGCTGCAACTGCTGGCCGCCAAGGGCGGCGCCCATGGCGAGGCCCTGTCGCCCGTGTCGCTGGACCTGGACTTTGACAAGGCCTTCGCCAGCAACCGCGTCGGCGCCTACGAACGCCTGCTGCTGGACGCCATCGCCGGCCGACTGAACCTGTTCGTGCGCAGCGATGAGCAAGAGCAGGCTTGGCGCTGGGTCGAGCCCATCCTCGACGCCTGGAAGCAAGACAGCGCCGGCCCCCGCCCCTACACCGCAGGCTCCTGGGGCCCGGCCGCCGCCAGCGCATTGGTGGCGCGCGATGGCTTTGCCTGGTCAGAAGAAACATGAGCATTCTTGAACGCGTCAAGGCCGCGCTACCGGCCCTGCCGCCGGCCGAGCAGCGGGTGGCCAAGCTCTTGCTCGGCGATGCACGGGCTTTTGCCAATCTGCCCGTCAGCGAGCTGGCCGATCGGGCCCATGTGTCCAAGCCCACCGTGGTGCGCTTTTGCCGCAGCGTGGGCTATGACGGCCTGACCGATTTCAAGCGCAAGCTGGCCGGCAGCGTCAACGAAGGCGTGCCCTTTGTGCACCGCGCGGTGGACGAGGACGAGAAGCCCGGCGACCTGATCGTCAAGGTGGTGGACAACGCGGTCGCTGCCTTGCTGCACTACCGCAACGACGCGGCCAGCCATGCGTTTGAATGCGCCATCAATGCCTTGGCCGAAGCGGCGCGCAACCAACGCCGCATCGAGTTCTACGGCGTGGGCAACTCCGGCATCGTGGCCCAGGATGCCCAGCACAAGTTCTTCCGCCTGGGCATCAACACCGCTGCCTGCAGCGACGGCCATGTGCAGCTGATGAGTGCCACCATGCTGCAGCCGGGCGATTGCGCCGTCATCATCAGCAATTCCGGCCGCAGCCGTGACCTGCTGGACGCGGCCGAGATCGCGCGCAAAAAAGGCGCGACCACCATCATCATCACCGCCAGTGGCTCGCCCCTGGCGCAGCTGGGCCTGAGCCCGGGCCAGGTCTTGCTGGCGGTGGACCACCCCGAGGACTATGACCGTTACAGCCCCATGGTGTCGCGCCTGCTGCACCTGACGGCGGTGGACATCCTGACCACCGGCGTGGCCCTGCGCCTGGGCGCCGACCTGCGGCCCATGCTGCAGGAGATCAAGCGCAATCTGCGCGGCAAACGCTACATCAGCTGAACGACAGAGACGCCGGACGGGAGCCCAGCGCGCCATTGGGCATCGTCAAGCGGCGGTGGCGGGCACCAACTCAGGCCAGAGCAGCTCGGCCACGCCGTAGACCCGGGCCAGCTCCTGCAGCTTGGCCGGCACCTCATGCAGGCGCAACTTCAGGCCTTCAGCCTGGCACAGGCGTGCGGCGCTGATCAGCAGAGTCAGCACGGCCGAATCGAAATGTTGCAAGTCGGCGAGGCTGAGGTTCAGCTCGCGGGCCGCCGCGCTGCGCAGCTGCGCGCACTCGGCGCGCAGGCTCTGCTGCAGGCCGGGCCACAGCAAACCCGCTTCGCTCAAACCCACCGAAGCGGGCAGCTTGAGCATGGAGGGCATGGAGCTCACCGTTCCGCGCCTCAGGCCTTGCCGCCAGCGGCCGCAGCCTTCTGGTTGCGCTCGGTCAAGGCCTTGATCAGGCCGTCGATGCCGTTGGCGCCAATCTCTTGCGAGAAGCTGTTGCGGTATTGATCGGCCAGCCAGATGCCGAGCACGTTGACGTCGTAGATCTTCCAGACGGCGCCGGATTTTTCCAGGCGGTAGTCGAGCTGGATCGGATCGCCCTTGCCGCGGATCTCGGTCTTGACCACCACCTCGGTGTCGCTGGGCGAAGCGCGCAGCGGACGCAGGGCGATGGTCTGGTCCTTGACCTGGGTCAGCGCGCCGGCGTAGGTGCGCACCAGCAAAGTCTTGAATTCATCCTGCAGGCGCTGCTGCTGCTCGGGCGTGGCCTGGCGCCAGAAGCGACCCACGGCCGACGAGGTCATGCGCTGGAAATTGACATGCGGCATGACCTTGCCATCGACCAGATTGATGATCTTCTGCAGATCGCCGGCCTGGATGGCCTTGTCGCTCTTGACCGTCTCCAGAGTCTCCAGCGAGAGCTGGCGGATCAAGGTGTCCGGCGCGCTGGCATCGGCCGCCCAGGCGGTTTGCAGCGGCAGGGCGGCGGAAAAAGCACACGCGGCAGCCAGCAGGCTGCGCAGAACCAGGCGTTTGGTGGCGATCATTCTTGCGGTTCCTTTCAATCTCGGAGGGGCTCAGTCATACACAACGCGCGAGCCGAAATTCGGTTCACCACCCCAAGGCGCGTCAACGTTCGGGGCGAGCAAGCGCAAGCCCGTTCAGGGCCCGGCTTGCGGGCTGGACGCGGGAACGGCAGGCGCTTCGGGCGTCAGCACTTCGTACTCGTCATCGCTGCCAAAGCTGCCGCGGCGCTGCAGATAGGCATCACGGATGAAGGTGTACTTGTCCAATGCAATGCCATCCAGCATCTCCCCTGCACGCAAGAAGTTGGCTCGAGCGTTGACCAGTTGCAAGGCCGACAGCGCCGTCTTGCTGTAGCCATCCTTGACAACGAGCGAAGGCGATGTGGCGATGCGGTCGAAGGGCAGCGCCAAGGTGTCACGCACGGACGATGGGCCAAACAGGGGCCAAACGATGTAGGCGCCCGTACCCGTGCCCCAGACACCAAAGGTCTTGCCCAGGTCTTCGCTCTTGCGCTCCAGGCCCACTTCGGTGGAGATGTCGATCAAGCCACCGAAACCCAGGGTGGAGTTCACCGCAAAGCGCATGCCCTGCTCCACGCTGGCCTTGAAGCGGCCCTGCAGCAAGAGATTCACCGCCGACCAGGCGTCCGCCACATTGCTAAAAAAATTGTCCGCGGCCAGGCGCACCGGTGCGGGCACGATGTCGCTGTACACGGTGGCCACGGGCTTGAGCACATGGGTGTCCAAAGACTCGTTGAAGTTGAAGACCTTGCGGTTCCAGTTTTCCCAGGGGTCGAGTTTCTGGCCCGGCGCACCCGGGCCACGCAGGCTGGCGCATCCGCTCAGCACGAGGATGCTCAGCACCAGTGCGACACGGCGCCAGGAGCGGTCCATTCGGGCTCTCATGGTTTGGCCCCGCCGGCCGGCGTGCCGGAATCGGCGGCCTTGTTGTAAAGGAATTGGCCAATCAGGTTTTCCAGCACCACGGCCGATTGCGTCTGGCTGATGTTGTCGCCTGCAGCCAAGTTCTTCTCGTCCGCACCGGCCTCAAGACCGATGTACTGCTCACCCAGCAGGCCGGCGGTCAGGATCTTGGCAGAGCTGTCCTTGGGAAAGGCCACGTTTTTGTAGAGCTTCATCACCACCTTGGCCTGGAAGCTCTTGTCATCGAAGGTGATGGATTCCACCCGGCCGATCACCACGCCGGCACTCTTGACCGCGGCGCGGGCCTTGAGGCCACCGATATTGTCGAACTTGGCCGTGACCTGGTAGGTCTCGTCAAAGTTCAGGCTCAGCAGGTTGCCGGCTTTGAGGGCCAGGAACAGCAGCGCGGCGCCGCCCAGCAGCACAAAGAAACCCACCCATGCGTCATGCCTTGAGGCTTGCATCCTCTACCCCTACAAATCAAATCGAGAACATCATCGCGGTCAGCACAAAGTCCAGTGCCAGCACCGCCAACGACGACATCACCACCGTGCGCGTGGTCGCCTGCGCCACGCCATCGGGCGTGGGCTTGCAGGCATAGCCTTGCAGCAAAGCCACAAAGGTCACGGTGATACCAAAGACCAAACTCTTGATGACGCCATTGCCGACATCGGCCCAGACGTCCACGCCGCCCTGCATCTGCGACCAGAAAGCGCCCGCATCAATGCCGATCAGGGGCACGGCCACCAGCCAGCCTCCGATGATGCCAATGGCCGAGAACAGCGCCGCCAGCAGCGGCATGGCGATGAAGCCACCCCAGAAACGCGGCGCCAGCACCCGGGTCAACGGATCGACCGCCATCATTTCCATCGCGGTCAGTTGCTCGCCGGCCTTCATCAAGCCGATCTCTGCCGTCAAAGAGGTACCGGCACGGCCCGCAAACAAGAGGGCAGAAACCACCGGACCCAACTCGCGCACCAAGCTCAGCGCCACCAGCAAGCCCACGGCCTCGGCCGAACCATAGCGTTGCAAGGTGTAATAGCCCTGCAGCGCCAGCACAAAGCCAACGAACAAGCCCGAGACGCCGATCAGAGACAAGGATCGATTGCCCAGGAAATAGATTTGCTCGCGCACCAGCGAGAAACGCAGCAGGGCGGCCGGCGTGCGGGCCAGAAGCTGGAAAAACAGCCGGGTGCTGGACCCCAAATCCACCAACTGCTGTCGCAATGTGCGGCCCAGTCGGGCGGAGAACTGCGTCAGGGTCGCCATCATGCCGACACCCCCAGACCGAAATCCTGGTTCACCGGGCAAGCTGGCTGATGGAAACGCACGGGACCATCGGCATGGGCACCGACGAACTGCTGCACCAGCGGGTCGCTGCTGTGGCGCAAGTCGTCCGGCGTGCCCTGGGCGACCACGCGGCCATTGGCAATCATGGCCACCTCGTCGGCGATGGTAAAGGTTTCATGCAGATCATGGGACACGATGATGCTGCTCAATCCGAGCGCATCGTTCAGGTCGCGGATCAAGCGCGCAGCTACACCCAGGGATATGGGGTCCAAGCCCGCAAAGGGCTCGTCGTACAAAACCAGGTCCGGGTCCAGCGCAATGGCGCGCGCCAAGGCCACCCGGCGCGCCATGCCGCCAGAGATCTCGGAGGGCAGCAGGTCGCGTGCGCCACGCAGGCCCACCGCGTTGAGCTTCATCAGCACCAGATCGCGGATCATGGCTTCGGGCAGTTTCGTGTGCTCGCGCAGCGGGAAGGCCACGTTCTCGAACACACTCAGATCGGTGAACAAGGCGCCGAACTGGAAGAGCATGCCCATGCGACGCCGCACGGCGTAGAGCCCATCGAGATCCAGGCCGGCGAGATCAACGCCGTCAAACAGCACCTGGCCCGAAATCGGCTTGATCTGCCGGCCCAGCAAGCGCAAGACCGTGGTCTTGCCACCGCCGCTGGTGCCGATCAGGGCCAGCACCTTGCCGCGCGGGATGCGCAGATTCACGCGCTCCAGGATCACCCGGTCGCCATAACCGCAGCTGACATCGCGCAATTCAATCAGAGGCGTTTCGGACGCGGCAATGGAAGTGGATGAATATGGGGCCATGAGCCTTGGCAGGGCGGGCCAGGGCCCGTTTTTGACAAAGATCACATCATAGGGGAAACACCGATCGCGCACCGAGCCGCCGAGAAGAGCCCCAAATACTTCACATTTCCGGGCCTGAGCCCGACCAGCGCGAGGGACAGTCTGATAGGCGGCTACACAAGCGAAAACCAGCGGCCGAGAATTCATTCCAACCAGGAGCACCCCACCATGCCAGCACGCGTCACCCCTTCCCAATCACGTCCAGCTCAGGGCTTCACCCTGATTGAAGTGATGGTGACCGTGGCCATCATCGGCATCCTTGCGGCCGTGGCCCTGCCGTCCTACCAGGCCTATGTGGTGCGCGGCAAGATCCCCGAAGCCACCGCCGGCCTGGCCACGCGGCAGGTGCGTCTGGAGCAGTTCTTTCTGGACCGCCGCACCTATGTGGGCGCACCGGATTGCAACTCCGACGCCACCAGCAGCAAGTACTTCACCTTCTCTTGCTCTGCGTCCAGTGCCACGGCCTTCACTCTGCGCGCCGTGGGCAAAGACAGCATGGCCGGCTTCACCTACACCATCAACGAAGCCGGAGTGAAGACCAGTGCGGCCCTGCCCACAGGCTGGACCACACCCAGCCCCAACACCTGCTGGGCGACCAAGAAGGACGGATCATGCTGACAAAGCCTTCGGCGCTCGGGGACCGAGCCTCGCTGCAGGCCGGCGTGACGCTGATCGAACTGATCGTGAGCTTGGTCTTGGTCGGTATCTTTCTGGCCATGGCAGCGCCGAGCTTCTCCACCTGGCTGCAGAACAGTCGGATTCGCAACACCGCCACCTCCTTGAGCACAGGCATTCAACTGGCCAAAGCCGAAGCGGTGGCACGCAACACGGCGGTGCGCTTCCAGCTCACCACCAGCTTGACCAATACCTGCGCCCTGAGCACCAGCGGCACTAACTGGGTGATCAACGTGATCGGCGCCAACACGGCGGCCGACTCGGTGGCCAACCGCTGCGCTTCAGCGCCTTCGGACACGGTCCAGCCCCGCATCCTGCACACCAAGCCGAGCAACGATGGCAATGGCACCGTTCAGATTGCCGCCAACGCGAGTTCGGTCACCTTCAACAGCCTGGGCAAGCCCACCCCCACGCCCAACGCTGCCATCGTTCTGGACGTCAGCAACAGCGCTGCGGGCTCCTGCGGCACCGACGGTGACGCCGTTTGCCTGCGCATCGTGATCACGCCTTCGGGACAGGTACGCATGTGCAACCCCAGCCTTCCCAGCGGCGATGTTCAGGCCTGCTGAACGGGAGTCCCCCATGACTGTCTTCCAGACCCCGAGCCCAAAGTCCAGAGCACGCAGTCCGGGCCGCCCTCATGGGCTCCGAGGCTTCATGATGCTGGAGGTGCTGGTTGCCTTGCTCGTGTTCGCGCTCGGAGTCCTGGGCTTGGTCGGCCTGCAAGCCACGGCGGTCAAACAGGCCGGGCAGGCCAAGTACCGCTCGGATGCTGCCCTGCTGGCCAATCAGCTGATCGGCAGCATGTGGGTGGGCAATCGCAATTTGGCCGAGCTGCAGGCCGAGTACAGCAGCGCCGACGAAGGCGCCGGCTACAAGCTCTGGCTGGAAAAGGTCAGCGCCACCCTGCCCGGTGTGGCTGACCACCCGCCGACCGTCACCTTCACGCAAGTCAATCCTCTGCCGGCCTTGGCCGGCCGGCCGGCCGGTGGCCCGGTCCTGACACCCAGCCTGCGGGTCACCATCACCGTCAAGTGGGCGGCGCCCGGCGAGAACCTGGGCAGCACCCCCCACAACCTGGTCATGATCAGCCAGCTGAAGTGATCGGAACCCTTATGAAATCGACAAACCTTCAGCGCCCGGTGGGCCATCCGCAGAACGGCTTCAGCCTCATCGAGCTCTTGGTGGGCGTGGTGCTGGGCATGATCGCCGTGATCGTGGTGATGCAAGTGTTCTCCCTGTCCGAGCGGGGCCAGCGCAGCGCCACCAGCGGCGACGAAGCGCAGACCAATGGCGCCATCGCGGCCACCGAACTTCAACGCAATATTCGCCAGAGCGGGCACGGCGCTGCCAATCTGTTGCTGGCCGGATGCAGCCTGACTTTGCCAGGCGGACGGGTGCTCTCGGGACTGGGCCCGGTCACCATCAACCACGCCAGCATCCCTGCAGGCGACAGTGGCAGTGACACCCTGCTCGTGGTGTTCAGCAATGGCAACGGGGCACCCGAAGGCGACCGCATCATCGCAGAGCCGAACGCTCTGACCTACACCGTCGCCAACGCCACTGCTTTCAACATCAACGACATGGTGATCGCAGCCAACCAAGTTCGCCCCACACCTTGCAACTTGCTACTGGACCGTGTCAGCGCCGCGCCTGTCGGCGCCAACGTCACGGTCGCCGTTGGCGCAGTCGGCTTGCAAGACACCTTGTTCAACTGGGGCTTGGCGCCCAAGGTATTGGCCTATGCCGTGCGCAACGGTCGGCTGACCCAGTGCGACTACATGGTCAACGACTGCAGCAGCGAGGCCGCCCAAGTCTGGGTGGAGATCATCGACAACGTGGTCAATCTGCGCGCCCAGTATGGTCGCGACACTTCCGCGGCGCCCATGGACGGGATCGTGGACCTTTTCGATCAAACCACGCCAGCCACTGCGTGCCAATGGGCCCGGATGTCAGCGGTCCGCCTGGCCATCACCACGGTCAGCGGTCAACGTGAAAAGACCATCGTGACCGACAGTGGCAACGCCCCCCGCTGGGCGGGAACTGAAGAGGCGCCCATCGACCTTTCCGCCGAGAACCTGTGGCAGTACTACCGCTACAAGGTGTTCGAGGCCATCGTGCCGCTGCGCAATCTGGCCTGGCAAGGAGCGGTCGCAACATGTTGAAGCCTCGCCGCCTCATTGCTGCCCCTGCCCCGCGCTACGCGCCAGGGCGCGGCAGGCACCAGCAAGGCATTGTCCTGATGCTGGCCATCGTGGTCCTGGTCATCATGTCCCTGGCTGCGGTCGGCTTGATGCGCTCCATGCTGAGCAGCAACAAGGTCGCAGGCAACCTGGCATTTCAACAGTCAGCCATCCAATCGGCAGACATCGGCATCGAAAGCGCCGTAGCCTGGTTGGAGCAAAACAACTTCGGCACCAATCTGCACAACAACATCACCATCGCTGCCGGCCGCCCCGTCGGCTACCTCGCTCTGCGCCAGGACCCGGCCGCCAATCAGAGCTGGGAGATCTTTTGGAATGCTGTACTGATCCCCAGCAACACTGTGACCACCTTGGCCGCCGACACAGCCGGCAACACGGTCTCCTTTGTGATTCAACGTTTATGCAACGGCCAGGGAGCGCCGACATCCGGCATCAGCTGCGAGTCCCCCCCCTCCACAGACCCTGGCGAAGGCACCAGCAAGCAAGCTGCAGGCGGAACGCCCATCGGCATACCCAACCAACGTTACTACCGGATCACTGTCCGTGTTGTAGGCCCCCGCAGCACGATTGGCTTTGTCCAAGCCATCGTGGCGCTTTGAGGTGGGCGTGGCTACGCCGGCACTTCATCTGAGTACAAATCTGGAGTTCCCCATGAACAGCAAGCACCGCCTTTTCGCCCTTTGGCTCGGCACGGCCGCACTGCAGCTGTCCTCAGCTGTGCAAGCGGCTGTCACTGATATTGCAAGCACCCCGCTGGTCGTAGCCTCGCCAAATGCGGTGCAGCCCAACCTTATGTTTGTGCTGGATGACTCTGGCTCCATGGGCTTTGACTTCATGCCAGATCATGTCAACGGAGACAACAACCCTGATCCGCAGCTGTGCCGTTCCGCCGGGGCGAGTCCCACCAACAGCGGCAGCTTCGGCAACACGTGTTGCCAAGGTGGGGATAGCGGTGAGGCCTGCTGGCGAGATGCTCCACCGTTTGGGACCCGCCGCGGCCACCCTCCATTCTTGAGTGCGAGCTTCAACAGCATGGCGTACAACCCTGCCATTCGCTACACGCCGCCCATGGGCGCCAACGGCATCAGCTGGGCCAGCATGACTTCGGCCAACACCTCGGGTTGGACCTCAGTGGCCAACGATGGATTCGGCATCCAAAACACTTACAACATCAATCTACTCACGCAGTTCCCCGATACGGAATGGTGCACCGACACCAGCTACTCTGATTGCCTGCGCAACGGCAACTATGTACTGCCAGGCATGGTGAACAACAAGAGCTACACCGTTTTCAACGCCACGACAGCTTCAGGCAACGGTTTTAAAGCCACAGGTGCGCCTGACAACCCCGGTACGGCAGCACAAACCTGGGGGCCGCACTATTACTTGATCAATGCAGCTGAGTACTGCGACCATATCAATCTGCGAAATTGCCAAAACACGGCAACCGCCATCTTCAAGCACCCAGCACCTGTGCGCTGGTGTGACAGTGACGCCAACGCGCGCGCAGCCACGCCAGCTGTGGGTTCATGTCAAGCCGTGCGCAGCAACAATTATCCCGAAGCTCGTTATCCAACCAAGTTTTTTACCGCGGGCACCAACGGCACCCCAGCCACACCTGAGGTACGAGCAAGTACATCCTTGACGATCAACACCATTTCCACCAATGGTGGCAACAACTGCCTTGTTTCGATCACCTCACTTCGCGCGGGGTCGATCCAACTCCTCTCGGCAGCCACTAGCTCGGAATCGAATCGCGGCAACCTGGCCGCTTCACTGACTGCACGAATCAATGCCGGCAGTTCAGGCTACTACGCCAGCCAAACCAACCGGACCGTCACCATCACGGCGCCAGCTGGTGTCACCTCACCAGGTGTGATCACCTGGAGCAAAACGCCCAGCACTTGCAACCTGACGATCAGCCCCGGCACACCCACCTTTTCAGGCTATCAAGCCCCTGTAGCGGGAACCCCTGGAGTACCCGGCGGATACCCGGGCAGCTTCGAGCGCGTTGATATCGTGCCGGGCCGTACCAGCTACCCCAAGCTATCCAACAGTCGCAGCGACTGCGCGGGTGCCACGAGCTGCAGCTATGCCGAAGAGATGACCAACTTCGCCAACTGGTGGACCTACTACCGCACCCGCATGCAAATGATGAAGTCCTCGACCAGCCAAGCCTTCTCTGCTGTGTCAAGCAACTTCCGCGTTGGCTATCTGAGCATCAACAACAGCCAGGGCAATGCCTACCTAAATCAGGCCACGTTCAGCGGCACGGCCAAGTCCGACTGGTACTCCCGACTGTTCAATGCGTACCCCTACTACTCCACACCTTTGCGTCGAGCCCTGAACACAGTCGGGCGCCTCTATGCCGGCAAGCAAACGGGCAGTTTGAACGGTACCACTGTGGTTGATCCAGTCCAATACTCCTGCCAACGCAATTACACGGTGCTGTCCACCGACGGTTTCTGGAACGAAAGCGTCACCCTCACCCAATTGGATGGCACGGCTTTGGGTGACCAGGATGGCAGCTTGGCACGCCCGCAAAAGGACGGCAATGCCGTCTCCAACACCCTGGCTGATGTGGCGGCCTACTACTACAAGGCTGACCTCCGAACCGGCACCGACGGTTCCGCCGATTGCACCAGTGGCTCCGGCACCAACGCCGATGTTTGCGGCAATGGCACCGTCAACGCTCAACAACGAATGGTGACCTTCACCCTAGGACTGGGCGCCTCGGGCTATATGCAGTACCAGTCCGACTATCTGCGCGCTACCAATGGCGACTATTTCTCGGTCGCACAAGGCAGCAGCCCCAATGCCGCCGGCGGTGTCTGCACCTGGCAATCCGGTGGCGAATGCACATGGCCAACCCCGGTCAGCAATACCCTGACCACCATCGATGACCTCTGGCACGCTGCGGTCAATGGCGGTGGAACTTACTTCAGCGCCAGCAATCCGCAAGCCTTGTACAGCGGCTTGCAGTCGGCACTCAGCAATATTGCTGCTCAAGCAAGCTCATCCGCCGCAGCGACAGCCAGCAACCCCAATGTCTCCTCCGGTGACAACCAGATCTTTGTCTCCAACTTCATGTCTGGACAATGGACGGGGCAGATTTGGTCCAGGCGAATTGACCTGTCCGACGGAACGACCAGCACTGTTGACTGGACGGCCGCGAGCCAACTCGACAGCAACAGCAGCCGCAACATCTACATGTTCAGCGCTGCCAGCGACAACCGTCGCGCTGAGTTCAACTGGAGCAATCTCAGTACCAGCCAAAAGGCCTACTTCAACCTGGCCACTTTGACCGCCTCTGGTAACAACCTGATCCAGTTCTGCACCTCGGGTGACTATTGCCTGAGCAGCAGCGATCAAAGCACCGCAGCAGGTCAGCGTCTGGTGGACTATTTGCGCGGCGCTCGCGGCGACGAGGGCCCTTTGTCCGAACCCAACAAGTTCTTCCGGCAGCGTGTGAATCTGCTGGGGGACATCGTCAACTCCGAAGCGGTGTACGTGAAGAAACCCTTGGTCAACTACAACGATGAAGGCTTCGCTGCACACAAGGCCACCATGGCCTCGCGCGATGGCATGGTCTACGTGGGCGCCAACGACGGCATGTTGCATGCATTCCATGCTGGAACCGGCGCTGAGATTTGGGCCTATGTGCCAACTGCAGTAATCCCAAAGCTCTACAAGCTGGCTGACAAGAGCTACGGCAACAAGCACGAGTACTACGTCGACGGCAGCCCTGTTGTTCAGGAAGTCAAGATCGGCAGCGAGTGGCGCACCGTGCTGGTCAGCGGCCTGGGCGCAGGGGGCCGGGCCTACTTCGCCATCGACATCACCTCTCCCACAGATCCGAAGCCGCTGTGGGAGTTCACGCACGACAACTTGGGCTACACCTTCGGCAAGGCCGAAATCAGCAAGCTGACCGACGGCAGTTGGGTGGCCATCGTGCCTTCGGGCTACAACAACGTTTCACCAGGTGACGGGAATGGCCGACTCTTCGTTCTGGACATTGCCACGGGCCAACCGATCTCGGCCCTGCCCAATGGCATTCCAACCTTGGCTGGCGGGCAGGCTGTGGGAACGACCGGGACTCCCAGCGGCCTGGGCCACATCAGCGCCTGGGCCGACAACACCACCAAGGACAATACCGCACTGCGCGTCTATGGCGGCGACAACCTCGGCAATCTCTGGCGCTTTGACATCAACAACAATGTCGGCGCAAGCGGTTACGAAGCGCAACGATTGGCAACGTTGAAAACCTCTGCGAGCGGGACTGTGGCTCAGCCCATCACTTCCCGTCCGGAGTTGGGTCAAGTGGGCAACCACGTAATGATCTACTTGGGCACCGGACGCTACCTGGGCGTCAGCGACTTGAGCGATGCCACCCAACAAACCATATACGCCATCAAGGACCGGCTGACCGACGCCGACTTCGGCAATCCCCGTCTGGTCGCCAATAATTTCGTTCAACAAACTTTGAGCAATAGCACTTGCCCGGATGACGCCACCATTTGCACGCCAGGTGCCCCAATTCGCACCAATGGCAGCCCTGCGGCGGTGGACCTGAGCGTCAAGAACGGCTGGTATGTCGACCTTCCTGGAGCTCGAGAACGGGTGACGACAAGTGCCGTGCTGGTGGGTGGTGTGCTCGCCGTCACATCGAACGTCATCAACGCTTCGGGCATCTGCAGCGTCGGCGGCTCGAGCTGGATCAACTACTTTGATTACCGCACCGGTGGCGCGGTCACCAGCGCACAAAACATTGTCAGCATTTTGTTGGGGAATTCACTGTTCAGCGCTCCCGAACCCGTGGTGCTTCCCAATGGAAAGCTATACGACCAGTTCCCCAATGGCGATGGATCGCTGATTTCTCAACTACGCCCACAAGGCTCAAGCGCGACCAACACTCGTCGCTTGTCCTGGCGCGAACTCACAGAGTGATTGGCTGACCTACGAAGGATGGGAGCGCTGCGGCATCATCGTGAACTTTCCAGCGCGTTCATGCCTGCCGACATGACGAGTTCAGGTTATGTCGGCAGGAATGCCTGGGCATCTCTTGAAGCCAAGCGAAGCCCGCGCCCGAACTTTGGCGGCCGCGAGTCGAAGCGCTTGTGGGCGTGTCTTGTGATTGCTTTGAGCTTGCACGCTGTATGCCTGACGAACCCACCCTCGCCATCAGGATCGGCAGTCACTTCGGCCTTGAAATCGCGACCACTGGAATTGCGCCTGCTCGAACGCGCAGCGCCCGAGAGGACTGCGACCACGGCAAGTACACGCCTCGAGCCGGAGAATGCCGCGAAAGGGAGTGCCCAATACGCCCCGGACGGGGCAAAACAAGCCGAACCCAGCTCGAAACCCTCCGAGCCGGCGGCGAACTATTCAGCGTCATCCACTGAGGTGAAGGCCTCAAAGGCATTGAATAACTCCCCCCCCAAAGGCATGACGGAGGATCAGACTGCCTTCCGAGCAGAGTCAACCACTGCCTGGCCATACCTTGCCGAGGTGACCCTGGATGAGAGTCCACGACTCCAGCCTCAGGCGGCTCCCATGATCCAACACCCCGATGACAGCCTGCCGGATGGGCAAGGCCAAGCGACAGCAGCCTTGCTGATCAATGCACAAGGAAACGTGGATGCCGTGCTGGTTTCGGCCGAGCAACTGCCTCGCCGTTTTGTTCGGGCGATCCAGAAGGCGTTTGAAGCCCAGAGCTTCCAGCCGGGACGGATGGGCGGGCAGGAACAGGCCGCACGGCTGTGCCTTGCGGTTCAGTTTCAGGAAGGCGAGCCGCCCCGTTGGGAGTTTCGCCCCAGCCCAGCCGGCTGGGCAGACCGGGTCGTGACTGCCGAGAACGCCCTGGCCAGCTGCACCCCCTCAGCTTCAGCGCGGTAGGTCGCTGCTGCCCATCAGGAATTCATCCACCGCGCGCGCCGCCTGGCGGCCTTCACGGATGGCCCAGACGACGAGCGACTGGCCGCGGCGCATGTCACCGGCGGCGAAGACATTGTCGACATTGGTCTTGTAACCACCGTTGAAATCGGTGCTGGCCTTGGCGTTGCCGCGCGCATCCTTGGCTACACCGAAAGCGTCGAGCACGGTGGCGACGGGCGCCACAAAGCCCATGGCCAGGAAGACCAGATCGGCCTTGATGATCTGCTCGGAACCCGGCACCTCGACCATCTTGCCGCCCTGCCATTCCACGCGCACGGTTTTCACACCGGTCAGCTTGCCCTTTTCGCCGAGGAATTCCTTGGTCGAGATGGCGAACTCGCGCTCGCAGCCTTCCTCGTGGCTGCTGGAGGTGCGCAGCTTGAGCGGCCAGTAAGGCCAGGTCAGCGGGCGGTCTTCCACCTCGGGCGGCTGGGGCATGAGCTCGAATTGGGTGACGCTCTTGGCACCGTGGCGGTTGCTGGTACCGACGCAATCGCTGCCGGTGTCGCCGCCGCCGATGACGACCACATGCTTGCCGTCGGCACGGATCTGGCCCTTGAGCTTGTCCCCGGCGTTGACCTTGTTCTGCTGCGGCAGGAATTCCATCGCGAAATGGATGCCGGCCAGATCACGGCCCGGCACCGGCAGGTCACGGCTGGATTCGGCGCCACCGCTGAGCAAGACGGCGTCGAACTGTGCCTTGAGCTCGTCCGGACTGATGCTGTCCTTGGCCCAGTTGGTGACCTTGGAGCCTTCCGGCAGGGAGGCGACCAGCACGCCCGTGCGGAAGACCACGCCCTCGGCTTCCATCTGCGCCACGCGGCGGTCGATGTGCGACTTCTCCATCTTGAAGTCGGGGATGCCGTAACGCAGCAGGCCGCCGACACGGTCGTTCTTTTCGAACACGGTCACGCTGTGGCCCGCGCGGGCGAGTTGCTGCGCAGCCGCCAAGCCGGCCGGGCCGGAGCCGACGACGGCCACGGTCTTGCCGGTCTTGCGCTTGGCGACTTGCGGCTGGACCCAGCCCTCGGACCAGGCGCGGTCGATGATGGCGTGCTCGATGGACTTGATGCCCACGGCGTCATCGTTGACGTTCAGCGTACAAGCTGCTTCACAGGGCGCGGGGCAGATGCGGCCGGTGAACTCCGGGAAGTTGTTGGTGCTGTGCAGGATGGTGATGGCATTGGCCCAATCCCCGCGGTACACCAGATCGTTGAAATCCGGAATGATGTTGTTGACCGGGCAGCCGTTGTTGCAGAACGGCGTGCCGCAGTCCATGCAGCGGGCGGCCTGCTGCTTGGACTGCTCGGCGTTCAAGCCAATCACGAATTCCTTGTAATTCTTGACCCGCGTGCCAACCGGCTCGTAGCCCTCTTCCAGCCGCTGGTACTCCATGAAGCCCGTAACCTTGCCCATGCTTCGCTCCTAAAACTCTTTATTGGGGTCAGAGTCATTTTGCAAACTCAACCCGAAGAAATTCATTTAATAGGGTCAGATTCAGATTCATTCTTCTGACCCGGTGATCACGGTTTCCGTGCTCGTTCCGCTCAGGCCTTGAGCGCCGCTTTGGGCGCAGCGGGAGCCTTGGCCTGCTCGATGGTCGAGGCCGCTTCCTTGGCCGCATGGATCTCGCCGAGTGCGCGGCGGTATTCGTGCGGGAAGACCTTGACGAACTTGGCGCGCGAGTCGGCCCAATGGTCCAGGATGTGGCGGGCACGGGCACTGCCGGTCCAGCGGTGGTGGTCTTCCAGCATCTTCTTGAGGATGGCTTCGTCGGTCTGCGCCTCGGCGTCACCGAGGTGGTGCCAGATGGCGCGGTCCACGGTGGCTTCCTGCTCGTGTACGGGCAGCAGCTTGTCCAGCGCAACCATGCTTGTGTTGCAGCGCTTGGCGAACTGACCGTCCTCGTCGTAGACGTAGGCGATGCCGCCGCTCATGCCGGCCGCGAAATTGCGTCCGGTCTTGCCCAGCACGGCCACGGTGCCGCCGGTCATGTATTCGCAACCATGGTCACCCGTGCCCTCGACCACGGCCGAGGCGCCAGAGAGCCGCACCGCAAAGCGCTCACCGGCCACGCCGCGGAAGAAGGCCTCGCCGCGCGTGGCACCGTAAAGCACGGTGTTGCCGACGATGATGTTCTGCGTCGCGTCGCCACGGAAATCGATGCTGGGGCGCACCACCACGCGGCCGCCGGACAGGCCCTTGCCGGTGTAGTCGTTGGCGTCTCCGATCAGGTAGAAAGTGATGCCCTGGGCCAGAAAGGCACCGAAGCTCTGGCCGCCCGTGCCCTCCATCTGGATGAAGATGGTGTGGTCGGGCAAGCCCTCGGGGCGGCGGCGGATCAGCTCACCGGACAGCATGGCGCCCACGGTGCGGCGCACATTGCTGACTTCCTGCATGAACTGCACCTTCTCGCCCTTCTCAAAAGCGGGCAGGCACTTCTCGATCAGCTTCACATCGAGTGCGCGATCCAGGCCATGGTCTTGCACATCGACATGGGTGCGGGCCACTTCGGCGGGCAAGGCCGGGCGGTGGAAGACACGACTGAAATCCAGGCCCTTGGCTTTCCAGTGGGTGATGCCTTTCTTGGTGTCCAGCAGATCGCTGCGGCCGACCAGATCCTCGAACTTGCGAATGCCCAGCTGGGCCATGATCTGGCGCGCCTCCTCGGCCACGAAGAAGAAGTAATTCACCACATGCTCGGGCTTGCCGGTGAACTTGGCGCGGAGTAGTGGGTCTTGCGTGGCCACGCCCACCGGGCAGGTGTTGAGGTGGCATTTGCGCATCATGATGCAGCCCTCGGCCACCAGCGGCGCCGTGGCGAAGCCGAATTCATCCGCGCCCAGCAGCGCACCGATGACCACATCGCGACCGGTCTTCATCTGGCCGTCGGCCTGAACGCGCACGCGGCCGCGCAGGCGGTTCAGCACCAAGGTCTGCTGCGCCTCGGCCAGGCCCAGCTCCCAGGGTGTGCCGGCATGCTTGATCGAGCTCCAGGGTGAGGCGCCCGTGCCACCATCATGGCCGGCGATGACCAGGTGGTCGGCCTTGGCCTTGGTGACGCCCGCAGCGATGGTGCCCACGCCGACTTCCGAGACCAGCTTGACCGACACATCGGCCTTGGGATTCACGTTCTTGAGGTCGTGGATCAGCTGGGCCAGGTCTTCGATGGAGTAGATGTCATGGTGCGGCGGCGGCGAGATCAAGCCCACACCCGGCACCGAGTAACGCAGGAAACCGATGTACTCGCTGACCTTGCCGCCGGGCAGCTGGCCGCCTTCACCGGGCTTGGCGCCCTGGGCCATCTTGATCTGGATCTGATCGGCGCTGACCAGGTACTCGGTGGTGACGCCGAAGCGGCCCGAGGCCACCTGCTTGATCTTAGAACGCAGGGAGTCGCCTTCCTTGAGCTCGTAGTCGACGGCGATGACCTTGTTGCCAATCACATCAGACACCTTGGTGCCTGCCGTGATCTTGATGCCCTTGAGCTCGTTGCGATAACGCGCGGGATCCTCGCCACCTTCGCCGGTGTTGCTCTTGCCGCCGATGCGGTTCATGGCCACGGCCAGGGTGGCATGGGCCTCGGTCGAGATGGAGCCGAGCGACATGGCGCCGGTGGCGAAACGCTTGACGATCTCTGCCGCGGGCTCGACCTCATCGAGCGGGATCGCCTTGCTGGGATCGAACTTGAACTCGAACAGACCACGCAGCGTCATGTGGCGCTTGCTCTGGTCGTTGATGATTTGCGCGTATTCCTTGTAGCTGTCGAACTTGCCGCTGCGCGCGCTGTGCTGCAGCTTGGCAATCGCGTCCGGCGTCCACATATGCTCTTCACCGCGGGCGCGCCAGGCGTATTCGCCGCCGGCATCCAGCATGGTGTGCAGCACCGGATCGTCGCCGAAGGCCGCGCGGTGCAGGCGGATGGCCTCTTCGGCCACCTCGAAGACACCGATGCCACCAACCTGCGTGGGCGTGCCGCGGAAGTACTTCTCCACAAAGTCCGTCTTCAGGCCGATGGCCTCGAAGATCTGCGCGCCGCAGTAGGACATATAAGTGGAGATGCCCATCTTGGACATGATCTTGGACAGGCCTTTGCCGATGCCCTTGATGTAGTTGTAGATGGCCTTGTCGGCAGACAGCTGGCCTGGCAGGCCGGCTGCGATGTCCGTCAGCGTTTCCAGGGCCAGATAGGGGTGCACCGCCTCGGCGCCAAAGCCGGCCAGCACGGCGAAGTGGTGCACCTCACGGGCGCTGCCGGTTTCCACCACCAGACCGGCGGTGGTGCGGCGGCCCTCGCGCACCAGATGGTGGTGGATGGCGGACAGCGCCAGCAAGGCAGGGATGGCCACGCGGCTGTCGCTCAGGCCGCGGTCGGTGATGATGAGGATGTTGTGGCCGCTCTTGATCGCATCCACCGATTCGGCGCACAGCGAGGCCAGCTGGGCCTCCACACCTTCATGACCCCAGGCCAGCGGATAGGTGATGTCCAGCTCGTAGGGCTTGAACTTGCCGTGGGTGTGGGCTTCGATCTGGCGCAGACGGGCCATGTCCTTGAAGTCCAGCACCGGCTGCGAGACTTCCAGGCGCATGGGCGGATTGACCGCGTTGATGTCCAGCAGATTGGGCTTGGGCCCGATGAAGCTGTTGAGCGACATCACGATGGCCTCGCGGATCGGGTCGATCGGCGGGTTGGTCACCTGGGCGAACAGCTGCTTGAAATAGTTGAACAGCGGCTTGTCCTTGCTGGACAGCACGGCCAGGGGCGAGTCATTGCCCATGGAACCCAGGGCTTCCTCGCCAGTGACGGCCATGGGCGCCATCAGGAACTTGATGTCTTCCTGGGTGAATCCGAAGGCTTGCTGGCGATCGAGCAGGCTGGCACTGAAGGGCGCCGCAGGCGCCTCGGCCACCTCGATATCGTCGAGCTTGACGCGCACGTTCTCGATCCACTGGCGATAAGGACGGGCGTTGGCGTACTGGTTCTTGAGCTCTTCGTCATCGATGATGCGGCCCTGCTCCAGGTCGATCAGGAACATCTTGCCTGGCTGGAGGCGCCACTTCTTGACGATCTTGTTTTCCGGCACCGGCAGCACGCCGGACTCGGAGGCGAGGATGACGAGGTCGTCGTCGGTGACGCAGTAGCGCGCCGGGCGCAGACCGTTGCGGTCCAGCGCGGCACAGACCTGGCGGCCGTCGGTGAAGACCATGGCGGCCGGGCCATCCCAGGGCTCCATCATGGCGGCGTGGTACTCGTAGAACGCCCGGCGACGCGTGTCCATCTGCTCGTGCTGCTCCCAGGCTTCCGGGATCATCATCATGGCGGCGTGCGCCAAGGGATAGCCGGCCATGGTCAGCAGTTCGATGGCGTTATCGAAGGTGGCCGTGTCGGACTGGTGCTCGAAGCTGATCGGATAGAGCTTGTTCAGGTCATCGCCCAGCACCGGCGACTTCATCACGCCTTCGCGGGCGCGCATCCAGTTGAAGTTGCCCTTGACCGTGTTGATCTCGCCGTTGTGGGCGACCATGCGGTAGGGGTGGGCCAGCGGCCATTCTGGGAAAGTGTTGGTCGAGAAACGCTGGTGCACCAGGGCGATGGCGGACACCACACGCGGATCGGCCAGATCCTTGTAGTAGCTGCCCACCTGGTCGGCCAGCAGCAGGCCTTTGTAAATGATGGTGCGGCAGCTCATGCTGGGCACGTAGTACTCGCGGCTGTGAGTCAGCTTGAGCGCCTGGATGGCGCTCGACGCGGTCTTGCGGATGACGTAGAGCTTTCGCTCCAGGGCATCAGGCACGATGATGTCCGGGCCGCGACCGATGAAGATCTGGCGAATGATGGGCTCTTTGTCGCGCACCGTGGGCGACATGGGCATCTCCGAATCCACCGGCACATCGCGCCAACCCAGCAAGACCTGACCCTCGGCCTTGATCGCACGGGCCAGCTCCTGCTCGCAAGCCAGACGCGAGGCATGTTCCTTGGGCATGAAGATCATGCCCACGCCGTACTCGCCGGGCGGGGGCAGCTCCACGCCCTGCTTGGCCATCTCGGCCCGGAAGTACTCGTCGGGAATCTGGATCAGGATGCCGGCGCCGTCGCCCATCAGCTTGTCAGCACCGACGGCACCGCGATGGTCGAGGTTCTCAAGGATCTTCAGACCCTGCTGAACGATGGAATGCGCCTTCTGACCCTTGATGTGCGCCACAAAACCCAGGCCGCAGGCGTCCTTCTCGTTTTGCGGACGGTAGAGCCCGTGGGCGGCCAAATCCTGGATCTCGGCCTGATGTTCTGCTGCGTTGTGGCTCATGGCGCTCTCCGACGTAATTCAGTTACGGAGACGGAGGTTACTGCGGCGCAGCAAAACGCTCAAGAAAAACTAAATAGGGTCAGAGTCTATTAATCAAACACCTGTAGCTTCAATATGATTTAAATAGGGTCAGAGTGAGTTTTCGCTTGCCAAATCAAGAATCGCCTGAAGGATCGGACGCCTCCAGTTTTCTGCGAGGACGCCCTCGCGGCAATGGCTCCAGCCTGCGCTGGGTCTGGTCTGCCAAGGCTCGCAGAAAGCCTTCGGAGCCCAGCGGCCAGCCCTTCAAAGTCGCATCGGTGAAGCGTAGGCGCTCCGCATCTGCACAACCTTCCGCCAACAACTCGCGGTACGCGGCCTCACGCTCGAAGGGTGTGTTGCCCAGGGTCCAGTACAGCAGGTGTTCGCTGAGAAGGCTGTCGCTTCGGCGGCCCAAGTGACTGGCGCAGCTGGACCAAGGGAACTCTTCGGGCGAGCTGCACAGCCCGGCACGGACCGGATTCAGCTCGATGTAGCGCATGCAGGCCAGGAAGTAGCGCTCGCTGTCGATCACGGTCGCGCGATAGCGCCCTTCCCAGAGCGTGCCGCTGCGGCCGTACTTGTGATTGAACCAGGCCACATAGCGTCGGCCGATGGACTGAACGAGTTTGCCAAGGCCGGGCTCGTCCTCGGGCGTGGCCAGCACATGGAGGTGGTTGTCCATCAAGACGTAGGCATGCACGGCAACGCGGTGGGTGCGGGCGCAGTCACGCAGCAGATCCAAGAACTGGCGACGGTCCGCATCCTCATGGACGATGGGTTGGCGGTTGTTGCCGCGCAACATCAGGTGGTGAGCTTGGCCTGGCAGAACCAAGCGAGGTAGGCGAGCCATACAGGAATCCACTCTCAAAATGACACTGACCCTAGTTTGAGAGTGATTCAGGCGCGAGGCAAGTCCGGGAGCGCCAGATCGCCCACGGACCTGCCGAGCCGCGCGTGATTCTCAGAACAAGCTGAAGCCTGTCAGTCGCTGATGCTCGCGCAGGGCAAATCGGTCGGTCATGCCGGCGATGTAATCGGCGCAGGCACGCGGTGCATCGGCAGCACCAGCGAAATCTGGCGGAAGTTGAGCCGGCTCGCTGGTGTAGATCCGGAACAGGTCACGAAGCACCTGGTCGGCGCGCTGGCGGGTCTGCTGGACCTGTGGGTGACGGTAGAGTTTGGCGAACAGAAAGCGTTTGAGCTCGGTGCTTGCCGCGCGCATCTCGGGGCTGAAACGCACCAGGGCCGGCGCTGCCCGCACGGCAGCCAGGTCCTGCACGCCCTGCCCCTGCTGCAAGGCAGCGCGGGTCGCGTCGATGATGTCGTAGACCTGGGCCGAAAGCATGCGCCGGATGGTCTCGAACAAAAGCCGTTTGCTGTCCAGCTGCGGAAACTCGCTCAGAGCTTCTCGCAGATAGCGGTGCACCAGGGGCACTTCTTCCAACTGTTCCAGGGCGAGCAGCCCCGAGCGCACGCCGTCATCGATGTCATGGGCGTTGTAGGCCACCTCGTCCGCCAGATTGCAGAGCTGCGCCTCCAGGCTGGGCTGACCGCCATGAAGAAAGCGGCGAGCCACGCCATCGGGCTCAGCCGCCTCCAGCAACTCGGCATTGCGGCGCGCACAGTGCTTGAGGATGCCTTCACGGGTTTCGAAGCACAGATTGAGGCCGTCGAACGCGGGGTAACGCAGCTCCAGCTTGTCGACCACCCGCAAGGACTGCAAGTTGTGCTCGAAGCCGCCGTGGGGCTTCATGCATTCATCAAGCACATCCTGCCCCGCATGACCGAAGGGCGTGTGACCGAGGTCATGAGCCAGTGCGACGGCCTCGATCAAATCCTCGTTCAAGCCGAGGCTGCGGCCGATGGAACGGCCCAGCTGGGCCACCTCCAGCGAGTGCGTCAGCCGGGTTCGAAACAGATCGCCCTCATGGTTCATGAAGACCTGGGTCTTGTAGACCAGGCGGCGAAAGGCGCTGCTGTGGATGATGCGGTCTCGGTCGCGTTGGTACTCGCTTCGCGTGGGCGCTGATGGCTCGGGGAAACGCCGGCCCCGCGTTTGATTCGGGTGGCAAGCGTAAGGTGCCAGCCCCGAAGAGGTCACCGGGTGCAGCCCTGACAAAAACTCAACAGCCATATCGCGACACCGTCCGGGTTCAGAAGAAAAGCTGGGGCTGCTGCACTGAGGAGACCGTGACCGAGTGATTGCGACTCAGCCGCAGTGATCGCTCAGCACAGCGGCGACCAGTTCATCGGGGGCCCCGTGCATGCCGGCGCGGCCCAGGCTTTCGATCAGCACGAAGCGGATCTCGCCCGCCTCGGCCTTTTTGTCCACCCGCATCAATTCCAGATAGCGCTCGGCACCCAAACGCGGCGCTTGCACCGGCAGGCCCGCACGCTCGATCAGGCGGCGCAGGCGAGGCAAGAACTCGGGCGGCATCAGCCCCTTTCGGACCGACAAATCGGCCGCCAGGACCATGCCGCAACCCACCGCTTCGCCGTGGAGCCAGGCGCCATAGCCCATGCCGGTTTCGATGGCGTGTCCGAAGGTGTGGCCAAAATTCAGGATGGCACGCAAGCCCTGTTCACGTTCATCCTGGCCCACCACCCAGGCCTTGATCTCGCAGCAGCGCTTGACGGCATAGGCCAAGGCCCGCTTGTCGCGGGCAAGCAAAGCGTCCAAATTGGCCTCGATCCAGGCCAGAAATTCAGCGTCCGCGATCGGGCCGTATTTGATGACTTCGGCCAAGCCAGCCGCCAGCTCACGCTGCGGCAAGGTATCCAGCGTGTCGAGGTCGGCAACCACCCGCTCGGGCTGGTAGAACGCGCCAATCATGTTCTTGCCCAGGGGATGGTTGATGGCGGTCTTGCCGCCCACTGACGAGTCGACTTGGGCCAACAAGGTCGTCGGGACCTGGACAAAGGGCACACCGCGCATATAGATCGAAGCGGCAAAACCTGTCATGTCACCAATGACGCCGCCGCCCAGCGCGAACAGCACGGTCTTGCGATCGGCCGCCTGGGCCAGCAGGTGATCAAACACGAGGTTGAGGCTGGCCCAATCCTTGTGGCTCTCGCCATCGGGGAGCTGGACGAACTCGACCCGACGGTAATGAGCGGCCAGTTGCAAACGCAGGCGTTCGAGATAGAGCGGCGCCACCACCTCGTTGCTGACGATCAGTGCGCACGCCGCTTTGGGCAGGCCTTGCCAGCTTTGCGCCGAGTCCAACAGACCGGGGCCGATGTGGATGTCGTAGCTGCGCTGATCGAGGGCGATCGGCACGCAATGCAAGGCCGGTGCGGCAGTGGCCGATGAGGCGATGGAGGCGGAAGTCGGGGCCGTCGAGGAAGTCATGCGTCAAGTGTAAGGGCCGCTCGCGCCCGACTCAGCATCGCGCAAGGGATGGAACCGACGGACCGATCCGCTCGGAATCAACAAGCGGCGGGCTCAGCACCAACGGTGGCCGCAACCCGGGCCGGATCGATGATGCCGGCCAATTCGAGCTGCATCAGCGCCATATTGACCAGGCCGTGCACAGACGGACGACCTGTCTCGAGCACGTAATGCGCCACGCTTCGATACAGCGGATTGCGCTGCAAATACAGCTCGCGCAGCTTTTGCAGAGGATCTCGCACCTGGAGCAGTGGGCGCTGCGTGTCGTGGCGCAAACGTCGGAACAGCTCTTCCGGCGTGGAGCGGAGGTAGAGCACGGTGCTGGCTTGATGCAAAAGGTGGCGATTGGCCTCTCGCAGCACGATGCCACCGCCGGTGGCCAGCACGAATTCCCCCTCACGTGCCAGCAACTCGTTCAGCACCTGCGACTCGATGTCTCGAAACGCAGCTTCACCCGAGCGATCAAAAAAAGCGCGAATCGGCTCCCCGATTCGCGCTTCGATTTCCGTGTCGCTGTCAACAAAGCGCACACCCAGCTGCCGCGCCAGCTGACGGCCGACGGTGGACTTGCCACCGCCGGGCATGCCGACAAGGGAGATCACAAGGCGAGCTGCGCTCATGCCAACGACACAAACATCAGTTTGGGCTGGAGCAGTTCGCAATTTGACCGTATGGGCTAAGGCCAAATGGCGGGTCGCCTTCCGCCTTGATCACGTCGACCGGCACAGCCGTGAATCGCGAGGTACCCTTCAGCGTTTGAAGAGTATCCCCTTCAGAGGCGATGCGGCCGAAAAATGCCGGAGGACTGACCACACCAGAGGCGCTGACTCTAATTGAGTACTCCGTCCAACTGCCGTAGTTCTGCGGATACTCAATACGTATCACTGCAAGTCCATTCGAATCGGTGCGTGTGCTGCCAATCAATGTGACAGCAACATCTGACTGCCTGGGGTCAAGCTGATTGTTGTCATTGAGATCTTCACCGACTTCAATGGTGCCATTCCGAAAACCCTTGCCCGGTGAAATGTCCTCAGCCAAACAATGCTGTCTCACGACTTGAATCCACTTCTTCAAGCCCTCGTCCCAGCGGTAATAGCCTTTGAGGTAACTCGGCAAGTCGATCAGAGG
The DNA here is from genome assembly GCF_002885975.1 of Paucibacter aquatile. Lineage (NCBI taxonomy): Bacteria > Pseudomonadati > Pseudomonadota > Betaproteobacteria > Burkholderiales > Sphaerotilaceae > Roseateles > Kinneretia aquatilis. The sequence goes on along the minus strand of NZ_POSP01000001.1, from coordinate 236,951 downwards.
AGCGATCTGAACATCGGATTTGGGCTTGCCGGCTGAATCGACCACCAATACCGTGAACTCCTGGTAGTAGGTCAGCTTATTGGTGCCAGTCCCGATCAGGCCATTGGTGCCGATGGTCACCGAGACAGGCTGCTCCACCACAGTTAGCGAGACCGTGCGAAGTCGGTCCGTAGGGCATGCGGCAATAGTCTCGACCGCATCGGTCTTGGAGAAGCAAGCATAAACCTTAACCTGGTCCGGCGGGCTCGGCCTTTGGCCGGCCACAAAACTGGTCACGGCAATACCTGTCGCATCCGAAATGATGATTTTGTCGTTGCCGGAACTGATTGAGCCATCGGTGCCGGAATTATTGCCGCCCAAGCCGATACGTGCGCGGACATTCGGAATAGGCTCGTTCTTGTCACTGCGGAACAGGAGGCGCAGTTCAACGCGATTTTCGCTGCTTCCAACCAAATTGACCGCGACAACTGCGGGCGAGGCCGTGAACGTTGCAGAGCCGATGGGCGTTGCCGCAGGGACGTCAGATACAGTGGCATCTATCTGCACCGTGCTCTTAACCGAAGTACCGCCAGCCATCGCCGAAATTTCAGTAGGGCCACTGCCTGTCGCCTTGTAGCAATAGGTGTATTTGCCTTTGCTGTCCGTTACTGCTTCAGATGGAGTAGCGCTGCCGACGCAGGCCACCGCAGCACCTTGGCTGCCACCAACAGCGACCGCCACGCCGACCATCGGGCTGAGATTGACATCGGTCAGCGTGTATTCCACCGCTCCCAGATCCCCTGCACGAAGTGTCGCGGGCAAAAGCTGGGCCTGAAGCTTTGCACCGGTGACCTTGAATGAGGCCCGGCGGACCAATGCATCGCTCGTAGCAGTCACAGTCACCGTGCGATTGGAGCGATCAGCCCCAACCAAAACCGAGGCCTTTGCTACACCATTTGCATCGGTGACCAAATTTCCCGGTACGAGAATCGCGTTACTGTCCACCGTGAAAGTCACCTTGATGCCGGGAACTGCATTTCGCAAAGTATCTACAGCGGTGACCACCACGTCCACGGTCTCACTGCCGGCATTACCCACCGTGTTTTTGCTCAAGCCGATGGTCAGATCGCTGGCCTTGGGCACGATGGACACCGCCTCGACCACGTCAAAGCTGATGGTTCGCACCACCGTGCCGCTGGTGGCCTGAACCGTGATGGAACGATTGGTCTTGCCCTTGCTGGTCACCAGGCTGATGTCAGCCGCCAGCACGCCTGAGGTGTCATCGGTCGACGTTTTGCCAAAAGCGTTGATGATGGATCCCCCGGCGACCGGGTCGATCAAAGCCAGGGAAACCGGCGAACCGCCGATGGCGCTGTTGAACGCATCCACCGAAGTCACGCTCAACTTGGCGACTTGAGTGCCGTCATTGGGCAGCGTGACCTTGTCCACAACCAGGCGCAAATCAGCCACCTTGCTGCCGTTCACACTGTCCACCACTTCGAAGCTGGCCGTTTTCTTGACTGAACCCGAACTGACATTCAGCTTCACGGTGCGGCTGGTCTTGTCGGTGATCTGCACCACCGCCGTGATCTTGCCGGTGTCCTTGCTGGTCACCTTGGCCGAGGGCGTGACGATGGCACCACTTTCGACTTCCACGGTGACGGGTGTTTCCACGCCCGTCAAAGCGGCGTTGCCCGAAGTCAGGGCGGTGATGGTGAAAGTGACCACTTCAGCACCGGAGTTGGGAACCGAGGTCTTGTCCGCCACCACGGCCAGATCAGCCAAGGTGCTGGGTGTATTCGGGTTGGTGCCCGTGCCCGGATCGAAAACCGACGTGCCGGCACCACCGCCGCCGCCGCCGCAGGCAGCCAAGGCCAAGCCCAGCACCATCGCACCCGCCGCTCGCCACGCTTGGCGCCAGGAAGGTCGCGCCCACACCATGGATGTACTCATCTCTGCAAACTCCTGCATGGCAGCGCCGCCACGGCGGACGCTACCTTCTCCCGATTGATTAAGTTCCCACCAACATGTCCATCACCGGACCGGCGCACGCTCGCTGACCACTTTGGGGGTCAGGAAGATCAAGAGTTCGGTCTTGCTCGTGGTGCGGCTCTTGTTCTTGAACAAATTGCCCAGGTAGGGAATGTCACCCAGCACCGGGACCTTGGATTCGTCTTCACGTTCATCCTGAGTGAAGATGCCGCCGATCACCACGGTGCCACCGTTCTCCACCAAGACCATGGTTTTCACATGCTTGTTGTTGATGGCGTAGCCCTGGGGCGTCAGCGTGCCGCGGCTGTCCTTGTTGACATCCACGTCCAGGATCACATTGCCCTCGGGCGTGATTTGCGGCGTCACTTCCAGCTTCAGAACGGCCTTCTTGAACTGGATGGACGTGGCGCCGCTGGAGGTGGCGACCTGGTAAGGCAGTTCTTCACCTTGCTCGATCAAGGCCTTGACCTGGTCGGCCGTGATGACGCGCGGGCTGGACACAATCTTGCCCTTGCCATCGGCTTCCAGGGCCGAAAGTTCCAGGTTCAGGAATCGGTTGGCCGTGGCATTGAACAAGGACAGCGCGAAGTTCGCCACATTGGATCCACCGAAACTGTCCGAAGACACATTGGCCGGCAGATTGACGAACTGCGTATTGAAGACGGGCTTGCCATCCGGGCCGGTGCCACCAGCGCCAACACTGCCGCCGGGCTGCAAGGTCTGGCCTGCGATGCCGTTGAGGTTGCCGCCCAGGGTCAGGTAGTTGTTGCCACCGACCGAGTAGCCCGGAATGCCACCGCGGGTGCCGCGCAAATCGGCACTGCCCAGCTTCACACCGAGCGCGCGGCCGAACTTGTCGTCCGCTTCCACAATGCGGGCCTCGATCAGGACCTGGCGCACCGGAACGTCGATCTTGGCGATCAACGCTTGAATTTCCTCCAGCTTGGAAGGAATGTCGGTGACGAAGAGCTGGTTGGTACGGCTCTCCGAGATCGCACTGCCTCGCGGGGTCAAGATGCGAGAAGCGTTCTGACCGCCTGAGCCACCGCTGCCGCCGGAGTTGTTCTGCCCCGTCAAGCCTTTGAAGACTTCTTCGGCCTTGGTGTAATTGAGCTGAAAAGACTGTGTGCGCAGGGGCTCGAGGTTGGCAATTTGCGCCTTGGACTCGAGATCCAGCTTCTCCTTGGCCGAGAGTTCATCCTTGGGTGCAATCCAGAGCACATTGCCGGACTTCTTCAGGCCCAGGCCCTTGGCCTGCATGATGATGTCCAGAGCTTGGTCCCAAGGCACATCCTTGAGGCGCAAGGTCACATTGCCGGTCACGGTATCGCTGGTCACCACATTGAAGTTGGTGAAATCCGCAATCACCTGCAGCAACGCACGAACTTCGATGTTCTGGAAGTTCAGCGACAGTTTGTCGCCCGCATAGCCGGGGCCTGTGGTCAGCTTGTTGGGATCCTGCTTCTGGTGGCGCACTTCCAGCACAAACTGGTTGTCGCTCTGGTAGGCGCTGTGCTCCCAGGCTCCCTTGGGCTCGATGACCATGCGCACGCGGTCGCCGTTCTGTGTGGTCACCACCGACTGCACCGGGCTGCCAAAGTCAGCCACGTCCAGCTTGCGACGCAGGCCCTCGGGCACGGTCGAGCGCAGGAACTCCACCACCAGATTCTGGCCCTGCTGCTGAATGTCCACGCCGACCTGGTTGCTCGGCAGGTTGACGATCACGCGGCCGGAGTTGTCCTGTCCGCGGCGGAAGTCGATGTCACGAATGGACTGCGCCTCGGAGTTGAGACTCTGGGCAAAGTGCACCGGTTCATTGGGCGCCGGTGCCTGCGCGGAAGTGGACTCAAGAATCAAGAGCAGCGCGCTGTCTTGCAGCTCGGCCCGGTAACCCGAGGGCGTGCGCAGGTTCAGGACCACGCGCGAACGCTCACCCGCCTGGGCCACATTGGCCGAGCGCAGATTGCCCTGGTTGATCTCCACCATCGAGCGGCCGATGCCGTTCACCACGCCTGGCAAGTCGATGGCGATGCGCGGGGGCGTCTGCACGGTGAAGCCGCGCGGGATCTCCGTCAGCGGCTGGCTCAACTCGATGCGCACCACTTCGACGCCCGCTTGCTGCGTGCTGTTGATGGAGCGAATGGCGGTCTGCGCCCAGGCCGGCGCGGCCGTGGCCGCCGTGGCCAGAACTAGGGCCGAGGCCGTCGCCCACTTGCGCCATTGGCTCGTCATCCTCGATGTCTCCTGGAAATTTTTCATCGTCCCTTCTCCTGCAGCTGGAGGGTACTGGTGCGTTCAATCCACTCGCCCGCAGCGTCCTGGACGACTTCTCGCAATCCGATTTCGGTTTCGCTGATCTTCATCACCCGTCCAAAGTTCAAACCGAGGTAGTCCCCGCTCTTGACCTGATAGAGCAGGTTGTCCACCCGCAGCAAGGCATACCGCTGGTTCTGTCGGGTCAGACTGCCGACCATGGTCATGCTGTCCAGCGGGTAAGCCTCCAACGGCTCGCGACGCCGGCTCATTTCCTTGGCCAGCAAGGAATTGGGCAGGGACGCTTCCTGCTTGACGGCCACGCTCAACTTCTGAGGACTGAAAGGCTCGACACCCAAGCTCGCCTCATAGGGCTGAGGCTGAAATTTCTTGGGCGGCACCAGGGGCGCAATGGTCGCCCGCGCTTCCTTGCGCTGCTGCTCCATCCACTGCTGCAGCTCATCCATATCGGTCGAACAGGCGGCCAAGCTGGCGCAGACGGCCAGTGCCGCAGCACGCAGCAACCACGGGTTCAGATTCATCGCCGCGTTCATGGCTTCTTCGCTCCTGCAGCCGCCTTGGCCGCAGCCTTTTTCTGCTCGGCCACTTCAATGGCATCCAGATAGCGGTACGTGCGGGCGGTGGCCTCCATGCTCAGCGTGCCGCTGCCCGCGTCTTTGCCAGTCGATGCCAGCACATTGAGGTTGTGCAATGTCACGATGCGGGACAGGTTGGACACATCCGCCGCAAACGAGCCGATGTCATGGTAGCGCCCTGACACCCGCAATGAAATCGGCAACTCGGCGTAATAGTCCTTGACGACCACCTGGCCGGGGCGGAACAGCTCGAACTGCAGGCTGCGACCCACGCCGGCTTGGGTGATGTCGGACAGCAGGGCGTCCATCTCAGCCTTGCCCGGCAGCTGCTTTTCCAGCTGGGTCACGTATTCCTCGACCTGGCTCTTTTGCTTGCGCAGTTCAGGCAGGTTGACCGCCTGCGCCAACTTGGCGGTGTAGTCCTGGCGCAGATTCGGTTCGCGCGCCACTTCGGCGTCGAGCAAGGCCTGCTCGTCGGACAGAAGTAAAAACCAGCCCAACACCATCACAATCAGCGTGACGGCCAGCGAGGCCGCCAGCTTGGGCAACACCGGCCACTGACCCGGCTCATTGGGATTGAGACCTCGGAACTGGTCCGCCACCTGGGCGCCCCAGGCGTTGAGGTCGAATTTCAGATTCAAAGACGTGCTGGCCATGCTTGCCTTCATCAAGACTTGGGTGCCGAGGCCGGCTTGGCCGGTGCACCGGGTGCGGCTTCCCGCACGGGCTCCTTGATCGACACCCGCATGGAGAAGTCGAACAAACGCTTCTGGTCACGGCTGCTGGTGGTCAGATTGGCCACCTTGATTTCCACCAGATCGGGCCGCTCCAGCCAATCCGAGCTGCGCGAGGTGTTGCGGATGAACTCCGACACCCGCTCGTTGGTCTGTGCAATGCCGCTGATGGTCACCACCTTGTCGGCCTGACGGATGGCGGTCAGGTAAACCCCTTCTGGCGTGTGACGTGCCAGCTCGTTGAGCAGTTGCACAGGCGTGTTGCGATCGCTTTGCAGGTCTTCCACCGCACGCTGGCGCGACTTCAAGGACTCAATCTCAGCCTTGAGGTTGGCAATGTCCTTGATCTGCTCATCCAGCTTGGCGATCTGGTCGCTCAAAAATTGGTTGCGCGTCCGCTGATCGTTGGTCATGTGCTGGATCAAGGCGTAGCCTGCCATGACGGCGCCCACCCCAATCAGGGCTGCCAAGCCCAGGCCGGCGAAGAACGCGTTCTTGCGGCGCTTGCGCTTCTCTTCCCGGTGGGGAAGCAGATTGATCAAAATCACTGGTAGAACCTCCGCATCGCCAGGCCGCAAGCGGTCAGGTAGGCCGGAGCTTCGCGGCGCAGCTTCTGCTCACGCACGGCCGAACCCAGCTCCATGTTCTCGAAGGGGTTCACCACCATGCAGGCAAAGCCCGTCAGCTCGGTCACGCGCTCCTTCAGTCCCGGCAAGGTGGCCGTACCCCCGGCCAGCATCACGTAGTGCACCTTGTGGTGGGGTGTGCTGGTGAAGAAGTACTGCAGCGCGCGGCCGATCTCCTGGGACAGGCTGTCCACAAAGGGGTTCAGCACCGCCACTTCGAAATCTTCGGGCAGGTCATTGGAGAGCTTCTTCTGCTCCGCCTCTTCGAAAGAGAAGCCGTATTGGCGCGAAATCAACTGGGTCAGTTGCGAACCGCCAAACGCCTGGTCGCGGTCGTAAAGCATCTCGTCGTCGCGCAGCACCTTGAGGCTGGTGGTGTCGGCCCCGATCTCAAACAGCGCGACCAGCGCATCCTTGCCGGCATTGGGCAGGTTGGCAATCAGGCGACCCATGGCCATGCGCGAGGCATGCGATTCAATGTCCAGCACCACTGGCCGCAAGCCGGCCGCTTCAGCCAGACCTTGACGGTCTTGAACGCGGTCCTTGCGCGAAGCTGCAATCAGCACTTCCACATCGCCGACCGAGGTCGGACTGGGACCGATCACGCAGAAATCGAGGCTCACCTCGTCGAGGGAGAAGGGAATGTACTGGTTGGCCTCGGCTTCGACCTGGATCTCCAACTCTTCCTCGCGCAGGCCGGCGGGCAGCATGATCTTCTTGGTGATGACGGCCGATTGCGGCATGGCCAGCACGGCGTCGCGGGTGCGGCTGCCGCTGCGCGCCACCACACGGCGCACGGCATCAGCCACTTCGTCGAATTTCTCGATTTGGCCGTCGGTGATCCAGCCCTTTTCGAAGGACTCGGTGGCAAAACGCTCCAACACAAATTCACCACTGGCGGTCTGACCCAGCTCGACCAGCTTGACGCTCGAAGAACTGATATCAAGCCCAATCATCGGCGGGTGCTTGCGCCCCAACAAAACGTCAAGTATGCCCATGACGCGAATCCCCCAACGTTTTTGCGCCGGACTGTTAATAAGTTACTTGAATGCTAGCAGCAAAGGCCTTGACCGCCCAAGGAAAAGCGGTCACAGCTGGTAACAGCTCGTTGCGTAACATACACGAGCAAGAAGGCCGCGGATGCCCCGAAAAACACCGAGAAGACGTCGCATTCAAATCATCGCTGAGGCCTTTGATTCAAAGCCAGACCTAATTTTCCCGAAATACGGAACGGGGCAAAGCCGAAACAAGGCGAGTTAAACCATCCGGCATCGGCGAAGCCCGGTGCGCATCTCTTCTGGCGCGCGTTAGCGCCCGTCTTGGCGCAGGCTTCACGGCCAAAAAGCCATTCCTATAATGCGCCGACCCATCCGGAGGCCCATGAGCGACGCCAAAAAGAACACCTCTCAGTCCGCAGCGTCTGAGTCCCGAAACGCCCCTCCCTCCGGCGCCATGCAAGGCCTCGTTCGGATGCTGGCTTGGCTGTTGGGCCTGGCCGCGGCGGGTGGCGTTGCCATACTCATGCTGGTGGCCTTGGCGCTGGCCATGGCCTACCCAAACTTGCCGGACATCAGCGGCTTGACCGACTACCGCCCCAAGCTGCCTTTGCGGGTCTTGTCGGCCGAAGGCCAACTTTTGGCTGAATTTGGCGATGAAAGACGAAATTTTCTGCCGATCAGGGAAATTCCGAAGGTCATGCAGGACGCGGTGCTGGCGATCGAAGACGCCCGCTTCTACCAGCATGGCGGCGTGGACTATCTGGGCGTGATCCGCGCCGGCCTGGCGAATGTGAGCGAGTCCCGCAGCCAGGGCGCCTCCACCATCACCATGCAGGTGGCGCGCAACTTCTACCTCTCGACCGAGAAGACTCTGACCCGCAAGATCTACGAGATCCTGCTCGCCCTGAAGATCGAGAACGCGCTGAGCAAGGAGCAGATCCTCGAGATCTATATGAACCAGATTTTCCTGGGCCACCGGGCCTATGGATTTGCCGCTGCCTGCGAGGTGTATTTCGGCAGGCCTATTCAGGAAATCACCATCGCCGAGGCGGCCATGTTGGCCGGTCTGCCGAAGGCGCCTTCCGCTTACAACCCGATCAACAACCCGCGCCGGGCCACCATCCGCCAGCAGTACATCATCGAGCGCATGTTGGAAAACGGCTACATCACCGAGGAACAACGCGACGCGGCCAAGGCCCAAAAGCTGCGCCTGCGCCCGGTGAACGAAACGCCCAGCCACGCCGAGTTCGTAACCGAAGCGGCACGGCAGCTGATTTACAACCAGTACGGCGATGAGGCCTACACCCGAGGCCTGAATGTCTACCTGACCCTCAAGGCCGAAGAACAGAACGTGGCCTACCGCGCCCTGCGCCGCGGCATCCTCAACTTCGAGCGCCGCCAGGTCTACCGCGGCCCCGAAGCCTATGCCGACCTGCCGGGCAACCCGGCCGACCTGGACAGCCGCATCGCAGAGGCGCTGAACGACCATCCCGCCAACGACGAGTTGCTGGCCGCCGTGGTGCTGGAAGCCAGCCCGAAAAAGGTGGTGGCGGCCCTGCAAAGCGGCGAAACCGTGACCATCACCGGCGAAGGCCTGAAGCCGGCCACCTCGGGCTTGGCCGAAAACGGCAACCCCAAGACCCGCGTGCGCCGCGGCGCCATCATCCGCGTGGTGAAGGCACCGCTGGCCGCCAAGCCCAGCCAGGAGGAATGGACCATCACCCAGCTGCCCGTGGTGGAAGGCGCTTTCGTCTCGCTCGACCCACGCAATGGCCGCGTGCGCGCCATGGTGGGCGGTTTTGACTACGCCAAGAGCAAATTCAACCATGTGACCCAGGCCTGGCGTCAACCCGGCTCCAGCTTCAAGCCCTTCATCTACTCGGCCGCGCTGGAAAAAGGCTTCACCCCCAGCACCATCGTCAACGACGCGCCACTGTTCTTCGACGCCTCCACCACCGGCAGCCAGCCCTGGGAGCCCAAGAACTACGACGGCACCTTCGACGGCCCCCTGCCCTTGCGCAGGGCGCTGGCCAAGTCCAAGAACATGGTGTCCATCCGCGTGCTCAACTCCATCGGCGTCCATTACGCGCAGGAGTGGATCACCCGCTTTGGCTTCGAGGCCGAGAAGCACCCGGCCTACCTGACCATGGCGCTCGGCGCCGGCTCGGTGACGCCCATGCAGATGGCACAGGGCTATGCCGTCTTCGCCAACGGCGGTCACCGCGTCACGCCCCAGCTGATCGCCAAGCTGACCGACAACAAGGGCCGCCTGCTGTACGAAGCTCCGCAGCTGGAAGTGGGCGAAGACAGCCGTGTGATCGAAGCGCGCAATGCCTTCCTGATGACCAGCCTCTTGCAAGAGGTGACGCGCAGCGGCACGGCCGCCCGAGCTCAAGCCCAGCTCAAGCGACCTGACATCTACGGCAAGACCGGCACCACCAACGACTCGATGGACGCCTGGTTCGCCGGCTACCAGCAGGAGGTGGTGGCCGTTGTCTGGATGGGTTACGACCAGCCCAAGAAGCTGGGCGACCGTGAAACCGGCGGCGGGCTGTCGCTACCGATCTGGATCGAGTACATGAGCCAGGCCCTCAAGGGCGTGCCGGTCAGTGAAATGGCGGTGCCCGAGGGCGTGGTCAATCGCAACGGTGAGTGGTACTACGACGAGTACACCGGCACTGCCGGCGTGCGCGAGCTGAGTCAGTCCGAAGGCAAGCTGCCGGGCGCTGCCAGCGAGGACGAGAAGAAGAGCATCCTCGACCTGTTCAAGCGCTGAAGCGCGGGCGCACTACACGCCCTTTTGCGCCTGCGCTTCAAGGCACCACTCAGTTCGGCGTGAACTGCAAGGCCTTGCCGCCCTGAGCACTGGCCTGCTCGGACAGCAGCTGGTGCAACTCGACACCGCTGCGCGTGTCCAGCCAGTGGCCATTCACAAACCGGAAGTGGTAGCCGCCGGCACGCGCCGCCAACCAGATCTCTTGCAGCGGCGCCTGCGTGTTCAGGATGATCTTGCTGCCACCGGGAAAGCTCAGCTCCAGCAACCCGCCACTGCGGTGGCTGTCGATGTCGATCACATCACCATCGAGCCAGGCGTCCACCGTCGCCTCGATCCGGTCCAACACGGCGCGGGTGCGCGCCTGGTAGTCGACATCGCTGAGCGGCGTGGCGGCAGGAACGGCAGACGGGCTGGAGGATTCGGCAGGCTGGGACATGGTGATGCGGAAGGGGAAAGCGCTCCAGGCAGGCAGCGATAAACTGCGGCCATGAAAGCAAACAACGAACAGCTTCGCAGTGTAGGCCCGCGGGCCGCGGGCCCGCAGATGCCAGGGTCTTTGCGCCGCGCGGGTGCAAGCCTCACGCTATGCCTGAGCCTGAGTTTGCTCGGCGCCTGCGGCCAGAAAGGGCCGCTCTACTTGCCCCAGCCACAAGCCCAAGCTCAGTCCCAGGCGCCCGCTCCTTCCACCCAAGGCCAAGCGGCCAAGGCGCCCAGCCCGACTGCCAGCGCCGCCCGGCCCTGAAGCCGAACCCCGCGAGCCCTGCCGAGCCTCGCCAGCCGAGGCCTCAGATCCGGCCTTCCTCCACCGCGTGGCAGGCCACGCGAACGCCCTTGAACTCCAGCATGGCCGGGCGCTCGCTCTTGCAGCGGGCACTGGCATGTGGGCAGCGCGGGTGGAAGCTGCAGCCGCTGGGCGGGTTGAGCGGATTCGGTACCTCGCCCTGCACCGGGGTGCGTGAACGGCCCGTCATGTGGATGTCGGGAATCGCATCCAGCAACATGCGCGTGTAGGGATGGCGCGGCCGGGCGAAGAGCTCGGCCTTGTCGGCCAGCTCGACCAGGCGGCCCAGATACATCACCCCCACCTGGTCCGAGACATGGCGTACCACCGCCAGGTTGTGGGAGATGAAAAGGTAGGTCAGGCCGCGCTCGCGCTGCAGCTCCTTCATGATGTTGAGCACCTGGGCCTGGACCGAGACGTCCAGGGCCGAGGTCGGCTCGTCGCAGACCAGAAACTCCGGCTGCGTGGCCAAGGCGCGCGCGATCGAGATGCGCTGCCGCTGGCCGCCCGAGAACTGGTGCGGGAACTTTTCGCGGTCCGCCGCCGTCAGGCCCACCGATTGCAGCAACTCGGCCACGCGCGCGCGCTGGGCATCGACGCCATCAATCAACCCGTGCTCGCGCAGCGGCTCAGCAATGATGTCCTGCACCTTCCAGCGCGGGTTCAGCGAGGCATACGGGTCCTGGAAAATCATCTGCATGCGCCGGCGCAGCGCCAGGGCGCCGCTGGACGCCAGGGTCTTGGCCGTGTCGGCACCGTCGAATTCCACGCTGCCGCGGGTGGGCTCGTACAAGCCCACCAGCAGGCGTGCCACCGTGCTTTTTCCGCAGCCCGACTCGCCCACCAGAGCCAGGGTCTTGCCGCGCTCGATCGAGAAGCTGACGCCGTCCACCGCATGGACGAACTGGCGCGGCTTGCGCTCCACCACCCGGTTCAGCCAGGGCGGGGACACGTCGAAGATTTTTGCGAGGTCTTTCACCTCCACCAAGGGGCGGCTCATCGTGCGGCCTCCGCTTGAGTTGCGGCATGCAGCCAGCAGGCCGCACGACCGGCGCCCACCGGCACCAACTCCGGTCGCTCGCTGCGGCAACGGTCAAACACCTGCGTGCAGCGCGGGTTGAAGGCGCAGCCCTTGGGAATGGCGTTCAGGCGCGGCATGGCGCCGTCGATCTGCAGCAGGCGCTCACGGTCTTCGTCCATGGCCGGGATGGAGCCCATCAGCCCCGCGGTATAGGGATGGGCGGGCTTGTGAATCACATCGTGCACCGGCCCGATCTCGGCCACGCGGCCGGCATACAACACGGCCACGCGGTCGCAGGTTTCGGCGATCACACCCATGTCGTGGGTGACCAACATCACCGCTGCGCCCTGCTCCTTGCAGATGCGCTTGAGCAGGGAAATGATCTGCGCCTGGATGGAGACATCGAGCGCTGTGGTCGGTTCATCCGCCACGATCAGCTTCGGGCTGGCCGCCAGGGCCAGGGCGATCACCACACGCTGGCGCATGCCGCCCGAGAACTGGTGCGGGTACTGATCGATGCGCTCGGCAGCCGCCGGGATGCCGGTCTGCTCGAGCAGATCGATGGCCCGCGCGCGCGCCTGCGCCTGGCTCAGATCCAGATGGGTGGTGATGGTTTCGATCAGCTGCTGGCCCACGGTGTAGAGCGGGTTCAGCGAGGTCAGCGGGTCCTGAAAGATCGCACCGATCTGGCGGCCGCGGATCTTGCGCATCTGCTCGTAGGGCAGGTTGTCGATGCGCTGGCCTTCGAGCAGGATCTCGCCCGAGGCAATGCGCCCCGGTGGGTCCAGCAGGCCGATGATGGCCGCGCCGGTCAGGGATTTGCCGGCACCGGACTCGCCCACCACGCCCAGGATCTCTCCCGGCGCGATGTCGAAATTGATGTCGTCCAGCGCCAGCAAGGTGCCGCGCCGGGTGGGGAATTCGACCCGCAGATGGCGGACCTCAAGCAAGGGTGTGCTCATGGGCAGGAGAGGTTTGCAATTCAACGCAGGCGGGGATTGAGCGCATCGCGCAACCAGTCCCCCAGCAGGTTCACCGACAGGGCGATCAGCACCAGCATGGCGCCGGGCCAGATGGTGATCCACCATTGGCCGGAGAACAAAAAGTCGTTGCCCACACGGATCAAGGTGCCCAGCGAGGGGCTGGTCGGCGGCACGCCGACGCCGAGGAAGGACAGGGTCGCTTCGGTGATGATGGCCGAGGCCACCTGGATGGTGGCCAGCACCAACACCGGGCCCAACACATTGGGCAGCACATGTCGACGCATGATGCGCAGCGGCGTGACGCCGATGACGCGGGCCGCCTGCACATACTCCTTGTTGCGCTCCACCATGGTGGTGCCGCGCACCGTGCGGGCGTACTGCACCCAGCCGGTCAGCGAGATGGCCAGAATCAGTACCAAAAACGCCAAAGTGTCATGGGCATTCGGGAACATGGCCCGGCCCACACCATCAATCAGCAGCGCGATCAGAATGGAGGGGAAGGACAGCATGACGTCGCACACGCGCATGATCAGCGCATCGACCTTGCCGCCAACAAAGCCCGCCAGCAAGCCCAGGCCCACGCCCATCACCATGCTCAACATCACCGAGGCCAGGCCGACGAAGAGAGAGATGCGGGCGCCGTACATCAGGGCCGAGAGGATGTCGCGGCCCTGGTCGTCGGTACCGAGCAGGTACTTGCTGCTGCCGCCTTCCATCCAGGCCGGTGGCAGGCGTGAATCCATCAGCTCCAGCGTGGCCAGATCGAAGGGGTTGTGCGGCGCGACGAACTCGGCTAAGACGGCGCAGAACACGCAGATCAAGGCGATCACGGCCGCAGCCATCGCCACCGGCGAACTGCGGAAGGAGTACCAGACATCGCCATCAAAAAAGCGCTGCAGCGCATTCGGCGCGGCAGGCACGGGCGGGATGGAAGCTTGGCTCATCGGGTCGAGTCTTCTCTGAAATCAAAGGTCAAGCAGGGCGGCAGGGCCGGTTCAATGTGCTTTGCCCTGGGTGCGCAGGCGCGGGTCGACGGCGAAGTACAGCAGATCCACCAGCAGATTGATGCTGACGAAAATGAAGGAGATCAGGCACAGGTAGGCAGCCATGACCGGGATGTCGGCGAACTGCACGGCCTGGATGAAGAGCAAGCCCATGCCCGGCCACTGGAACACCGTCTCGGTGATGATGGCGAAAGCAATCAGCTGGCCCAGCTGCAGGCCGGTGATGGTGATCACCGGCACCAAGGTGTTCTTGAGCGCATGGCCGAAATACACGGCCTGGTTGCTCAGGCCGCGGGCGCGGGCGAACTTGATGTAGTCGGTGCGCAGCACCTCGAGCATCTCGGCCCGCACCAGGCGCATGATCAGGGTCAGCTGGAACACCGACAAGGTGATGGCTGGCAGCAGCACATGGCGCAGGCCGTCGGCCGTCAACAAGCCCGTGGTCCAGCTGCCGATCGCAAGCACATCGCCGCGCCCAAAGCTGGGCAGCCATTTGAGCCAGACCGCGAACACCAGGATCAGCAGGATGCCGATGAGAAAAGTCGGCAGGGACACCCCCAGCAAGGACAGCATCATCAGTAGCTGAGAGCTGGCCTTGCCGCGCCGCAAAGCGGCATAGACCCCGAGCGGGATGCCCACCGACAGCGCAATCAAGCCGGCCACCAGGGCCAGCTCCAGCGTGGCCGGCAGGCGCTCGGCGATCAGGTCCGACACCTTGCGGCCCTGGCGCAGGCTCAAGCCAAACTCGCCCTGCACCGCATTGCCCACAAAGCGGGCGAACTGCACGGGAAACGGCGCATCCAGGCCCAGGTCGCGGCGCAAGGCCTCGCGTTGCTCTTGCGTGGCATCCTGGCCCAGCAGGTTGGTGACGGGATCGCCCACATACTGGAACAGCATGAAGGACACGCAGGCCACCGTGAGCATCACGATGAGAGACTGGACCAGGCGGCGGAGGATGAAAACTAGCATGTCGGTAGGTTCGGTTGGCGGCCTTGGCAAAGGCGGACCCCGACACGGTCTGTCAAGCGCTTGGCGCTCCCCCATGCATGAATCGGCCTCTTCCGGGCACACCCTGCCCCGGTTCGGTCTGTGATTGGAATGAATACCGATGAAGCCACCACCCGCCACCGGGGCAGTTGCGGCCTCAAGGTCGCGCCATCATGGCGAAGAGCGCATCAGACCACAAAGGGGAAAGTCCCGATGCGCCGTGCATGCGGCGTCCCGCCGCATTGCGCTTTGTAGAGGCGCTCAGAACTGCAAGCTGCCCGCCAATGGCTGTTGCTCAGCCCCCAGAAGCAAGATATCGCCGTAGCAGGCCTCGGAACGGCTGCGCGTGTTGTCGGCGTCGGTCATCATGGCCATGGACACCAAACGGCCGGGGGCCTCGCCAAAGGCGCGCTGAAAATCGGCGCGCAGATCACGGCGCAAGTGTTGCCAAGCGGGCGCGCGCTTGAAGCCACCCGAGCCCACCACGATCTTGCGAATGCGGTCGCTGCGCGCACTGACAACCACGGTCTCCGGTGCGGCACTGGCATCCCAGACGTACATCAAAGTGGCGTAGGGCGGAGCCTCGCCGGTCAGGGTGCGAACCAACTCGAATTGCATGCGGTTCGCCAGCGAGAGCCGAGACTCGTCCCCCGCAAACCCGAGCAAGAGGCGCGCCGGTGCGTCATCGGTTTCGGGAGCCTGGACCGTGGCCTTGGGCGAATGTTCACCAATCCAGACATCAAACTTCAACTGCTCCACATGTTCTGGCGCCAGGTCGAGACTTCGACGCCAGAGGCTGACCGACTGGCGAGCCTGGGCCAACACGCAATCACGACCATCACGTTGAACAAAGGAGTAGGCCGTGGACCGCTTGCCCGGCAGGGGGCGCGGCGACCAGTCGGCAAGCAGCTCGGGCATGGCGGCGGCTGCGGCCTCCACCGCTTCTGACCGCTCCGACTCCATCGACGGGCTGTGAGCACAGCCAGCCATCACCACAGCCAAAGCAGCACTGCATGCCCGCAACTGCCAGGTCGATCGCTCACCCATGATTTCCGTCGCCATCACCGCACCTTTTTCTCAACGATCCTGCCACCCACGGCCGCTGAAAAAGAAAAAAGGCCGCACGAGGCGGCCTGGATTCAAACACAGATCGGACTCAGAAACGGTGACGGATGCCACTGCTGAGGCCCACACGTGTCTTGGCCGTGTTGTCAAAGGCCACAGCGCCGCCCAGCTTTGAGTAATCCGCCTCGAAGTACACATCGGTACGCTTGGAGAAGGCGTAATCCGCCACGGCTGCCACAAAGCCAGCCTTGCTCTCGCCACTCAGGCGATGGTGGCTTTGCTTGGCGTACCAGGCTTGCAAGCCCAGATTCAGCTCCTTGCTCATCTGGTAGGTGAAGCCGGCGGCCATCATGTCGCGCTTCTTCACATCCAGGCCTGCCGCATTCAGGCGGCTGCTCGGGCTGACGGTGTAGTTGGCGGTGTAGGCCGCCTGCAAGGCGTCGGTCCCGAAGTCGAACTTGTTCTGTCCGAAGGACAGATTGAAGTACAAGGGCCCGGCGGTGTAGGCGCCGCCCACCGTCAAGCCACGCACCTTGCGCCCAGCCGTGTCCTTGACCTCCAGCACACCGGCGCCCAAAGCCAACTCATCCTTGGCATAGCGCAACATGCCGCCCAGGGTCTTGTCCGGCGAGGCACCTTCCCCGGCGCCGATCTGAAGTTCGCCTCGGAACGGGCCCGCCTCCGCCAGGTACTTGACCATATTGCTCTGGCGTCCAGCCATGGCCATCACGGTCTCAGGGCGGAAGATTTCAATATAGGGCGAGTACTTGAATGAGGAATACGTGCTGGTGTAGACATCGAACAGCACGTTGTACTGACGCCCCAAGGTCAAGCGACCATAGTCCTTGGACTCCAAGCCCACCCAGGACTGACGCCAGAATTCAGCAGCCGTCTGCGTGCCGGTGTCGGAATTGAGACGATGCTCCAAATTGGCAATGGCCTTCAGGCCGCCACCCATGTCTTCGGTGACGTTGATGCCAAGTCGGCTGTTGGACATACCGCCGGGAATCACTTGCGACAAGGAATCCCCCTTGCTGGCAGCCGTGGTCCCTGAGTTGGTCGTGTAGCGAACACCCACATCGAGGATGCCATACAGGCTCACGCTGGATTGAGCCCAGCCAGAGGACGAGAAAGCGGCCAGCAGGCCCAGGACCACCGCAGTCTTCTTCTTCATCATCGTTGTCTCCTTGTAGTGAACGTCATGTGACGACAAAACCATTCTGTGCGAATGACACCCACCAAGCGAGCCTGCTGTTGCGACCCTCCTACAAGCGCAAACCCTCCCATCACGCGTCAGGCGCAAGCAAGTTTGACTGCGTTCGAAAACAAAAAAGCCGCCCGAAGGCGGCTTTCAAACCAAGCGTGCTTTCGCAGGCCGGGATCAGAAGTTGTGACGCACGCCGACGTCGAAGCCACCCGAGCCACCGCCAGCAGCCACGGTCGGGGTGTTCAGCACGCCAATCTTGCCAGCACCCTTGTTCTCAATCTTGGACACCGTGGTGTACAGCGCAGTGCGCTTGGACAGGTTGTGGATGTAGCCAGCCGACAGATGGGTTGCATCGTATGCAGCCTTCAGTGTTTCAGCAGCGCCGTTGGCATCAGCCTTGGTCCACGAAGCCCAGACATTGCCGGCACCCAGAGGAGCGGTCACAGCAGCAGTGATGATGGTCTGCTTGGCGGCGCCGAACTTGTTGGTCGAGAAGGTCAGCGAAGGCTTGGCGACGCCCAGGTCGTACGAACCACCAAACGAGCTCAGCTTGTACTTGGTGCCCACGCCAGCTTGCAGGAATGCAGCGCTGACATGCAGAGGGCCAGCGGCATAACCAGCACGGCCGCTGAATGCCTTACCAGCGCTGTTGCCTTCACCAGCAGCCACATCAGCAGCGCCGTAGAAGCCACCCAGATTGCCCGGCAGCGAGTACGACACCATATTGTCGAAACGAGCCACGCTCACGCCGCTGCCCAAGGTGCTGTACAGCTGGTTGGCCTTGCCCAGGCCGGTGGTCGAGGTCGGGTCGAAGGCTTCGATGTGCAGTTGAGCGACCGACTTGTTGCGACCCAGACGCACTTCACCGAATTCGCCAGCCAGGCTCACGGTGGCGCGACGGCCCCAGAACTTGCTGGTGTCAGCGGTACCAGCATCAGCGTTCACGGCGCCTTCCAGCCAGAAACCAGCCTTCAGGCCGCCGCCCAGGGCTTCTTCACCGCGCACGCCCAGGCGGCTGCTGGTGTTGCCATCGGTGGCCAGGCTCTTCAGGGTTTGGCCGTTGGCCTTGGTGTAGCGAGCGGCCACGTCGATCACGCCGAACAGGGTCACCGACGATTGGGCCGATGCCACGCTCGCGAACGAACCCAGGACTGCCAGTGCAACGATTGATTTCTTCATTCGATACTCCACAAAAAATAAGTCAGGCCTTGCTTGAGAGCTCGGCCTCGCTAAAAAGACGCCTCCAGGTTGGACCTGCCAACCTCCTCGCGTGGGATCTGGAGCTTCCGACTCCATATTCAAGTCGTGCGCTCCGAAAAAGCCCGCTGCGCCAACCCCCTGCAGCGGAAGTTGCCGTATTACACAAGACCTTGAGATCCCCGGAACACCTCGGACTGTCATATTCAGGGTTTGCGTTGTTGACACACAACGAGAAAGGCTGTTCACAAACTATTCATAAATGCTTTCTGACAAGCCCCGAAGGATCAGTCTGTGCCACTCCTCATTAAACTGCGGGTCCGCTCCCCAGAGATTCCATGTCCGCTTCGTCACGCTCTTCATCCGCCGCCGACCGCCTCTCGCCGCTGGACCGCTTGCTGGTCAGCGTCGACCATGGCATGCGCACGGTGTTTGCCCAGGCGCGCGCCGGTCGCCCATCGCCCGCCCGTGACTGCGAACCAAGGGCACTGAGCCCCGAAGAGACCCGGCTCGCGGGCGCCCTGATGCGGGTCAACCATGTCGGCGAGGTCTGCGCCCAAGCGCTGTACCAATCGCAAGCCCTGTTCAGCCGCGACCCGGCGCTGCGCGAGCACTTCAAGGCCGCAGCTCAGGAGGAAGTCGATCACCTGGCCTGGACCCAGCAGCGCCTGGACGAGTTGGGCAGCCGCCGCAGCCACCTCAACCCGCTCTGGTACGGCGGCGCCTTTGCCATCGGCAGTCTTGCCGGCCTGATCGGCGATCGCGTCAGCCTGGGATTCGTGGTCGAGACCGAACGCCAGGTCGAGCAGCACCTGGCCTCACATCTGGAAGATCTGCCGGAGGCGGATCACGCTTCTCGCGCCATCGTCGCGCAAATGAAGCTGGAAGAGGCCCGCCATGCCGATGAAGCCCAGGCCGCAGGCGCGCTGCCCTTGCCGGCGCCGGTTCAGCAGCTGATGCGCCTGGCCGCGCGCGTCATGACCCGCACGGCCCACCACATCTGATCCATTCGGATCCGTGAGGCTCTGAAATCGGCCCCGCCCAGGTTCGGGAGCCAAGGCGACGCCAGGATGTCGTTCCAGAGCTCCCGTGCCGGCTCAGACCTCGACGAGCTCCACCGAGGTGGTCATGGCCGCCGTCTTGCCCAGCATGATGCTGGCCGAGCAGTACTTTTCGTGCGACAGGGCGACAGCCCGCTCTACCGCCTCCTGCTTCAAACCCCGGCCGCTGACCACGAAGTGCATGTGGATGGCGGTGAAGACCTTGGGGTCCTCTTCAGCCCGCTCGGCCTTGAGCTGCACCTGGCAGCCCCGCACATCGTGGCGGCCGCGCTTGAGGATCAGCACCACATCGTAGGCCGTGCAACCGCCGGTGCCGGCCAGCACGGTTTCCATCGGGCGCGGCGCCAGGTTGTGACCACCGCCTTGCGGCGCGCCGTCCATGGTCAGCATGTGACCGCTGCCGGTCTGTGCCACAAAGGCCATGCCATCGGCGCCCATCCAGTTGATCGTGCATTCCATCTTGTGTGTGCTCCAAACGAAAGTGGCGAGCCCAGCCGACTTTGCACTAGAGCTCTTGGACTAATTAAAGGCGCCAGAAATATTGCACCGCAGCAATTGCTGCAGCTAAAATTCTAGCCACGCGATCCCCTTGCGCGCAGCCGCCCGGCGTCAAAACCCTGGCCTGCTGCAGATTCAAGCCTCGGGCTCTCGCACCGTTTGTCTCCTCCACCGCCTCCATGGTGGATTCAACCCGAGCTTGCAAAAGCTCGGGTTTTTTTTGGCCTCTTGCGAGCCAAACAGCGCCGAAATGATGCTGAAACCCGCCTGAACCGGGCTGGGGCTGACCCTCGCTTATCATGTTGCGCCGCAACAGATTTGTATCGGAGACCTCATGGCCGGCCCCGCCCGCACGCTCAAAAGTGGCACCCGCCACGCCCGCAAACCCGCCGCCAAGACCATGGCCGCGGCCGGCATGCCCGACCTGATTCCCTCCGACAACAGCTATTTGCAGCGCATTCTCAATGCGCGGGTCTACGAGATTGCCAAGGAAACCTCGCTCACCCCGGCCAAGAACCTGAGCAAGCGCCTGGGCAACAAGGTCTACCTCAAGCGCGAGGACGAGCAGCCGGTGTTCAGCTTCAAGCTGCGCGGCGCCTACAACAAGATGGCGCACCTGAGCGCCGAGCAACTGGCGCAAGGCGTGATCTGCGCCTCGGCCGGCAACCATGCCCAGGGCGTGGCGCTGTCGGCCAAGAAGCTGGGCTGCCGCGCCGTGATCGTGATGCCGGTCACCACGCCCAAGGTCAAGATCGACGCGGTGCAAGGCCATGGCGGCGAGGTGGTGCTCTTCGGCGACAGCTTCAGCGACGCCTACGGCCACGCCCTGGAGCTGGAGCAGGCCCAGGGCCTGACCTTTGTTCACCCCTTCGACGACCCCGACGTGATCGCCGGCCAGGGCACCATCGCCATGGAGTTGCTGCGCCAGCACCCCGGCCCGATCGACGCCATCTTTGTCGCCATCGGCGGCGGAGGCCTGATCTCCGGCGTGGCGGCCTACATCAAGGCGGTGCGCCCGGAGATCAAGGTCATCGGCGTGCAAACCAAGGATTCCGACGCCATGGTGCGCTCGGTGCGCGCCGGCAAGCGGGTGCAGCTCAGCGATGTCGGCCTGTTCTCGGATGGCACGGCCGTGAAGCTGGTCGGAGAAGAAACCTTTCGCATCACCCGCGCCCTGGTTGACGACTTCGTGCTGGTGGACACCGATGCGGTCTGCGCCGCCATCAAGGACGTGTTCGAAGACACCCGCAGCATTCTGGAACCTGCCGGCGCCCTGGGTGTGGCCGCCGTCAAACAGTACACGGCCAGCCACGGCTGCAAGGGCCAGACCTTCATCGCCATCACCTGCGGCGCCAATATGAACTTCGACCGCCTGCGCTTTGTCGCCGAGCGGGCCGAGGTGGGCGAGCACCGCGAGGCCCTGTTTGCCGTCACCATCCCTGAGGAACGCGGCAGCTTCAAGCGCTTTTGCGAGCTGCTGGGGCCGCGCAGCGTGACCGAGTTCAATTACCGCATCTCGGATTCGGCCCAGGCTCACATCCTGGTCGGCGTGGCCACGCAAAAGCGCGAGGAAGCGGCCAAGCTGGCACGCGCCTTCGCCAAGGGAGGCTTCGACGCCCTGGACCTGACCGACAACGAGCTGGCCAAGCAGCATGTGCGCCATATGGTCGGCGGCCGCTCCGAGCTGGCCCGCAACGAGCGGCTCTACCGCTTCATCTTCCCCGAGCGACCGGGCGCCCTGATGCGCTTTCTGTCCACCATGCACCCGGACTGGAACATCAGCCTCTTCCACTACCGCAACCAGGGCGCCGACTACGGCCGCATCCTGGTCGGCATCCAGGTGCCGCGCGGCGACAATGCGGCGCTGCGCGACTTCCTGGCGTCGCTGAACTACCCTTTCGAAGACGAGAGCAACAACCCGGTCTATCAGCTCTTCCTGCGTTGACGCGGGGCCGCCCCACCCCGGCCCTGGCGCCCCAAAAAGGCGCAGGGCAAGTGCGGATGCCCCGGCCGGCCCGCAGGCCCGACAATCCAGCGCCCGCACCCGCCCCGGGTGAGCTGAACACTGCCCATGTCCCTGAACCAGTCCCTGATCTCGCCCACCGCCAATCCCGAGCTGGAAAAGGCCTTGCGCGACCGCGTCGACCGGCATGCCGCCATTGCCGGCGGCCTGGGCGAGTTGGAGCCTTTGGCGGTGCGCCTGGGCCTGGTGCAGAACTCCCTGACCCCGCGTTTCCGCGACCCGGTGCTGGCCCTGTTTGCCGCCGACCATGGCCTGGTGGTGGACCGCATCGGCCAACAATGGGGCCGCAGCACGCGCGAGCAAGCCCAGCTGGCCCTGCAGAACCGCCTGCCGGTTTCGGTGTTCGCGCGCCTGCAGGGCTTGCAACTGGCCGTGGTCGACTGCGGCATTGCCGAATCGCTGCCGCCGCACGCCCGGCTGATGGCACGCAAGATCGCCCACGGCACCCGCAACACCCGCACCGGCCCGGCCATGACGCTGGAGCAAGCCCATGCCGGCGTGCGCGTGGGCATGGAAATCTCGGACAACCTGCCCGGCAATGTGCTGGCCTGCGCCAGCATGGGCCAGGGCTCGGCGGAAAGCGCCGCCCTGGTGCTGTCGCGGCTGATGGACCTGCCCGTGCGTGAGTTCGTGGTCTCCGGCCCCGACATGCGCCAGGACGAGCTCAACCACATCCTCGGCGTGCTGCATGCCGCGCAGGCGCGGCACCGCGAGGTCAGCGATCCGATGGAGGTGCTGGCGGCTTTCGGCGGCTTCGAGCTGGCGGTGATGATGGGCGCCATGCTGGTGGCCGCGTCCAAGCGCCACCTGATCATCGTCGACGGCATCACCGCCTGCGCCGCGCTAAAACTGGCCGCGCGCATCGCCGCACCGGTGACCGATTACGCCGTGTTCTGCCGCAGCCATGTGCACCGCGGCCTGGACGAAGCCTTGGCCACCTTCCATGCCTCGGCCCTGCTCGAGCTGGGCATGGACAGCGCCGATGGCACCGGGGCCACCCTGGCCTGGCCCATGATCCGCGCCGCGGCGGCCTTGCTGACCGATCTGCACGATCTGGCCGAAGCGCGCCCGCCAAACACCGGCAGCGGCGTCGATTCATTGAGCGGCGGTGTCTACCGCGACAGCGGCGGCGATCCGCGCCTCAGCGCATGATGTGAAACGGCCCGTGGCCGGCGCTCAGCGCGTCGGCAGACCGTTCGCGTCCACGCCATTGTGCTGCTGCAATGGCTGCGGAGAGCCCGGCGGAGGCGGTGTCGGTCGGTAAGGCGGCTGACCGGGCTGGCTGTTCTCGCCCAGGACATGTGGCTGCCCCCCGATGACGGTGGGCGACACCTGGGCGGTTGGCAGGCTGCCGGTGGCAGCCGGCAGAGGCGGGGCGAGATTCAAGGTCAAGGTGACCGCCCCGCCCTGCCCCAGCTGGGCCGAGCGCGCGTCGACGGCGAGCAAGCGCAATTCACCCTCCAGCACCGCACCGATGCGCACCGTGCGCGGCACACCGTCCACGGCGATCAGGGCCACGCCCTCGCCGGCCTGGCTGGCTTGCAGGCTCTTGGGTGCCACCACGCCGAGCAGGCTGAAGCGGCTCTCGGCCACCGGCGGCGCTTCGGCCGCCGCCGCCGGGGCAGCGCCGAGCAAACGGGTCAGGTCCGCACCAGCGCTGCGCTGCTCGACCACCGCCAGAGCGTGCGCCGGCGCCGACAAGGGTTTTGCCATCAGCTGGATCAGCCAATAGACCGCGGCGCAAGCCAGCAAACCCCAGACCAGAAAAGCCATCATTCGTGCAAGCATGAGGCGATTATGATTCAAGCGCTTTGACGAGCCGAGGCCCCGCGCCCCGGTGCTAACCCTTCTCTTCACCACGCAGCCCGTCACGTTCACACATGAATACAACGAACTCTCGCCGCCTCGCCCGGGGCTTCACCCTGATCGAGATCATGGTCGTGTTCCTCATCATCGGGCTGATGGGTGCCCTGATCGTGCCCAATGTGATGGACCGCCTGCATGAAGCCAAGGTCACGGCCGCCCGCGCCACCATCAACGATCTGATGCAGCAGCTCAAGCTCTACAAGATCGACAACGGCCGCTACCCCAGCGGCGAGCAGGGCCTGGAGTCCCTGGTGCGCAAGCCCACCACCGGCACGCCGCCGGCCAACTGGAAGCCCTACATCGACAAGCTGCCGCTCGATCCCTGGAAGAACCCCTACCAGTACGCCAACCCCGGCGTGAAGAACGAGATCGACATCTACAGCTTCGGCGCCGACGGCCGCCCGGGTGGCGAAGGCAATGACGCCGACATCGGCTCCTGGCAATAAGCAGCCCTCGTTGCGCACCCGGCTGCAGCACGGCTTCACGCTGATCGAGTTGCTGGTGGTGGTGGCCATGGTGGCCATCGCCTCGGCCGCCGTCAGCATGGCCGTGCGCGACCCGGCCGAGGCCCAGCTCGAGCGCGAAGCGGAGCGCCTGGTCGCCCTGTTTGAAACCGCGCGGGCCGAAAGCCGCACTGCCGGCATCGACGTGCAATGGGCGCCCTTGCAGCAGGACGCCCGCGACCATTTCCGCTTCGCCGGCCTGCCCCCCACCATCCAGCTGCCGCGCCGCTGGCTGGGGGAAGGCGTGGCGGTGCAGATCGCCAATGCCCGCAGCGTGCGCCTGGGCCCTGAGCCCATGATCGGGCCGCAGCAGTTGCTGCTGACCCTGGGCTCCAAACGTCTGCTGCTGAGCACCGACGGCCTGGCGCCCTTCACCGTCAGCCCGGCGCCAGCGCCATGAAGCAGCGCCTCCAGCGTAGCCAATTCGGCCGCAATGCCGGATTCACCCTGATCGAGGTGATGGTGGCCCTGGTCATCGTCGCCATCGCCCTGGCAGCCGGCGTCAAAGCTGCCGGCGCGCTGACCGACAACGCCAGCCGACTGCGCGAGATGAGCGCCGCCCAGTGGTGTGCCGAGAACCAGCTGACCGAGCTGCGCCTGGGCAAGCAATTCCCCGGCATCGGCGACAGCGAGTTTGCTTGCGAACAGTTCGGCCAGAGCTACCGCGGCCGGCTGGTCGTGCGGCCCACGCCCAACCCCAACTTCCGGCGCGTCGATGCCCTGGTCAGCGCCGATGGCGAGCACAACCTGCTGACCATCTCCACCATCATGGGGCGCTTCTGATGCCGCGCCTGACGCCAAGCCTGAGCGGACGCGGCTTCACCCTCATCGAAGTCATGGTCGCACTTCTGATCATGAGCCTGATGTCGGTGATGGCCTGGAGCGGCATCAACGGCCTGCTCAAAAGCCGCGAGATCGCCCAAGCCCACCTCGACCACAGCGCCCGCCTGCAAACCGTGATGGCACAGTGGGAGGCCGATCTGCGCGCCGTACAGGACAGCGGCGCTGCCCCGGCCCTGACCTTCGACGGCGCCGCCCTGCGCATGACCCGCCAGCAGCCCCTGGGCATGCAGGTGGTGGTGTGGAGCTTGCGCGAGGGCCGCCTGCTGCGCTGGGAAGGCCCGGTGGTGCAGAGCAGCACCGAGCTGGGCGACAGCTTCGAGCGCAGCGCACGCCTGCAGCCGCAAGACCGCGGCCAGTTGCGCACCCTGGAAGGCGTCGGCGGCTGGCAGCTGTATTTCTACCGCGGCAATGGCTGGAGCAATGCCCAGTCCAGCGATGACTTCAGCAGCGAAGCTGCGCCCCCTGTCGCCCCGCCGGCATCGGGGAACGGCAATGGCAAGGGCGAGGGCAAAGCTGACGGAAAGGGTGACGGGGCCAACAAGGACGACAGCGGCCCCAAACGACAAATTCTGCCCAGCGGCGTGCGCATGGTGCTGGACTTCGCGCCCGACAGCGGCTTCAACGGCAAGCTGACCCGGCAAATCATCCTGGGGCCGCAGTCATGAGTCGCCCCCGCACGACACGGCAAGGCGGTGCCGCCTTGCTGACCGCCATGTTGATCGTGACCCTGGTGGCCAGCCTGGCCTCGGCCATGGTCTGGCGCCAGTACCGCGCGGTGCAGATCGAGGCGGCCGAGCGCGCACGCGCGCAATCGGCCTGGATTCTGCAAGGCGTGCTCGACTGGGCCCGCCTGATCCTGCGCGAGGATGCACGCGCCAACCTCAACGAGCCGGTCGACCACCTGGGCGAGGTCTGGGCCGTGCCCCTGGCCGAGGCCCGCCTGTCCACCTTCCTCGCGGCCGATGCCAACAATGCCGAAGACAGCGGCCCCGAAGCCTTTCTCTCCGGCAGCCTGCACGATGCCCAGGCCCAGTACAACCTGCGCCACCTGCTCGGTGGCACGGAGGTGCCGGCGCAGGAGCAACGCGTGCTGGAACGCTTGTGTGACAACGTCGGCGCCCCGCCCGGCACCGCGCAGACCCTGATTCGCAAACTGCGACTGGCGGCCGATGCCAGCAACAAGGATGCCAGCAAGACCGCCAGCGCCGACAGCAAGAACCCGCCGCTGCCACCGCGCAACCTCGAGCAGCTGGCCTGGTTCGGCCTGACGCCGGAAACCATCGAGCGCCTGCGCCCGGTGCTGACCCTGCTGCCCCAGAACACCCCGGTCAATCTGAACACCGCGCCGCGCGAGGTGATCGCCGCCCTGTTCGACGGCATGGACCTGGCCTCGGCCGAGCGCCTGGTGCGCAGCCGCCAGAACCAGCCGCTGAAAAAGGTGCAGGACGCCAGCAGCTTCTTCCCCGGCACCGTCACGCTGAGCTCGGAGCGGGTCGATGTGAAATCGTCCTACTTTCTGGTCAAGGGCCGGCTGCGCCTGGACGAGCGGGTGCTGGAGGAACGCGCCCTGGTGCAGCGGCGCAATCTGGACATGCTGGTGGTCGAGCGGCAGCGCGTCAATCAAGTCACTTCGGCCACGGCGAACAAGGGGCGCGGCGCCTGAAAACGAGCGCCAGGGCGCAGCTCCCGAGCCCAGGCGATGCAGGCCTCAGAACCTCAGGTTTTATAGAGATAAGCGCTAACTGATTGATTCCACATGATCCCGCAAAATACGCCACCTAGAATGCGCCAGGCCACCCTGACTCCATGAGTACCCTGCTCCTGTTTCTGCCCCCGCGCAGCCGCTTGCACGCCCAAGGCCGCCCGGCCACGACCGTGGACGGTTTGGGCCGCGCGGCCACCCTCGGCCATGGCGCCAGCGCCGCCGGCCGCGACTTCGACTACGTGCTCAGCAGCGATGGCCGCGAGCTCAGCGAACAAGGCAGCCTGCCGGCGGCGCAGCTGCCCCATGCCGACACCGTGATCGCCATCCCGGCCGAATCGGATGTCTCCTGGCAGCGTGTCACCCTGCCGCGCGCCGGTCGGCAGATGCGCAGCGCCCTGGCCGGCCTGCTGGAAGAAAGCCTGCTGGACGAGGCCGAGAGCCTGCATTTCGCCATCGAGGCCGACGCCCAGGGCGGTGACCTCGCCTGGGTGGCCGTGTGCTCGCGCGCCTGGCTGCAGCAACAGCTGGCCGTGCTGGACGCGGCGCAGATCGTGGTCGACCGCATCTGCCCGCTGAGCTGGCCCGACAGCCCGCCGCGCGGCCATTTCTACAGCACCGGCCAGGAGTTCAGCCCCGTGGCCCTGCGCTGGAACCACCCCGAGGGCGTGACCAATCTGCCGCTGGAAGGCAGCCTGTCGCGCCAGCTCTTCCCCGCCACCCTGGTGCAAAGCTCGCAGTGGAGCGCCGCGCCCGAGGTGGCCGCCGCCGCCGAGCATTGGCTGGGCACGGCCGTCACCCCGCTGAGCCCGGCGCAACGCGCCCTGGCCGTGATCGACTGCCCCTGGAACCTGCGCCAGTTCGAGCTGGCCCCGCGCACCCGCGGCATCCGTGCCCTGCGCCAGTTCTCGCGCGGCCTGATGCGGCGCAACTGGAGGCCGGTACGCATCGGCCTGGCCGGCCTGGTGGCCGTGCAGCTGCTGGGCCTGAACCTGGTGGCCTGGCAGCAGAACGCCCAGCTCAAGGCCCGGCGCGCCGCCATCACCCAGACCCTGACCCAGACCTTCCCGCATGTGCGCGCGGTACTCGACGCGCCGGCGCAGATGCAGCGGGAGATCGACGGCCTGCGTGCCCTGGCCGGCCGCAGCGGCGACAAGGATTTCGAAACCCTGCTGGCCGCCGCCGCCACCGCCTGGCCGCAAGACCGCGGCCCGCTGGACAGCCTGAGCTTTGAAGCCGGCCGCCTGCAGCTGTCCAGCGCCGGCTGGAGCGAGGCCCAGATCCAGCAGTTCCGCAGCCAGCTGCGCAGCGAAGGCTGGCAGCTGGAAAGCGGTGAAGGCCAGCTGACCCTGAGCCGCCTGCCTGCCGATGCACCCAGCAACCCGGCGGCGGTTCGCAACGCCCTCTCCACCCAGGCCGTGCCCGGATCCAAGACATGAGCTTCGACAAGAAACCCTCCGCCCTCGCCGGCCTGCAAGCCCAGGCCCAGGCGCAGTGGCAGCAGATGGGCGAGCGCGAGCGCCATGCCGCGCAGCTGATCGCCCTGCTGCTGGGCCTGGCCCTGCTCTGGTTTGTGGCCGTGCAGCCCGCCTGGCGCACCCTCAGCCAGGCGCCGGCCCAGGCCGAGAGCCTGGAGCGCCAGTTGCAGGAGATGCAAGCCCTGGCGCAAGAAGCGCAAGAGCTGCGCGCCGCCCCGGCCGTGCCCGCCGCCCAGGCCACACAAGCCTTGCAAGCCGCCAGCGAGCACCTGGGCCCGGCCGCCCGCCTGCAGATCAACGGCGACCGCGCCGTGCTGATGCTCAACGGCGTCAGCAGCGAGGCCCTGCAAGCCTGGCTCGGTGAGGCGCGCAGCGCCGCCCGCGCCCGGCCGCTGGAGGCCAAGCTGCAACGCGGCCCGCAGGGCTTCAACGGCAGCATCGTGCTGAGCTTGCAAGGAGGCTCGGCGCCATGAGCCTCTCGCTGAAATTCGGCCGCGACAAGGCCAGCGCTGCGAACAGCGAGGCCGCTTCCGCCAGCGGCCCGCTGAGCCACTGGCAGGACAGCCCCAGCCAGGACTTGCTGAACAAGCGCAACCGCCAAGGCCTGCCCCGGCGCTGGAGCCTGGCCGGCGCCCTGCTCGGCGCCAGCCTGGCCCTGGTGGCCTTCGCGCCGGCCAGCTGGCTGGCGCGCGGCCTGGCCGCGGCGAGCAACGACCATGTGCTGATCACCGACAGCCGCGGCAGCATCTGGAACGGCAGCGGCGTGCTGGTGCTCAGCGGTGGCGCGGGCAGCCGCGACGCCGCCATCCTGCCCGGCCGCCTGCGCTGGACCATGGGCTTCAAAGGCCTGGGCCTGGCCCTGAACGCGCGCCAGGACTGCTGCCTGAACGGCGAGCTGCAGCTGCTGCTGCGCCCGGGTTGGGGCCGCTTCGAGCTGGCCGTGGCCAGTGGCGGCGACTGGCTGGCGCGCCTGCCGGCCGGCCTGCTCTCGGGCCTGGGCACACCCTGGAACACCTTGCAGCTGGGCGGCTCGCTGCGCCTGAGCGCACGCGATCTGCGCCTGGAATGGGTGGGCGGGCGCTGGCGCCAGTTCGGCCAGCTGGACCTGGATCTGCTGAACCTGTCCTCCCGCGTCTCGACCCTGGCGCCGCTGGGCAGCTACCGCTTTTCGCTCAGCGCCCAGCCGGTGGCACCCGGCGAAACCGGCGGCGGCACCAGCCAGATGAGCTTGAGCACGCTGGAAGGCGCGCTGATGCTGAACGGCCAGGGCACGCTGACGGCCGGCAAGCCGCGCTTCACCCTGGAGGCGACCGCCGCCCCGGGCCGCGAAGCGGCACTGAACAACCTCCTGAACATCATCGGCCGGCGCCAAGGCGCACGGTCCGTCTTTTCGATCGGATGAGCATGAACGACGACAAGCGAGCGCGCATCGCGTCCCGGGGACGGCAAGCTGGCGTCTCCCTTCTGACCCTGGCCCTGCTGAGCACACCGACCCTGAGCCCCGCAGCGACCCAGAAGCCGCGCGGCAGCGGCCCGGCCGTCAAGGCGCCGACGCCGGTGACCCTGAACTTCGTCAACGCCGACATCGAGGCCGTGACCCGGGCCATGGGCGTGATGATGAACCGCCAGTTCATCATCGACCCGCGCGTCAAGGGCCAGATCACGGTCTACAGCGAGCAGCCGGTGACGCCGCGCGAGGCCTACCTCAACTACCTGGCCGCCCTGCGCGGCCTGGGCTTCACCGTGGTGGAAAGCGCCGGGCTGTGGAAGGTCGTGCCCGAGGCCGATGCCAAGCTGCAAGCCGGCTCGGTGGCCGTGGACAGCAGCAAGGAGCGCGGCGACCAGATCCTGACCCAGGTCTACCGCCTCAACTTCGAGAACGCCAACAACCTGGTGGCGGTGCTGCGCCCGCTGATCAGCCCCAACAACACCATCAACGCCAACCCGGGCAACAACAGCCTGGTCATCACCGACTACGCTGACAACCTGCAGCGCCTGGGCCGCATCATTGCGGCCATGGACACGGCCGGCGCCACCGACATCGAGCTGGTGCCGCTCAAGCATGCCGTGGCCGCCGATCTGGCGCCCCTGGTGCTGCGTCTGACCGAGGGCGGCAATGCTGCCGCCGGCGCCCCGGGACAGGGCGGCAGCGGCAACGTCAATGTGGTGGTGGACCCGCGCAGCAATGCCCTGATCGTGCGCGCTGCCAACCCGGCCCGCCTGGCCTACACCAAGGGCATCATCGCCAAGCTGGACCAACCCTCGCTGGACAACAATCCGGCCGGCAATATCCGCGTTGTTTATCTCAAGAATGCCGATGCCACGAAGCTGGCCACCGTGCTGCGCGCCGCCTTTGCAGCCAATGGCGGCGGAGCGAGCGGCAATGCCAGCGGCAGCAGCGGCGCCAGCGGTGGCTTGAGCGGCCTCGGCGGCGCCGGTGGCCTGGGCGCTGGCAACCTCAGCGGTGCGCAGCAGGCTGGCATGGGCAACAGCAGCGGCAACACCGCGTCGGCTGCGGCCACCACGCCGGTCAGCGCCTCGGCCGGCCCCTCGACCGGCGGCTTTGTGCAGGCCGACCCGTCCACCAACGCGCTGATCATCACCGCACCCGATCCGCTCTACCGCCAGATCCGTCAGGTCATCGACCAGCTCGACGGCCGCCGTGCTCAGGTCTATGTCGAGACCCTGATCGTCAAGGTCGACGCCAGCAAGAGCGGCAACTTCGGCGTGCAGTGGCAGAACCTGTTCGGCAACAAGGGCGACAGCAACATCACCGGCGCCGGCACCAATTTCGGCAGCGGCCCGGGCAACATCATCCAGGGCACGGCCGCCCTCTTCGGCGGCACCAACGCCATCGCCAGCGTGGTCAAGGATGTGCCCACCGGCCTCAATGTCGGCGTGCTGAAGAAGTTCGGCGAACGCTACACCCTGGGCGCCATCGCCAACTTCCTGGAAGCCGAGGCCGGCGCCAATGTGCTGTCGACGCCGAATCTGGTGGCCCTGGACAACGAGGAAGCCAAAATCGTGGTCGGCCGCTCGGTGCCTTTTGTGACCGGCTCCTACACCAACACCGGCAGCGGCAGCAGCACTGGCGCGGTCAACCCCTTCCAGACCTACGACCGCAAGGACGTGGGCATCACCTTGCGCATCCGCAGCCAGATTGGCGAGGGCGGCACGGTGCGCATGACGGTCTACCAGGAAAACTCCTCGGTGGACCCGACCACCAAGGCCGACACCAGCGGCCCCTCGACCGAGAAGAGCTCGATTGAAACCACGGTCTCGGTGGACGATGGTCAGATCCTGGTTCTGGGTGGCCTGCTGAAGGACGAGTTCGCCGACAGCGAGGGCCGCGTGCCCGGCCTGGGCAGCATCCCCCTGATTGGCAATCTGTTCAAGAACACCGGCCGCAGCCGCGTCAAGACCAATCTGATGGTGTTCCTGCGCCCGGTCATCATGCGCAGCCAAGACGCGGCCGACCGCATCACCATGGACCGCTACGACCACTTCCGCACCTTGCAGGAATCGGTCAAGCCCGAGCCCAAATTCGCCCTGCCGGACACCGGCACGCCGCTGCTGCCGGCCAATCCCACCGCACCCATCGGCGCGGCCAAGGAGTCACCCATGGGCGCAACGAAGCCGCCCGCGGGTGCTGCTGAAAAGGTGGGCCCGTGAGCGCCATGCGCCACCCGCTGCCCTACGCCTACGCCAAGGCCAACTCGGTGCTGCTGGAGGACGACGGCGCCAGCCTCGTGCTCTGGGCCCCGGCCGAGATCAGCCTGGCCACCTTGTCCGAGGTGCAACGCCTTTACCTGATCGACCGCTTCGAGCAGGAGGCCGCGGCCAGCCTGGCCGAGCGCATCAATGCCGCCTATGCCGGCAGCGAATCGAGCGCGGCCGTGGTGATCGGCGAGGTCGAGAGCGCGGTGGACCTGAGTCGCATGATGCAGGACCTGCCCGCTGTGGAAGACCTGCTGGAAGCGGCCAATGACGCGCCCATCATCCGCATGCTCAACGCGCTGCTGACGCAGGCGGCCAAGGACGGCGCCAGCGACATCCACATCGAGCCCTACGAGCGCGCCAGCTCGGTGCGTTTCCGCGTCGACGGCACGCTGCGCGAGGTGGTGCAGCCCAACCGCGGTCTGCACGCCGCCCTGATCTCGCGCCTGAAGATCATGGCCGAGCTGGATATCGCCGAAAAGCGCCTGCCGCAGGACGGCCGCATTTCCCTGCGCATCGGCGGCCGTGCCATCGATGTGCGCGTCTCCACCCTGCCCAGCGCCCACGGCGAGCGCGCCGTGCTGCGTCTGCTGGACAAGACCGAATCGAAGTTCACGCTCGAAGGCTTAGGCATGAGCGGCGATGTGCTGGAGGCCTTCAAGCGCCTGGTGCAGCAGCCGCACGGCATCGTGCTGGTCACCGGGCCTACCGGTTCGGGCAAGACCACCAGCCTGTATGCCTCGCTGCAGACCGTGGACACCAGCACCACCAATGTGCTGACGGTGGAGGACCCGATCGAGTACGAGCTGGCCGGCGTCGGCCAGACGCAAGTCAATGCCAAGATCGATCTGACCTTTGCCAAGGCCCTGCGCGCCATCCTGCGCCAGGACCCGGACGTGATCATGATCGGCGAAATCCGCGATTACGAAACCGCGCAGATCGCCATCCAGGCCTCGCTGACCGGCCACCTGGTGCTGGCCACCTTGCACACCAATGACGCCCCTAGCGCCGTCACTCGACTGACGGACATGGGCGTCGAGCCCTTCCTGCTCAGCAGCTCGCTGCTGGGCGTGCTGGCCCAGCGCCTGGTGCGCAAGCTCTGCCCGGTGTGCAAGCGCCAGGACGGCGAAGGCCGCTGGCATCCGGTCGGTTGCGAAGCCTGCAGCCGCACCGGCTACAAGGGCCGCACCGGCGTCTACGAGCTGATGGTGGCCGACGAAGAAGTACGCCACCTCATGCACCAGCGCGCGGCCGAGAGCGAGCTGCAGGCGGCGGCGCAAAAAGGTGGCCTGCGCTCCATGCGTGAGGACGGCCAGCGCCTGATCGACGCCGGCATCACCTCGGTCGAAGAAGTGCTGCGCGTGACGCGCGAATCCTGAGTGCCCCGCTGCCATGCCGGCCTATAAATTCGAAGCCCTGAACCCGGCGGGCCGCTCCAGCAGCGGCCTGATCGAGGCCGACAACCCGCGCGCCGCGCGCGCCCAGCTGCGCGCCCAGAGCCTGGTGCCGCTGAGCCTGGAGCCGGTGCAACAGCAGGGGCAGGACGGCGGCAGCCGCTTTGCCCGCCGCGTGTTCAGCCCCACGGCCCTGGCTGTCTGGACGCGACAGCTGGCCGGCCTGGTCGGCTCGGGCCTGCCGCTGGAGCGGGCGCTGACGGCCCTGGCCGATGAATGCGAAGACCCGCGCCAGCGCGAGCTGCTGTCCCAGCTCAAGGCCGAGGTCAATGCCGGCGCCAGCTTTGCCCGCGCCCTGGGCACGGCGCCGCGCGAGTTCGACGAGGTCTACCGCGGTGTGGTCGCGGCCGGTGAGCAGAGCGGCGCACTCGGGCCGGTGCTGGAAAAGTTGGCCGACGATCTGGAAGAACGCCAGGACCTCAAGTCCAAGCTGATCGGCGCCATGGCCTACCCGACCATCGTCTCGCTGATCGCCTTCATGATCATCATCTTCCTGGTGACCTATGTGGTGCCGCAGATCGCCGCCACCTTCACCAGTTCCAAGCGCGCCCTGCCCTGGCTGACCGTGGCCATGCTGGGCACCAGCGACTTCGTGCGCGAATGGGGCTGGCTGATGCTGCTGGCGGCCGTCGGCGGCGGCAGCGGCCTGTCCTGGGCACTCAAGCGCCCGGCCTTCCGCCTGCGCTTCGACGCGGCCTTCCTCAAGGTGCCGCTGCTGGGCCGCCTGGCCCGCGGCTACAACGCGGCCCGTTTTGCCGGCACCCTGGCCATGCTGGCCGGCTCGGGCGTGCCCATCCTGAAGGCCTTGCAGGCGGCGGCCGAGACCCTGTCCAACCACGCCATGCGCGCCGACGCGCTCGATGCCCTGGTACAGGTGCGCGAGGGCGCGCCGGTGGGCTCGGCCCTGGCCGGCAAGAAGCGTTTCCCCGGCATCCTGGCCATGTTCGCCCGCCTCGGTGAGCAGACGGGTCAGCTGCCGCAGATGCTGGAGCGCGCGGCCAAACAGCTCAGCGTCGAAGTGCAGCGCCGTGCCCTGGCGGCTGCCACCTTGCTGGAGCCGCTGCTGATCGTCGGCATGGGCGCGGTGGTGCTGCTGATCGTGATGGCGGTGCTGCTGCCCATCATCCAGATGAACAGCTTTGTGAAGTAAACAAAGACGTAGGCGAAGACATGCCGGCCAATCTCGACGGACAGCTGGTGGTGGCGATTTCCTCGCGGGCGCTGTTCGACTTCGAGGAAGAGAACCAGTTCTTCGAGGCCGGCAACGACCGCGACTACATGGCCTTGCAGCAAACGCGCCTGGACCAGCCGGCCAAGCCCGGCGTGGCCTTCTCCCTGGTGCGCAAGCTGCTGGCTTTCAACAGCGAAGGCGCGCCCAAGGTCGAGGTGGTGGTGCTCTCGCGCAACGACCCGATCTCGGGCATGCGGGTGTTCCGCTCGGCCACGCATTACGGCCTCAACATCCAGCGCGGCGTGTTCACCCGTGGCGAATCGCCCTGGCGCTATCTGCGCCCGCTCAAGGCCCAGCTCTTCCTCTCGGCCAATGAGGCCGATGTGCGAAGCGCCCTGCAGGCCGGCGTGGCTGCGGCGCGCGTGCTGCCGCTCTCGGCCCATGCTTCCAGCGCCCACCCGCAGGAGCTGCGCATCGCCTTCGACGGCGACGCCGTGCTGTTCTCCGACGAGGCCGAGCAGGTGTTCCAGCGCGAGGGTCTGGATGCCTTCCAGAGCCATGAGATCACCCATGCCAAGACGCCCCTGCCGGCTGGCCCCTTCAAGCCCGTGCTGCAAGCCCTGCACCGGCTGCAACAGGAGGGTGGCGGCGGCATGAAGGTGCGCACCGCCCTGGTCACCGCACGCAGCGCACCGGCCCATGAGCGCGCCATTCGCACCCTGATGGACTGGCGCATTGAGGTGGACGAAGCCATGTTCCTGGGCGGCCTGGCCAAGGGCGAATTCCTGCGCGAATTCGAGCCCGACTTCTTCTTTGACGACCAGGCCGGCCACATCGCCAGTGCCGCCGCCCATGTGCCGGCAGGCCATGTCAGCGCCGGCATCACCAACCACTGAGCGCCCCGCGAACCGGGCACGCGCTCTGCGCACAAGCCTGGACGGCCACGGGGCTTACACGGGTCTGAAGACGCGCGGGCGGCCGAGATAATCGGCGCTCACTTTCAGCGCTCGCGATCCGAGCCTCATGCGCATGAACCCTCGCACCCCGCTTCGGCTGCACCGCCTGACCCTGGCCGCCGCCATCAGCTGCGCCGCCCTGAGCAGCCTGGCCGCCACCACCGCCGCGTCTGGCGGCAACACGCCCAACCCCGGTTTCTTCCGCCAGCCCACCCTGCAGGGTGAGAACCTGGTCTTCGTCGCCGAAGGCGACCTCTGGCGCGTCAACGCCCGGGGCGGCCGCGCCGAGCGGATCACCACCCACGCCGGCCAGGAAGGCTCGCCGGTGCTGTCGCGCGATGGCCGCTGGCTGGCCTACACCGCCCAGTACGACGGCCCGGGCGATGTCTACCTGATGCCTGTGCAGGGCGGCCTGCCGCAGCGCCTGAGCTGGGAGGGCAATGCCGGCCAGCGCGTCTGGGGCTTCAGCGCCCTGGGCGAAGTGATTTACTCCGGCCCCTCGCAGAGCGGCCAGCCGGTGACCCAGCTCTATGCCGTGGACCCGGTCACGCAGACGCGCCGCGCCCTGCCCGTGGCCCAGGCCAGTGACGGCGCCATCAGCAGCGATGGCCGCCAGCTCTTCTTCACCCGCAACGGCCTGCGCGGCGACAACGCCCGCCAGTACCGCGGCGGCGCCCTGGCCCGGCTCTGGACCCTGGACCTGACGGGCACGGCCGAGGCCCGCCCCCTGGTCACGGAGGGCGCCAACGATCGCCTGCCCATGCCCTACCGCACGGCAGCCGGCGAACGCATCGCCTTCCTCTCGGACCGCGACGGCACGATCAACCTCTGGTCGGTCAATGCCCAGGGCCAGGACCTGCGGCAGCACACCACGCACAAGGGCTGGGACATCCGCCACGCCTCGGTGGACGGCGGCGTGGCCGTCTATGCCCTCGGCGCCGATCTCTACCGGGTCGACCTGAACGCCAACACCACCAGTGCCGCGCCCACTCCAATCGCCATCCAGCTCAGCGGCGACTTTGAACAGCAGCGCCAGCGCTGGGTCAAGAAGCCACAGGACTTTCTCACCTCGGTGGCCCTGGCACCCAATGGCGAGCGCGTGTTGCTGGCCAGCCGTGGCCGCCTGGCCACCCAGGGCCTGGGCCAGCTGCGCCGCGCCGAGCTGCCGCAGGCACCCGACAGCCGCTGCCTGAAAGGCCTCTTCAGCGCCGACAGCAAGCAGGTGCTGGCCCTGTGCGATTTCAGCGGTGAGCGCGAGGTCTGGCGCTTCGCCGCCAATGGCCTGGGCAAGCCCGAGCAGATCACCCGTGACGCGCGCGCCCAGCGCAAGGACATGGCCCTCTCACCCGATGGTCGCTACCTGGCCCACACCGACAAGGAGGGCCATCTGTACTTGAGCGACCTCAAGGGCAACAGCGGCCGTCTGATCACGCGAGACAGTCGCAACGCCAGCATCGCCAATCTGACCTGGTCACCAGACAGCCGCAGCCTGGCCTTCACCCAAGCCCTGAGCGACATCAACCGCGATCAGCTGCAACTCTTCAACCTGGCCGACAACAAGATCCACACCGTCAGCAGTGAGCGTTATGACAGCGACTCGCCGGCCTTCTCGCCCGACGGACGCTGGCTCTACTTCGTCTCCAACCGCCAGTTCACGGCCACCGGCCGCGGCTCGCCCTGGGGCGACCGCAATATGGGCCCCTACTTCGACCGCGGCAGCAAGCTCTTCGCCCTGGCCCTGCAGCCGGGCCTGCGCTTCCCCTTCGCACCCAAGGACGAGTTGGAGCCGCCGGAGCCCAAGCCCGAACTCAAGCCCGAGTTGAAACCCGAGCAACGTGCCGATGCCGCCAAGGTTGACGGCAAAGCCGAGCCCACCAAGGCCGAAATCAAGCCCGAGGCGAAACCTGAAGCCAAGCCCAAGCCACCCATTCACTTCGCCGGCCTGCGCGAGCGCCTCTTCGAGCTGCCTCTGCCCGCCGGCAACTACAGCGGCCTGACGACCGACGGCAAGCGCCTGTGGTTCCTCGACGCCGAGATCAACGGCGGCGAGCGCAAATCGGTGCTCAAGACCGCGGCCATCGACAACCAGGGCGGCAACATCGAAACCGTGGCGAGCGATGTGCGCAGCATCGAGCTCAGCGCCGATGGCAAGAAGATGCTGGTGGTGCGCAATGGCGCGCCGGGCGCGGCGCCCGAGCTGATCCTCGGCGACGCCGGCCCCAAGCTGCCGGCCGAGCTGGCCAAGTTCCAGGTGCGCTGGAGCGACTGGCAGATCGCCACCGACCCGCGCGCCGAATGGCGCCAGATGTTCGCCGATGGCTGGCGCATGCACCGCGACTACTTCTACGACAAGGCCATGCACGGCGTCGACTGGCCCGCCATGCGCGCCAAGTACGAGCCCCTGGTCGAGCGCGTCAGTGACCGCGCCGAACTGGCCGAGCTGATGGCGCAGATGATCGGTGAGCTGGGCGCCCTGCACAGCCAGGTCAATGCCGGTGACCAGCGCCAGGCGCCCGAAGAACCCGGCCTGGCCGGCCTGGGCGCCCAACTGGCCCGCACGGCCGAGGGCCTGCGCATCGAGCGCATCTACCGCGCCGACCCGGAGCTGCCCAGCGAGCTGGGCCCCTTGGCCCGCACCGAGCTGGGCCTGAAGGACGGCGACCTGATCACCCACATCAACGGCCGCAAGGCCAATGAAGTGGCACATGAGGTGGAGCTGCTGCGCGGCCAGGCCGGCAAGCAGGTGCTGCTGCAGATCAAACCGGCCCATGGCGGGCCCGAACTGCAACGCATCGTCACGCCGGTGACGCGCCAGCGCGAGCAACAGCTGCGTTATGCCGACTGGCGTTTTGGCCGCGCGCAGGCGGTGGAGAAGGCCTCCAACGGCCGCATCGGCTATGTGCATCTGCGTGCCATGGGACCGGCCGACATCGCCGATTTCGCTCGCGAGTTCTACACCCATGTGGACCGCGAAGGCCTGATCATCGACGTGCGCTTCAACGGTGGCGGCAGCATCGACAGCTGGATCCTGGAAAAGCTCCTGCGCCGCGCCTGGGCCTACTGGCAGCCCCGCTCGCCGGGCGGCGCGCCGGTGCGCTCCAACATGCAGCAGACCTTCCGCGGCCAGGTCGTGGTGCTGCAAAACGAGCACACCTACTCCGACGGCGAAACCTTTGCCGAGGGCTTCAAGCGCTTGGGCCTGGGCCCGCTGATCGGCACCACCACCTCGGGTGCGGGCGTGTGGCTGTCGGACCAGAACCGCTTGATGGACAACGGCATCATGCGCGCGGCCGAAACCGGACAGATCGCGCCCGATGGCCGCTTCCTGGTGGAAGGCATCGGCGTCAAGCCGGACCTGGAGGTCGACAACCTGCCTCGCGCCAGCTTCATGGGTGCTGATGCCCAGCTTGATGCCGCGATTGCCACGCTCAACAAGGCCATGGCCGAGAAGCCGCGCGCCGAACCCAAGCCCGGCGCCTATCCGCGGCCCGTGAGTCTGAAGTAAGAGCTGACGCAGCGGGCAGGCTTGCCGCGCCGCTGAAAGACCAAGGGGAGGTCCGGTGATACACCGGGCCTCCCCTTGTTGCCTGGGGCTGAGTCTAAAAACTCAGGCGAGACTGACGCGCGCGAACTTGCGCTTGCCCACTTGCACGACCACGGTGCCGGCCTCCAGCTTCAAGCCCTTGTCGCTGACGACCGTGCCGTCGATGCGCACGCCGCCTTGCTCGATCATGCGCATGCCTTCGCTGTTCGAAGCCACCAGGCCGGCGGACTTCAGCACATGGGCCAGGCCCAGCGGCGCGCCGCTGAGGCTGACTTCGGGGATCTCGTCCGGGATGCCGCCCTTGGCGCGGTTGTTGAAATCGGCCTCGGCCGCTTCGGCCGCCGCGGCGCTGTGGAAGCGCGCCGTCAGTTCCTTGGCCAGCAGCACTTTCGCTTCCTTGGGGTTGCGGCCGGCGCTGACCTCGCCCTGCAGGGCGGCGATCTCGGCCAGGCTCTTGAAGCTCAAGAGCTTGAACCATTTCCACATCTGCTCATCGCTGATGGACAGGATCTTGGCGAACATGGAGTTGGCCGGCTCGCTGATGCCCACATAGTTGTTCTTGGACTTGGACATCTTTTCGACGCCGTCCAGGCCTTCCAGCAGCGGCATGGTCAGGATGCACTGCGGCTCCTGGCCGTACTCCTGCTGCAGATGGCGGCCCATCAGCAGATTGAACTTCTGATCGGTGCCGCCCAGCTCCAGATCGCTCTTCAGCGCCACCGAGTCGTAACCCTGCATCAGCGGGTAGAGGAACTCGTGCACCGAGATCGGGGTCTGCGCGGCGAAGCGCTTGGTGAAATCGTCACGCTCCATCATGCGGGCCACGGTGTACTTGGCCGCCAGCTGGATCATGCCGCGCGCGCCCAGCGGGTCGCTCCACTCGGAGTTGTAGCGGATCTCGGTCTTGCTTTCGTCCAGCACCAGCTTGGCCTGGGCGTAGTAGGTCTCGGCATTGGCCTTGATCTGCTCGGCCGTCAGCGGCGGCCGGGTGGCGTTGCG
The DNA here is from genome assembly GCF_002885975.1 of Paucibacter aquatile. Classification (NCBI taxonomy): domain Bacteria; kingdom Pseudomonadati; phylum Pseudomonadota; class Betaproteobacteria; order Burkholderiales; family Sphaerotilaceae; genus Roseateles; species Kinneretia aquatilis. The sequence goes on along the minus strand of NZ_POSP01000001.1, from coordinate 196,937 downwards.
GCCGGACGGATCACCGATCATGGAGGTGAAGTCGCCGATCAGAAAGATCACCTGGTGGCCCAGGTCCTGCAACTGGCGCATCTTGTTCAGCACCACGGTGTGGCCGATGTGGATGTCGGGCGCCGTCGGGTCCAGGCCCAGCTTGATGCGCAGCGGCACGCCGGTGGCCTCGGAGCGGGCCAGTTTTTGCACCCAGTCGGACTCGGGCAGCAGCTCATCGCAGCCACGCTGGGAGATCGCCAAGGCCTCACGCACGCGATCGGTGATGGGGAACTGCGTTTTTGCGGCAGGCGTGGCGTTTGTTCGCGGATCGGACATGGGAGCGAGTGGGGCCTGGGTAAAGCCCTGATTTATCGGGTTTTCGTGGCGTTGACGCGGGGATGGGCTCGTTATACTCGCGCCTGGTTTTGTGACGGCTCACCCTTGAGGAGGGGGCGGCACAGCGGCGGATTCTAGTGGACAGGCCTGCGGGCGCACTGTGATCCTTCTCGAACGGCACCGGCAGCGTTTGTGCAAGCGGCCCCGGTGACCTCTACAAGAAGACCCTGGGAAGCGACAGCGTGAAATTCCGGTTGAACGACGTGAAGATGGCTCTGGCGCGAGCCGAAGCCTTTGCCGCGCGCCACCCGCGTGCGCTGACCGGCGGTGTGGTCACCCTGCTGAGCGGCTTTGCCATCACCGCCTTCGGTATCGCGCCGCTGGCGCCCAATGCCGCCGACCTGCCCCAGCGCACGCTGACCGAACAGATCCAGATCGACGACCTGGATGCGCAGCTCAGCGCCCTGGCCAGCCACTCGATCGCGCTCAGCCGCAATGAGCTGACCCGCAGCAGCGACACGGTCGAAAGCCTGTTCAAGCGCCTGGGCGCCTTCGACCCTGAAGCTGCCCAGTTCCTGCGCAAAGATCCCCTGGCCAAGCGCCTGCTGCAAGGCCGCGCCGGCAAGATGGTGCAGCTGACGGCCGATGCCTCGGGCACGGTCCAAACCCTGGTGGCCCGCTTTCCGGCCGACTCCAGCGATCAGCAAAGCACCCATTTCAGCCGCCTGAGCATCAGCCGCGGCGCCGATGGCCAGTTCAGCGCCAAGCTGGAGACCGCGCCGCTGCAAGCGCAGATTCGCCTCGGCAGCGGCACCATCCAGAGCTCGCTGTTCGCCGCCACCGACGAAGCCCGCATCCCCGACGCCATCGCCACCCAGATGGCGGATATGTTCTCGGGCGAGATCGACTTTCACCGCGAACTGCGCAAGGGCGACCGCTTCTCCATCGTCTACGAGAGCCTGACCGCCGACGGCGAGCCCATCAACTGGAACGGCGCCGCCGGCCGTGTCATCGCCGGCGAGTTCGTCAACAACGGCCGCAGCCACACGGCCGTGTGGTTCAAGGACAGCGCCACCGGCAAGGGCAATTTCTACGCCTTCGACGGCCAGAGCAAGCGCCGCGCCTTCCTGGCCAGCCCCATGGAGTTCTCGCGCGTGACCTCGGGTTTCGCGATGCGCTTCCACCCGATCCATCAAACCTGGCGCCGTCATCTGGGCGTGGACTACGGCGCGCCCACAGGCACGCCGGTTCGCACGGTGGGTGATGGTCAGGTCGAGTTTGCTGGCTGGCAGAACGGTTTTGGCAACGTCGTTCACATCCGCCACAGCGGCGACCGCACCACGGTCTATGCCCACCTGAGCCGCATCGACGTCAAGAAGGGTCAGCGCGTCGAACAAGGCCAGCGCGTCGGCGCCGTGGGCGCCACCGGCTGGGCCACCGGCCCGCATCTGCATTTCGAGTTCCGCGTCAAGGGCTCGCACCAGGATCCGCGCATCATTGCCCGGGCCTCGGAAGCGGTCACCCTGCCCAACTACGCGCGCAACCAGTTCCAGCAAACCGTGGCCAGCGTGAAAACGCAGCTGAGCGTCGCGCAGAGCATGGAATCGGGCGTGCTCGGCGCCGACTGATCTCGCAACTCACCTGCGCACCTCGCCTGCAAACCTCGCCGCGAGCATCTCACGCCGCACACCCCATGAGCGATCTCTTCATCGGCCTGATGTCCGGCACCTCGCTGGACGGGGTCGATGCGGTGTTGGCCCGCTTTCCCGAGGCCGGCGGCGCCATGCAAAGCCTGGGCCACGCCCACCAGCCTTTTTCCAAAGCCTTGCGCGAGGAGCTGCTGAGCCTGAACCAGAGCGGGCCCGACGAGCTTCACCGTGCCGCGCTGGCTGCCAATGCGCTGGCGCGCAGCTATGCGGATCTGGTGGCCCAGCTCCTGGAGCGATGCGCACTGCGCCCTCAGGACATCCGGGCACTTGGCGCCCATGGCCAAACCGTGCGCCATCGCCCGGGAGAATTTGACGGCATCGGCTACACCAGCCAGCTGCTCAACGGCGCCCTGCTGGCCGAGCAAAGCGGCATCTCCGTGGTTTGCGACCTGCGCAGCCGCGATGTGGCCGCCGGCGGCCAGGGCGCGCCCCTGGTGCCCGCCTTCCACCGCGCGGTTTTCGGGCGCGCCGACGAAAGCCTTGCGGTGCTCAATATCGGCGGCATCAGCAATATCAGCCTCTTGCCTGCGGACGGCCGCACCCTCGGTTTCGACTGCGGCCCCGGCAACTGCCTGATGGACGCCTGGATCGCCGAGCACCAAGGTCAGGACTACGACGCCGAGGGCAGCTGGGCCGCCCAGGGTCAGGTCGTGCCCGAGCTCTTGCTCGCCCTGCTGGCCGAGCCCTTCTTCGCCAAGCCACCACCACGCAGCACAGGGCGCGACCTATTCCATCGCGCCTGGCTGCAGCAACACCTGGATCGCTTGAGCACCACACCACGGGCCGAGGATGTGCAAGCAACCTTGCTGGAACTGAGCGCACGAGCCGTCGCCGACAGTCTTCGGAGCGAGGAGCAGGTCTTGAGCCGCTTGCTGGTCTGCGGCGGCGGCGCACTCAACCGCCAGCTGATGCAGCGCTTGCAAGCCTTGTTGCCTGGCACCCAGGTGGCGCGCAGCGACGAGGCAGGCTTGCCGGTGATGGAGGTCGAGGCCGCCGCCTTCGCCTGGCTGGCCATGCGTTTTGTGCGCGGCCTGCCCGGCAATCTGCCCGCCGTCACCGGTGCGGCCGGGCCGCGGATTCTGGGCGCCCTGCATCCGGCCTGATCCCGGCTCAAGCCCAGGAAAGCGCCCATGAAAAAGCCGCCTCGAAGGCGGCTTTTATCTTGCGCGATACGCGCGCACGTCGATCAGACCGAGAAGCTGGAACCGCAGCCGCAGGTGGTGGTCGCGTTCGGGTTCTTGATCACGAACTGCGCGCCTTGCAGATCTTCCTTGTAGTCGATCTCGGCACCAACCAAGTATTGCAGGCTCATGGCGTCGATCAAGAGCGTCACGCCGTTCTTGTTCATCTGGGTGTCGTCTTCATTGACGGCTTCATCGAAGGTGAAACCGTACTGGAAGCCCGAGCAGCCACCGCCTTGCACAAACACGCGCAGCTTCAGATCGGGGTTGCCTTCCTCGGCCACCAGATCGCGCACCTTTTCGGCCGCGCTGTCGGTGAAGACCAGCGGCACGGGCATCTCGTCGGCACCGGTGGCGGGATTTTCAAGCACTGCGCTCATGTGTATTCCTGATGTTGGCGTTATACGCCGCATTGTCCATGCAAAAGCCTGCGGGACCGCGGTCGCGGCAGCAAGACCCCATGCCAGGTGCAGGCAATCGCGCCAGGGCGCAACACTGGGGTCTTCTCTATCTCTTCCAGAAACAAACAAGGCCGCTGAAAAGCGGCCTTGTTGTGTGATGAGCCCGCTCGAAAGCCAGCCCATCTGAGAGTCGATCAGCGCTTGCTGAACTGCTTCCGGCGACGAGCACCGTGCAGACCGACCTTCTTACGCTCGACTTCACGCGCATCACGCGTGACGAAGCCGGCGCGGCTCAGTTCGGGCTTCAGGGTCGCGTCGTAGTCGATCAGAGCGCGGGTGATGCCGTGGCGCACAGCACCGGCTTGACCCGACTCACCACCACCGTGAACGTTGACCTTGATGTCAAAGGTTTCGCCATGGTTGGTCAGCAGCAGGGGCTGCTTGGCAATCATGATCGAGGTTTGACGGCCGAAGTAGTTCTCGACAGGCTTGCCGTTGACGACGATTTGGCCCGTGCCCTTCTTGATGAAGACACGTGCGACCGACGACTTGCGGCGGCCGGTACCATAGTTCCAGTTTCCGATCATCACCGCTCCTTAGATTTCGAGAGCCTTGGGCTGCTGAGCGGCGTGCGGGTGGGTGTCACCGGCATAGACCTTCAGCTTCTTCACCATGGCGTAGCCCAGAGGACCCTTGGGCAGCATGCCCTTGACAGCCTTCTCCAGGGCGCGGCCCGGGTGCTTGGCTTGCATGTCCTTGAACTTGGTGGCGTAGATACCGCCCGGGAAACCCGAGTGACGGTAGTACACCTTGTCATTGGCCTTGTTGCCAGTGACGCGCAGCTTGTCTGCGTTGATGATGACGATGAAATCGCCGGTGTCCACGTGAGGCGTGTAAATGGCCTTGTGCTTGCCGCGCAAACGGAGTGCCACTTCGCTGGCAACACGTCCGAGCACCTTGTCGGTGGCGTCAATCACAAACCACTCGTGCGTCACTTCTGCCGGCTTGGCGCTGAAGGTCTTCATGAGTTTCTTTCGAATGCCCGGCAGAACATCTGCCCGGCGGTCGGATGGCTGATTCATACCCACACGCGCTACATTCGGTGCCGCTTATCGGGATGCTGCCGGCCTGAAGCTGCCTCCAAGCCTGAACGCATCTCGCGACCTCTCACACAAGGCGCATGGGTTTCTTCCCCACAGCCAAATCAGGGGAAGCCCACGATTGTAGCAGCAGCTGACCCAAAAAGGAAAGGCTGATCCACCGATCAAGGGGAGGCGGGCTGCCAGATCCCGGGTTACCATCCGGGTTATTACGTACGATCCCCAGGGTCCAGCCATGAAACCCGACGTTGACAGCACCGACAAGGATCTGAAGACCGCGCCCGCCGCCGCCGAGGAATCATCCGCCTGGAATCCGGTCGCCGCCTTGCGCCGCATGTCCAGCTGGGTGCCCATCCGCTCGCTGGCCCGCCGCCACCGCCACCGCATCGCCCAGCATCTGCTGACCTTGAGCGAGCGCGACCGCTATCTGCGCTTCGGCTACCCCGCTTCGGACGAGCAGATCAGCCGCTACGCCATGTCGCTGGATTTCGAGCGCGACGAGGTGCTGGGCATCTTCAACCGCAAACTGGAGCTGGTGGCCATGGCCCACCTCGCCTACGCGCCGCGACCGCAGCGCCCGGGCAAGGCCGCCATGGCCGAATTCGGCGTCTCGGTGCTGAGCCAGGTGCGCGGCCGGGGTTTTGGCGCGCGACTGTTTGAATGCGCGGCCCTGCATGCCCGCAACCGCGGTATCGACACCTTGTTCATCCACGCCTTGAGCGAGAACGCCGCCATGCTCAAGATCGCCCGCAATGCCGGCGCGACCGTGGAGCGTGATGGCTCGGAATCGGAAGCCTGGCTGCGCCTGCCGCCCGACACCGTGTCCTCGCATGTGGACGAAGCGATCGAGCGCCACCTGGCCGAGCTGGACTTCCAGTTCAAGCGCCATGTGCGGGTGATTGGCGACATCCTCGATGGCGTGGCCGAGGTCAAGGCCAAGATCGGCGACGCCGGCAAGGGCGCCAAGCTCTGAGCATGGCCAGGGCCGCTCACCGGCCCGAACGGCGCCGCCTGAGGAACAGCGAAAGTCGCGTTTCGCACACCCTTTCGCTTCACCCACCGACCCCGCGAACTGGCGCCCCTGAACCAGGGGATACACCCAGTTACATGTCATCTTCCTGCGCTACATTTGGTGAATAAGCACCTGATCACAGGCGCAAAGAATTCAAACCCATTGGGGCTGTCGAGGGCATGCAAAGCACCATTCCGTGGATCATCGCGCTCGCCTCGGGCTTCGGCCTGTTGGCGCTGGCCCTGCTGTGGGTGCTGCGGCGCTCGGCGCCGCCGACCAAGCCATTGCCGACCGAATGGTCGCTGACGGCCCGGCCGGTGTTCAGCAGCGATGAGCGGCGCGTCTACCGCCTGCTCAAGGAAGCCCTGCCCCACCATGTGATCCTGTCCAAGCTGCCCCTGGTGCGCTTTTGCCAGCCGACCGAGGCGCAGGAAGTGCGCTACTGGTTCGACCTGCTGGGCGCCATCAACGTCACCTTCGCCATCTGCAGCCCCAACGGCCGCGTGCTGGCGGCCGTCGACCTGGACAGCGAACGCGGCATTTCGGGCCGCGGCCTGCAGATCAAGCAGTCGGTGCTGGGCGCCTGCCGCGTGCGCTACCTGCGCTGCGCCATCGACAACCTGCCCAGCGCGGCCGAGCTGCAACTCCTGGTGCCCTTCAGCAACAGCAACTCGCGTGGCCCGCAGGCCGCGCCAATGCCTGGCGCTGTGTCGCCCTCGCGCCCCAGCCTCAACGGCAGCACCCCGCGCCGCGCCAGCCGCAAAGGCTTGTGGCAAGACTCGGCCGTGTTCCACGACTCCTTCTTCGCGCCCGACAGCCGCTTCGACAACAACGGCATGGTCGATGCCCCGCCCCGCGGACACAGCAGCCACCGTGGCGGCCCGGCCTTCCAGAACTCGGTGCCTTTCGGTGAGCCGCTGAACGCCGACGCGCAATACCCGGACGAGGCGCCCAACGACATCGTCGGCCTGGTGGTCGACTCGCCGCGCTACGGCGGCCGGCTGCCCCGCTGAAGGCGCAGGCCCTTCGGCCAAAGCCTCAGCCCCCACAGCCCCAACAGCGCCCAGGCGATACTGCGGCGCCGGACCGAACGAGGTCCGGCGCCGCTTTTTCTTTTCCCCACCCATGAACCCAGACCTGGACCGCAGCTTCGGCTCCCTGACCCCCGAATTCATGCTGGATGCGCTGGACGCCGCCGGCCTCTACGGCGACGGCCGCATGCTGCAGCTGAACTCCTACGAGAACCGGGTGCTGCAGCTGCACCTGGAGGATGGGCGCATTGCGGTGGCCAAGTTCTACCGGCCCGGGCGCTGGAGCGACGCGCAGATCCTCGAAGAGCACCAGTTCGCGCGCGAGCTGGCCGAGGCCGAGGTGCCCGTGGCCGCGCCCTGGGCGCTGCAAGACATCAAGGGCCAGCTGCACCTGGCCGGCACACCGGCGACGCTGGCGCATTTCGGCGACCAGCGCTTTGCCGTCACCCCGCGCCAAGGTGGGCGGGCGCCCGAGCTGGAAGACCCTGAGGTGCTGCGCTGGATCGGCCGCCTGCTGGCCCGGTTGCACACGGTCGGCCGGCAGCGCCCTTTCGAGCACCGCCTGCGCTGGGCCGGTGCCGAGCCCGGCCGCATGGCCCGCGATCTGCTGGTCGCCCTGGACTGCGTGCCCATCGAAGTCTTCCCCGCCTGGGACGCGGTGGTGCAGGCCTGCCTGAGCCGCATCCAGCACATCTTCGACAGCATCCCGGAGCTGAAGGTGCTGCGCCTGCACGGCGACTGCCACCCCGGCAACATCCTCTGGACGCCCGACCATGGGCCGCATTTTGTGGACCTGGACGACGCCGTCACCGGCCCGGCGGTGCAGGACTTGTGGATGCTGCTCTCCGGCGACGAAGTGGCGGCGCGCCAGCAGCTTTCCTGGGTGCTGGACGGTTACGAGACGGTGGCCGAGTTCGACCGCCGCGAACTGCGCCTGATCGAACCGCTGCGCACCCTGCGCATGATTCACCACAGCGCCTGGCTGGCCAAACGCTGGAACGACCCGGCCTTTCCGCTCGCCTTCCCCTGGTTCGGTACGTCCAACTACTGGCATGACCAGGTCGCCAAACTGGGCGAGCAACTGGAGGCCATGACGCCCAAGGACGAACGCCCCGTGGATGACTTCCTCGATGAAGGCGGGGTTCAGTTCGATGAGGGTTTCCGCTAGGAAGGTGCGCGTCTTTCGAGCCCCCTGGCATCCAGGATCTGTCGGTCAGCTTTACAGAATCCCGCAGCCCAACAAGCTCCGGGCCCTAACTCCTTGATTCATTGAGCTGTATCAAGCTGGCACGGAACTTGTAACTGAATGTTGCCTTCTCCCCATGGAACGGAGGCCATGTCAAGCCAGCGCTCAGGCGCTGCGCGGGACGTGGCGCTGAGCTGTCGGGTTCTGGTTCAAACCTCTTTGAATGAGCAACTTATGCAATCCAAAAAACTCTTCAGCGCCATGACTCTGGCCTTCGTTGGGGGCCTCTTCACCGGTGGCGCACAAGCTGGCGTTGTCTATAGCGAAGGCTTTGACAACGGTTTCAACGGCTGGACTCGCGGTGATGCCTACTGGTCGGACTGCCAAGGCCAAGGCAATTGCGTTGTCGGCTCCGGCGGGCAGAGTGGCGCCTACTTCAACCTGGGCACCCGCACAGGCCCGGAACCCGACCATCGCTTCTTCATCAGCTCCGTCTTCGACATTGCCGCCAACAGCGATTACACGCTCCAGTTCTACGTGCAGGACGACTACGCAGGCTATGCACCCTACAACGTGCCCATCCAAGCGCAGATCAACGGCAGCAATGTCGGTGGCATCGTCAAGGCTGCCACAGGCGGCTGGAACCTAATCAGCTTGAGCTGGAATTCTGGCGCTGCCACAACAGCTCAAATCACACTGAAGAACGAATACCAACTGTCGGGCTACTACCAAGGCGGCGGCTGGCTCGACTGGGGCTACGGCAACGACTTTGGAGTCGATTCGATCTCCTTGACTGGCGCTGCCCCCGCATCCAACCACGTGCCAGAGCCCGCGACGCTGTCGCTGGTGGCCCTGGCCTTGCTGGGCGTTTGCGCCGGCCGTCGCCGCTCAGTCTGAGCGCGCGCTCCGCATGAAAAAGCCCGCCAGATGGCGGGCTTTTTTCATCGAGCAGGACGTTGAGGAAACATCAGCCCAAGAGCATGGCGTTGACACGACGCACGTAAGCGGCCGGGTCCTCCAGATGACCGCCCTCGGCCAGCACGGCCTGGTCGAAGATCACCTGGGCCAGATCGTCGAACTGGGCGGCGCCGTCCAGCTTCTTGATCAGGACGTGCTCGGCGTTGATCTCCAGGGTCGGCAGCGAGGTGGGCGCGGCTTGACCGGCTTGCTTGAGCAGGCGGGCCAGATGGCCGCTCATATCGCCCTCTTCCACCACGATGCAGGCGGGCGAATCGACCAGACGGGTGGACACGCGCACATCCTTGGCACGGGCCTTCAGCGCTTCCTTCAGGCGGTCCAGCAGGGGCTTGAAGGTTTCGGCGGCTTCCTCGGCCTTCTTCTTTTCCTCTTCGTCCTGCAACTTGCCCAGGTCGATGGCGCCCTTGGCCACCGATTGCAGCGGCTTGCCTTCGAACTCGAACAGGTGGGAGAGCATCCACTCGTCCACACGATCGGTCAGCAGCAGCACCTCGATGCCCTTCTTGCGGAAGATCTCCAGCTGCGGGCTGTTCTTGGCGGCGCTCAAGCTGTCGGCGGTGATGTAGTAAATCGCCTCCTGGTCTTCCTTGGCGCGCTTCAGGTAGTCGGCCAGGGACACGCCTTCGTCGGCCTGGGTGGAGGCGAAGCGCAGCAGCTTGGCCAGGCGCTCCTGGTTCTGGTGGTCTTCGCCGATGCCTTCCTTGAGCACCTGGCCGAAGTCCTTCCAGAAATCGGCGTACTTGGCGCGATCGGCTGCATCCTCGCTGTCGGCCAGCGATTCCAGCATGCCCAGCACACGCTTGGTCGAACCCTCGCGGATGGCCTTCACATCGCGGCTTTCCTGCAGCAGCTCACGGCTGACGTTGAGCGGCAGGTCGGCCGAGTCGATCACGCCCTTGACGAAGCGCAGATAGACCGGCATCAACGCCTCGGCGTCATCCATGATGAAGACGCGCTTGACGTAGAGCTTGACGCCACCGCGCTTGTCGCGGTTCCACAGGTCAAACGGCGCCTTCTTGGGGATGTAGAGCAGCTGGGTGTACTCGCTGCGGCCTTCCACGCGGTTGTGGGTGTGGGCCAGCGGCGCCTCGGTGTCGTAGCTGATCTGCTTGTAGAACTCGTCGTACTGCTCTTGCGTGATCTCGCTCTTGGAGCGCGACCACAGGGCCGAGGCCTTGTTGACCGACTCCCACTCGTCCTTGAGCACCTGTTTGGCGGCCTCGGCGTCCCACTCTTCCTTCCTCATCAGGATGGGCAGGGAGATGTGGTCGGAGTACTTGCTGATGACCGACTTCAGGCGCCAGGTCTTGAGGAACTCATCCTCGCCCTCGCGCAGATGCAGGATCACATCGGTGCCGCGGCCGGCCTTGGTGACGGTCTCCACCTCGTAGTCGCCCGTGCCTTCCGACGTCCAGCGCACGCCCTCTTCGGCCTTCAGGCCGGCGCGACGGGTTTCGACGGTGATGCGGTCGGCGACGATGAAGCCCGAGTAGAAGCCCACGCCGAACTGGCCGATCAGGTTGGCATCCTTCTTCTGGTCGCCCTCCAGCTTGGCCATGAACTCGCGCGTGCCACTCTTGGCGATGGTGCCCAGGTGGGCGATGGCTTCCTCGGCGCTCATGCCGATGCCGTTGTCGCTGATGGTGACGGTGCGGGCAGCCTCGTCAAACGAGACCCGAACTTCCAGGTTCGGCGTGTCCTCGAAGAGCTCGGCATGGTCCAGCGCCTCGAAGCGCAGCTTGTCGCAGGCGTCCGAGGCATTGGAGACCAGCTCGCGCAGGAAGATCTCCTTGTTGGAATACAGCGAATGGGTGACGAGGTGCAGGATCTGCTTGACCTCGGCCTGGAAGGCATGGGTTTGTTTTTGTGTCATGGCGTGCCCGTGGATCTTTGAAAAACAAAAGACAAACAAAAAGACGATGGGCGCGGAACGGCTTGCCGCCCGCGCTGGTGAGCGGGATGTGGGGACGCAGCCCGGGGCTTCAAGAGCCCGGGCTGCAAGTTTTGCCGGGCGGCCGGGTGGGGCTGCGAAAATCCGGCCCCATGAATCCCGCTGCTGCCGACGACAAAGAATCCCTGACCCCGCGCGCCCGCGCCATCCTGTACTGGATGGATCTCGCAGGCGTGGCCGTGTTCGCCAGCAGCGGCGCCCTGGCCGCCATGCAGGCCGGGCTGGACCTGTTCGGCGTGCTGGTGCTGGCCGCCATCACCGCCATCGGCGGCGGCACCCTGCGCGACCTGCTGCTCGGTCGCCACCCCATTTTCTGGATGACGGACACGCGCTACATCAAGGTGATCGGCCTCACCGCCCTGCTGACCGCCCTGGCCGCCAGCCGCTGGAGCCAGGCCCTGGCCAGCGGCCATGTCGCCCTGGTGCTGGCCGACACCCTGGGCCTGGCCTTGTTCGCCTTGTGCGGCGCCGAAATCGCCGAAGAGGCCGGCAAGCCACGTCTGGTCGTGGTGCTGCTGGGCACCATCACCGCCAGCGGCGGCGGTGTGCTGCGTGATCTGCTGACCGGCCAGGTGCCCCTGCTGCTGCGCCGGGACATCTACGCCAGCGCGGCCATCGGCGGCATTGCGGCCTATCTGCTGCTGCGGGCCCTGGGCCTGCCGCGCCAGATCGCCTTCTTCAGCGGCATGCTGGTGGTGGCGGCGCTGCGCCTGGCTTCACTGCAGCTGGGCTGGCAGCTGCCGGCGCCGCAGCTTCAGTAAGACAGCGTGCGCTTGGCCACGTCGACCTTGAGCAAGGCCTTGCTCAAGGCCCCGCTGGTGGCACGGGCGTAGTCCATGGCCCAGGCCGGGTCGCTAAAGGCCGCCGGGCCCACGGCCGCGGCCACGCCGAGAATCTTGTCGGCCAGCAAGACCTTGCCCGAGCCGCGCATGGGCTCGCACTCGTTCTTGACGTACTGCTCATCCAGCCACTTGCGGGCGGCCTCAAAGCTCAAGACTTCCTCGGCATCCACCACCAGATCGAACTGCTGGAGCGGGCTGAACACGACCTTCACTTCACTGCGCATCGCGGGCCTTTCGGGGCTGGAACGGCCCGATTCTGGCTCAGAACCGGGCCGCCGGGCAGGGACTCAAATCACGCGCGCGCCGCCTTCACCGCAGCGCTGAGCACCTCCAGCACCTCGATCGAATCGTCCCAGCCCAGGCAGGCGTCGGTGATGCTCTTGCCGTACTCAAGCTTGCGGGCATCGTCTTTGCCCGGCGTGAACTTCTGGGCGCCGTCGTGGAGATGGCTTTCCACCATCACGCCGAAGATGCTCTGGCTGCCGGCGCGGATCTGCGCCGCCACATCGCGCGCCACTTCGAGCTGACGCAGGTGCTGCTTGGAGCTGTTGGCATGCGAGCAGTCCACCATCAACGTGGTGTCCAGCTTGGAGGCGGCCAGGTCCTTGCAGGCAGCAGCCACGTTCTCGGCGTCGTAATTGGGCGCCTTGCCACCGCGCAGGATCACATGGCAGTCCTTGTTGCCCTTGGTCTCGACGATGGCGACCTGGCCGTTCTTGTGCACCGAGAGGAAATGGTGGCCGCGGGCGGCCGCCTGGATGGCGTCGGTGGCGATCTTGATATTTCCGTCGGTGCCGTTCTTGAAACCGATCGGTGCTGAAAGACCCGAGGCCAGCTCGCGGTGCACCTGGCTCTCGGTCGTGCGTGCGCCGATGGCGCCCCAGGAGATCAGGTCGCCGATGTACTGGGGCGAGATCACGTCGAGGAACTCCGAGCCGGCCGGCACGCCCAGGCGGTTGATCTCCAGCAGCAGCTGGCGGGCGATGCGCAGGCCTTCGTCGATGCGGTAGCTCTCGTCGAGGTAGGGGTCGTTGATCAAGCCCTTCCAGCCCACCGTGGTGCGCGGCTTCTCGAAGTAGACGCGCATGACGATCTCCAGCGTGTCGGCGTACTTCTCGCGCTCGAGCAACAGGCGGCGCGCGTACTCCAGCGCCGCGGCCGGGTCGTGGATGGAGCAGGGGCCGATGATGACCAGCAGGCGGTCATCCTTGCGCTGCATGATCTTGCGGATGCTCTGGCGCGTGCCGGCGATCAGCTGCTCCATCGGCGTGCCGCGGATCGGGAAGAAACGGATCAAGTGCTCCGGCGGCGGCAGCGGCGTGATGTCGACGATGCGCTCGTCATCGGTCGCGCTGGTCTTGTCCTCTTGCGAGTACCAGCGTTCAGCCTGAATCTCCGGTTTGGCGGACTTGGCATTCATGGGCGTGACTCTCACTTTCCGTGGTCTGTGTTCGATGCAGCGCGGCTCAAGAGACGAAAAAAAACCGCCGGGTGGTGGACCCGGCGGTTTCTTGAGATTTGTGCGCTGTGCTTGCTTGTCGTGCTTGGCTTACGCGCTCACCTCTCGGCCGCCGGTGCGGTCAGAGAACCAAAAAAAGCTAAAGAAATAGGTCTTCGGCGAGTGCATGGGCTGGAATGTAGCACGCAGCTTTTGACAAACGCTCAGCGCCGATCGGGGCACTGAGGTCTTGGCACAACAGGTCTCAGGCGGTGCCGCCTACGGTCAGGCCATCGATGCGCAGGGTCGGCTGGCCCACGCCCACGGGCACGCTCTGGCCTTCCTTGCCGCAGACGCCCACGCCCGTGTCCAGCTGCATGTCATTGCCGATCATGGTGACGCGAGTCAGTGCATCTGGACCGTTACCAATGATGGTCGCGCCCTTGACCGGGTACTGGATCTGGCCGTTTTCCACCCAGAAGGCTTCGCTGGCCGAGAAGACAAACTTGCCCGATGTGATATCCACCTGGCCACCGCCGAAGTTGGTGGCGTACAGGCCCTTCTTGATGCTGGCGATGATTTCCTTCGGATCCTTGTCGCCACCGAGCATGTAGGTGTTGGTCATGCGCGGCATGGGCAGGTGGGCATAGCTCTCGCGGCGGCCATTGCCGGTCGGGGCCACCTTCATCAGGCGGGCGTTCATCGCGTCCTGGATGTAGCCCTTGAGGATGCCGTCCTCGATCAGCACATTGCGCTGCGAGGCGCAGCCCTCGTCGTCGACATTGAGCGAACCGCGGCGGTCGGGGATGGTGCCGTCGTCCAGCACCGTCACGCCCTTGGCGGCCACACGCTGGCCGATGCGGCCGGCGAAGGCGCTGGAGCCCTTGCGGTTGAAGTCGCCTTCCAGGCCGTGGCCGATGGCCTCGTGCAGCAGCACGCCGGGCCAGCCCGGGCCCAGGACCACGGTCATCTCGCCGGCCGGGGCCGGGCGCGAGTCGAGGTTGGTCAGGGCCGCATTGACGGCCTGATCGACATAGCTGGCGATCATCTCGTCGGTGAAATAGGCCAGGCCGAAGCGGCCGCCGCCGCCGCCGCTGCCCACCTCGCGGCGGCCGTTGCTCTCAGCAATCACGGTCACCGACATGCGCACCAAGGGCCGCACATCGGCGGCCAGGGTGCCGTCGGCGCGCGCCACCAGCACCACATCATGCTCAGCGGCCAGGCCGGCCATGACCTGGGCCACACGCGGGTCCTTGGCCCGGGCCATGCGCTCGGCGCGCTCCAGCAGGGCGACTTTCTCGGTGCTGTCCAGGCTGGCGATCGGGTCGGCCGCGCCGTAAAGCGCACGGCTGGGCGCCACCGTGCCGACGCTGGGCACCTTGACGCGGCGGCTCTGGCCGGCGGCGGCGATGCTGCGCACGGTCAGGGCGGCGTCCATCAGGGCCGCTTCGGAAATATCGTCGGAGTAGGCAAACGCGGTCTTCTCGCCGGCCACAGCGCGCACACCCACGCCCTGGTCGATGCTGAAGGAGCCGCTCTTGACGATGCCCTCCTCCAGGCTCCAGCCCTCGGCACGGGTGGTCTGGAAATACAGGTCGGCATCGTCAACCCGGTGTTCGGTGATCAGGCGCAAGGCCTTGGTCAGAACATGTTCACTGAGGCCGTAAGGCTCCAGCAATTGGCTGCGGGCTGCTACCAGGCGGGCAAGAGTGGGTTCGCGCGAGATCATGCGAGCCATTGTAGGAGCGGGCGCGGCCGCGCAGGGGCGGCGCCCGATTGGCCCTGCCGCTGAATCAGAACGGCCGCGCGAAGGCCTGGGCCAGGGCGTCGTAGATCACTCGCAAGCGCGGCGTGTCGCGCAGCTCGCGGTGGGCGGTCAGCCACAGAGGCAGCGGCTCGATCGGCAGCTCATGCAGCACCTGCTGCAGCGCCGGGTCGCGTTCACCCAGGGCGACGGCGCTGACGGCCAGGCCCATGCCGGCGCGCATGGCCTCCCAGACCACCACCTGGTTGTCGCAGCGCAGGCCAAAGAAGCTCACCGGCACCGGCATGCCGGCCGCGGCAAAGCCGCGCAACATGCGGTCCGAGCGGTCGTAGCCCAGCCAGTCGTGCTCCAGGACATTGGCCATCTGCGGCAGGCCGCGACGGGCGATGTAGTCGCGGTGGGCAAACACGCCAACCGGCCATTCGCTGAGCTTGCGCGCCACCAGCATCTCCTGCTCGGGCCGCACCATGCGCAGGGCGATGTCGGCGCTGCGCTGCTGCAAATCCTCCTGCTCGTTGCTGACCACCAGCTCGATCTGCACCTCGGGGTAGCGCTGGCGCAGGGCATGCAAGACCGGCGGCAGAAAATAGGTGCTCACCGTATCGCTGGCGGTCAGGCGCACCGTGCCGGCCAGCGATTGATCGCGCGCGGCCAAGGCCAGGGCCAGCTCCTGCGCGCCCTCGCGCATGCGCCGTGCGGCCGGCAGCAAGGCCTGGCCGGCCTCGGTCAGGCTCAAGCCCCGGCTGTGGCGCTCGAACAAGGCCTGGCCCAGCGACTCTTCCAGCGCCACCAGCTGCCGGCCCAGGGTGGGCTGGCTCAGACCCAGCTGCGGCGCAGCCCGATTGAGCGAGCCGGCTTCGGCCAGGGCTAGAAAAATCTGCACATGCGACCAATCCAGTGCCATGCGGCCCCCAATTCAAAAATGAATATCTGGGTCGCAATATAGCCAGTTCCGAAACACGAAGCCGGCGCCGACACTGCAGCCCTGTCGATGTTTCCCTGACTCCCTCCTTCATGATCCACGCTCAAAGAATGACGGCCCAGATCGACGGCGACTTTGTCGTCTTCCTGATTGGCATGCGCATCAACAAACCCTGGTTGCTGCACAAATGGTGGCCAGTGGCGGCCGTCATGCCACGCATGCTGGCCGAGCTGCGCGCCCAGCCCGAGCGCGGCCTGCTGCACGCCGAGATGTGGTTCAGCCGCACCGTCATCGGCGTGCAGTACTGGCGCTCGATGGACCAGTTGCTGGCCTACGCGAAAGACCGCCAATCGGCCCACCTGCCGGCCTGGGCGGCCTTCAACAAGGCCGTCGGCAACAACGGCACCGTCGGCGTCTGGCACGAGACCTACTCGGTGCGAGCCGGCGAGCACGAGAGCATCTACCTGAACATGCCGGCCTTTGGCCTGGCTCGGGCAGGTGCACTGCAACCGGTGCAGCCGCATCGCGACAGCGCCGCGCAGCGCTTGCGGCGTGAGGCCTGATGACTGAAGCCTGAACCCTGAGCCCTGAGCCCTGAACCCGACAGGCACAGTGGCACACAGAGCTTCACGGATCTTTACCGCCCAACAGTCACCGCAGCGCGAGAAGGCGGCGTTGTGAACAGCATCAAGCCCGCACATCCGCAGCTTGATCCCACCCCACCACCCCCTGCCCTCGGGCCGGATCGACACAAGGTCTTCACCCCATGAACGCTGCCGCCACGATGATGACTCGCAAGCTCCGCCTCTCCCTGATCGGCACGGCCCTGCTGGGCCTGATCGCCAGCACCGCCCAGGCCCAGACGCCGGCCACCCCGCGCGTGGACCAGCGCCAGGCCCACCAACAGGCCCGCATCGCCCAGGGCGCCGCCTCGGGCGCCTTGACCGCCCAGGAAACCCAGCGCCTGGAGCGCGGCCAGGCCGCCGTGCAGAACGCCGAAGCCCAGGCCAAGGCCGATGGCACCGTCACCCAGCAAGAGCGCCGCCATCTGCACCGCATGCAGGAGCGCAAGAGCGCGGCCATCCACCGCGCCAAGCACAACGAAAAGACCGCGACGGGTCAATAAGGGCCTGAGCGCTGACGTGCTGGCGCCAGACGCCAGCCCACACCCCGCCAGGATCAATCCTCAGCGGGGTTCTTCTTTCGTTCCAAGGCCAGCTCGTAGAGGCGGTTGCGCGAAGCGCCGCTCAACTCGGCCGCCAGGCTGACGGCTTGCTTGAGCGGCAGATCGCGCAGCAAGAGATCCAGCGTGCGCAGGGTCTCGGCCGGCAGGTCCTCGGCTGCGGCCTGGCTGGCGCGCACGGCGTGGAGCACCAGCACAAACTCGCCGCGCTCGCGCTGCGCATCGGCGGCCAGCCAGGCCGGCAGGCTGGCGGCCGGCGCGGTGTGCACGGTCTCGAACTGCTTGGTCAGCTCGCGGCAGACCGTCACCCTTTGTTCCGGGCAGAGCTCAGCCAGCAGCGCCAGCAGGGCCTCGATGCGGTGCGGCGCCTCGAACAGCACCTGGCTGCGCCGGCTGCCCGTCAAAGCCTGCATGGCGCTGCGGCGCTCCGCGGTCTTGGTGGGCAGGAAACCCGCGAACTCGAAACCTTCGGCCGCCGTGTCACCGGCCACGCTGAGCGCCGTGACCGTGCTGCTGGCACCCGGCAAGGGCAGCACGCGCAGCCCGGCCGCGGCCACCGCCGCCACCAGCACCGCGCCAGGGTCGGAGATGGCGGGCGTGCCCGCATCGCTGATGTAGGCGATGCGCTCGCCCTGCTTCAGCCGCGCCAGCAAGTCGGCGCTGGCCTCATGCTCGTTGTGCTGGTGCAGCTTGACCAGTGGCTTGTGCAGGCCCAGATGGCGCAGCAGGCCGGCGCTGACCCGGGTGTCCTCGCAGGCCACCGCATCGACCAGGCTCAGCACATGGACGGCCCGCAGGCTGATGTCCGCCAGATTGCCGATGGGCGTGGCCACCACATAGAGCGTGGCTGCAGGATACTGCTGGCCACCCGCGGCGGCCGCAGCCGCCTGCAGGAGCAGGGAGGCATCGATGTTCAAGTGGGCTTCTCCGAAAAAGACGGGCGCGTCGGCCAGCAAGGCAGCCGCAACAGCAAGCAGCGGCACGCCGACGGCGCGCCAGCGCCTGGGCCAGGCCGCCGAGGACGCGGCCCTGCGCCATCTGCAGGCCCAGGGCCTGCAATTGCTGGAGCGCAATTATCGGGTCGCCGCCGGGCCGCGCGCCCGCGCGGGCGAGGTGGATCTGATTCTGCGTGCCCGCGACGGCACCCTGGTCTTTGTCGAGGTGCGCGCCCGGGCCGGTCTCTCGCACGGCGGCGCGGCGGCCAGCGTCACCTCCCGCAAGCAGGCCCGACTGATTTACGCGGCCCAGCATTACCTGCTGCGGCATGCCAGCCCACCGCCTTGCCGCTTCGATGTGGTGGCGATCGATGGCGATCAGGTGGAGTGGCTGGTCGCGGCCTTCGATGCGGCTTGAGGAATTCGGGGCCTGCTTCAAGACTCGGCCTCTACGCCCCCGCGTGCCGGATCGCGCGCCCTGGGCGGCGAACCCAGGGTTTGCCTGCACTCGCTTATGATCCCGCCACATGCTAGAGCAAAGAATCCAAACCCAGTTCTTCGAAAGCGCCGACCTGCTGTACCAGGTGGCCGAGAACCTGTCGCGCCCTCTGGCCGACGCCGCGCAGATGCTGATCGAGGGCATCACCAGCGGTGGCCGCGTGCTCTGCTGCGGCCAAGGTCTGTCGGCCCTGGATGCCAGCTACATGGCCGCCCTGCTGGTGGGCCGCTTTGAACAAGACCGCCCCGGCCTCGCCGCCTGGGCCCTGGACGGCCAGGCCCACGGCTGCAGCGCCGAGACCGCCCTGACCCGCCAGGTACAGACCCACGGCCACCCCGGTGATCTGCTGCTGATCTTCGAAGCCCAGCCCGATCAGCAAGCCCGCTGGGCACCGGTGCTGGAGGCCGCTCACGCCCAGGAGATGAGCGTGATCGCGTTGACCGGCAGCCCCACCGACGAAATGCGCGCCCTGCTGCAAGACACCGATGTGCAGATCCGCGTGCCGCACAGCCGCGCCGCCCGCGTGTCCGAGGCCCAGCGTCTGCTGGCGCACTGTCTGTGCGATGCGCTCGACCTGCAATTGCTGGGCGCGAGTGAATGAATGAGCCGGCAGAGCCTTCACGCTCCGCCGCCCGTTCCCGCCGCGCCCCTTCTTCACCGACTCACAGCCAAGCCCTGCCCATGAAACTGCTTCAACACCGCAACGCCCGAACCTCGGTCCTGCTGCTCGCGCTGGGCGCAGCCTTCATGTCCACCGCCTGCGCCCCCCTGGTGCTGGGTGGCGCCATGATGGGCGGCGCCCTGGTCGCCACCGACCGCCGCACCTCGGGCACCCAGGTCGAAGACCAAGGCATCGAGTTCAAGACCTCCACGCGCATCCGCGAGCAGATCGGCGACAAAGGCCATGTCAACGTCAACGCCTACAACCGCATGGTGCTGCTGACGGGTGAAGTGGCCAGCGAAGCCGAACGCGCCCGGGTCGAGAAGATTGCCGCCGAGGTCGAGAACGTGCGCCAGGTGTTGAACGAAACCGCCGTGCTCGGCAACAGCTCGCTGAGCAGCCGCGCCAGCGACGTGACCCTGGCCAGCAAGATCAAGCTCAGCCTGGTCGACGCCCGCGACCTGATCTCCAATGCCTTCTACGTGGTGGTGGAGCGCGGCACGGTCTACATCATGGGTCGCGTCACCGAACGCGAAGCCAACCGCGCGGTCGAGATCGCCCGCGGTGTCAGCGGCGTGCAAAAAGTGGTGCGCGCCTTCGAGATCATCAGCGAAGAAGAACTGGCCCGGCTGACGCCCAAGCGCGTCGAGGGCGCCGGTAAGTAAACCGGCAAGTAAACGAGCCAATGAGCCGGCCAACAAGCCGGCGATTTGCTTACTTCAGGCGCTGGATCAGGCTGGACGTGTCCAGCCGGCCACCGCCCGCAGCCTGCACATCGGCATAGAACTGGTCGACCACGGCCGTCACCGGCAGGCGCGCACCGTTGCGACGCGCCTCGTCCAGCACCAGACCCAGGTCCTTGCGCATCCAGTCGACGGCAAAGCCGAAGTCAAACTTGCCGTCCACCATGGTCTTGCCGCGGTTGTCCATCTGCCAGCTCTGGGCCGCGCCCTTGCCGATGACATCGAGCACCTGCTTCATGTCCAGGCCGGCCTTGTCGCCAAAGGCGATGGCCTCAGCCAGGCCTTGCACCAAGCCGGCAATGCAGATCTGGTTGACCATCTTGGCCAACTGACCCGCGCCCGACTCGCCCACCCGTGTCACCGCCTTGGCCATGGCCAGGGTCACCGGGCGGATCTGCTCGAAGGGCTCGGCATCGCCGCCGCACATCACCGTCAGCGCACCGTTGACGGCACCGGCCTGACCGCCCGAGACGGGCGCGTCGATGAAGTGCAGACCCAGGCGGCGCGCCTCGGCATGCAGCTCACGGGCGACCTCGGCCGAGGCCGTGGTGTGATCCACAAACACCGCCCCCGGCGCCATGCCGGCGAAGGCGCCCTGCTCGCCCAGCACCACCGAGCGCAGGTCCTCGTCATTGCCTACGCAGGCAAACACGATGCGCGCACCTTGGGCCGCTTCGCGCGGCGTGGCGGCGGCGCAGCCGCGCTCTTGCCCCTCTTGAGCGACCCAGGCCTCGGCCTTGCTGGCCGTGCGGTTGTAGACCGTCACCTGGTGGCCGGCGCGGGCCAGGTGGCCGGCCATGGGATAGCCCATCACACCCAGGCCCAGGAAGGCCACAGGCTGAGAAGGAAGGTCGTCGTAAGCGCGCGCGGCGGCGCCGGTGGGGAGATGTGGGTGGGTGGTGGCAGCGTTCATGCCCCGACTCTAAACCAGGGCAGGAACGCAGCCGAGGTCGGCCGCGAGCTCAGAGGATGGTGAAGTGCTCGGTGCCGGTGCTCAGATCGCCGGAACGCGCGCGCTCGCTGTTGAGCTTGATCTGCAGACGCAGGTCGTTGACCGAATCGGCATTGCGCAGCGCGTCTTCGTAGGTGACCTTGCCGCTCTCGTAGAGATCGAACAAGGCCTGATCAAAGGTCTGCATGCCCTGCTCGCGCGAGCGCTTCATGATCTCCTTGATCTCGCCGACCTCGCCCTTGAAGATCAGGTCCGACACCAGCGGCGTGTTGAGCAGGATCTCGACCGCCGCCACCCGGCCCTTGCCCTCGCGGCGCGGCAGCAGGCGCTGCGAAACCAGGGCGCGCAGATTGAGAGACAGGTCCATCAGCAGCTGGCTGCGCCGCTCTTCGGGGAAGAAGTTGATGATGCGGTCCAGCGCCTGGTTGGCGCTGTTGGCGTGCAGGGTGGCCATGCAGAGGTGGCCGGTTTCGGCGAAGGCCACGGCATGCTCCATGGTCTCACGGTCGCGCAGCTCGCCCATCAGGATCACATCGGGCGCCTGGCGCAGGGAGTTCTTCAGGGCCGACTCCCAGCTGTCCGTGTCGATGCCAACCTCGCGCTGGGTGACGATGCAGTTCTTGTGCGGGTGCACGAACTCGATCGGGTCTTCGATGGTGATGATGTGGCCGAAGGTGGTCTGGTTGCGCTCATCGATCATGGCGGCCAGCGAGGTGCTCTTGCCCGAGCCGGTGGCGCCCACCACGATCACCAGGCCGCGCTTGAACTGCACCACCTCGCGCAGCACCGGTGGCAGGTCCAGCGAGGCAATGGTCGGCAGATCGGCTGGAATCGTCCGCAGCACCAGGCCCACCGAGCCCTGCTGCAAAAAGGCATTGACGCGGAAGCGGCCAATGCCTTGCGGCGAGATGGCGAAATTGCATTCCTTGTTGCGCTCGAATTCGGCCGCCTGCTTGTCGTTCATGATGGAACGCGCCAGCTGCAGCGTGTGCTGGCCGGTCAGGGGCTGGGGCGAGACCTTGGTGACCTTGCCGTCGACCTTGATGGCGGGCGGAAACTCGGCCGTGAGGAACAGATCCGAGCCCTTGCGCGAGATCATCAGGCGCAGCAGATCGTTGATGAATTTCGAGGCCTGATCGCGTTCCATGAGTGAGTCGTCCTAACCGTCTGCTTGAATTGACCGGCGGCAATGTAGCAGGCTCGCAAGCGGGTGATGGGCTGATTTGCCCGGAAAGTTCTGCCGTCACTCCCATGGCTTTGCCATAGGAGTGACGTCAAACTTCCCAGGATTTCATCCTGGGAAGTTTTCCGGAAATTTGGCTTTGGCGCGGGCTTCGGCGGCTGAGATGATGTTGCGGCGCACCAGGTCGGTGAGGTTCTGATCCAGGGTCTGCATGCCCACGCTGTTGCCGGTCTGGATGGCCGAGTACATCTGCGCGACCTTGTTCTCGCGGATCAGATTGCGAATGGCCGAGGTGCCCAGCATGATCTCGTGCGCCGCCACCCGGCCCGAGCCGTCCTTCAGCTTGCACAGGCTTTGCGAGATCACGGCCACCAGGGATTCGGACACCATGGCCCGCACCATTTCTTTTTCAGCAGCTGGGAAGACATCGACGATCCGGTCCACGGTCTTGGCGGCGGACGAGGTGTGCAAAGTGCCGAAGACCAAGTGGCCGGTTTCCGCCGCGGTCAGGGCCAGGCGGATGGTTTCCAGGTCACGCATTTCACCGACCAGCACGGCGTCAGGGTCTTCGCGCAGCGCCGACTTCAGCGCGTTGGCAAAGCTCATGGTGTGCGGGCCGACCTCACGCTGGTTGATCAGGCTCTTCTTGGACTCGTGCACGAACTCGATCGGGTCCTCGATGGTCAGGATGTGGCCGTACTCGTTCTCGTTGAGGTGGTTGACCATGCCGGCCAAGGTGGTGGACTTGCCCGAGCCCGTGGGGCCGGTCACCAGCACCAGGCCGCGCGGGCGCAGGGCCAGCTCGGCAAAGATCTTGGGGGCGTTGAGCTGCTCCAGCGAGAGGATCTTGCTCGGGATGGTCCGGAACACGGCGCCGGCGCCGCGGTTCTGGTTGAAGGCATTGACCCGGAAGCGCGCCAGGCCTTGGATCTCAAACGAGAAGTCCACTTCCAGCGACTCTTCGTAGATCTTGCGCTGCGAGTCGTTCATGATGTCGTAGACCATGTCGTGCACCTGGCGGTGTTCCAGGGCTTCGACATTGATGCGACGCACATCCCCATGCACGCGAATCATCGGTGGCAAGCCGGCCGAGAGGTGCAAGTCGGAGGCCTTGTTCTTGACCGAAAATGCGAGCAGTTGGGTGATGTCCATGATTGAGAGAAAGAGCCTGGGTCATTATGGCGACGATAGCGAACAACATACAAGAACAGCACCGTCGCATCGCCGCCGCCTGCGAGCGTGCAGGGCGCGCGCAGCATAGCGTGAGCCTGCTGGTCGTCAGCAAGACTTTCCCGGCGGCGGCGGTGCGCGAGGCCCATGCCGCGGGCGAACGCGCCTTCGGCGAGAACTATGTGCAAGAGGGCCTGAACAAGATCGCCAAGCTCGCAGACCTCCGATCCCAGCTGGCCTGGCACCTGATCGGCCCCTTGCAGAGCAACAAGACCCGGCCGGTGGCCGAGGCCTTTGACTGGGTGCACAGCGTGGACCGGCTCAAGACCGCGCAGCGCCTCTCGGAGCAACGCCCGGACACCTTGCCGCCGCTGAACATTTGCTTGCAAATCAATATCAGCGGCGAGGCCAGCAAGAGCGGCATCGCCCCGGCCGATCTGCCCACGCTGGCCCGTGCGGTGGCCGCCTTGCCGCGCCTGCGCCTGCGCGGCCTGATGGCCGTGCCGGAAGCGGCCGCAGACTTTGAAGCACAGCGCCAGCCGCACCGTGCCCTGGCCCGCCTGCTGGCCGACTTGAAGCAGCAAGACCCGCCCCTGTTCGGCGGCTTGGACACCTTGTCCATGGGCATGAGCGCTGATCTGGAGGCGGCCGTGCTGGAAGGTGCCACGATGGTGCGCATCGGCTCGGCCATCTTCGGTGCGCGCAGCTATCCCGACAAAAGCCCCAGCATCAGCAGCAGCACTCCCGCGTGATCCCGCGCTACCAGCAGCTGGCCAATGAATTGGCCGGCATGATCGCGCAAGGCGCACTGCGCGCCGGCGATCGCCTGCCCTCGGTGCGTCAGACCTGCCAAAGCCGCGGCCTCAGCGCCGCCACGGTGTTCCAGGCCTACCGCCTGCTGGAAGCGCGCGGCCTGGTCCAGGCGGCCGCCCGCTCGGGTTACTTCGTCAGCGCCCATGCTGGTTCAGCGCAAAGTCCGACGCGACCGTCGCCCGCAAGCGATGCCGCGCCTCACACCATCAGCGAGCAGATCTTCGAGCTGCTGCAGAGCAGCCGCGAGCGCGGGCTCCTGCCCCTGGGCTCGGCCTTTCCCGCCACCGAGCTGTTCCCGCTGGAGCGCCTGCGCCTGGCCCTGGGCGCCGGCATGCGCAAGCTGGAACCCTGGCAGATCAGCGCCGAGCTGCCCCTGGGCCTGGAAACCCTGAGGCGCCAGATCGCCCTGCGCTATCTGCGCCTGGGCTTGCGCGTGGCGCCGGAGGACATCGTCATCACCAACGGCGCGCTCGAAGCCCTGCAGCTCTGCCTGCAGACGGTGACCCGGCCGGGTGATGCGGTGCTGGTGGAATCGCCCTGTTTTTATGCCGCGCTGCAGGCGCTGGAGCGCTTTGGCCTCAAGGCCATCGAAGTGCCCACCGACCGCGCCGAGGGCGCCGATCTGCAGGCCATGGCCCGCCTGATCGCGCAGCACCGGCCGCGCGCCTGCTGGCTGATGAGCAGCTTCCAGAACCCGCTGGGCTGCACCCTGCCACCCCACAAGAAGCGCGCCCTGGTGGCCTTGCTGGAAGCCGAAGACGTGGCCCTGATCGAGGACGATGTCTACGCCGAGCTGCACCACGGTGCGGACCCGGCGCTGCCGGCCAAGGCCTTCGAGCAGCGCGGCGGTGTGATGCACTGCGGCTCGTTTTCCAAATGCCTGGCGCCGGGCTATCGCATCGGCTGGGCCCTGGGCGGGCGCTGGGCGCCGCAGCTGCAGCGCAGCAAGCTGATGAGCAGCCTGAGCAGCTCCCTGCCGGCGCAAGCCGCCCTGGCCGAGTATCTGCAGGACGGCAGCTTCGATGCCCATCTGCGCCGCCTGCGCGAGGCCTTGGCGCGCCAGATGCGCCGCATGGCCGCCGCCCTGGCCCAGCACATGCCCGCCGGCAGCCGGGTCAGCGAACCGGCCGGCGGCTACTTCCTCTGGCTGGAGCTGCCCGATGGCTGCGACAGCCTGGCCTTGCTGCCGCGGGCGCGCGAACAAGGCTTCAGCCTGGCGCCGGGGCCGCTGTTTTCGGCGCAGGGTGAGTTTGCCGCCTGCCTGCGCCTGAACTGCGGCCACCCCTGGGGCCCGGCTTGGGAAACTGCCATCGCCGCGCTCGGCGACATGGCCCGAGCGCAGCTGGCGCAGCGCTGAGCACCCGCTGCTCCATATGTTTTCTGGCAGCTCTGCGCCTGTGCCCGGCCGGAGGTGACGGGGATAATCCCGCCATGCCTTCCTTACCGATTCTTGCCCGTGCGCGCCTGGCCGCAGCGGGCCTGCTGCTGAGCCTGTTCTGCGCCGCCTCAGCCTCCGCCGCTCCAGTTTCCCCGGCTCCCGCCGCCACCGTCGAAGACAGCATCGCCCAGCGCGCCCTGGCCTGCACCCAATGCCATGGCCAGCAAGGCCGCGCCGCCGCCGACGGTTACTACCCGCGCCTGGCCGGCAAGCCGCAAGGCTATCTCTACAAGCAGCTGCTCAACTTCCGCGATGGCCGGCGCCACTACGGCCTGATGAGCGATCTGGTCGACCCCTTGAGCGATGCCTATCTGAACGAGCTGGCGGGCTACTTCGCCAACCTGCACCTGCCCTACCCACCGCCGCAAACCCCGGCCCTGCCGGCTGCAGCGCTGAGCCGCGGCCAAGAGCTGGTGCTCAAAGGTGACCCAGCGCGCAAGCTGCCGGCTTGTGTGCAATGCCACGGCCAGCAGCTGACCGGCGTCCAGCCCTTCATCCCGGGCCTGCTGAGCCTGCCGCGCGACTACCTCAACGGCCAGCTCGGCGCCTGGCGCAGTGGCCAGCGCCGCGCCGTGGCGCCCGACTGCATGGCCTGGATCGCCAAGCGGCTCAAGGAAGAGGAGATCAACGCCATCTCGCATTGGCTGGCCGGCCAGCCCATGCCCGTCGGTGCCCGCCCGGCCGAGAGCCTGCCCGCGCCCCTGCCCATGGAATGCGGGGGGCTGAAGTAAATGAAGCTCCGCAGCAAACTCCTGGGCACGCTCGCTGCCGGCCTGCTGCTCGCCGCCCTGGCGGTACAGCGCCTCAACCACCTGGACGAGAGCGCGCCACGCAGCACACCCTTCCAATCGAGCCCGGCCCTGGTCGAGCGCGGCGCCTACCTGGCCCGCGCCGGCAACTGCATGGGCTGCCACACCGCCCGTGGCGGCACCGAGTACGCCGGCGGCCGCGCCATCCCCACGCCCTTCGGCAGCGTCTTCAGCTCCAACCTCACACCCGATGCCGAGACCGGCCTGGGCCGCTGGAGTGCCGATGAATTCTGGGCCGCCCTGCACAACGGCCGTGGCCGCGACGGCCGCTTGCTGACGCCCGCCTTCCCCTACGACAACTACGCCCTGGTCACGCGCGAAGACGCAGATGCGCTGTTCGCCTACCTGCAAAGCCTGCCCGTCGTGGCCCAGCCGCGGCGCGAACATGAGCTGCGCTTCCCCTACAACACGCAGGCGGCGCTGGCGGTCTGGCGGGCGCTGTACTTCCGGCCGGCCGTGTTCCAGCCCGATGCGCAGCGCTCGGCCGAATGGAACCGTGGCGCCTACCTGAGCCAGGGCCTGGGCCACTGCAATGCCTGCCACGCCAGCCGCAACAGCCTGGGCGCCACCGCTGGCCTGAACGATTTCTCCGGCGGCATGCTCGATGCGCTGGGCTGGTACGCGCCCTCGTTGCACGATCCGGCCGAAGGCAGCGTCGCCAACTGGAGCGCACCCGCCCTGCAGCAATGGCTGAAAAGCGGCCGCAACGATCAGGCCAGCGCGCTCGGGCCCATGAGCGAGGTGATCCGCGGCAGCACCCAGCACCTCAGCGATGCCGATCTGTCCGCCATGGCCAGTTATCTGCAAAGCCTGCCGCAGCACAGCAAGCCCGCCGCAGCGCCGGAGCGCCGCCCCGAGCTCAAGCTGCGCGAGCAAGGCGCCCAGCTGTTTGCCGACCACTGCGCCAGCTGCCACGGCGGGCAGGGCCAGGGCGTGCCCGGCATCTACCCGGCCCTGGCCGGCAACCGCGCGCTGCTGATGGCCAACCCGGCCAATCTGCTGCGCATCATCCAGCGCGGCGGCTTCGCGCCCTCGACCGCCGGCAACCCGAGGCCCTTCGGCATGCCGCCTTTCGCCGGCGTGCTCAGCGACACCGAGCTGGCGGCGGTGGCCAGCTATGTGCGCACCGCCTGGGGCAACCAGCCCCAGGGCGCGCCCGATGTGCGGCCGCTCGATGTGCTGCAGGCCAAGGACCAGCGGGTCGACTGACGGAGCGGCCCGCGAAACGGTAGTTCTTCACGCGAGGCCGGCTCGCCTCGCGTGCCCGGCCTGCGCGTAACCGCAGCGTCACACGGCAACTTCAGACTGCGCGGCGTTTCCAGGCATCAAGCCGATGCCTGCTGCCCGTCTTGGAGTTGTGATGCCGCATCCCCGGCCCCCGGTTCGATCCTCGCGATCGGCCTTTTTGTCCCGCCTGCCCGCCCTGAAGTTCTGGGCCGGCCTGTCGATTGCCCACAGCCTGGCCCTGTCCTTCGGCCTGCTGGTAATGGCCCTGGCCGGCCTGGGCGCCCTGTCCATCCTGCGCCAGCAGGAGATCGATGCCAAAGCCCAGGCCATCAGCGCCGTGCACCTGCAAGGCGTGGCCGACAGCCTGCGTCTGGCCGAGCTGGCCACGCGCCGGCACTCCCTCGACTACCTGATGGCCATGAGCGAGCGCGAACGCCTGCCCGAAGTGGAGGCGCAGCTGCACGCCGTGGATGCCGAGCTGGAACAGCTGCGCAGCCGCTACGCCGCACAGAAGCAAGACCTGACCCCCGAGCACCCGGAGCGCCGCATCCTGGCCGATGCTGAGCAGGCCTTGCGCCACTACGGCAGCTTGCGCCAGGGCGTGCAGGCCTTTGCCAAGATGGGCGCCAGCGGCGCGGCCATCGACCTGATCAGCAGCGAAGGCGCGCGCCGTTTTGCCGATGCGCGCAGCCTGCTGCTGCAGCTAACCGATCTCAACCTGCAGGCAGCGCAGTCCGAGGCCGCCCAGGCCCATGCCACCTACCAGCAAAGCCGGCGCCAGATGCTGGGGCTGATTGCCGCCCTGGTGCTCACGGCCACCCTGCTCGGCTGGCGGGTCACGCGTGCAATCACCCGGCCGTTGCGCGATGTGGTGCAGCTGGCCAGCGATGTGGCGGCGGGCAATCTGAGCCGCAGCACGCCGGCCGGCGCCGAGGCGCACAACACCGAGCTGGGCCGCATGAACCGCGCCCTGGCCACCATGACCCTGCGCCTGCGCGACATGGTCGAAGCCGTGCGCCAGGGCGTGGAGACGGTCAGCATCACCTCGACCCAGATCTCCAGCGGCAACCAGGACCTGTCGCGCCGCACCGAAAGCTCGGCCGAGCGCCTGCACGCCACCACCTTGCGCATGAGCGCCATGGCCGCCAGCCTGCGCCAGAGCCAGGGCAGCGCGGCCACCGCCGCACGCATGAGCGCCGCCGCCGCCGCCCAGGCCGAGGCCGGCGGCAGCGCCGTGCAGCAGATGGTGCAGGACATGGGCGAGATCCGCGCCACCGCCCACCAGATCGGCGAGATCACCGGCGTGATCGACGGCATCGCCCGCCAGACCAACATCCTGGCCCTCAACGCCGCCATCGAAGCCGCACGCGCCGGTGCCCAGGGCAAGGGCTTTGCCGTCGTGGCCGCCGAGGTGCGCCAGCTGGCCCAGCGCAGCAGCCAGGCCGCGCAGGAGATCAAGCAGCTGATTGCCACCTCGGTGGACAAAGCCGAAGCCGGCGCGGCGCGCGCAGCCGGCGCCGGCACGCAGATGGCCGCCATCGTCGCCGGCGTGTTCGAGGTGCGCGATCTCATGCACAGCATGCAGACCGCCGCGCAGGAACAAAGCCAGCATGTCGACCAGGTCGAACAGGCCATGCAGGCCCTGGAGCAGATGACCGAGCAGAACGCCGCCCTGGTCGAGCAGTCCACCGCCGCCTCCGCGGCCCTGCACCACCAGGCCCACGGACTGGCCGCCAATATGCGGCAGTTCCGCACCGCCGCCTGAATTCGGCGTCAGGGCACGGCGCTCAGCCACGGGCTTGACCGCCCGGCTGTCGCTTCCGTGCCGACGACAAGCCCCTGTTCCAGGGGCTGGGGCGCAGATGCGCGGCGAGCCCGCGCAATTCTTCACGGCACCCTGGCGCCGCGCTGTGCCGAGAGGCAGCCGCGGCGGCAGACTGGCGTCCGCAGTTTCCGTGCGGATCGCCTTTTTGGACCGGCCCCTCCGGCCCCGACCCGCCACTGCGACATATGTCACAAGCCGGTCAGGAATCGATGAAATCCCGCATCAAGAACTTCAGCGCTGGCGCCGAAAGCCTCCCAGGCGCGGCAAAGCGCCCGATGGCAGTCCACGAGGCCAGCCCGGCCGCCACAACAACCAGTTCTTGAAGACGAGGGATTCATCCATGAACTTTCTGACCCAGCTGCGCATCAGCCAGCGCCTGGCCGTGAGTTACGGTCTGTTGATCCTGCTGCTCATCGCCATCGGCAGCTACGGCGCCCGCACCGCCAGCCATCTGGCCAAGGACCTGGACCTGACGGCCAACTCCAGCCTGGTCAAGATCGCCTCGGCGAACGCCCTGGAAGAACAAGTCAATGTGATCGCCCGCGCCTCGCGCGATCTGCTGCTGCTCGACGAAGCGCGTCAGATCAAGAAGCAAAAGGCCGCCATCGAAGCCGCCCTGGCCGAGAGCGACAAGCAGATCGAGGCCGTCGAGGCCGCCCTCGATGGCGACAAGGAAAAGCAGCTGGTGGCCCAGGTGCGCGAGCGCAAGACCGCCTTCGTGGCGGCCGTGGCCAAGTTCCAGAAGATCCAGAAGGACGGCAGCCCGGACGAGGCCCGCGAGAGCCTGATCACCGATGTGCGCCCGGCCCAGCAGGCCTACCAAGATGGCTTGAAGGGCCTGGTCGAGCTGCAGTTCGAGAGTGCGCGTGATCTGGCCGTCAGCGGCGGCGAAATGGCCCGCAACGCGGTGCTGCTGACCGGTGTGCTGGTGGCGGTGGCCGTGGTCATCGGCGTCGGCGGCGGCCTGGTGATTGCCCGCTCCATCGTGCTGCCGGCCCGCCGCGCCCAGGAAGCCGCCGAGGCCATCAGCTCGGGCGACCTGACCCTGCACATCCAGGCCGAAGGCCATGACGAACTGAGCCAGATGCTGCGCGCCATGAAGGACATGCAGGCGGCGCTGACCGGCGTGGTCAGCAGCGTCAGCGATGCCGCCGGCGAAGTGGCCCAGAACTCCTCGGACATCGCCGACAGCAATGTCAATCTGTCCGATCGCACCGCCCGCTCGGCGGCCAGCCTGCAAAACACCGCCGCCTCGGTGGAACAGATCGCCGCCAATCTGAACGGCGCCAGCGACCTGACCCGCCGCGCCGCCGGCATCGCCACCAAGGCGCGCCAATCGGCCTCGGCCGGCGGTGCGGTGGTGGCCAAGGTGGTGGACACCATGGAAGAGATCAGCGCCAGCTCGCGCAAGATCGGCGACATCATCGGCGTGATCGACGGCATCGCCTTCCAGACCAACATCCTGGCCCTGAACGCGGCCGTGGAAGCGGCACGTGCCGGCGAACATGGCCGCGGCTTCGCGGTGGTGGCCTCCGAAGTGCGTGCCCTGGCCTCGCGCTCGGCCTCGGCGGCCAAGGAGATCAAGGTGCTGATCCAGGAATCGTCCGTCAAGGTCGAGAACGGCACCGCCCTGGTCAACAACGCCGGCGTCACCATCCGCAGCGTGGTCGACGAGGTCAACAATATGGGCCAGCTGATCGAAGAGATCTCGCACTCGGCCCAGGAACAGGCCGCCGGTGTGGGCGTGGTCAACAACGCCATGAACGAGCTGGACCGCACCACCCAGCAGAACACCACCCTGGTCGACGAACTGGGCCGCTCGACCGATGCGCTCAAGTCCAGCTCCTCGCGCCTGCTCGATGCCGTGGGCTTCTTCCGCGCCGTGCCGGCTTGATTGATCAGTGGACAGGCCAAGCGCCGCACGCACCTCCCCGTCTTCTCTTTTTCACCCCCTTCTTTTCTCTTTCCTTCCTGCAGTCCAAGACCACCATGATGACGAACCTGAACCGCACCTCCTCTTCTTCCATCCTGCGCGCTGCCACCCTGTTCTGCGGCGCCCTGGCCCTGGCCTTCAGCGCTCAGGCTGCAGCCCCGAAGATCATCAAGAAGGTGCCGCCCGAGTTCCCGCGCGAAGCCGAAAAGCAATCCATCACCCGCGGCACCGTGACCGCCAAGATGGCCATCGACGGCGACGGCAAGGTCACCGGCGTGGACATCCTGGAAGCGCAACCGCGCAAGGTCTTCGACCGCTCGGTCACCAACGCCCTGATGGACTGGCGCTTCGAAGCCAGCGGCGAAAAGCAGCACCACGAAGTCAAGCTGGTCTTCAGCAACGAGGACTGAACGTGGACACCCGATGCTGCCTGCGCAGCATCGGGTGCCTCGTTCAGGCCTGAGCGCATGCTTGCGCGAAGGCTGATTGCGGACTGGTCCCGCTGCATACACAGCAGCGCGTGCATCATTCAGGCCTCAGCGCATGCTTGCGCGACGGCCAAGCAACCGAAGAAAAGCCCGGTCACGCCGGGCTTTTCTTTTGGGGCCTGACGGCCTGTGCTCAGACCTTGCTGAGGAACTTCGGCGCTGCCCGCTTGAGGCTGGCCTGCTCGTAGGCGTAACCGTAGGCCAGGATCTTGGCCTCTTGCCAGGCCAGGCCGCCGAAGGAAATGCCGGCGGGCAGCTCGGACACCAGGCCCATGGGCACGGTCAGGTGCGGGTAGCCGGCCACGGCAAAGGGCGAGATGAAGCCGCCGCCGCTGAAATGATCGCCCAACAGGGGGTCGGTCAGCCAGGCCAGGCCGCCGGTGGGCGCGACCACGGCATCGAGCTGGTGTTCGGCGAACAAGGCGTCCAGGCCTTCCTTGCGGGCATAGCGCTGGCAGGTTTCGAGCGCCTGACGGTAGGCTTCTGCCTCCAGGCCCTGGGTGGCTTGCGCGGCCTCCAAGGTCTCCTGATCGAAGAACGGCATCACGGTCTTGGCATGGGCCTTGTTCCACTCGATCAGACCGGCCAGATCCTTGGCCGGCGCATCAGCTTGGTAGGTGGCTAGGTACTCAGCCAAGCCCACCTTGAGCTCGTGGAGCAGGACGGCGAACTCGCTCTCGCCGTACTTCTCTTGGTGCGGGATCTTGAGGTCCTGGTCGACCAGCACCGCCCCCTGGGCCTTGAGCACGGCCAGCGCCTCTTCGAACAAGGCATTCACCTGCGGCTGCGGCGGTTGGGCGCTGCGCAGCACGCCGATGCGAGCGCCGCGCAGCGCATCCTTGCGCAGGCCGGCAAGGTAGTCGACCGGCTTGGGCGCGGCGGCGGTGGCGCGGTCCTCAGTGTCGGGCGCGGCCAGCACCTGCAGCAGGGCCGCGGCATCGCGGACATGACGGGTCATGGGGCCGGCCGTGTCCTGGCTGGCCGAGATGGGGATGATGCCGCTGCGGCTGACCAGGCCCACGGTCGGCTTGAGGCCGACGATGCCGCAGATGCTGGCGGGTGAGGTGATGGAGCCATCGGTCTCGGTGCCCACGGCCAGGGCGCACAAGCCGGCCGCCACGGCCACGGCCGAACCGGAGCTGGAGCCGCTGGGGTTGCGCGCCAGCACATGGGGGTGGCGGGTCTGGCCGCCGCGGCTGCTCCAGCCGCTGGTCGAGCGGCTCGAACGGATATTGGCCCACTCGCTGAGGTTGGTCTTACCCAGAATCAGGGCGCCGGCCGCGCGCAGGCGGGTGACGAGAAAGGCGTCGCGGCTGGCATGCAGGCCGGCCAGCATCAGGGAGCCGGCCGTGGTGCTCATGGCATCGGCGGTGGCGATGTTGTCCTTGATCAGCACCGGCACACCGTGCAGCGGGCCTCGCGGGCCGCGGCGCTTGTCGCGGCGCTCGCGGTCCAGGGCCTGGGCTTCGGCCAAGGCATGGGGGTTGAGCTCAATCACCGAGCGCAGCTGCGGGCCCTGGCGATCGAGCGTGTTGATGCGGCGCAGGTAGTGGCGGGTCAGGCTTTCGCAGCTGAGCTGGCCGCCGGCCAGGCCTTGCTGGATGGCCTGCAGATCCAGGGCGTCAAAGCGCGCCGAGGGCATGGGGGCCACCGGCAGCTGGCTGGCGGCGCCGGCCTGGGCCAGGCCCGCGCCCAGGGTCAGGGAGCCGGCGACAAAACCGCGGCGGTTGAGGAAATTGGCGGGAGCGTTCATGGCGTCTTGTCCGAATCGAGGGGCGAGGATTCACGGCGGGCTGGCTTGTTCCAGGACTGCGCGACAAGACAGGAGCGGGCATTGTGCCGAGACCGCCCCCGCTTGCGCCCTAGGGCATGCCCGGGCCGGGGCGTCGCAGTGGCGTCATAAAAATCCGGCGGATCAGGTCGGCTGCACTCAAGTTCGGCCCAAGGCGGCCGAAAGCCGATGAATCCCGCCGCCGTCTGCCGCGCTCCCTCGGCCTGTCGCCCAGGCCTTTTGTCGTCATGGCTGAAGTTCCCGCCCCGACCCTGCCCGAGCTCGAAGCTGCGCTTGCCCAGATGGTGCAAGAGCGTTACCCCCACGCGGAGAGCGACGACGAAGCCGAGCTGCAAGCCATGGCGGCGCGCGACTGCGAGTACCTGCTGACCCGCATCCGCATCCTCGAGGCCGAGCTGATCCAGGCCAATGACGAGGTTCAGTGGATTGCCCCGGGCCATCGCAGCTCGCCGGCCCAGGCGCTCAAGCGCATCAAGGCCTTGTGCACGCGTTTCCCGGATCTCTTCAGCGCCATGCTGGTGGTGGCGGTCACGCACCCGGCCGTGGCCAAGGAGATGCTGGCGCCGGCCATCAAACAGTTCCGCCGCGACACCGACACCCTCAGCGTCGAGGATATGAGCGGCTTGCTGGTGGCGCTGAACAACGGTGCGCAGCAGGCCTTCGAAGCGGTGCTGCGCACGCGCAAGAACGCCGAACGCAAGGGCGGCGGTGGCGGCGCCATGGCCTGGGTCCGGGACTGACACGATGCCCCCCCGCCGGCTGAGCTGACGCCGGAATCAGTGGCCCCAGGCCAGGGCCAGCTTGTGCAGCACCTGCGCCGGCGTGTTGGCCCGGCTCATGTCCAGCCAGACCACGGTTCCGAGCGCCAGCAGCAAGGCAGCGCACACCGAGGCCCAGCGCAGGCGGCGCTGCAGCTGGCGGCGCTGATGGTAGGCCGCGCCCTGCAACGGGACCTTGGGCGCGGGTACAGGAACGGCCGCGTCCGGGCGGCGCTTGGAGCGCTGCACTCGCACGGCCTGCTTGCGGCCATCGCGACCGATCACCAGCTCAAAGCTCAGCACCTCGCCCAGCAAGGGCTGCTCGCCGTCGGGCGGGAACGCGGAAATGTGGACAAACAACTCCTCGCCGCCCTCCAGCGGCGCGATGCTGCCGTAGCCGCGCAAGGCAGCCCAGGCAGTCAAACGGCCTTCAAATCTCATGATGCACCCCAATCGACTCCGGGGAGAGCGCGGACCCTGACCGACTCTCCGGGCTGAGGCCGCGGTCACGAACCATCGGGCCTCAGTTCTTGTTCTTGTGGATCTGTATGGAGCGGATGCTGCGCTTGTTGGCCGCGCAAGGCTGCAACAAGGGGTAAGGCGCTGTAAACAGTGCCAAGTTCCTCACGGTTCAGCGCTGCTGGGAGCGTGCGCGCAGAGCCTGGGCTGTGGTTTGCATGCCCTCGACCCGCTCACGCAGCAGCTCAAGCCCCTGTTGCTGCTGCGGGCAGGGTCGGCGCGCGCTCAAGAGCTTTTCCTGGCGCGCCAGGCGCTGCCGCAGAAGGCGCTCCTTCTCGCGCACCAAGGCGCGCTCGCGCTCAAGCTCACTGGCGCTGAGTCGATTCCAAGCGGGGCGTTTTCCGGGTGTGTTGGCCATGGCGAAGGTCTCCTGACTCGATCGTTGAGCGGACTGTGGCGAGGGCAGGCACGCGCCTCAAGCCGGATGTGACCGAGCCGGCCAGGCCGGGGACGAAACCGGGGTTTTCGAGCGCGAATTTGGGCGATGCCCGCCTTGCCGTCCGCACTGTGAACGCAGAGGCCCGCCAGTTCCAGCCTACTGGGACCAAGCCGGGTGGTGGCGGGAGCAAGGCCTCGCCACCGGTCGAAGTTCGGGGATTGGCCCCAGCCCGGCGGGGTTTGTTCCCTTTTGCAACGGCGGCCCGCCCGTGGTGGCAGCAGGTCGGCGTTTGATCCCAGGACTTCGGCCCTGGATGCCCCGATTTTTAGAGTCGCGGCACCGCCCTGCCCCTGGCCGCAAAGCCGGTCGGACATGGAACGGTGGAGGCGATCTCCAAGCGATCGCCTCCGGCAGCAAGCACTCCAACCCACTTCCAAACCATTCGGGGGAATGAACCATGGTCAAGAAAACCCATCTGGCTCGCGCGCTGGCCCTGGCCTTCGGCAGCACGGTGCTGATGCTCAGCGTGCCCACGCCGGCACAGGCACAGTCCAACACCGCCGGCTCCATCTACGGCACGGTCAGCGCCGCACCGGGCACCCTGATCCAGCTCGAGAACAAGGCCACGGGCGTCAAGCGCAGCGTGCCCGGTGATGCCAACGGCCGCTTCAACTTCGCCTCGGTGCCACCGGGCAGCTACCGGCTGCAGCTGCTGCGTGATGGCAAGGTGATCGAAACCCGGGATGACATCGAGCTCTCGGCCAGCCAGAACCAGGAGATCAGCTTCACCAGCGCCGGCAACACCCTGGAGGCGGTGCTGGTGACCGGCACGCGCAAGGTCATCGACGTGACCAAGACCAGCAGCAGCACCAGCTTCTCGGCCGAGAAGCTGGCCGCCTTGCCGGTGGCCAAGAACGTCACCGCCGTCGTGCTGCTGGCCCCCAACACCACGGCGGCCGACAGCCGCTATTCGGGCGGCTCCAGCTTCGCCGGCGGTGCGGCTTCGGAGAACGCCTCCTACATCAACGGCTTCCCGGTCACCAACCCCCTCACCCAGCTGGGCGCGAGCGAGCTGCCTTTCGGTGCCATCCAGGAACTGCAGGTGCTGACCGGCGGCATGGGCGCCGAGTTCGGCCGCTCGGTGGGCGGCGTGGTCAACATCATCACCAAGAGCGGCAGCAACCGCTGGGAAGGCGGCGTGATGTTCAGCACCGAGCCGGCCGGGCTGCGCGGCAAGAGCGTGAACCTGGACTACCCGATGACCGGCGCGGCGGTGAATGCCGCGACCGACGGCAAGCTGCGCCGCTTCCGCGCCGATGACCGCCTGAGCAAGACCGAAGTGGGCGCCTATGTCGGTGGCCCGCTGATCAAGGACAAGCTCTTCCTCTTCATCGCGGCCCAGCAGAACGACAACAAGTTCAGCCGCGTGCGCTTGAACAATCTGTCGACCGACAACGCCTCGGTGCTCAAGTGGGGCTGGACCGAGGACAAGGACCGCAGCCAGCGCCTGTTTTCCAAGCTGGACTGGAACCTCAGCGACGAACACCGCCTGGAGCTGAGCGCCATCCGCGACAACTCCACCCGCGACAGCAGCTACTCGGGCTATGACTACAGCACCCTCAGCCGCGTGGCCGGCGCGCCCATCACCCTGAACTACAAGAACATCGCTGGTGAGACCCCCGATGGCGGCGACGTCAACATCCTGAAATACACCGGCTACCTCACGCCGGATCTGACCGTGACGGCCCTGGTCGGCGAAAGCCGCGTCAAGCACAGCAACGGCATCGCCGGCGCCGACATCTATGAGCCGGCCAAGGCCTTGTTCGGCGTGCAGTTCCCGGCTGGCACCCAGGCACCCGGGCTGAACTACTTCAACCCCAACCCGCTGGTGGGCTCCTTGATGAGCGGCAAGGACGCACGAGACACCATCAAGAGCAAGCGCATCGACATCGAGTACCAGCTGGGCCGCCATTCCCTGCGCGCCGGCATCGACGACAACAAGCTGGCCTCCACAGCCGCGGGTGACTTCACCGCCGGCGGGGGCACCTGGGCATTCCGCAAGGCCCCGAACCCCAGCGCCGTGCGCCTGGCCGGCAAGACCTTCGACCTGCTGACCGGCGGCCCGGCGCCGACCGCGCTGCAAAAGCAGGGCTTCTATGTCTTGCGAACCCTGTTCAACGACCTGACCGACGCTTACTCGGACCAATCTGCGCTGTATCTGGAAGACCGCTGGCAGGTCAACAAACAGCTGCTGCTGACGGCCGGCATCCGCAAGGAGGACTACAACAACCGCAACCACTTCAACGAGAAGTTCATCGACCAGAAGAACCAGATCGCGCCGCGCCTGGCCGCCGCCTTTGACGTGAACGGCGACGGCTCGCTCAAGCTCTTCGCTTCGGCCGGCCGCTATTTCATCCAGATCCCGACCCACCTCGCCGTGCGTGGCGCCAGCCCTTCCACCGGCACCAGCCAGATCTTCGGCTACACCGGCATCGACCCGACGACCGGTGCACCGACCGGCCTGAACCAGGTCTCCGAGCCCCGCTCGGCCAATAACGAGCTGGGTCAGCGCAAGGACGTGCGCCAGATCACCGCCACGAATCTGAAGCCGACCTACCAGGACGAGATCGTCCTCGGTTTTGAGAAGGCGCTGCAGAAGGACCTGGCCTTCGGTGCCCGCCTGACCTACCGCAAGCTGCGCTCGACCATCGACGACTACTGCGACCAGACGCCGATCGACGCCTGGGCCGTGGCCAATGGTGTGGACAACTCGCACTACCCCGGCTTCAACTGCGCCTCGGTCAACCCGGGCGAGAAGGTTGATCTGGATGTGGACTTCGCTGGCGACGGCAAGAAATACCACCGCGTGAGCCTGACGCCGGAAGAGATGGGCCTGCCCAAGGCCAAGCGCAGCTATGTGGCCCTGGACCTGTTCCTGGAGCACGCGCTGCGCAATGGCTGGTACGGCAAGGTCAACTACACCTGGTCGCGCAACTACGGCAACACCGAGGGGCAGACCCTGTCGGATGTGGCGCAGACCGATGTGTCGGCCACCCAGACCTGGGACAACGGCGACGTGATGATTGGCGCCTACGGCCCCCTGGCCAACCACCGCACCCACCAGCTCAAGGCCTACGGCTTCTATCAGCTCAACGACGAGTGGACCCTCGGCGGCGCCGCGATCTTGTCTTCAGGCCGCCCCATCAGCTGCCTGAACAATTTCACAAGCGCCCCGGGGCAGGGCGCGGGCTCACCGTCGTACCGCTTCCACTACTGCGAGGGCCAGATCTCGCCACGCGGCGCCCTCGGCAATCTGCCCATGGAACAGCGCCTGGATCTGAACCTCAGCTACCAGCCGCGCGCGCTCAAAGGACTGGGCCTGAAAGTCGATGTGTTCAATGTGCTGAACCGGCAGCAAGCCATCACCGTGCGCGAAGACCGCAATGTGCCCAACTCGGTGGCCGTGGACGCGGTGGCCAACGGCACCCTCGCCACCGCCGCCGCGCGCGCCGTCAAGCTCACCGTCTCCTACGACGTGAAGTTCTAAGTACGTGCCGAGAGAAGGCCTTGAGGCCTTCTCGACGACGTACTTAGGCCAAGCTGCTTGCAAGCAGCTTGGCTGAGACAGAACCGAGGACAGGCCCTGCGGCCTGTCCGACGCCTGTCGAAGGACTGGGCGCCTACCAGCGCCCAGGCTGAGACAGCCTCGATGAAGGCAGAAATGCCTTCCTCACCCCTTCCCCGGCCACAAGCCCCTGGGCCGCCACAACATCACCCCCACCATCACCACGGCCACCAGCAGCTGGCGCAGGATGGGCGCATCGAGGCGGCCATCGCTCCAGGCCTGAAGCGGCCCGGTCAGGTAGCGCAAGGCCTCGGGCAAGACCGACAGCAGCAGCGCCCCCAGCACCACGCCCGGCACATGACCCGAGCCACCCAACACCACCATGGCCACGATCAGCACCGACTCCTGCAGGCTGAAGGACTCGGGCGAAACATAGCCCTGAAATCCGGCGAACAGGCAGCCAGCCACACCACCAAAACTGGCGCCCACGGCGAAGGCCATGAGCTTGAGCCGGGGGGTGTTCAAACCCATGGCCTGGGCCGCCATCTCATCCTCGCGCAAGGCCTTCCAGGCCCGGCCCAGGCGCGAATCTTCCAGACGCCGACTGATCAAGACCGCCAGCAGTACCAAAGCCAGGAACAGATAGGCATGCAAGGTCACCGGTGCCAGCCGCAGCCCCGCGAACAAATCCAGGGGCTGGCCGAAATTCAATCCGGCGATGTGCGGATCGTCGATCTGGCTGATGCCGCGCGCGCCGTTGGTCAGATTGACCGGGTGGCCGAGGTTGTTGAGCAAAAGCCGGATGAGTTCGCCAAACGCCAAGGTCACCACGGCCAGATAGTCGCCACGCAGGCGCAAGGTGGGCGCACCCAGCAGGCAGCCCAAGCCCGCAGCCAAGATGGCGCCCGCCGGCAGCAGCAGCCACCAGGGCGCGTGCATGCCGGCCGGAAAACAAGCCCTCACCCAGGCGACATGCTCGAACAGATGGGGCGAGGCGGCGAGCGCCACCACATAGGCGCCGATGGCATAGAAGGCTACAAATCCCAGGTCCAGCAGGCCGGCGAAACCGACCACCACATTGAGCCCCAAGGCCAGCAGCACATAGAGCAAGCCCTGCCCGAACATGCGAACGGGTGCCTGCCCCAGGTGCTGCAGAAGCAGAGGCAGAAGCAGCAGACCGAGCGCCAGGGCCCAGCGAGGCGGCGGCAGCCGCACGTTCAGCCTCAGCGGGCGCGCCAGACCCGCTCCTGATCCGCCGCCGCCAGCACCAACAGACCCAGCAAGAGGCAGACGCTGTACTCCACGCCGCCCGAGCCATGCTCGCCGACAAACCAGCCGCGGTGCATATGGATCAAGGCGATGCCGCCGAGGGCGATCACGGCCAGGGCGGCGGCAGCCCAGCGGACGGCGATCCCCAAGATCAGGCAGCAGCCAGCAATGATCTCGGTGGCCGTGATCAGCCAGACCCAGAGCAGGGGTTCAGGCAGGAAGCTGAACTGGGAAAGATAAGTCGCGAAGCGCGGAATCGTGCCGTTGAAGATGCGCGTCACGGCATGGGCCATGAACAAGGCCGGGATGCCCAGGCGCAGGACCCACAGGGCCTGGCGCAAGCTGGGCACGGGAAGCAGGGGAAGCTGAACAGACATGGCGGATCGGCGAGGCCGGCAGCCGGCCTCGCGCCGGAGTGCGAAGAAACGCCACGTTAGGTCGCACAGCCGCGTGCGGCAAGAGGGTCTGCCCGCATGCCCGGCCCCGTGTCAATCGAAGTGCGCCCGCACCTCCTTGACGAAACGCTCGCTGACCGGCACCTGCACCCCGCTGCGCAAGCTCAGGGCATAGGTGCTGTCACCGGTGACCGCCAGGCTGGCAAAGGCCTTGGGGCGCACCAGGGCCGTGCGATGAACGCGCAGAAACTGCCCTTGCGGCAGGCGCGCCTCCAGGGCCGACAGGGTCGAGCGATGCAGCACCATGCGCCCGGGCACACCCGCCGAGGGCGACTGCAGATGCAGCTCCACATAATTCCCCGCGGCCGCGATCCACTCGATCTCGGCCACGGCGATGCGCTCGACCAGTCCCACCGAGCGTACCGTCAGGAACGGCAGTTCGGGCAAGCCGGTGCCGGCCGCCCGGCTGTGCTGCTCGCGCACAAAGGCCTGCAAGGCCTCGGCCTGCAAAGCCGCGCCCTGCTTGAGGCCCAGCATCTGCTCCGCCCGGCCCAACATGGCCGCGAAGCGCTGGTCGTCGAAAGGCTTGAGCAGGTAGTCCAGCGCGAACACATCGAAAGCGCTCAACGCATGCTCGTCGTACGCAGTGACAAACACCACCAGAGGCGCCCCCGGCTGCTGCGCCAGCTCGGCCGCAAAGGCCAGGCCGTTCTGCCGCGGCATCTGGATGTCCAGCAGCAGCAGATCGACCTCGCGCTGGGCCAGAGCCACACGCGCCTCGGCGGCGCTGGCACAAGCACCCACACAGCGCCAGTCCGGGTGTTCGGCCAGGGCCAGCTGCAAATTGCTGCGCGCCAGCGCCTCGTCATCAACGATCAGTGCGTTCCACATCTTCACTCGCATCGCGCCAGGGCAGGCTCATCTCCAACACAAACCGCTCGCCCGTGCCGTCGGCTTCAGCGTCGGCATCGGCCTCAATCCGCGTGTGCAACTGCGCCGCCGGCCCGTACAGCATGGCCAGGCGCTCGCGTGTTGCACTCAAGCCCAGGCCATGACCGGCGCTCGGCGTGCTGGCTTCGCCGCACGCGTTCTCGATGCGCAGATGCCAGCGCTCACCCTGGCGATGCAAGGCGATGTGCACCCGGCCTGCGCCGCCGCTGGCCTCCAGACCGTGGCGGATGGCGTTCTCGACCAGAGGCTGCAAAAGCAAGGGCGGGCAGGCGACCAGATCCCAGCCCGCGGCCTCATCGAGCTGCCAGCTCAAGCGCAGGCCGGCACCAAAGCGAAGGCTTTGCAAGGCCAGGTAGTCGCGCACGAAATCGAGCTCATCCTGCACCGTCACCCAATCCAGGCGGCTGACGCGCAGCGCATAACGCAACAATTCGCTGACCCGACTCAGCGCCGACAAGGCCTGGCCGCGCTCACCGGCACGCACCAGCGATGACACACCGTTCAAG
This sequence comes from Paucibacter aquatile, assembly GCF_002885975.1. Lineage (NCBI taxonomy): Bacteria > Pseudomonadati > Pseudomonadota > Betaproteobacteria > Burkholderiales > Sphaerotilaceae > Roseateles > Kinneretia aquatilis. The sequence continues at coordinate 155,110 of NZ_POSP01000001.1, read as the reverse complement.
GTGTTGAACAAAAAATGGGGCTCCAGCTGACCTTGCAGCAGGGTCAGGCGCAGACGCAGGTTGTCGCTCTGGGCGAGTGCCCAGTCGCGCTCTCGCCGACGGCTGCGCTGCCAGGCGCTCAGGCCGACCACGGCCGCAAACGTGCCCGTGACCACCATGAACTCAAACCACCAGAGCACCCCCTCCTGACGCCCCAGATTGGCCAGGAGTCGGCCCCAGGGGCGATCCAGCCGCCACATCACCACCACCACCTTGGCCGTGATGGCCAGCGGCACCATCACACCGACGCAAAGCAGGTAGAGGCCGGCCAGTTGGCGGGGCTGGCTCCAGCGCTGGGGCCAGCGCTCGATGCACAGATGTAGCAACCAGGTATAGAGCGCCATGAATCCCAAGGCACCCAGCGAGTCCTGCAGACCCACCCAGGCGGAGCTGCTGCTGCCCCCACGGCGGGCGGCATCGGCGTACAGGGTGGCCGTCATCAAGATGCTGACCGCCGACCAGGCCAGCAGAGACCAGAACAGGGATTGCACCCAATGGATCTCTGACCTGGGGGGGCTTGGCTCGCCCTCTGCTTGAGGCAGGGGCTGAGAGGGCAGCGATGGTGATGGCATCGGAGAGATTCGAAGGGCGGGCGAACCCGTGGCAGGGCGAGACACAAGCTTGCGCCCGAGCGGGCAACTGTAGGGGATGGGCGAGCGCGCCCCGAAGGGCTTGGTGGCAGCAGCCCGGGGTTTCGTCCCAGCACGGTCACGCAGCGCCCCGGCGAAAACATCTGGCCCTGCAGAAACAGCCCAGTCTGTGTAAGCTGCGTGCGGCGCGACGCCGCGTTCGGCTGGCGCCGGCCGGCTCCATTCGACCCCGACGCTCGCCCCATTTTTCGCCAAACTCCCCACCCCAGGAGACGCCCATGAGCATCCAGCTGACCGTGAACGGCCAAGCCACCTCTCTCGACGCCGACCCCGACATGCCCCTGCTGTGGGCACTGCGCGAGGACTTGCGCCTGACCGGCACCAAGTTCGGCTGCGGCATGGCCCTGTGCGGCGCCTGCACCGTGCACCTGGACGGCCAGCCGGTGCGTGCCTGCTCGACCCCGCTGTCGGCCGCAGCCGGCAAGAAGGTGACCACCATCGAAGGCGTGGGCGCCAGCAAGACTGGGCGGGCCGTGCAAGCCTCCTGGGTCAAGCTCGATGTGCCGCAATGCGGCTACTGCCAGAGCGGCCAGATCATGAGCGCCTGCGCCCTGCTGGCGGCCAAGAAAAAGCCCAGTGACGCCGATATCGATCAGGCCATGAGCGGCAACCTCTGCCGCTGCGGCACCTACAACCAAATCCGGGTCGCCATCCACGACGCCTCGGCCACGCTCAGCCAAAAGGGAGCCTGAGATGGACGCTCGCCACACCGCTTCGGCCTCCGCCCCCCTGAACCGCCGCCAGCTGCTGAAAGCCGGCGCGGGCAGCGCCGCCGCCCTGAGCATCGGCTTCGCCCTGCCCCTGAGCCCGCGCCAGGCCCAGGCGCAAGCCAGCAACACCTTTGCCCCGCACGCCTGGCTGCGCCTGACCCCAGACAACCGCGTCACCGTGCTTTGCGGCAGCTCGGAAATGGGCCAGGGCGTGCTGACTGCCATCCCCATGCTGCTGGCCGAAGAGCTCGATGCCGATTGGCGCCTGGTCGGCGTCGAGCAGGCGCCGGCCGATGGCCGCTACAACAACCCCATGTTCGGCATGCAGGCCACCGGCGGCAGCACGACCGTGCGCGCGCACTGGACCCCGCTGCGCCAGGCCGGCGCCGCCGCACGCGAGATGCTGGTGGCCGCCGCCGCGGCCCAGTGGCAGCTGCCTGCCGCCCAGCTGCGCACCGAGCGCGGCCATGTGCTGGGCCCGGCCGGGCAGAAAGTGGCCTACGGCGCCCTGGTCGCCGCCGCCTCTCAGCAAGCCGTGCCCAGCGCCCCCAAGCTCAAGGCCTCGGCCGACTTCAAGATTTTGGGCCGCCCCACCCGCCGCCTCGACACCCCGGCCAAGACCAATGGCACGGCCCGCTACGGCATCGACGCCCAGGTCGAGGGCATGGTGATCGCCGTGCTGTCACGCGCGCCCTTCGAGGGCGCCAAACCTAGGCGCATGGACGAGGCCGCAGCGCGCGCCGTCAAGGGCGTGGTGCAGGTCATCACCCTGCCTTTTGGCGTGGCCGTGCTGGCCCAGGGCTACTGGTCTGCCCAGCAAGGCCGCCAGGCCCTCAAGCTGGAATGGGATCTGAGCGCCAAGCCCGAGCAGGCGGCGCTGTCTGCATCCCAGGTCAGCGCCCTGCTACAGCAAGGCGCAGAGCAGGCCTCGGCCGTGGCCGTGGACCAGGGCAATCTCAAGGACGCCTCCGCCCAGGCGGCCAAGACCTTGAGCGCGCGCTACGAGGTGCCCTACCTGGCCCATGCCTGCATGGAGCCGCTCAACTGCCTGGCCTGGGTGCAGGCCGACCGGGCCGAGGTCTGGACCGGCACCCAAGGCTCCGGGCCGACACAAATGGTGGTGGCCCAGGTGGCCGGCGTGCCGCAGGCCAATGTCAAGGTCAACACCAGCTTGCTGGGCGGCGGCTTCGGCCGGCGCTTTGCCCATGATGTGACCATTGCCGCGACCCTGTTGTCCAAGATCAGCGGCCGGCCGGTCAAGCTGATCTACGACCGCGCCGACGACATGGCCGCCGGCTTCTACCGCCCTGCCTCGGTGGTGCAGTTCGAAGGCGCGCTGGACGCCCAGGGTCGGCCCACCATGCTGCGTGCCGATGTGGGTTCGCCCTCCATCATGGCGGCCTCGGGCTTCATGAAGATCCCCGAGAGCGGCGTCGACTCCATGGCCGTGGAGGGTCTGGCCGACCAGCCCTACGACATCGCCAATCTGCGCATCGCCTACGGCCGCGCCGAGCCCGGCCCGCAGGTCTGGTTCTGGCGCTCGGTGGGGCACTCGCAGAACGCCTTCTTCCTGGAGAGCTTCATCGACGAGATGGCCCACGCGGCCGGCGCCGACCCGCTGCAGTTCCGCCTGGCCGCGCTGAGCAAGCAGCCGCGTCTGCAAGCCGTGTTGCGCCTGGCCGCGGCCAAGGCCGGCTGGGGCAAGAAGCCGGCCAAGGGCGTGTACCGGGGCATTGCGGCGGCCGAGAGCTTTGGCAGCTTTGTCGCCGAGGTGGCGGAGGTCTCGGTGGGCAAGGACGGTGTGCCCAAGGTGCACCGCGTGGTGGCCGCGGTGGACTGCGGCCAGACGGTCAACCCGCTGACCATCCAGCACCAGGTCGAGAGCGCCATCTGCTACGGCCTCTCGGCGGCGCTCTACGGCAAGATCACGCACAAGGATGGCCGGGTCGAGCAGAGCAACTTCCACGACTACCCGGTGCTGCGCCTGAGCGAGATGCCCAAGATCGAGGTGCATCTGGTGGCCAGCCAGGAAGCGCCCGGCGGTATCGGCGAGCCCGGCACGCCGCCGCTGGCACCGGCGGTGGCCAATGCCATCTTCGCCGCCACCGGCGTGCGCCTGCGCCAGCTGCCGATCGACCCGGCGCTGCTGGTCGTCAAGAAGACGGGCTGAGGCCGCGCCGCAGATCGCACATCAGGTTCTGGCCCAGAGCCTGATCCTCGCGATCAAGCCCAAGCAGCACCAACTCGCCGGCCGTCAAGCCGGCGGGTAGCCCGCCTCACGCAAGGCTGCCGCCAGCGCGGCCTCATCGAGCTGCCCTCCATCGACCGCCAGCCGATGCTGGGGTAGGTCGAACTGCAGCCGCGCTTGAGGATCGGCTGCCGCCAAGGCTTGAGTGATCGCGGCGGCGCAATGGCCGCAACTCATATCGGGAAGGGTGAATTCAAGCATGGGTGGAATCAAGGCAGCAAAGAACTTGCCGCAAGTCTAGGACAAGCCATGGCGCTTGGGGCGACACTGGAGCCATGACAGCGACACCGACCACTCTTTCAGCTCTGCGCCTGCCTTTGTCCGGCATGAGTTGCGCATCCTGCGTTGCGCGGGTGGAGAAGCTATTGATCAAGCAGCCAGGGGTGAGCCGGGCTGAGGTCAATCTCGCCACGGAGACGGCCCTGATCGAGGGCGCGGTGGCGCTGGCGCCGCTGGCTGTGGTCCTGGCGCAGGCGGGCTATCCGCTGCGCGAGCAGACGCTGCGACTGAAGATCGAGGGCATGACCTGCGCCTCGTGCAGCGGGCGGGTCGAGCGCGCGCTGGGCAAGATTCCCGGCGTGATCTCCGCCGAGGTCAATCTGGCCACCGAGACGGCAGCGCTGCGCACCCTGGCCGGCCTGGAGGCGCGCGTCCTGATCCAGGCTGTGGAGAAAGCCGGTTATGGCGCGCGAAGGTTGGACGAGAGCGGGTCCGACGCGGCAGCGTCAGCGGCAACGACACCCTGGGCCCAAAGCGCCTGGCCGGTGCTGATTGCGGCCCTGCTCTGCGCGCCCTTGGTGCTGCCCATGCTGGGCATGCTGGTCGGCCAGCACTGGATGCTGAATGGCTACGGGCAGCTGGCCCTGGCGGCGCCGGTGCAGTTCTGGCTGGGCGCACGCTTTTATAAAGCCGGCTGGGCCGCGCTGCGGGCCGGCAGCGGCAATATGGACCTGCTGGTGGCGCTTGGCACCAGCGCCGCGTTTGGTTTGTCCCTCTACGAGCTCTGGGCCCATGGGCCGATGAGCATGGCGCTGTACTTCGAATCGGCGGCGGTGGTCATCTGCCTGGTGCTGCTGGGCAAATGGCTGGAGGCACGGGCCAAGCGCCAGACCACCGAGGCCATCCGCGCCCTGCAGGCCCTGCAGCCGCAGAGCGCCCGCGTGCTGCGCGAGGGTCGCGAGCAAGAGCTGCCGCTTGAGCAACTGAATCTGGGCGACGAGGTCCTGGTGCGGCCGGGCGAGCGCATCCCGGTGGATGGCCTGGTGCTGGAAGGCCGCAGCCAGGTCGATGAATCGCTGATCACGGGCGAGAGCCTGCCGGTGGCCAAGCAGGTCGGCGATCATCTGACCGGCGGCGCCGTCAACGGCGAAGGCCTGCTGCGCCTGCGCTGCACCGCGCTGGGCGCCGAATCGACGCTGGCCCGCATCGCCCGCATGGTGGAAGACGCACAAGGCCACAAGGCGCCGATACAGCGCCTGGTCGACCAAGTCAGTGCCGTCTTCGTGCCTGTGGTGCTGCTGCTCGCCCTGCTGACCCTGCTGGGCTGGGGGCTGGGCACGGGGCAGTGGGAGCCCGCCCTGCTGCATGCCGTCTCGGTGCTGGTGATTGCCTGCCCTTGCGCCCTCGGCCTGGCCACGCCCACGGCCATCATGGCCGGCACCGGCGTGGCGGCACGCCACGGCATCCTGATCAAGGACGCACAAGCCCTGGAGCTGGCGCACGGTCTGAACCTGGTGGCCTTCGACAAGACCGGCACCCTGACCGAGGGCCGCCCTCGCATGCTGGCCCACGAAGGCCTTGCCGACTTGCTGGCCCTGGCCGCGGCCGTGCAGGCCGGCAGCGAACACCCCCTGGCCCGCGCCGTGCGCGAGGCCGCCGCAGTGAGCCCCGAACTGCCCATCCCGACGGCACGCGAGATGCGCGCCGTGGCCGGGCGCGGCGTGGCCGCGGAGGTCGATTGGCAAGGCCAGGCGCGCGAGCTGCGCCTGGGCAGCAGCCGTTTCATGCAGGAACTGGGCCTGGACCTGAGCCCCTTGCAAGCCCGTGCGGAGGCGCTGCAGGCGCAGGGCCACAGCCTGTCCTGGCTGGCCGCCCTGGGTCGCGGCAAGGAAGAGAGCCCTCAGCTGCTGGGCCTGCTGGCCTTTGGCGACCGGCTCAAGCCCAGCGCGCGGCAGGCGGTCGATCGCCTGCACGCCATGGGCGTGCAGACCGCCCTGATCAGCGGCGACAACCGTGGCGCGGCCGCTGCCGTGGCCCGCCAGCTGGGCATCGATGAAGTCCATGCCGAAGTGCTGCCGCAGGACAAGGCGCGCATCGTCAGCGCGCTCAAGACCGGCCCGCAAGGTGAGCCGCGCCGTGTCGCCATGGTGGGCGACGGCATCAATGACGCGCCGGCCCTGGCCGCGGCCGATGTGGGCCTGGCCATGTCCAGCGGCACCGAGGTGGCCATGGCCGCGGCCGGAATCACCCTGATGCGCGGCGACCCGGCCCTGGTGGCCGATGCCATCGCCATCTCGCGCCGCACCTACGCCAAGATCCGCCAGAACCTGTTCTGGGCCTTCGCCTACAACGCCGTCGGCATTCCACTTGCGGCCTTCGGTTTGCTGAACCCGGTGCTGGCCGGTGCGGCCATGGCGTTTTCCAGCGTGTCGGTGGTCAGCAATGCCTTGCTGCTGCGGCGCTGGCGGCCGACGGGCAGCGAGGCACGCCGCTGACGATTCGCCACCTGCCGGCGGGCGGGTTCGCCTGAGCCCTCTTTCAGGGACAGGGCTTGGGGAATGTTCAGCTCGGCAGCCGCCGAGTCTGAAGGCATGCTGCCGGCTGCGGGCGCACATCGCCCGGCCGGAGACCCAGCCCCCATGAAACTCGACGCCCAGGAACTGCAAGCCATCACGGTGCCCGCCCCCATCACCGCCGTGGCGGAACTGATCGACCTGTTCGAAACCCACCGCAGCCAAGGCCGCGTCTGGGCCTACCGCGGCCAGTCGCGGCCCTTCGGCAGCTTGCAGCCCTCGTTCCAGCGCCAGTTCACCCGCCCGTCCAGCGCCACGGCCGAGCTGATCGAGCGGCATCTGGTGCAAGCCTTTCGCGATCACTACGCCAAGCTGCCGGATCGCCATAGCGACATGCCCAACACCCAGCAGATCGATGCCTTCCACACCCTGCGCTGCCTCAGCGTCATGCAGCACTACGAGATCCCGACTCGCCTGCTGGACTGGAGCGCCAGCTACTGGACTTCGCTCTACTTCGCCTGCGCCAGCGACCCGGGCGAGGACGCCGAGCTCTGGTTCTACGACCGCAGCATCTTCATCGAGCAAGTGACCCAGGATGGGCGTTGGAGCGCCCTGCTCGATGCCAGCCCGCAGCCACCCGCCGAGCCGGCCTACCTCTACCAACCCGGGGTGCCGGCCCTGGTCGAGCTGGACCCGAAGATTTCGCCGCGCATGCGCACCCAGCAAGGCCATCACACGGTGGCGAGCGAGGTGTTTTCGGACCATGCTCGCCTGATTCGCACGCTCGACCTGGAGCGGCAAAAGCTGGATGCCGCTAGCGGTTTCGAAGCACAGCCGCACTTCGGTCGCGTCACCATCACCGCCGCTTGCAAAAGCCGGGCCCTGCAGTTCCTGGCCGAGCACCACCAGATCACTGCCAGCAGCATCTTCCCGGACGTGGTCGGCCTGGGCCGCTTCCTGCGCTGGCAGTTCGATTCGCTGCGGACCATGCTCTTGTGAGCCGTTCCCCCTCTTCGGAGTGATGCAGTTCAAGCATGGCCCATGCGATGGCTGACGCAGAATGCACACGGACACGACCAAAGCTCGCATCTGCAAAAAACTCCATGATGTTCCCGCTCCGAACCCACTCCGACCCACGCAAGCTTTTGACGGCGATCTTGAGCGCACTCCTGCTGGCAAGCCCCAGCGCCACCCGGGCCTAGGACGACGCCGACACCTCCGCCTCCGCCTCCATCCATGAAGGCAAGGGCAAGCGCTATATGGCCAGCTGCCCACGGGAGCTGCTGCGCACGCCCGGCTGGGAGGGTGGGGGGCTGGCGACCTGCCTTGTCAGCCCCGAAGGCCTGTGTCACAAAATCGATGTGCAGATGCTGCCGGGCATGCCGGAATCGGTGCGGCGCTTTGCCAAGGCCTCGTTCGAGGGCTGGGTCTTCGACGCCCAGCGTGTCAACGACCGTCCGGTCGAGGGCCAGGTTTCGATGCGATTCAGCTTGCACACCCGAAAGCTGTTCGCCAAGAACTTCCGCGTGCCCGCGTTCGAGCGCACCACTCGCAATCGCTGATCGAGGGCGCGCGTTCACCGCGTCCGCAAAGGCGAGCCGCTGCGACTCGCCCGGATCGGCCATCAAGCCAGCACGCCGGCCTGGTAGTCGCGCACCGCCTGCACCAGCTCCTCGTGCGTGTTCATCACGAAGGGGCCGTGCTGGACGATCGGCTCGCGCAGCGGCCGGCCGGCGATCAGGATGGCGCGGCTGGGCGCGTCCGCTGCCGCCTGCAAGACCAGCCCATCGCTGCCCGGCGTGTTGGCCAGAATGGCCATGCGCTGGGCCGGCACACGGCAGCCGCCCGGGAACTCCAGCGCACCACGGTACACATACACGAAGGCGTTATGCCCCTCGGGCAAGGCCTGCTCGAAACGGGCGCCGGCGGGCAGGTGCAGGTCCAGGTAGAGCGGCTCGGTGTGTTCGCGCTGCATGGCACCGCGCACGCCGTGGCTGCTGCCTGCGATCACGCGCACGGTGACGCCCGCCTCGGTCTGGAACTCAGGGATCTCGGCCGTGGGGATGTCGCGGTACCAGGGCGCGCGCATCTTGTCGTGGCTGGGCAGGTTGAGCCAGAGCTGGAAGCCTTCCATGCGGCCCTCTTCCTGCTCGGGCAGCTCGCTGTGGATGACGCCGCGACCGGCCGTCATCCATTGCACCCCGCCGTTGCCGAGCAGGCCTTCGTTGCCGGCGGAGTCACGGTGGCGCATGCGGCCTTCGAGCATGTAGGTGACGGTTTCAAAACCGCGGTGCGGGTGGTTGGGGAAGCCGGCGATGTAGTCGTCGGCCTGGTCCGAGCCAAATGCATCGAGCATCAGAAAGGGGTCGAGCCGGCGCTGCAGGTCCTGCGTCAGCACCCGGGTGAGCTTGACGCCCGCCCCATCGCTGGTGGCCTGGCCGGCGACCAGGCGCTCCACCGCACGAGGGCTGTGGACGGGTTGGCGAACGGGGGACGGGCTGCTCATCGGGGACGACCTTTCTGAAGTCTTCGAAGTGGGTGGGCTTGGGGCTGGATCGCGCTCAGGCGATGGTAGCGAGGGCTTCGTCGATCTGCTCGCGTGCTGCGGCCCAGCCGGCCGCTTCGGCCTCGGGGCCCATGGCCAGACCTTCGGCGTAGATGAACTGCACATCGGTCATGCCGAGGAAGGCCAGCACATTGCGCAGATAAGGCACGACGGTGTCGCTGGGCTGGTCACGATGGATGCCACCGCGCGACAGCACGACATAGACCTTCTTGTTCTTCAGCAGGCCTTCGGGGCCATTGGCGGTGTACTGAAACGTGACGCGGGCGCGCGAGATCGCATCAATCCAGTTCTTCAGCTGGGCGCTGACGCCAAAGTTGATCATGGGCGAGCCGATCACCAGCACATCGGCGGCCTGCGCCTCGGCGATCAAGGCATCGTCCAGGGCGACGCGGGCAGCCTGCTCGGCGCTGCGCTGCTCGGCCGGGGTGAACAGGGCTTGCAGGGCCGCTTCGTCGAGCACCGGCTGCGGCTGCAGGGCCAGGTCGCGCACGCTCAGCTCGCTGGCCGGATGCTGGGCCTGCAGGCGGGCCACCAGTTCCTGGGCCAGGCGGGTGGAAACGGAGCCTTGACCCTCGACGACGCGGCGGGCGCTGGAGTTGATTTGCAGGATGCGGGTGGTGGAGGCGTTGCTGATGTCGCTCATGGTGGATTCCTCTCAAGGTGGCCGGTTGCGCTGCACCCCGTGGTGAAGCGATGGGCTCACTGTATTGAGAACACCCGAGCGACAGAAGTCATCAATCTGGATAAGATTGTTCCACCAAAGCATCAATCCAAAGAGATCCTCCACCCATGAGCCCCGACGCCGACGATCTGCTGCTGTTTGCCCGTGTGATGGACAGCGGCAGCTTCAGCCGCGCGGCCGAGCGGGTGCAGCTGCCCAAATCCAGCGTGTCCCGGCGCATCGCCGCGCTGGAACAGCGCCTGGGCGAAAAGCTGCTGCAGCGCAGCACCCGGCGCCTGGCGCTGACCGAGTTCGGCGCCGGCGTGCTGGAGCATGCGCGCGCGCTGAGCGCCGAGGTCGATGGCGCCCTGGCCCTGGCCTCGCAGCGCCAGCTGCGGCCCAGCGGCCGGCTGCGCGTGTCCATGCCGGCCGATCTGGCCCACCATGCCTTTGGTGACATGCTGGCGGACTTCACCCTGCGCTACCCCGACATCACGCTGATGCTGGACCTGTCGCCGCGGCGCGTGGACCTGATCGCCGAGGGCTTTGATCTGGCCGTGCGCATCGGCGAGCTGCCGGCCGACAGCCAGCTGGCCGCACGACGCCTGGCCGTGTTCAGCAACGGGCTCTATGCCTCACCGAGCTATCTGAAGGCCCATGGCGAACCACGACAACCCGAAGACTTGCTCGACCAGCATGGCCTGATGATCCTGAACCGCGCGGGTGAGGCCCCGCCCTGGCGCCTGCAACGCTTTCGCCCCGACGGCAGCGAAGAAAGCTGGAGCGGCACGCCCGCCCGGCGCAGCCTGGTCAACGCGCCCGACATGCTGCTGCGCCTGGCCTGCGCCGGCGTGGGCATCACGGCCGTGGGCAACCATTTCGCCGGCCCTTGGCTGGCCAGCGGGCAGTTGCAGCACGTGCTGCCGGACTGGCAGCTGCCGGACGTCACCTGCTGGGCGGTCTTCCCCGAGCGGCGGCTGATGCCGCTGCGCACCCGGGTGTTTCTCGAAGCACTGGCCGCACGCATGGCGCAATGCCCGGGCCAAGCGCCCGACCCGCGCCGCTGATCAAGCGCCGGCCGCCTCCATGCGCCGCCGCCGGCTCGCAAGGGTCAACACGCCAGCCATGCCCGCCAAGAGCAGCGCCGCCGATGCCGGCTCGGGCACGGCCGCCGCATACACCTGATCGGCAATCAGCTGGTGGCCGAAGGCCGTGGGGTGCTGACCGTCGTAGAACAAGGCGGTGGCCGGATCGCAGCCGTTGTGTGCAGCGCCACAGGCATGGCTGACATTGCTGAGGCCATACGCCGAAGGCTGGGCCACCACCCGACCCAAGGTGCCGAAAAGATCAAACACCTGCACGCCGGCCTCCCCGGTGAGCCGCTGGGCCAGGGAAAGATTCATGGCGTTCGCGGCCCAGGAACCGAGTGCGGCCACCGGCGCGCCATAGCTCTGTGCACGCGGTGTGAGACCGAAGTCGGCCACATTGAGCACCAGGATGTGCTGTGCTCCGGCCGCTTGCAAGGTGTCGACCATGGCGCCGATGTCCTCGGCAAAGCTGCGCGCAGCGGCATCCACAATTGCGGCGGCGGCAGCCGGATTCATGGCTGCCGCCTCCATGGTTTGGCTCACATTGACGGCGCCGCCCGACAGCACAAACAAGGATTGCGCGGGCGCGGTACTGCCACTCAGGGGCAGCGTGGCCAGATACTGGTCCAGCTGTGTGCGCATGCTGAAAGGGAAACCAGGGATGGGCGTCCCCGAGCCGTCCTGCCCGGAGGCCCCGCCGCCGTAAGCAAAGTTGCTGCCGCCCAGCTGCGAGGCCTGGGCGCTGAGGCCCAGCCGATCGGCGAAGCGCTCGGCCCAGACCGGCCCATTGCTGTAACGACCCGAGGCAAAGGGGCGGGACGCGAAATAAGCATCCCCGCTGATCACCTGCCCTGGGTCCGCCCCGACCAGACGGGCATTGTTGCCGCTGTCGGCCAGGCTGTCACCGAACACGACCAGGCTGGCATACGAACTGGAGGGCGCCGTCTGCGCCGCCAGCGGCCCACAGGCCCAGACCATCAGGCTGGCGGCCAAAGGTTTCAGGACCCAGCTGTTTCGCTTGCTCATACCGCTTCTCCCTCAAAAGGGCCCATCACGACGCCCCGGCTTCGAAGCGCAATCGTTCACGGGCCCGACAAAAGAAAGCGAGGTTCCGTCAAAGCGCAGGCCGCGTCAACGCCGCAAGCCCGTGAAACCACCTGCAAACGAGTGCCGTTTTTGTAACGGGATATGTCAGCGGTTCTGAACAAAGGCCGCGTTGATCTTGGCGGCACGCGCATTGCTCTGGGCAATGCTGCCGCAGACCAGATCGCAGAGCTGATAGACCGCCGGATCGGCGATGCGGTAGTAAGCACTGGTACCGCGGCTCTCTCGCTCCACCAGACCTTGCTGCTGCAGCAGGCTCAGGTGGCGCGAGATGTTGGCGATGCTGAAGCCACACAACTCGGCCAACTCACCCACCTTGCGCTCCTGCTGCCGCAGCAGATTGAGGATCTGCAAGCGCGTGGGCTCAGACAAGGCCTGGAAATAGGCCGCAACCTGGGTCAATGCGGCAAGTGGCAGGTCTTCCATGATCGGGTGGGTCGCCAAAAGGCTGAGGAAGTACCGATTTTACGCGCCGCCGGGTCGATCAAGCGCTACATGGCTATTTTCGCAATCAAACAAACACCGCCCCCCCCTCCAGCAACCAGCGCCAGCGCAACGGCGAACCGGATCACTCCAGGCGGAACACCAACTCCACCGTCGCCTCACGAGCCTTGGCAATGGGTTCGAAACGCCATTGGTTGACAGCTTCCAGCGCGGCGGGGCTGAGCCGACGATGGGTGGTTTGGATCGCTTCGGCACGGCCCACCGTGCCATCCGGGTTGACGGTGAAACGCACCTGCACCGAGCCCGAGCGCAGGGTCGATTGCAGCTGCCGAGGGAACTCGGGCTCGACCATCTTGATGGCCTTGAGCGGGGTTTCAAGTGGCGGCGCCGGGGGTTCGGCGAAGGCGGGCGAGGCGGAGGCCGGCGGTGCAGCCAGGGTCTCGGGCAGAGTCGGCGGAACCGACGCGGCGCTCAAACTGGCGGCAGCCAGGCGGGTGGGCTCCGGGGCCGGTTCATTGAGCTGTGACGGGGCTGCCGCGGTCTGCGTGGCGGCGCCACGCTCGGGCACGATATCGGTCACGGTTTCGGTGATGCCTTTGCGGTCGGCCGGCGTGCCCGCGCGTTTGGCCGATGCCACATCGCTTCCACCATTGCGCTCAGGCGTGCGATTGCTGGCGGCTTTGGCCGCCACCGGCGCCGGTGCTGCGGCCGCCCCCTGACCCGGCAAGATGATGGTCGGCTTGGCGCCCGGCTTGTCGGCATGCAGGCGGATCCATTGGAAGACCTTGTCGGCATCGCGCTGCGCGCGCTCGGCCGGGGTCATTTCCGCCTTGTTGCTGGTGCTGCTTTTGCCGGCATCGGCCTTGCCGGCTTCACTGCCTTGGGCTTGTGCCAGAGGGCTGGTGCTCAATGTCGTGGCCAGGGTTACGGCCACACCCACCAGACTCAAGGCCCGGCGCTTGCTTCGACACATGCTGTGCTCCTTGAAATTGTGTTGGGGGGTCAGCGAAACCGCTGGTCGCGGCAGGCGGGAGTTTAGGGAAGGCCCAGGGCCTCCCTTGCTCGGGTTTGCCCGCAGTCCAGAGAGCCCAACCTAATGTGGATATACTGCGGACACGCTCCGGGGGGCCCTGTTGTGCAGTCGTTCACGATGCACCGGGCTGAGATGTGGTGGAAGCCACGGACCCGCTGAACTTGATCCGGTTGATACCGGCGTAAGAAGAGCCCGACCCCCGCCTGGGGTGCGGGCCCTGGACATGCATCGCACCAGGGCCAGCCGCAGTGAACGCGAACGAGACCACGCCTCAAAGGTGGCCCCCGATCCGCCCTCACCGCCGCTGCGACACCCTGGCCCGACGCCCGTCCTGGGCTCCCTCCATCCCAGTGCCGTTGAAGCGAAAGCGCCAACGCTGCCGGTCGCGCCCGCCCTTGTGCCAGGCCTCCGCCGTTTCGATGCCAGCCCTCGCAGCCCCACCAGCACAGCGAGGAATGCATCCCCATGAACAGCATCACCGACCCCGGCCTGCAAACAGCCAGCGCCAGCGACAGCCTCAACACCAGCCTGGAGCTGACCCGCACGCCCCTGCCCGGCTCCAGCAAGATCTATCTCGCCGGCCAGCAACACCCCGAGCTGCGCGTGCCCATGCGCGCCATCGCACTCACGAATGGCGAGACGGTCACGGTCTACGACGCCTCCGGCCCCTACACCGATGCCAACGCCACGATCGATGTGAAGCAAGGCCTGCCCACGCCCCGCGCCGCCTGGGTCGAGGCGCGCCAAGACACCGAGCCCTACGCCGGCCGCGCCATCCAGCTGATGGACGACGGCCTGCGTGAAAGCGCACAGCAAGAGGCCTTGCTGGCCCTGAGCGCCGGCCTGCGCCGCACGCCACGCCGCGCCAAGACTGGCTTCAATGTCACCCAGCTGCACTACGCCCGCCGCGGCATCGTCACGCCCGAGATGGAGTACATCGCCATCCGCGAGAACCAGCGCCATGAATGGATGCGCGAGTACGAGGCCGATGCCGAGCGCGAAGCCCGCCTGGCCGGCACGCCCATGGGTGCGGCCATCCCGCGCATCATCACGCCCGAGTTCGTGCGCGAAGAGGTGGCGCGAGGCCGCGCCATCATCCCGGCCAATATCAACCACACGGAACTGGAGCCGATGATCATCGGCCGCAACTTCCTGGTGAAGGTCAACGCCAATATCGGCAACTCGGCCGTCACCTCTTCCATCGAAGAGGAAGTGGAAAAGCTGGTCTGGAGCACCCGCTGGGGCGCCGACACGGTGATGGACCTCTCCACCGGCCGCAACATCCACACCACGCGCGACTGGATCATCCGCAACAGCCCCGTGCCCATCGGCACCGTGCCCATCTACCAGGCGCTGGAGAAGGTCGGCGGCGTGGCCGAAGACCTGAGCTGGGCGCTGTTCCGCGACACCTTGATCGAGCAAGCGGAGCAAGGCGTGGACTACTTCACCATCCACGCCGGCGTGCGCCTGCCCTTCATCCCGATGACGGTCAAGCGCCGCACCGGCATCGTCTCGCGCGGCGGCTCCATCCTGGCCAAGTGGTGCATCGCCCACCACCAGGAGAACTTCCTCTACACGCACTTCGAAGAGATCTGCGAGATCATGAAGGCCTACGACGTCAGCTTCTCGCTGGGCGACGGCCTGCGCCCCGGCAGCTTGTCAGACGCCAACGATGAGGCCCAGTTTGCCGAGCTGCGCACGCTCGGTGAGCTGACCAAGGTCGCCTGGAAGCACGATGTGCAGACCATGATCGAAGGCCCCGGCCATGTGCCCATGCACATGATCCAGGCCAATATGACCGAACAGCTCAAGCACTGCGACGAAGCGCCCTTCTACACGCTGGGCCCGCTGACCACCGACATCGCCCCCGGCTACGACCACATCACCAGCGGCATCGGCGCGGCCATGATCGGCTGGTTCGGCTGCGCCATGCTCTGCTACGTCACGCCCAAGGAACACCTGGGCCTGCCCAACCGAGACGACGTGAAAGCCGGCCTGATGGCCTACAAGATCGCCGCTCACGCCGCCGACATCGCCAAGGGCCACCCAGGCGCCCGCGCCCGCGATGACGCGCTGTCCAAGGCCCGCTTCGAGTTCCGCTGGCAAGACCAGTTCAACCTCGGCCTGGACCCCGAAACCGCACGCGATTTCCACGACGAAACCCTGCCCAAGGACAGCGCCAAGGTCGCCCACTTCTGTTCCATGTGCGGCCCCAAGTTCTGCTCGATGAAGATCACGCAGGACGTGCGCGAGTACTCAGCCCAATTGGAAGCCGAGGCCGGCATGGCGGCCAAGAGCGCCGAGTTCAAGGCCCAGGGCAGTGAGATCTACATCCCCATCCAGCCCGTCTGAGATGGGCCTGCAAATCGCCATCGCGGGCGCCGGCCTGGCCGGGCGCCTGTTCGCCTGGGCGCTGAGCCGCGCCGGCCACGCCGTGCAGGTCTTCGAGGCCGGCCCCGGCCCCGAGCCGCGCTTCGACGGCCAGGGCGCCGCCGCCTTCACCGCCGCCGGCATGCTCAGCCCCCTGGCCGAGCTGGACCGGGCCGAGGCCGAGGTGGCGGCGCTGGGTTGGCGCTCGCTGCAGCTCTGGCCGCAGGTCTGCGAGGCGCTGGGGGTCAGGTCTTGCCTGCAAACCCAGGGCAGCCTGCTGCTCGCGCACCGCCAGGACCTGGGTGCGGCCGAGCGGGTGCTGGCTCGCCTGGGCGAGCACCCCGAACTCGGCCGGGCTCAGTCCTTGAGCGAGGCCGAGCTGCAGGACCTGGAGCCCAGCCTCCTGCGTGGCCCGCGCGCCTGGCTGCTGCCGGGCGAGGGCTTGATCCATCCACCTGGACTGATGGCTGCGCTGCAAGATCAATCCCCTGACGTGCGCTGGCACTGGCAATCGCCCGTGGATGCTTTGCATGCCGGCGAACTTCAGCTGAGCAGCGGAGCACGCGTCGCCGCGGACTGGGCCATCGACTGCCGCGGCCTGGGCGCCCGGCCACAGGTCGCGGGCCTGCGTGGCGTGCGCGGCGAGGTCGTGCATCTGAGCCTCAGCGGTCACGGCCTGCAGCGACCGCTGCGCTTGCTGCATCCGCGCCACCGCATCTACCTCGTGCCGCGCACGCCGGACAGCCTGGTGCTGGGCGCCAGCGAGATCGAAAGCGAGGACCGCTCGCCGGTCAGCCTGCAAAGTGCCGTCGAGCTGATGGCCGCCGCCCACAGCGTCCTGCCCGCGCTGGCCGAGGCGCGCATCACACGGCTCGATGTCAATCTGCGCCCCGCCCTGCCCGACCACCGCCCGCTGAGCCTGGCCGAGCCCGGACTGCTGCGCCTGAACGGCCTCTACCGCCACGGCTGGTTGCTGGCCCCCGCCCTGGTTCAGCAGCTCCTGCTGCATTGCGGCCTGGCCTCGCTCGCGGCCCACAAAGAATCTTGCACCGCCCCGACATGAACGCCACCCACATCACCATCCGCCTCGACGAGCAAGACCTGAGCCTGCCTGCCGGCCACACCGTGGCCGATCTGCTGGCCCAGCTGCAGCGCCCGCCCGAGAGTGTGGGCACGGCCTTGAACGGCCAGTTCCTGCGCCGCGAAGCGCGGGCCAGCACCACGCTGCAAGCCGGCGATCAAGTGCTGCTGTTTCAACCCATCGTCGGCGGTTGAACCCGATTGCCATACCCCTCCGCCATGAGCACCCACACCGATCTCTTTCAACTCCCCGGCGCGGCACTGAGCAGCCGCTTTCTGCTCGGCAGCGCCGGCTACCCGGACCCGCAGACCCTGGCGCGCGCGATTGCCGCCTCGGGCACCCAGGTTCTAACGGTCGGCCTCAAGCGCACGCTGCAGGCGGGCGACAACGGCTTTGTCGCCGGCGCCCTGCAAGCGGCACAAGCCCAGGGCGCGCGCCTGCTGCCCAACACCGCCGGTTGCCGCAGCGCGCGCGAGGCCATCAACCTGGCGCAGATGGCGCGTGAGCTCTACGGCACGCGCTGGATCAAGCTGGAAGTGATCGGCGACGAGCACACCCTGCAGCCGGATCCGTTCGAGCTGCTCAGCGCCGCCCAGACCCTGGTGCGCGAAGGCTTCGAGGTCTTCCCCTACTGCACCGAAGACCTGGTGCTGTGCCGCCGCCTGCTCGATGCCGGCTGCCCCTTGCTCATGCCCTGGGGCGCGCCGATCGGCTCGGGCCAAGGCCTGAACAACATCGCCGGCCTGCGCAGCCTGCGCCAGCGCCTGCCGGACACCACCTTGATCATCGACGCCGGCGTCGGCGCGCCCTCGCATGCCGCCCAGGCACTGGAGCTGGGCTTCGATGCCGTACTGCTCAACTCCGCGGTCTCGCAGGCGCGCGACCCGGTGGCCATGGCGGGCGCGTTCAAGGCCGCCATCGAGGCCGGCCGCGCCGCCTACCGCGCCGGGCTGATGGCCACCCAGGACTTCGCCGTGCCCTCGACCCCGGTCAGCGGCCATGCCTTTCTGCTCGGGAGCGCGCCATGAGCGAAACCGCAACCGCAACCGCGAGGCTCTACCCTCACCCCAGCCTGCCCTCGACCTGGGCGGACGAGCCGCCTCTTGCCGACTGGCTGCAAGACCCGGCGCCGCCGGTGATCTGGAGCCTGGCCGGCCACGACAGCGGCGGCGGCGCGGGCCTGTCGGCCGACACGCGCGCGGCGGCAGCCTTTGGCGTGCATCTCTGCCCGCTGCTGGCCGCCGTGACGGCGCAGAACTCGCAAGGCGTGGCGGCCGTCTACCCGCTGCCCGCCGACCAGGTCTGCGCCCAGTTGCAGGCCCTGGCGCAAGACCTGAGCCCGCGAGTGATCAAGACCGGCTTGCTGGCTTCGGTCACGGCCGTGCAGGCTTTGTGCGACGTCATCGACGCCTTGCGGCGCAATCAGACCGTGCTGCTGGTCATCGACCCGGTGCTGGGCGCCACGGCCGGCGGCGCAGCGTTTTGCGACGAGGCCTTGCTGCAAGCCTACCGCGCGCAACTGCTACCGCGCTGCGACCTGCTGACCCCCAACCGCCGCGAGGCCGAGCGCCTGCTGGGCCTGCCGCCTGGCAGCCCCACCAGCCCGCCAGCCCTGGCCGCAGCCCTGCGCGAGCTGGGCCCGCGCGCGGTCTGCATCACCGGCGGTGACGACGCCTCCGCCCCGGCCCAGCGCGAGCTGGCTCTGGACTGGATCGATGTGCAGGCACCAGACCACCAAGCCCAGGGCTGGCTGGCCCTGCCCCGCCTGCCCAGCCGCCACCACCATGGCACCGGCTGCAGCTTTGCCAGCTCAGCCGCCGCAGCCTTGGCGCGAGGCTTCCCGCTGGCAGATGCCCTGGTGCTGGCCAAGATGGCGACCTGGAGCGCCCTGCGCGACGGGCACGCCGCAGGTGCAGGCGCCGGGCCAGTGCGTGCCACACCCGACTTCATTGCCGACCCCAGGGCCATGCCGGTGCTGAGCTTCGGCGCCGAGCCGCTCAATGCCGGCACCGTGCAACGTTGGCGTCAGGTACTGCTGACAGCTCCGGTCGCGCAAGCGCACGAGATGGGGCTTTACGCCATCACCGAGAACCCGCAGCGCCTGACCGCGCTGGCCGAGGCCGGCTATACGCAGCTGCAGCTGCGCATCAAGTCACGGCCGGGCTTGAGCGAAGCGGCGCTGCGTCAGGCGATCGCCTCTGCCGTGCAGGCGGCAGCCAACCACCCACGCGCCACCCTGTGGATCAACGACCACTGGCAGCTGGCCCTGCAAGCCGGTGCCCGCGCCCTGCACCTGGGCCAGGAAGACTGGTCGGCCTTGGCAGCCGACCAGCGCCAGCAGATCCTGGACAGCGGCGTGCATCTGGGCATCTCCAGCCACAGCCTCTGGGAGCTGGCCCGGGCGCGCAGCCTGGCGCCGCACTACATCGCCTGCGGCCCGGTCTGGGCCACGGTCACCAAAGACATGCCCTGGCGACCGCAAGGCCTGGACAACCTGACCTGGTGGGTGCACATGGCCGGCCGGCCTGTGGTGGCGATTGGCGGCATCACCGAGGCGGAGCGTGCGACGGCCGCACGCCGGGCCGGTGCGTCGTCCGCCTGCCTGGTGAGAGCGCTCGAGCAGGCGGATGCCGCGCACTGGCAAGCGGCCTGGGAAGCGGGGCTCTGACGATCTAGCGGCGGCACAATCGCCGGCATGACCTCGCCCTCCAGCTCCTCCGCCAAGACACCCGAGTTCGGCCGCCCCCTGCAAGGCTGGCGCCTGCGCTGCTACACCATCATCTTTGAGGCCGACACTCGCGCCGGCCGGCTCTTTGACCTGGGCCTGATCGCCATGGTGCTGCTGAGCCTGTTGACCGTGATGCTGGACAGCGTGGCCAGCATTCACAACGAGCATGGCCGCTGGCTGACCGGGCTGGAGATCTTCTTTACCGCCGTCTTCACGGTCGAGTACCTGCTGCGCCTGGCCTGCGTGCGCCAGCCGCTGCGCTATGCGCTGAGCTTCTACGGCATCGTCGATCTGCTGGCCGTGCTGCCCACCTATCTGGCCTTCTTCGTGCCGGAGCTCTACGCCCTGGTCGATGTGCGGGTGCTGCGCCTGCTGCGGGTGTTCCGTATCCTCAAGCTCAATGCCTATGTGGCCGAGTACGCCAGCCTGGCCCTGGCTCTGCGGGCCAGCTCGCGCAAGATCTCGGTCTTCATCACCGCGGTGCTGATGATCGTGCTGGTGATGGGCACGGTGATGTATGTGGTCGAGGGCCCGATCAACGGCTTCAGCAGCATCCCGACCTCCGTCTACTGGGCCATCACCACCATGACCACCGTGGGCTTCGGCGACATCACCCCCAAGACCGATCTGGGCCGGGCGATAGCCTCGCTGATGATGCTTCTGGGCTGGGGCGTGCTGGCCGTGCCCACCGGCATCGTGACAGCCGAAATGAGCGCACAACGCCTGGCCAGCGCACCCAAGGCCACCACGCGCAGCTGCCATGTCTGCCTCAGCGAGGGGCACCAGGCCGACTCCAAGTTCTGCCGGCATTGCGGGGCGACTCTGCCGGCGTATCAACGCGACTGAAAGGCCGGCAGGCCCTGGCCATGCGAGGCTGACGCGGCGATGTTGGCGGCAGCAGCGCCTATCGAT
The DNA here is from genome assembly GCF_002885975.1 of Paucibacter aquatile. Lineage (NCBI taxonomy): Bacteria > Pseudomonadati > Pseudomonadota > Betaproteobacteria > Burkholderiales > Sphaerotilaceae > Roseateles > Kinneretia aquatilis. Next base: position 134,744 of record NZ_POSP01000001.1, on the reverse strand, counting down.
CACGGGCCTCGTTGAGCAATAACAGGCTTCCGCTCTGAGGCGCGCACATTTTCTGCATCGCGCTCAAGGCAATGCCGCCCGCCCCTCAAACAGTTCGACCATAGGGCGTGTGCCCTCGAACACCGCATCAAAGAGCTGTTTGATACGGGGCACATGCCGCAGATCCACGCGGGTGAGCAGCCACAGATCGCTGCGCCAGGCTTTGGGCGGGGTCGCGATCACGCGGCAGATGCCGGGCTCCAGATCGCCGAGATAGCAGGGCAGGACAGCCAGGCCCGCGCCGGCTTTGACCAGGTTCAAGACATTGACGTGGCTGTTGGTGCGCAACATGGCCTTGGCGTCCAGGCCTTGCTGATGCAGCCATTTGGATGAGTCCAGATGCGCGAAGGTTTCGTCACCCGCGACCCAGGGAAAATCGGCCAGATTGCTGGGGCTTGCGCCACCGATCTTGCGCGATCGGTACACCGTGGACTCGATGCGGCACAGACGCCGTGCCACCAGCGGGTCGGCCGGCCGGCCGCCCGCGCGAATCGCCACATCAGCCTCGCCCTTCAAGATGTCTTGTTGCACCGTCGAGGTGTTGATCAAGAGCTGCACGCCGGCTTGGCGCTGGTAGGCGCTGAGCATGGGGGCCAGGGCGGCATGCATGAGGGTGTCGGTGGTGGTCAGCCTCACCACCCCTCCCGGCCAGGCCGCACGCCTGCCGAGTTGCCGAGTGGCAGAGGCCAGCCCGGTCTCCATCTCAGCGGCCACCTTCATGAGTTCCTGCCCCGCGTCTGTCAGCGCATAGCCAGCCCGGCTGCGCACAAACAAGCGCACGCCCAGTTCAGCTTCCAGGGAACCCAGGCGTCGAAACACGGTGGCATGGCTGACCTGCAGCGTTTCGGCGGCCGCGGTCAGGGAGCCCGCACGGCCAATGTGCAGGAAGACGCGCAAGTCATCCCAGGAAGCGGGGCTTTGAGTCATGGCGATGTATCACGGCGAGGGCGTTGATGGCTTGCAATTTTGACAGCGTGGCTTGCATGAACAAACGATCACAAGGTCGGCCGGCCAATTAGGCTTCGGACTTCACCCCCCAGACCCCGTGAGCACACAGGCATGGCACATCCAAGCACCAGCATCCCAGTTCCCCCCAGCATCGGCGCCGCCGCTGACTTCGACTTCTTCGTCGGCTCCTGGCAGATACAGCACCGCCGGCTCAAGGAGCGGCTGACGGGCTGCCAGGAATGGGAGCAGTTCGAGGGCAGCTCAAGCATGCAGACGCTGCTCGGGGGCCATGCCAATATCGATGACAACCTGATCCACCTGCCCGATGGCGACTACCGGGCCTTGACGCTTCGCAGCTTCAATGCAGCGACGGGCTTGTGGTCGATTTGGTGGCTGGATGGGCGCCATCCCGATCGGCTCGATGTGCCCGTTGTGGGTAGTTTCAAGGATGGCAAAGGCTACTTTTACGCCGACGACACGCTCAGAGGCCAAGCCATCCGCGTTCGCTTCCTGTGGACCCAGTGCTCTGAACTGGGCCAGCCGCGTTGGGAGCAGGCGTTTTCCGCCGACGGTGGTGTCAGCTGGGAAGTCAACTGGGTGATGGACTTCCGCCCGGCCGAGTCCCTCGCAGGGGAACCCGCATGCCCGTGATCGAAATTCGCGGCTACCAGCTGGTGCCTGGCAGTCGAGATCGCTTCCATCGGCTGATCAGCCAACACAGCTTGCCTCTGATGCTGGACTGGGGCTTCGACGTCGTCGACTTGGGCCCCTCGCTGCATGACGCAGACAGCTATTTCCTCATGCGCGCTTTCCGCGACATGGCCGCCCTTGAGGCCGAGCAGACTGCGTTCTATGCAAGCCCCGCCTGGCGCCAGGGACCACGCGAGGCCATCGTGAGCCTGATCGCGTCAGACAGCAATGTGGTGCTTGAGATGAGCCCCGACCGCATCGAGGCCTTGCGCAATCGGGCCATCGCCCCGGCTTCGCAAGCCCGACCCTGACGCGCCAATCACGCTGACCGGCATTCAAGGACTCCCCGTCGAGAAAGAGGCCTTGCGGCTGTGATTCGCTGCGCTTGCCGTCGAACCTGGATTTGTGAACGGCTTCATGTCCTGCCGTGAATGCAGGGCGTGAGCCGCAGCCCCTATCGCGGCACGGCTCTGGTTCAGCCCTCCACCCGCCACCAGCTCGGCAACAAAGCCCGCACCTCGCGCCGCGCAAAGCGGTCGTCCAGCAAATGGATCACGCCGCGGTCTTCGGTGGTGCGGATCACACGGCCGGCGGCCTGCACCACTTTCTGCAGGCCCGGGTAGAGGTAGGTGTAGTCATAACCCGCGCCCTTGAGCTGCTCCAGCCGGGCGCGAAACTGCTCGTTGACGGGGTTGACCTGGGGCAGGCCCAGGGTGGCGATGAAGGCGCCGATCAGGCGCGCGCCGGGCAGATCCACGCCTTCCGAGAAGGAGCCTCCCAGCACCACGAAACCAATACCCTGACTCTCGGGCGTGAAGCGCTGCAAAAAGGCCTGCTGATCCGCCTCGCTCATGCGCCGCGCCTGCGGCCAGAGCGGCACGCCGGGATGCTCGCGGGCGAACAGCTCGGCCGCCTGCTGCAGGTAGTCGTGGCTGCTGAAAAAGGCAAGGTAGTTGCCGGGCCGGGCCTGGAACTGTGCGCCGATCTGGGCGACCAGGGCGGCCAGGGAACGCTGACGGTCGGCGTACCGGGTGGAGATCTGGCGCGCCACTTTGATCTCCAGCTGCGCCGCCTCAAACGGCGATTCCACCTCCAGATAGGCCCAGTTCTCGGGCAGGCCCAGCAGGTCGGCGTAAAAGCCGGCCGGCTGCACCGTGGCCGAGAACAAGGTGGCCGTGTGGGCCGCCAGCAAGCGTGGCCGCAAAAAGGGCGCGGGCACGATGTTGCGGATGGCCAGGGTGGTGTGCAGCTTGGCCTGGCTCTTGGCAAAGCCGGGGGCATTGCTGTTGCGCAGGGTCAGGTCACACAGCGAGTGGGCATCGAGTTGCTCGGCCAGGCGGGCAAAGGCCAGGGCCTCGAAGAAGAAGTTCTGCAGCGCCGGCTCCAGTGGCTTGGCCGAGCCCGCCTGTTGTTGCTCGCTGATGGCCGCGGTGGCTTGCTGCAAGGCCTGCATCCAGGCCTCGGGCAACTCCTTCAAGACTTGATAGGGCTGGACCGCCTCTTCGCCGGCCGTGCTTTTGCTGAGCTTGGTCCAGGCCCGCTGCAGGCGATCGAGCGGCGCTTTCAGCGAGGGCGGCGCCACCAGCTTGGCGCCACGCAAGCTGTCCTGCTCCAGCTCGGCCGAGTACATCTTGCGGCCACGCTCGAGCAGGTTGTGCGCCTCGTCGGCCAGCAGGCCCACGCGCCAGCCGTTCTGCTGGCTCAGGCCATGCAGGAGCGCACTGCTGTCGAAGAAGTAGTTGTAGTCGCCGACCACCACATCGGCCCAACGCACCAGCTCCTGGCTCAGGTAGTAGGGGCAAACCTCAAAGGCCAGGGCCAGAGCGCGCACAGCGGCGCGCTCGAGAGGCAAACCGCTTTGAACGGCCGCGGCGCGGGCCTGCGGCAGGCGGTCGTAAAAGCCCTGGGCCAGCGGGCAGCTCTCGCCGTGGCAGGCCTTGTCGGGATGCTCGCAGGCCTTGTCACGGGCCACCAGCTCCAGCACCCGCAGGCTGCCCGGCGGGGTCTTGAGCTTCTCCACGCCTTCCAATGCCAGCTGGCGACCGGAGCTCTTGGCCGTCAGGAAAAACAGCTTGTCCAGCTTCTGGCCCGGCATGGCCTTGAGCATGGGAAAGATGGTGCCCACCGTCTTGCCGATGCCGGTGGGCGCCTGAGCCAGCAGCACCCGGCCCGAGACCGCGGCCTTGTAGACACCCTCGGCCAAGGCACGTTGCCCGCGGCGAAAGTCGGCATGGGGAAAAGCCAGGGCCAGCAGGGCTGCATCGCGCGCCTCGCGGTGCGCCTGCTCCTGCTGCGCCCAAGCGACATAACGCCCGCATTGTTCGGCAAAGAATGCCTGCAGATCAGCGGCGCTGTGGGTCTCCGCAAACACGGTTTCGCTCTGCGCCAAGACGTCGAAGTACACCAGGGCCAGCTCGACCCGCGCCAGGCCTTCCTGCTGACACAGCAGGGCGCCGTAGACCTTGAGCTGGGCCCAGTGCAGGGCGCGGTGGTTGGCGGGCTGGGCGTCCAGGCTGCCTTTGTGGGTCTTGATTTCCTCCAGGCGCTGGCGGCCGGCATCCCAGCCATCGGCGCGGCCGCGCACCCGCAAACGTGCACCACACTCCGGTTCAACAAACACGCCACTGAGGCTCAGCTCGGTCTGGTAGCCGCTGCCGCGCCGGCCGGCCACCAGGGCATGGCCGGCCATGCCCTCCAGCGCGGTGGGTGCCGGCGTGAAGCGCAGGTCCAGATCGCCGGCCTTGGCGCTGAACTCGCACAGGGCGCGGACGGCGACGACCAGCTCGGCAGCTGCGGCAGTCTCGCTCACGCCGGGCTGCCCGGGTCGCCGGGCAGATCCGCCTCGGGCTGCATCCCCGGCTCACCCAGATGGGCTTGCGGGCTCTCGCCCTCCAGCCGATCGGGCGTGGCCTTGGCCAGCGCCATCCAGACGGCAAAAGGCAGCTCGCAGGGCTGGTAGCGTGCCGGGCGCAGCAGTTCCAGCCGACCGGTCTCGACCTCGCCGTGCAGCACCCAAACGCCGAATTCAGGCGGCAACTCCTCGGGCTCGGCCACCCCCGCCGGGAACACGTAGTAGCAGGCGCTGCACAGCCATTGGTAGGACTCGCGCTTGGCCGCATGGCGCAGATCGGACTGCAGATCGGCCCGGCTGGCCTTGATCTCGTGCACCACGGGCTGCAGATAAGCCGCCACCGAGGTGTTGCGCACCGAAAAAAGATCGGGGCGGGCCATGCGCCAGGGCTGCTTGGGCGCGGCCTCGCGGGGCGCATCAAGCAAGTCCTCGCCAAACAGCGGCGTGGAAGAAGCCCTGAGCGGTGATGAAGCTTCGGCCTGAACCTGGGCCCGCAGCGACAACTCGCGCCAGACGATGCGGCCGTCCTGGCGCATCAGCTGTTCACTCATGCGGCAGGCGAGGCGGTCATGCAGGCTCAGCGCCCGCTGGCCACGCTGGCGCGAGGCGGCCAGGGCAGCAATGCCGGCGGGCGTCAGCTGCAGGGTTTCGTGGCCGCCGGGCGGGCAACGCAACTCCACCCAACCACCGGCCAGCAGGTCGATCTCCAGCGGATCGCGGTAGGGCCAGCCACCCGAGCGCCAGACCTTCATCAAGCGGCTGAGCTGGGGGCGGCTGAGCGCCGGGGGGGCGCTCGCGGCAGTCGCGGCAGTCGCGGCAGTCGCGGCAGTCGATGCAGGCGGCGCGGGCAAAGGGGCATCAGAGGGAATCACTGGATAAGTTTACAGTGATGCTCGGGTGATATTACCCACCCCCAAAATCGCAGTTGAATTCCGCGCCTCAACTGAGCATCCTGAGCTCACCCCTCCACCCCAGGACACTCAGCGATGCCACTGACGTCATCCCTCAAGACCCGTCTCCCCCTGTCTTCGGCCGCCTCCTGTTCTTCTGCCTCCTGCTGCACAGCGCTTTGCGCTTCTCCCCCTCGCCACTTGCGCGCTTGCCTGATGCTCCCCGCATGGATCGCGCTGGCCAGCCTGCACTCCAGCGCTTTCAGCCAGACGCCCCCGACCGCCGGTGTGGTGCCCCCAAGCAAACCCGCCGCCACCCTGCATGCCAAGGCCAGCAGCACTGCCAGCAACACCATCGCCAACGACCCGGCCCAGCTCTTGATGAACAGCCCCACTGGCGCCGGCCTGCCCAGCAACTGGCAGCTGCAGGCCAGCAAGCTCAGTGGCGAAGCCTTTGCGCCCAGCGAGCTGAAAGGCCGCGTGGCCGTGGTCTTTTACTGGTCCACCGCCTGCGCGGTCTGTCGCGACACCCTGGCCGAGCTGCGCGCCAACCTGGAAGGCTGGCGCAAGAAGCCGGTGTCCGTGGTGCAGGTCAATGTCGACAAGCAGGCCGAGGACTGGCGCAGCTATGAGCAGATCCGCAACGTCATGCACAAGCCGCCACCGGGCCTGCTGTCTCTGCGCCTGGACGCCGGGCCCGCGCCTGCCCGCCTGCCCTTGACCCTGGTCGTGGACGCGCAGAACCGCGTGGTGCGCCGCTACGAGGGCCGCGTCGCCCCCGAGGCCTGGAACGATGTGGCCGATCTGCTGCCTTGAGCGGCGCCCTCGACACGCCCCCTCAAGGACGATGAATCCACGCATCCCGGCTCCTCTGCAGGAGTTCTGGCAAGCCTACGCCGCGCAACGGGGCGGCCAGGACCCGCTCGACGACGAGCGCTTTTACGAGGTCTGCCAGTTCGGGGACACACCCGAGCTGATCGATGAACTCGCGCAGCTGGTGCTGGCCGGCCGCAAGCGTGCGACCGCCGGCGCCGTCTGGTTCTACGAGGCCTCGGGCCTGGGCTTGCCTCGGCCGGGCCTGCTCAGCATCGTCACCGATTCGCAAGACCGCGCCCTGTGCATCATCGAAACCACCCAGGTGGACCTGACGCCTTTTGACCAGGTCACAGCCGAGTTCGCCGCCACCGAGGGCGAAGGCGATGGATCTCTGGCGTTCTGGCGGCGCGCACACCGCGAGTACTTCACGCGCGAATGCGAGCGCGCCGGGCGGGTGTTCAGCGAAGACCTCCTGATCGCCTGCGAGCGCTTTCGCGTGGTGTGGCCCTTGAGGTTCGCGGGCTGAGGCTCTCGGACTGAGGATCGGGACAAACCCGGGGCAAGCTTCTGCGATCCGGCTGGAGCCACATAATCTCCAGAACCCACGCCCCCCCTGCCTCGCAGAACGCCTGCCACCATGATCATTCCCGACCACTGGGCCGAAGCCCGTCGCACACAAACAAGGAGAGGCCATGCCGTCACCGTGAGGCGTTTCGGCTGGTCCAACCTCAGCCCCGAGGATGCGCAGGCCATGGCCGAGGCCCGGGTCGAGGAGGCTTTGCGGCGCCGCATGGCCGGCGAGGCCTTGACGGCGCGTGAGCTGAAGATGCCCTACAACGGCAGCGAGGGCGTGCCCATTCGCGAAGAGGTGGTGGCACGGCAGGGCGAACTGGTCGTGACTCGCAATGCCTACGGCGCGCGCTGCCTGAACACCGAACATGCCCTGTTCGCCGACATCGATTTCAAGATTGAAGTCCGTCTCTGGCAGGGCTTGCTCGGCTGGGCGCTGCTGTGCCTGGGGTCGGGGCTGCTGGCCTGGCTGTTTCGCAGTTCTGGCACCTTTGTCCTGCTTCTCTTCCTGTCCCTGCTGCTGGCGGCGCCCGCGACTCAGCAGGTCCGGCGCCTGTGGCTGGCCGTGCGCGGGGGGCCGCTGCAAGTCCAGCGTCGGCGCATCCAGGCCTTTCTGGCCGAACACCCCAACTGGAGTCTGCGCCTCTACCAGACACCGGCCGGACTGCGCCTGCTGGCCACGCACGAGACCATGGCAGCACGTTCCGACCTCAGCCGAGCCTTCTTCCAGGCCGTCGGCGCCGACGAGAACTATGTGCGCATGTGTTTGAACCAGAACTGCTTTCGCGCACGCTTGAGCGGCAAGCCCTGGCGCATGGGTCTCACCGGCCGCATCCGCCCGCGCTCCGGCACCTGGCCGGTGTCACCGGAGCAGATGCCGGCGCGCCAGGACTGGATCGCGCGCTACGAACGCCAGGCCGCCAGCTACGCCTCCTGCCGCTATCTCGAAACCCTGGGCAGTGGCTTCATCCACCCCGAGCTGCAGGCCGTGGTGGCGCTGCATGACGAGGAGTCGCGGGCCCTGCGCCAGGACTTGCCCCTGGCCTGAGCCACCTGCGCGCCTCTAAAAGCTCAGCACAAAGCAGGCCCCACCCGTCACCGGCTTGACGTAGCGCACCGTGCCGCCCATGCCATGGATCAGCTTGCGCACCAGGGCCAGGCCGATGCCGTGGCTGCCATCCTCGCGCGCCTGAGTCGCGCTGCGGGTGCTGAAGAAAGGCAGGAAGATGTCGTTCTCCAGACCCGCCGGCACGCCGGGGCCGTTGTCGCGCACCTCCAGGGCCAGGCGGCCGCCGCGCACCAGACGGGCACGCACCTGCAGGCGCGGCTGCGGCACACCGGCCGTGGCCTGGGCGGCGTTCTTGATCAGGTTGAGCAAGGCCTGCTCCAGCTGACCCGGGTCGGCGCGCAGGCTCAAGCTCTCGGGCTCGACCGTGAAGCTGGCCTCGCCGCCACGGGCGCGCCAGTCGGCGGCCACCAGCTGCTCCAAACGCGCAAACAGCTCGGACAGCTGCAGCACCTCGGCTTGGGGCGCCGGCAGCTCGCTGATGCTGCGGTAATGACCGACGAAGGCCGCGAGCGAGGCGGCGCGGCGGGCGATGGTGTCCAGGGCCAGGTTGAGGTCGGGCCCGGCCTCGGGGTCACCCAGCATCTCGCGCGCACTGCGCGAGAGCGAGGCAATCGGCGTGAGCGAGTTCATGATCTCATGCGTCAGCACATGGACCAGCTGGCGCCAGGCCTTGAGGGTTTCGGCCTCCAGCTCGGACTCCAGAGGCAGCAAGGCCAGCAACCGCGCCTCAACACCGCCCAGGCTCAGGCGGTTGCCGGCCAGCAGCCAGCGCTCCTGGCCGCGCTCGGTGGCGACGCTGAGCAGCTCGCGTCCGGCCTCGCCGCGGGCCTCGCGCAGCTGCGCCAGCAGGGCCTCGCGCTCCAGCGCCCCGCCGGGCGCCAGCAGGCGGCGCGCGCGCACATTGAGCGCCGTCACCTGCTCGCCGCTGATGCGCAGCAAGGCCACCGGCACATGCTCCAGCTCGCCCTCCAGCAAGCTCAGCTTCTGCTGCAGATCGGCCTGCAGCGCCGGGTTGCCCTGCGGCTGATCGAGGGCGGGTGCGGGCAGCTGCAAACGCCCCAAAGCCAGCCAGCCCCAGCGCGCCACGGCCAACTGGGCCAGCACAATCAGCACCTGCCAGCGCGGCGAGCCTTGCTGCCAGACCAGGCCGGCCGCACCCAGCGCCAGCAGCAGGGCGGCGAGCAGCACCTGGCCCCGCAGCTGCTGGCTGCGTCGCAGCTGAAGCTGTGCCGGCGACAGCGGCGGGTGCTCAGAGCCCATGCTTTTCCATGCGTCGGTAGAGCGCTGCGCGGCTCAGGCCCAGCAGGCGCGCGGCCTGGCTGATATTGCCCTCGGCCTGGCGCAGGGCTTGGTCCAGGGCCTCGCGCTCACGCTCGTGCAGGCTCAGGCTCGGACCGGCGCTCGAAGTCGCCGCAGTCGCAGCCGCTGGGGCTTGAATGGTGGCGGCATTCAAGCCAAAGTCTGCCGCCTCCAGCTGCGTGCCCTGCCCCAGGATCACGGCCCGCTCGCAGGCGTGGCGCAGAGCCCGCACATTGCCCGGCCAGTCGTTCGCCTGCAGAGCCTGCCAGGCGGCGGCACTGCAGTCGCGCAGCGGCTTGCCGTACTGCTGGGCATAGGCGGCCAGGTAGTGGCGGGCGAGCAGCGGAATGTCTTCGCGGCGCTCGCGCAGCGGCGGCACGCGCAGCACGATGGTGTTGAGGCGGTAGAGCAGATCGGGGCGGAAGCGCAGCGGGTCGAACAGCGCCGCCTCGTCGAGATTGGTGGCGCTGACGATGCGCACATCGACCGGCAGCGCCCGATCGGCGCCCAGCGGCGTCACCTCGCGGCGCTCCAGCACGGTCAGCAGCTTGGCCTGGCCGGCCAGGGGCAGATTGGCCACCTCGTCGAGAAAGAGCGTGCCGCCGGCCGCGGCCTGAAAACGGCCGGGCCGCTCCTGGCGCGCATCGGTGAAGCTGCCGCGCTTGTGACCGAAGAGCTCACTCTCCAGCGTGGTCTCGGACAGGGCGCCCAGGTCCACGGCGAGAAAGATCTCGCCGACGCGTTTGCTCCCGGCATGGATCTCGCGCGCCACCAGCTCCTTGCCCGAGCCCATCTCGCCCAGCACCAGCACATTGGCCTCGGTCGGCGCCACGCTCTGGATCAGAGCGCGCAGCTCGCGCATGGCCGGCGCCTCGCCGAGCAGGGCCGAGGGCTGGCCCACCCCGCCCTGCGGCGCGCGTCGGGCCAGGGCTGCGGCCACGGTGGCGCAGAGCTTGGCGTTGTCCCAGGGCTTGGTGACGAAATCGAAAGCGCCCGCCTTGAGCGCGGCCACGGCCAGGTTCACCTCGGCATAGGCCGTCATCACAATCAACGGCAGCTCGGGGCTGTGGGCCAGGGCACGCTGCAAGAGCTCCAAACCCTGAGCCCCATCGGTGCGGCCGGGCAGGAAGTTCATGTCCAGCAGCAGCAGTTCCACATCGCCCGCATCCAGGGCCGGCAGCAGCGCTTCGGGCTGATGCAGCAGACGCACCGGGCCGAAGCGGCGCTGCAGCAGCAAGCGCGCCGCCAGGGCCACATCGGGGTCGTCGTCCAGTATCAAGATCGCCATGGCGCGAGGTTAGCAGCGCGCTGGGGCGCGCACCTGTCCGATTCCGGACAGCTGCTCAGGCGACACGGCGGCCGGATGTCCGCTCCCGGACAGTCGCCCCGGCAACGGCATGGGAAACAGCGGGGCTCAGCCTGGCACGCGCTTTGCAAACACAGCGGCCATGAACGCGAATTTGCATCGCCTGCCCCCCGTCACCGGCGCCGCCATGGACCGCCCCTTGCCGAAGAAGAAATACGCCCGCGCCCTGCGCTGGGCCGGTTTCAGCCTGGCTGCGTTGGCAGCGGCCTCCGCGCTCTACCTCAGCGTGCCGCGCGGCCTGGCGGTGCCCCTGGCCGAGCTGAGCATCTCGACCGTGGCCGAGGGCGAATTCCGCGACGAGCTGACCCTGCGCGCCCAGGTCGTGCCCGCCCACCAGGTGCTGCTGGATGCCACCGACGCCGGCCGCGTCGACGCGGTGCTGGTGCGCGACGGCGACATGCTCAAGGCCGGCACCCTGCTCTACCGCCTGTCCAACCCACAGCGCGAGCAGGAGGTGTTGCAGCGCTCGGCCGAGGTGGCCCAACAGCAGGCCAATCTGGCCATGCAGCGCACGGCCCTGGCCAATGCGCAGAGCATGCTGCGCCGCGACCTCAGCAGCCTGCAGCATGAGCTGACCCGGGCCGAGAACGACCTGGCCCGCCAGCAAAGCCTGGCTGCCCAGGGCTTCGTCTCCAAATCGGTGCTGGAGGATGCCCAGCTCAAGCGCGAGCAGCAGCAACGCCTGCTGGCCCAGGCGCGCGAAGACGGCGCGGCCGAGATCCGCACCCGCGAGCAGGCCGTGGCCGAGATGGAGCGCGCGGTCAAGGGCCTCAGCGAAGGCCTGGCCGTGGTGCGCCAGGCCGCCGCCGGCCTCTCCGCCCGGGCGCCGCGCGACGGCCAGCTCAGCGGCTTCAGCCTGCAGGTGGGCAGCAGCGTCAAGCCGGGCGACCGGCTCGGCCGCATCGACGACATCGCCAGCTTCAAGCTGGCCGGCAATGTCGATGAGTTCTACCTGGCGCGCGTGCAAAAAGGCCTGCAGGCCACGCTGGAGGCCGGTGGCAAGACCTGGCCCTTGACCGTCAGCCAGCGCCTGCCGCAGGTGAAGGACGGCCGCTTCGGCGTCGAGCTGGAGTTCAGCCAAGGCTTGCCGCCGGCCCTGCAGGCCGGCCAGAGCCTGGACGCACGCATCGTGCTGGGCCAGCCCAGCCGCGCCCGCCTGATCGATGACGGCGCCTTCTACGGCGACAGCGGCGGCGCTTGGGTCTATGTGCTGACCGCCGACGGCACCGCAGCCGAACGCCGCCCGGTGCGCCTGGGCCGCCGCGCGGCCGGCCGCATCGAGGTGCTGGACGGCCTGCAGCCCGGCGAGCGCGTGATCGTCTCCAAGGTGCGCGCCTACGGCGACGCGCCCCTGCTCAAGCTCAAGACCTGACCCCACCCCATGACCCCACCCCATTTGCACCGAACACTCCACGAGGAAGGAACACCCCATGATCCAACTGAAAAACCTCAGCAAGCTGCACCGCAACAGCGAGGTCGAAACCACCGCCCTGAATCAGATCAACCTGGAAATTGAAGCGGGGGAGTACCTGGCCATCACCGGCCCCTCGGGCTGCGGCAAATCGAGCCTGCTGTCCATCCTGGGCCTGCTCGACGCACCGAGCAGCGGCGAGTACTGGTTCGAGGGCCGAAACGTCACTGGCTGGAACGAGCGCCAGCTCAGCGCCCTGCGCCGCGGCCGCATCGGCTTTGTGTTCCAGAGCTTCAATCTGATCGACGACCTGAGCGTGCGCGAGAACATCGAGCTGGCCCTGGAGTACGGCGATGTGCCGCGCCGCGAACACGCCGGCCGTGTGGACGCCGCCATGCTGCGCCTGGGCATCGACCACCGCGCCAATCACCGGCCCTCGCAGCTCTCGGGCGGCCAGCAGCAGCGCGTGGCCATCGCCCGCGCCATCGTCTCGCGCCCGGCCCTGCTGCTGGCCGACGAGCCGACCGGCAACCTCGACAGCGCCCAAGGCGACGAGGTGATGCGCATCCTGCGCGAGCTCAATGAGGAAGGCACGACCCTGGTGATGGTGACGCACTCACCCGAGCACGCGGCCCAGGCCTCGCGCTGCCTGCGACTCCTTGACGGCCGCATCCTCGTCGATGCCATGGCGGCTTGAGAGCTTGTGAATTTTCTACTGCGCGACTGCCATGCGTCGTTGGTCCGGTGCTCGGAATCCTCACGTACAGGAAGTACGTTCCGGTTCCTGTGCTCCGTCCGCCTAGCCTGACAGCCGCTCGCTACAAAAATTCTCAAGCTCAGGCCAGAAAGGACTCTCATGAAACTCAAAGACCTGCGCGTCAGCTGGCGCCAGCTGCTGGCCGAACCTGCCTACTCCCTGGTGGTGGTGCTGGGCCTGGCTGTGGCCATCGCCGCCGCCTATCTGATCGCCCTGCTGCTCAACGACCGCTGGCTGCCCGACCCCAGCGTGCCGCAGCCCGACCGGGTCGTGCGCCTGGAATTCAAGGGCAACATCCCCGGTCGCAACGACGACTGGTTCAGCTCCATGCCCTTTGTCTTTCGCCATGCCTTGCTCGATGCGAAAGCACCGGTGAGCCATGTGGCACGGGTGGCGGAAAGCGACCTCGGCTTGCGCGTCGGCGAGCAGGTCAGCAAGAACCATGTCATGTTCGCTGACCCGGAACTGGTCGACATCTTCGGCCTCAAGGCCCTGAGCGGCGATGTGCGGGCGGCGCTGAGCAAGCCCGACACGGTGGCCCTCACCACCGGCGCTGCGGAGCGTCTGTTCGGCCGCAGCAGCGATGTGCTGGGCCAACGCCTGCGCATGCGCGGGCAGGAGATGACGGTCGCGGCCCTGCTGCCTCGCCAGGCCGCGAACAGCGAGCTGGAGTTCGATGTGCTGGCCAACTTCGAGTCGCCCGCCTCTGACCAAGCCCCCTGGATGCTGCGCGCCTGGTATTTCATCAACGGCAATGTCTACGCCCGCCTGGCCGATGGCGCCAGCGCGGCTCAGCTCGGCACTTTGATGCAGTCCATCTTCGACCGCAGTCCAGGCACCACCGAGGTACCGCCCGAATGGCGCGCCGGCGGTCGCAAGAGCGCTTTCGTGCGTGCCATGCCACTGACCCGCATTCCCTTCGAGGGCGGCGGCAGCCAGACCCGGCTGATGCTCTACAGCGCGCTCAGCCTCATGGCGCTGACGATGTTGGCCCTGGCCGCCATCAACTACGTCAACCTCAGCAGCGTGCGCACCCTGCGCCGCCAGCGCGAGATCGCCGTGCGCAAGAGCCTGGGCGCCAGCCCGGCGCGCCTGGGCCTGCAGTTTGTACTGGAGTCCAGCCTGGTGGCCTCGCTGGCCGGCGTCGTCGGCCTGCTGCTGGCCTGGCTGTTGGCGCCTGGCTTTGCCGACCTGCTCGATGTGCAGTTTGCAAGCAAGCTGTTCGCCCCGGCGCAGCTGATCAGCCTGGCCCTGGCTTGCCTGCTGCTGGGTGCGCTGACCGGGCTCTACCCCGCGCGCGTGGCCCTGGGCGTGCACTGCGCCCCGGCCTTGCAAGGCCGCAAGCAGAGCGAGGGCGCTGCCGGCCGCCGCCTGCGCCGCGCCATGACGGTGCTGCAATTCAGCGCGGCGCTGACCCTGTCGGGCGCGGCCGTGGTGGTGGTCTGGCAGAGCGAGTTCGTGGCCCGCCTGAACCCAGGTTTCAAGACCGAAGGTCTGTTGGCCATCGAACTACCGCCAAGTGCCAAGCGCGAAGCCAAGCTCGGCCTGTACGAAGCCCTGCGAGGGCACGCGAGCGTGCAGCGCCTGAGCATGAGTGACGACATCCCCGGCCGGAACGGCATTGGGGCCGTGGTCAGCCTGACGCGCGGTGCGACCAAGGTCTCCACCCGTCGCAGTCTGGCCGACGGCAGCTTCGTGGACACCTACGGCATCCCTCTGCTGGCAGGCAGTCTCGATGGCGTCAGCGTGCCCGAGGTTTCACCTTTTGATCCGAGCGTGCCCAAGCAAGTCTGGCCCGTGCTGATCGACGCCACGTCGGCCCAAGCCATGGGCTTTGCTTCGCCGAACGACGCGCTCGGACAGGTGATGCTGGCCGAGGATCTTGAGGTGCGGGTGCAGGCGGTGAGCGGCCCGATCCGGCAAGAATCGGCCCGCGATCTCCGCCAGCCCCAGCTCTTCATGCTGCTCAAGCATGGCCACAGCGTGCTCACGCTGGCCGGGTCCGACCTGCCTGCCCTGCGTGCAGCAGCCCAAGAAGCATGGCCTCGCTACTTTCCTGAGGATGTGCTGCTGCTGAGCAGCGTGCATGAAGAACTGGCCCAGCGCTACCGCCTGGACCGCAATATCGGCCGCCTGATCGCCGTCACCAGCCTCCTGGCGCTCTTGCTGGCCGCTTTTGGGGTCTACGCCCTCGCGGCCTACACGGTACGGCGCGCGGCGCTGGAGATCGTCATCCGCAAGCTGCACGGCGCGGGCCACCGCCACATCGCCGCGCTCTTGATCAAGGAGTTCGCGCCCCTGCTGGGCCTGGCCGCCCTGATCAGCCTGCCGCTGATCTGGTGGATCGCCCAGCAGTACCTGAGCGGCTTCATCGAGCGCGCACAGATGGGCGGCTGGCCGCTGCTGGCGGCCTTGCTGGTCACCTTGCTGATGAGCGGCCTGGCCGGCCTGCGCCATGCCCTGGCGGCCATGTCCATGCGGCCCATCCAGGCCTTGCGCGACTGAAGCGGCGGGCCAGGCATGAGACTGCTCGACCTCCGCGTGGCGGCCCGGCAATTGCGGGCTGAGCCCTTCAATGCTTCGGTGCTGATCCTGGGCTTGGCCCTCGCTCTGGCGGCCAGCTACCTGCTCGCCGTGATGCTGGGCGAACGCTACCGGCCTGACCCGGCGCTGCAGGAACCCGAGCGCATCGTGATGCTCGATTTCCACGGCAATATGCCGGGCCGCCAGGAGGACTGGTTTCTGGGCGCGCCTTTTGCCCTGCACGAGGCGCTGCAGAAATCCGGCGCGCCGCTGCAGCATTTGAGCCGCAGCAGCAACGACTGGCTGACCTTGCGCGTGGGCGAGCGCCAGCAGCGCAGCGCCGTGCTGGCCCTGGATGTCAGCGCCGTCGAGCTGTTCGGCTTGCGCAGCCTGCAAGGCGACTTGAAGGCCTGCCTGTCCCGGCCCGACACCATCGTCCTGAGACAGAGCCTGGCCCGCCAGCTCTTCGGCGAGCGGCCCGCCCTGGGTCAGCTTCTGCACGCGGGCAAGCACATGCTCAGCGTCTGCGCTCTCTTGGCCGACCCGGGCTCACAAAGCACGCTGCGCGAGCCGGCCTTCATCGGCTTCGACTCGCCCGCCGCCGAGCTCGACGAAGAAATGCGCAGCGCCTGGTTCCAGATCACCGGGCGCATCTATGGCCGTCTGGCACCCGGCGCCAGCGCCGCTCAGGTCGGCGCCTTGGCTCAAGCCCTGCTCGATGCCAGCCCCATCATGAAGCAGCTGCCGCCCGACTGGACGGCCGACGGCCGCAAAGCGGCCTTCATGCGCGCCCTGCCCATCACCCGCCTGCCCTTCGAAGGCCGCGAAGGGCGCCTGCGGGTGCAAGCCCTGTGGGCCTTGGGCGGCGTGGCGGTCCTGCTGCTGAGCCTGGCCCTGCTCAATTTCATCAACCTCAGCAGCGTGCGCACGGTGCAGCGCCAGCGCGAGATCGCCGTGCGCAAAAGCCTGGGCCTGGGCCCGCGCCGCCTGCTGCTGCAGTTCGCGGCCGAAGCGCAACTGAGCATCGCGCTGGCGGCCGCGCTGGCGGTGCTGCTGGCCTGGTTGATGGTGCCCTGGCTGGCCGGCGTGCTGCAGCTGCCGGTGCCGGACAGCCTCTTGCAAGCCTTGCCCCTGCTGGGCCTGGCCGCGGGCTGCACGCTGCTGGGTGGCCTGGTCTGCCTTTACCCGGCCTGGCTGGCCTGGCGGCAGAATGCGGCCGCCGCCCTGCAAGGCCGGCAAGCCAGTGAGGGCGCCTCAGGCCGCTGGCTGCGCCGCACCCTGACCGTGCTGCAGTTCGGCGTGGCGCTCCTGGTCTGCAGCCTGGCCTTGATCCTGAGCTTGCAGAACCGCCATGTGCTGGCGCGCGATCTGGGCTTTGACCCCCACGGCGTGCTGGCCCTGCGCATGCCCGATGGCGCCAGCCCGGCCTTGGCCGAAGACCTGCGCCAGGCCCTGGCTCAGCGCCCCGAGGTGCAGGCCCTGGCCTGGAGCGACAGCGTGCCCGGCAGCGGTCGGATCGAGCGCGAGGGTGGCTTTCTGCGCGCGGACCTGGGCAGCGACGGCGGGGAGGCCCGCAAGCTGCGGGTCGTCCATGTCGACGCCGATTTCTTCACCCTCTACCGGATTCCCCTGCTGGCCGGCCAGTTGCGCACGGGCGAGCAAGACACGGTGGTGCTGGACTTGCCGGCGCTGCGCGCTCTCGGCTGGGCTCGGGCTGAGCAGGCCGTGGGCCAGGATCTGCGTCTGGCCTACACCGGCCTGGCCCAGCGCCAGCAGAGTTGGCGCATAGCCGCCGTGGTGCCGCAGCTGGTGCTGGAAAGCACCCGCCAGCCCAGCCAGCCCCATGCCTTCGCACTCAAGCGCAGCGAACAGGTGCTGGCCACGGGCCGCGGCGCCTGGGTGCTCAATCTGCGCCTGCGCGAGGGAGAACCCGCCAGCCTGGCGCGGGCCGAGGCCTTGATCGCACCGATCTGGAAGCGCTATGTGCCGGACCAAGCCCTGCAGCTGGAAGCCGTGGAAGCGGCCATGCAGGAGCCCTACCGCGCCGACCTGCGCCTGGCCGAGCTGGTCACGGCCAGCAGTGTGCTGGCCCTGGCCCTGGCGGGCTTCGGCGTCTATGCCTTGGCCGCCTATCTGGTGCAGCGCCATGCGCGCGAGTTGGTGCTGCGCAAGCTCTACGGCGCCTCAGCCGGCCAGGCCTTGACGCGGCTGCTGCGTGAGTTCGCCGGCCTGCTGCTGATCGCGGCCCTGCTGGCCCTGCCGCTGTCCTGGTGGCTGGGTCAAAGCTATCTGAGCCAGTTTGCCGACCGGGCGGCCATGGGCTTGTGGCCGCAAGCCCTGGCCCTGCTGGGCTTGCTGCTGGTGAGCCTGATCGCCAGCCTGCACCATGGCTTGCAGGCCATGGCCATGCGGCCGGTGCTGGCCCTGAAAAGCTGAGGAAGAAAGCCGTTAGAAACAGGGCCGCTGTTCCGCGGCCCTTTCTTTTTCCTGGCTCTTACTTGACCTGCTTGAGCAGGCTCTTGCAACGGTCCTCGTGCTGGGCGATCTCGGCCAGGGTGACCTCGATGTCGTCGAGCTGCTGCTCGAGCTGGCGGCGGTGCTGCTGCAGCACCTCCAGAAAGGCGCGCAGCTGCGGCGCGGCGCCGCTGGAGGCGTCGTACATATCGACCAGCTGCTTGATCTCCTGCAAGCTCAGGCCCAGGCGCTTGCCGCGCAGGGTCAGCTTGAGGCGAGTGCGGTCGCGGTGGGTGTAGACGCGGTTGCGGCCGGCGCGCGAGGGCTCGAGCAGGCCCATGTCCTCGTAAAAACGAATGGCCCGGGGCGTGATGTCGAACTCATGGGCCAGCTCGGTGATGGTGAACTGGCGGGCACCCTCGCTCGCGGCATTCGGTGGGGTGACGGTGCTCATGGCTAAACTGGGGCTCGCTCGCATTGACGTTGACGTAAGCGGCAATTCTATGCACCTGCGAGGCGGCGCCGCGTCGGGCCTTGCCCTCTCCCCTCCCAATTTCTGCTTCTTGCTGAACGACCATGGCCAATCCCCGCGAATCGGAACTGCACTACCCGCTCGGCGACGCCCGTCCCGGCCCGGGCGAACTGATCGAGCTGGCGCCCGGCGTGCGCTGGCTGCGCATGGGCCTGCCGTTTGCGCTGGACCACATCAACCTCTGGCTGCTGCGCGACGAGATCGACGGCAGCGAGGGGGCCAAGATCCAGGGCTGGACCATCGTCGATTGCGGCGTGGCCAATGAAGCGACGCAGGCGAACTGGGAAGCCATCTTTGCCGATCAGCTCGAGGGCCTGCCGGTGCTGCGCGTGATCGTCACCCATTTCCACCCCGACCACATCGGCCTGGCCCAATGGCTCTGTCAGCGCTGGAGCGGCGCCGTGGCGCCGGGCCTGCCGGCGCACCACGAATGCCGGCTCTGGATCAGCGCCACCGACTTTCACCTGGCCCGCCTGGCCAGCGGCTCGACCGTGGGCATGGGCGGCGAGACCGCCGCGGCCTTCTTCGCCAGCCATGGCCTGAGCGACCCGGAGGCCCTGGCCAGAATCCGCGCCCGCAGCAGCTACTACCCGAGCATGGTGCCGCAGGTGCCGGCCAGCTTTCGCCGCCTGATGGGCGGCAAGACCTTGCAGATCGGCGGCCAGAGCTGGCAATGCCTGGTCGGCTACGGCCATGCGCCCGAGCACATCAGCCTCTACTGCGCCGCACTCGGCCTGATGATCTCGGGCGATATGGTGCTGCCGCGCATCTCGACCAATGTCTCGGTGGTCGATGTCGAGCCCGAGGCCGACCCGCTGCGCCTCTACCTCGACTCGCTGCAGCGCCTGCTCAGCCTGCCGGCCGACACTCTGGTGCTGCCGGCCCATGGCCTGCCCTTCCGCGGCCTTCATGCGCGCATCGAGCAGTTGCAGGAGCACCATGTCGAGCGCCTGGCCGATGTGCGCCAGGCCTGCGCCGACAAGCCCTGCCATGCGGCCGAGCTGCTGGAGCTGCTGTTCAAACGCAAGCTGGATCTGCACCAGACCACCTTTGCCATGGGCGAATCGGTGGCCCACCTGAACTCACTCTGGCTGGGCGGGCAGCTGCGCCGCGAGCGCGGCGCCGACGGCATCTACCGTTTCAGCACCCTGGCCACGCCGACGGCGGCACCCAAGACCTGAGCCGGCCCGAAGCGCCGCGCCCAAAAGAAATCCGCCATCGCTGAGGCTGCCGGCAAAGGCAACGTCAAGGATGGCGGACACTCGGCCCCTTTTAGCACCCCTCGGCAGCCGGGCTGCGAGTGATTCCACGCCGTATGGAATCTAGAACTGGGTGCGGGTGATGACAGCGTTGGCCCAGAGTGTCTATCGTCACCCTCTTAGGGAACAAGCCCCCCCAAAGAGGGATAAGCCCCCACCCGAGCCCGCCCCCTCACCTGTTCACCCGTTCACCTGTTCACTTTGCGGGAGGGGTGAACACGTGAACAGGTGAACCGGTGAACCTGAAACGGCTGCGCGCTCACTCGCTGACGATGGACTCTTCGCGCAGGCGACCGCGGGCGGTTTCGAAGTCCGGCAGCACCGAGCGCACCACGGCCCAGAAGGCCGGGCTGTGGTTCATCTCGCGCAGATGGGCCAGCTCGTGGGCCACCACGTAATCGATGATGGCTGGTGCGAAATGGATCAGGCGCCAGTTCAGGCGGATGGAGCCGTCGGCGCTGGCGCTGCCCCAGCGGGTCTGGGCCGAGCTCAGGCGCAGTTGGGTCATCTGCACGCCCAGGGCGGCGCCGAAGCGCTGGCAGCGCGGCTCGAAATCGGCACGCGCGCGTCGCTTGAGCCAGGCCTGCACGGTGTCGCGCAGCTGCTCCTCGCTGGCCGCCAGCGGCAGGCCAATGCGCAGCACGCGCTCGGCCTCGTCGAACAGCACGCCGTTGCGCTGCGGCTCCAGGCGCAGGGTGATGGGCGCGCCGAGGTAAGGCAGGCTGGCGCCATCGCGCCACTCGATGCGTGAGGCCTCGACGCGGCGGGCGCGCTCGCGCTGCTCCACCAGCTTGCGCAGGATCCAATCAGCCTTGTGCTGCAGGGCCCGCTCGATATCGGCCTGCGGCAGCCAGCGCGGCGCGCTGACGCGCAGGCCCTGGGCGCCCACCACAAAGCCGATGCTGCGCCGGCGCGCCCGCTTGAGCTCATAAGCCACACGGTGTTCACCCAGGCTGAGCTCGCGCTGGGCGCGCGGGTTTTGCAGCACCTCGGCCTCGCTGCGGGCCGGTGCGGCCTCTTGACCGAACAGGCTCAGCTGGGCGCCTTGCAAGAGATTCTTGAGCATGGTGATGATCAAGCGCCCGGGCTCAGGCCTGCATCGCACCCGCCGGCGGCGGAGCGGCGGCGGCGCGGCGTGCACCGGCCTGGGTCTGGGGATAGGCCTCGGGGTCGAGGCGCTGCATTTCGGCCTCGATCCAGCTTTCCACCTCGCGCATCAGCTCGCCGGCCTCGCGGCCCTGCGGCGCGATCGGCCGGCCGATGGAGATGTCCACCACGCCGGGGCGCAGCAAAAAGCTCTTGCGCGGCCAGCAGCGGGCGGAGGTGGCGGCGATCGCCACCACGGGCACACCGGTCTCGATGGCCAGGCGGGTGCCGCCGGTCTTGTACTCGCCCTTCTGGCCGCGCGCGGTGCGCGTGCCCTCGGGGAACATGATGACCCAGTTGCCCTGGGCCGCCAGGCGCTTGCCTTGCGCGGCCACTTTCGCCCAGGCCTCGGCGCGCTTGCTGCGGTCGATGTGGATCATGTCCATGCGCGCCATGGCCCAGCCGAAGAAGGGCACGTAGAGCAGCTCGCGCTTGAAGACATAGGCCAGCGGATGCGACATCAGGGCCGGGAAGGCAAAGGTCTCCCAGGTGCTCTGGTGCTTGGGCAGCAGGATGACGGCCGAGCGGCGGTCGGCCTGGCTGGGCAGATACTGCATGCCCTGGATGCGCCACTGCACGCCGCAGATCAGGCGCGCGCTGTGGATGGCCAGACGCAGCCAGCCGGCACAGGCCCAGTACACCGTGTCGCCCTTGGCGAACAGCGAGATCAAAAGCACCGCCAGCGCCCAGGGGATGACGGTGGCCGTCAGCCAGAGCACAAACACGGCGGAACGCAGCGCTGCCAGCAAGCTGGCCATCGGAGCCGCCGATACAGCCCCCGGCGGTGGTGGCGCACTGGCACCGGTCTTCAAGTGAGCGCCCCCGGGGCGGTGTCGGGCGCCAAGGCCTGACCGCGGGCATCGGCCTTGCTGCGCCGGTCTTTCTGGATCAGATGCTCGGCAAATGCGCCCAGGCTGGCGTGGACCCGCACGCCCGGCACCTTGGCCAGGAGGGCCGCCAACTGCGCCTCGTCCAGATCGCCGAGTCGCGCGCCGCGCACCAGATGGGGCACGCAGCCGGCCGCCTGAGCCGTCTGCACATCGCGCAGGCTGGCCCCGACCATATGGATGGTGGGCAGCTCGACACCGAAGCGCTCACCGATCTGCTGCACCAGGCCCGGCAGGGGCTTGCGGCAATCACAGCCTTCCTCGGGCGTGTGCGGGCAGAAGAAGGCGGCGTCGAGACGCCCCCCCTTCTCGGCCAGCAGCTGGTTGAGGCGGATGTGGATGGCGTTCAGTGAAGCCATGTCCAGCAGGCCACGGCCGATGCCGGGCTGGTTGGTGGCCATCACCGTGTGCCAGCCGGCATGGTTGAGCCGCGCCACCGCTTCCAGCGCACCGGGCACGGGCACCAGCTCATCCACCGATTTGACGTGGTCGTCGCGGTACTCGTTGAGCGTGCCATCACGGCCCAGGATGACCAGCTTCATGCTGTGGCTGTGATCTGAGCGCATAGAGTGGCGACCTTTTGTGGCGGTGCGGAAAGGATCAGGAGGCCAAACGCGCCAGCTCGGCCACGCGGTTCATGGCTTCGTGCAAGGTCTTGAGCAGACCCAGACGGTTGGCACGCAGGGCCGGGTCTTCGGCATTGACCATGACGCCATCGAAGAAGGCATCGACCGGGGCCTTGAGCACAGCCAGCTCGCGCAGGGAAGCCGCGTACTCGCCGTTGTGGAACAGGCCATCGGCAATCGGCTTGGCATTCGTCAGCGCCGCGGCCAGATGCTGCTCACCGGGCTCGACCAACAAGGCCTCGTTGATCTGGGCTTGCACCGGCTCTTCGCTCTTCTTCAGGATGTTGCCGATGCGCTTGTTGGCGGCGGCCAGGGCGGCGGCTTCCGGCAGGGCGGCAAAGGCGCGCACGGCCGTCAGGCGCGCGGCCACATCGGCCAGGCGCTGTGGGCGCAGGGCCAGCACGGCGTCGACTTCCTGGGCGCTGTAACCCTGCTCGCGCAGCGAGCCGGACAGACGGTCGAAAACAAAGTCGGCCAGCGGGCCGGCGGGGTTCTGGATCAGGGCACCGAAGGCCGGCACGGCTGCTTCGATCAAGGCGTCCAGCGCCAGCGTGGGCGCGCGCTCGCTGAGCATGCGCACCAGGCCCAGGGCATGGCGGCGCAAAGCGAATGGGTCCTTGTCGCCGGTGGGCAGCTGGCCGATGCCGAACAGGCCGACCAGGGTCTCCAGCTTGTCGGCCAGGGCCACGACCAGGCCGACCTCGTTGCGCGGCAGCTCGTCGCCGGCAAAGCGAGGTTTGTAGTGGTCTTCCACGGCCAGGGCCACGGCCTCGCTGAGGCCGTCGTGGCGGGCGTAGTAGCCACCCATGATGCCTTGCAGCTCGGGGAACTCGCCGACCATATCGGTCAGCAGATCGGACTTGGCCAACAGCGCAGCCTGATCGGCTTGCTCGGTCAGCGCGCCGCCGCCCAGCAGGCCGGCGATGGCGCGGGCGATGGCTCGCACGCGCTCAACGCGCTCGCCCTGCGTGCCCAGCTTGCCGTGATACACCACCTTGGCAAGACCTGGCACCCGATCGGCCAAGGTCTTCTTGCGGTCTTGGTCGAAGAAGAATTTCGCATCGGCCAGGCGCGGGCGCACGACACGCTCATTGCCTTCGATCACCGCGCTGGCGTCGGCCGGGCTGATGGCGCTGACGACGAGGAATTTGTGCGTCAGCTTGCCGGCGGCGTCGAGCAGGGGGAAGTACTTCTGATTGGCCTTCATCGTGAGAATCAGGCATTCCTGCGGCACGGCCAGGAATTCGGGCTCGAACTGGCAGGTCAGCACATTCGGCCGCTCGACCAGGGCCGTCACCTCGTCCAGCAAGGCCTCGTCCTCGATGGGCTTGAGGCCTTCTTTGGCCGCTGCGGCCTGCAGCTGGCGCGCGATCTCGGCGCGGCGCTCGGCAAAGCCGGCGATCACGGCGCCCTGCTCGCGCATCTGCGCGGCATAGCTGTCGGCGCTTTCAATCGTCAGCTCGGGCGCGCTGGCCTCGAAGCGGTGGCCGCGCGTCGTGCGGCCCGATTGCAAGCCCAGGGCCGACACGGCCACCAGCTCCGCGCCGTGCAAGGCGACGATGCCATGGGCCGGGCGCACGAACTTCACATCGGTCCAGCCGTCTTTCAGCTGGTAGGTCATGACCTTGGGGATGGGCAGCTTGGCCAGGCTCTCGTCCAGGGCCTTTTGCAGGCCTTCGGCCAGGGTTGCACCGGGCACCAGCTGGTCCAGGAACAGGGCCTCGGCCTTGCCATCGGGCAAGCGCTTCAGCTGAGGCAGCACCGAAGCATCGGCGCCGATGCTGGCCAGCTTTTTCAGCAGGGCCGGCGTGGCCTGGCCCTCGGCGGTCAGCGCCACGGCCACCGGCATCAGCTTTTGCTGCACGGCGCGGTCGGCGGCCTTGGGCGCGACGTTCGTCAGATGCAGGCCGAGGCGACGCGGCGTGGCGATGGCGGTCGCTTGCGCACCCTCGCCCACCAGACCCTGGGCCTTGAGGCTGTCCACCAGCACGGCGGAGAAAGCCTCGCCCAGCTTCTTGAGCGCCTTGGGCGGCAGCTCTTCGACAAACAGTTCGATCAGCAGGTTTTTGTTCACAGCAGTCGTCGTCATGGCTCAGGCCGCCTTTGTCTTCTTTTCAATCTGGGCGATGACTTGATCGGCCCATTCCTTCGGCGCCATGGGGAAGCCCAGGCGTGCGCGGCTTTCCAGATAGCTCTGCGCCACGGCGCGTGCCAGATTGCGGATGCGGCCGATGTAGGCCGCGCGCTCGGTCACGCTGATGGCGCCGCGGGCGTCCAGCAGATTGAAGCTGTGGCCGGCCTTGAGCAGCTGCTCGTAGGCGGGCAGGGCCAGCTGCTGCTCCATCAGGTGCTTGGACTGCTTCTCGTGCGCGGCAAAAGCGGTCAGCAGGAACTCGACGTCACTGTGCTCGAAGTTGTAGGTCGATTGCTCGACCTCGTTCTGGTGGAAGACATCGCCGTACTTGATGTCCGGTGCGCCGTCCTTGCCTTCGACATAGACCAGGTCGTAGACCGACTCCACGCCCTGCAAATACATGGCCAGACGCTCCAGGCCGTAGGTGATCTCGCCGGTGATGGGCTTGCAGTCGATGCCGCCGACCTGCTGGAAATAGGTGAACTGGGTCACTTCCATGCCGTTGAGCCAGACTTCCCAGCCCAGGCCCCAGCAACCGAGGGTGGGGTTTTCCCAATCGTCCTCGACGAAGCGCACATCGTTCTTCTTCAGGTCAAAGCCCAGGGCTTCGAGCGAACCGAGGTAGAGCTCCAGGATGTTGGCCGGCGCGGGCTTGAGTACCACCTGGTATTGGTAGTAGTGCTGCAGGCGGTTGGGGTTCTCGCCGTAGCGGCCATCCTTGGGGCGGCGGCTGGGCTGGACGTAGGCGGCCTTCCAGGGCTCAGGGCCCAGGGCGCGCAGAAAGGTGGCGGTGTGGCTGGTGCCGGCGCCGACTTCCATGTCGTAGGGCTGGAGGAGTGCGCAGCCCTGCTTGGACCAGTAGTCCTGCAGGGTCAAGATGATGTGCTGGAAGCTCAGCATAGAGTTCGGACTCGGGCTTGCGCCACAGGCTAATAATGAAGAGGTGATGAACAGGCAGACGAGAGCTGCCCTCGAGCTGCGCCGATTCTACGAGGCGCGGCGGCCTGCTTCCGGGGCCCCGGCCCTCCCCCGGATCACGGGGATCAGCAGCAGGGCCACAGCGGCCAGCCAGAGCGGCCACAGACTGCAGGCCTGCAGCCAGCGGGCATAGGGCGTGTCACCCAGGCGACCCTCGACCTCGGCCTCCAGCACGCCGGCCTGAGCCGGCGGCAGCTGGGCCGCGCGCTCGGCGCGGTGGTCCAGCACCACGGTGGCGCCGGTGTTGGTCGAGCGGATGAAGGGGCGCTGGAATTCGAGCGCGCGCATGCGCGAGAACTGCAGGTGCTGGTCCAGCACCATCGCCGTGCCGAACCAGGCCAGATTGCTGACATTGGCCAGCACGGTGGCGGCCTCGGGCCCGCGCACGCTCTCAACGAAGTCTTCGCCGAACAGATCCTCGTAGCAGATCAGGGGCCGCACACGCTGGCCGGCCACGGCAAAGGCGCGCTGGTGCTGGCCACGCGCCTGGTCCTGCATGGGGATGCCCATCAAGTCCACAAACCAGCGGAATCCATGCGGCACAAACTCGCCAAACGGCAGCAGGTGGCGCTTGCCATAGCTGTAGCTGGGCAGGCTGCCAAAGCTCTGCAGGGAATTGACGAATCCGTCTTGCTCATTGCCCAGAAAACTGCCCAGCAGCAGCGGCCGGTCGACCGAAGCCGCCTGCAGGCGCGTCAGGTAGGCAGGGTCGAGAAAGGCCATGGGTACCGGCACCACCGATTCCGGCGTCAGCACCAGCTGGCCGCGTGCCGATTCGATCAGCTGGGCCAGCTGCTCCAGATTGCCCTCGATCCGATCACGGTCGAACTTCTGATCCTGCGGCACATTGGGTTGCAGCAGGGACACTTTCATGAAGCCCGTCGAGCGGGTGAAGTCCTGCGGCAACAGCGCCGCCGCCAGTGCCAGCAGACCCAGCACTGCCGCAGCCGGCCGCCAGGCGCGCACCGCCGGCAAGGCCAGCGCCGCCAGTGCTGCGGCAGCCAGGGCCGCCAAGGCCGAGATGCCGTAGATGCCCACCCAGGGCGCCCAAGCCGCCAGCGGCCCGACGGTGTGGGCATAGCCACTGGCAATCCACGGGAAGCCGCCGAACACGGTGGCGCGCAGCAGCTCGGCCAGCAGCCAGGTGGCCGCAAACATCAACACCTGCTGCGCGGGGCCGGGCTGTGCGCGCGTCCGCAGTGCCGCCCACAGGGCCAGCAGGGCCGCGTAGTAACAGGACAGAAACGCGGCCAGCAAGAGCACAGCCAGCGCGGCCAGCAGCCAGGGAATGCCGCCGAACTGATGCATGCTGATGTGCAGCCACCACAAGCCGCTGCTCAGCCAGCCCAGGCCGAAGCCAAAGCCCAAGAGCGCCGCCCGGCGCGGGCTCGCAGCCCAAGCCAGGCTGGCCAGACCGGCCAGGGCCAGGATCTGCAGCCACCAGGCGTCGAGCGGCGCAAACGACGCGGTGTGCAGACACCCGGCCAGCAAGGCCGCAAAAAAGGCCACCCGGGGGGCGGCCTTGGTCGAGGTCAGGAAAGTAGGAAGCAGCTTGCGCATCAGGCCTCGGTCTTGGGAATGCGGGTGACTTTGAACCAGCGCACCGAGCCGCCGCGCGTCAGCATGACGGCAAAGCGCAGGCCGGCCAGCTCGACCACCTCACCGCGGCGGGGCACCCGGCCATGCTCCTGGGCCACCAGGCCGCCAATGGTGTCGAATTCGTCCAGCGCCAGCTGCACGCTGAAAGCCTGGTTGACCTGGGCGATGGGCGTGTCGCCGGCCACACGCTGGCTGCCATCGGCCAGGGTGTAGATGCCGGATTCGCCGTCCTTGTCGTCGAACTCGTCTTCGATCTCGCCGACGATTTCCTCCAGCACATCCTCGATGGTGATCAGGCCGGCGGTGTTGCCGAACTCATCGATGACGATGGCCAGGTGGTTGCGGTTGGAGCGGAAATCGCGCAGCAGATCATTGAGGCCCTTGCTCTCGGGCACGAACACGGTCGGCCGCAGCAGGGCGCGCAGGTTCAGCTCCGGCGCACGCTGGATCTTGAGCAAATCCTTGGCCAGCAGGATGCCGATGATGTTGTCGCGCTGGCCCTCGAAGACCGGGAAGCGCGAATGGCCGGTGTCGATCACCGAGGCCAGCAACTCGTCGTAGGGCGCATCGATGTCGAGCAAATCCATGCGCGGCGCCGCCACCATCACATCGCCGGCGCTGAGCTCGGCCATGCGAAGCACGCCTTCCAGCATCTGACGGGATTCGGGCTCGATCAGCTCGCGCTGCTCGGCATCGGCCAGGGCCTCCAGCAGCTCACTCTTGGAATCCGGGCCGGGGTGGAGAAACTCCAACATGCGCACCAGGAGGCCGCGCGGCACTGCGGATGGTTTTCTTTCGCCCCCTTTTGCATGATTTGCAGAGGGCCGACTAGGCTGAGGTTCAGACACTGGGACTGCGTGTCGTAGTTACACAAGCTTGCAGAATAACCGATTGACATGACAAGGCTCTTGCAGGACATTCACCCGCCCCCATATCCAGGGCTGGTTTTTCTAGCAGAGCGCCGCGCGCGAACCCATCATGTCCAAAGGTCTCATCCCCGTCACCATCCTCACCGGCTTCCTCGGATCCGGCAAGACCACCCTGCTCAAGCGCGTGCTCTCGGAAGCCCACGGCCAAAAGATCGCCGTGATCGAGAACGAGTTTGGTGAAGAGGACATCGACACCGAGATCCTGGTGGCCGACACCCAGGAACAGATCATCCAGATGAACAACGGCTGCGTCTGCTGCACCATCCGTGAAGACCTGCGCACCACCCTGTCCGACCTGGCCGCCAAGAAGCGCCGCGGCGAGCTCGATTTCGAGCGCGTCATCATCGAAACCACCGGCGTGGCCGATCCCGGCCCGGTGGCCCAGACCTTCTTCATGGACGACGAGATCGCCGAAGCCTATCTGCTGGACGGTGTGCTGACCCTGGTGGACGCTGTGCATGCGACCCAACAGCTGGACAGCCGCCAGGAAGCACGCCGCCAGGTGGGTTTCGCCGACCAGATCTTCATCAGCAAGGCCGATCTGGTCGACAGCGCCGCCGTCGACGCCCTGAGCCACCGCCTCAAGCACATGAACCCGCGCGCGCCGCAGCAGCGCGTGCACTTCGGTGAGGTGGAGCTGTCGCGCGTGCTGGACCTGCGAGGCTTCAATCTGAACGCCAAGCTGGAGATCGACCCCGATTTCCTGAAGGTGGACGACCACCACCATCACCACGATCACGACCATGAGCATGGCGAGCACTGCGACCACCCGCACCACCATGTCCATGACGATGACGTGAAATCCTTCGTCTTCAAATCCGACCGCGCCTTCAACCCGGCCAAGCTGGAAGACTTCCTGGGCGCCATCGTCCAGGTCTACGGCCCCAAGCTGCTGCGCTACAAAGGCGTGCTGAATATGAAGGGCACTGACAAGCGCGTGATCTTCCAGGGCGTGCACCAGCTGATGGGCTCGGACCTGGGCCCGCGCTGGATGCCCGGCGAGAAAAAGACGAGCAAAATGGTTTTCATCGGCATCGACCTGCCCAAGGAAATCCTCTTGCAAGGTTTGGAAGGCTGCTTGGCCTGAGCACCGCACGGAAAAGAGCCGGCCGAAGTGGCGAAATAGGGGCTTGAGACCGGGGGAAAACTCCCCTAACTCAGGCATTCAGAGCGCACACTCAAGCTGGCTACAATCCGCGGCGCCCGAAAAAGCGAATCAGCTGGTCCCGATTGCAATCTAGCCCGACAGAGACATTCAGATCGTCTGCCGGAGCGAGGAGAGAAACGTGAGCAAGATCCAGGCCCCGAACCCGACCCCGACGTCAGCCAACAAGCCTGACGCCGATGCCAAGCCGAGCAAAACCAGCAAGGCCACGGCCAAGTCGTCCAAAGTGGATGCCGCAGGGACCTCGCCAGCTGTCGCTTTGCTCGATGCCAGCCCTCCACCGACCGGAAACAGCCGCTTCGCTGACCGATTCGCTCCCCCGAAGCCGCCCACCCGACAAATGACTACGCCCGTGATCGAAAGCCCTCAGAATTCCAACAAAGCCGCCAAGGCCGACCCCAAGCTGGCCAATGCCTGGAAGACCAAGTCTGGCGCCGAACTGACCGATGCCGAAGTGCTGGCCATGCCCGACTCCGAGTACATGGGCCCCAAGCAAGTCGAGTTCTTCCGTGCCAAGCTCAATGAGCTGAAGAACGGCGTGCTGTCCAATGCCGGCGAAACCACCGAGCACCTGCGCGAAGACACCTCCATCGTCCCCGACCCGGCCGACCGCGCCACCATCGAGGAAGAGCACGCCCTGGAGCTGCGCACCCGCGACCGCGAGCGCAAGCTGCTGAAGAAGATCATCCAGTCCCTGGCTCGCCTGGACAACGGCGAGTACGGCTACTGCGACGAAACCGGCGAACCCATCGGCCTGGGCCGTTTGATCGCCCGCCCGACCGCCTCGCTGTCGCTGGAAGCCCAGCAACGCCGCGAGATGAAGCAAAAGATGTTCGGTGACTGATCGAGGGCCGAGCTGCTGAGCGCGCATCGGCCTGCCGATACCGCACTCAGGGGCGCTCCGGTGCCACCAACCGCCCTTCATCACCACCCCACATCCTCCACCCAAGGCCCAGCGCGCATGACAGAACCGAAAGACGGCGAGAGCTTCTTCCGCAAGGTCGCGCGCTTTGTGGCCAACCCGACCACGGACTGGGCCGAGATCAACTCGCGCCAGGACGACCCGGAAGGTGACCAGGCCAAGGCCGAGCTGCGCGCCATGGTCGAGCGCAAACGCCGCAATGACTTCGTGCGCAAGCGCGAGCTGGACATGCTGCGCCGCATCCGCCGCGAAGGCCTGACGCCCGAGCAACTCGCCGCCCTGGGCTCCTCCAGCTCCAAGCTGGAAGAAGTCGAGCGCGCCAGCGGCCACAGCGAGGTCAATTCCAAGATCGATCTGGGCGTGAAGGCCAAGATCGATGAGATCGAGCAGCAAATGGCCGGCGAGAGCTTCGCCCCCACCCAGCTGCAAACCACCCATCCGCCCGGTTTCTTTGAAACCAGCACGCGGCCGGTGCATTTCTCGCCCTCCACCATTCCCGCCGATGGCGTGCCCAGCCGCAACGGCCGCGGCAGCCAGTTCGCCCACAGCAGCACGCAGCGCGACAGCAAGCTGGACAGCAAGGGCGGCGGCGGCGCCTCGGCCCTGACCATGGGCGTGGGCATGGCCCCGCTCTCGGACGCCAAGCCCAGCCGCCTGCCCAATCTCGGCGCCCTGCCCGCGGTGCCCTTCCCGCCGGCCAAACCGGCGCCGGCCACCGGCCTGGCCAAACCGGCCAAGGCCGCCAAGCCGGCCGCAGCCAAAGCGGCCACACCCGCCACCACGCCGCCGGCCGGCCTCAGCACCCTGCCCGTGCTGGACCAGCCCCTGAGTTTCCATGTGGCGGAAGAGAAGGCCGGCAAGAAAGTCGAGAGCAAGCCCATCGAGGTGCATGAGCTGATCCATGACCCCGAGCTGGACGAAGCCGTGATCGCCTTCGCCAATGCCGATTACGAGAGCTGCGAGCGCGCCCTGGTCGAGCTGACCCAAAGCGGCGGCCGCCGCCACGGTGACGGCGAAACCTGGCTGGTCCTGTTCGACCACTACCGCGCCACCGGCCAGCAGGCCAAGTTCGAGGCACTGGCGCTCAACTACGCCCAGCAATTCGGCCGCTCGGCGCCGCAGTGGTTCTCCCTGCCCAAGCTGGTGGCCGAGGCCGCGGCCAAGCAGCAGCGTGCCCCCATGGCCAAGGCCAGCGGCGGAGTCGGTTGGGCGGCGCCCGAAACCATCGACGACGAGGCCGTGGCCCTGCTGCAAAAGCGCTGCCAGAACCTGCCCATGCCCTGGGTGCTGGACTGGTCGGCCGCGCGCCAGATCACCCCCAGCGCCAGCGTGCAACTGCACGGCGTGTTCCGCGAATGGGCCAAGCAGCAGGTGGACATGCGCTGGCTTTCGGGCGAGGCTTTTTTGCAAGCCCTGCGCGAGCTGACCCCGATCGGCGTGCGCGACATCGACCCCCAGCTCTGGATGCTGCGCCTGGAGGCCCTGCGCCTGGTCAACCGCCCCGATCAGTTCGACGAAGCGGCGATCGACTACTGCGTCACCTACGAGGTGTCACCGCCGTCCTGGGAACGCACGCGCTGCCGCGTCGGCGTCAGCGGTGCCACGCTCTCGACCACCGGCCCGGCCACCAGCACCGCCGCGCCCGAGGGCGCCTCGACCTCCTTCCTGGAGTCGCAGATCAGCGAGCAGGCGCGGCTGGAGCCCAGCTTGGACCTGGAGCTCAGCGGCCAGCTCAGTGGCGACATCTCCGAACTGCTGCGCAAGCTGGCCGGTGATCTGGGCACCGCCACCGTCATCAACGTCAACTGCCCGCACCTGATCCGGCTGGATTTCATGGCCGCGGGTGATCTGCTGAACTGGGTGCTGAGCCGCCGCAGCGAGAACCGCAGCGTCAGCTTCAGCGAGCCGCACCGCCTGGTGGCCATGTTCTTTGCCGCCATGGGCATCAACGAGCACGCCAAGATCAAGGTCCGGACGGTCTAGCGCCTCGGCCGCCCACATCATCTTCGAGATCACCATCTGCGGGTCGCATGCTTGAAAGCTGCGACCCGCAGCCCCATCTGGAGCCGCTATGGACTCATCCTCACATTCCAACAACGCCCCGCCGTCTTTCCACGGCACCACCATCGTCAGCGTGCGCCGTGCCCTGCCCGATGGCCGCATGCAGGTCGCCATCGGCGGTGACGGCCAGGTGACCCTGGGCCACATCGTCGTCAAGGCCAGCGCGCGCAAGGTGCGCAAGCTGCACCGTGATCAGGTGCTGGCCGGTTTCGCCGGCGCCACGGCCGATGCCTTCACCCTGTTCGAACGCTTCGAGGCCAAGCTCGAAAAACACCAGGGCCATCTGGTGCGCGCCGCCGTCGAGCTGACACGCGACTGGCGCACCGACCGCGTGCTGCGCCGCCTGGAGGCTATGCTGGCCGTGGCCGACCGCACAGCATCGCTGATCATCACCGGCAATGGCGATGTGCTGGAGCCCGAGCTGGGCATCGTCGCCATCGGCTCGGGCGGCGCCTACGCTCAGGCTGCCGCACGCGCCCTGCTGCAGCACAGCACGCTCAGCGCCCCCGAGATCGTCAAGCAATCGCTGGAAATCGCCGGCGAGATCTGCATCTACACCAACGGCAACCACACCATCGAGGTGCTCGAATGAGCTCCATGACCCCGCAAGAAATCGTCTCCGAACTCGACCAGCACATCGTCGGCCAGAACGCGGCCAAGCGGGCCGTGGCCATTGCCATGCGCAACCGCTGGCGCCGCCAGCAGGTGGATGACAAGCTGCGTGGCGAGATCACGCCCAAGAACATCCTGATGATCGGCCCCACCGGCGTCGGCAAGACCGAGATCGCGCGCCGCCTGGCCCGCCTGGCCGGCGCGCCCTTCATCAAGGTCGAGGCGACCAAGTTCACCGAGGTGGGCTACGTCGGCAAGGATGTGGACACCATCATCCGCGACCTGATCGACATGGCCGTCAAACAGGAGCGGGAGGTGCAACTGCGCCGCCAGCGCCTGCGCGCCGAGGACGCCGCCGAAGACCGCGTGCTGGACATCCTTGTGCCGCCTCCCCGGCTGGAAGGCGATGCCGCCGCCAGCCCGGCCCCAGACAGCACCGCCCGCCAGATCATGCGCAAGCGCCTGCGTGAAGGCAGCATGCATGACAAGGAGATCGAGCTCGATCTGCTGGAAGCCAAACCGACCATGGAGATCCTGGGTGGCCAGGGCATGGAGGAGATGGCCGAGCAGATCAAGAGCATGTTCTCGCAGATGGGCGCGGGCAAGAAGAAGACCCGCAAGCTCAAGATCGGCGAGGCCCTCAAGCTGCTGGCCGAGGAAGAAGCCGCCAAGCTGCTGAACGAAGACGAGATCAAGACCGCCGCTCTGCAGGCCGCGCAGGAGATGGGCATTGTCTTCATCGACGAGATCGACAAGGTCTGCTCGCGCAGCGAAGGCTCAGGAACCGCTGAAGTGTCGCGTCAGGGCGTGCAGCGCGATCTGCTGCCCCTGGTCGAGGGCACGACGGTCAACACCAAGTACGGCATGGTCAAGACCGACCACATGCTCTTCATCGCCTCGGGCGCCTTCCACCTGGCCAAGCCCAGCGATCTGATCCCTGAGCTGCAAGGCCGTTTCCCGATCCGGGTCGAGCTGGGCTCGCTCTCGGTCGATGATTTCGAGGCCATCCTCAGCAGCACCCACGCCAGCCTGATCAAGCAGTACCAGGCCTTGCTGGCCACAGAGGGCGTGACGCTGGAGATCACGCCCGAGGGCATCCGCCGCCTGGCCGAGATCGCGTTCGAGGTGAACGAACGCACCGAGAACATCGGCGCCCGCCGCCTATCCACGGTGATGGAGCGCCTGCTCGACGAAATCAGCTTCGATGCGCCCAAGCTCAGCGGCCAGACCGTGCAGCTGGGTGCGGCCGAGGTCGATGCCAAGCTGGGCGAGCTGTCGCGCAACGAAGACCTGTCACGCTTCATCCTGTGAGCGGATGCCGGGAGGTTCCAAGCCCGGCCTCTTGTCTTAGATCAAGCCCGGGCGGCCGGTGGACGCTTAAGCTGGCGCCATGCCACACCGCCTGCCCACCCGCAGCTGGGGCCTGAGCCGCCCCAGCGCCCTCAATGCCGCGGCCGTGCGCGCCGAGAAATTCTGGCGCTGGCCGGTGCTGGTGGCCTTGCTGTGCACGATTCCGGCCTTCTACATCGAGTTGCTGGAATCCCTGCCCACGCCCCTGGCCGTGGCCATCTATCTGGCGGCCGCGGCCCTGGTGGCGATCTCGCTGTGGCGGGTGGCGCGGCAATGCAGCCACCCGCACCAGTACCTGCGCAGCAATCTGCTGGACCTGATGCTGGTGGCCTTGCTGCCGGTGGCGGCGCTGATGCCGCCCAGCATCGAATCACAGGTTTCGCTGGCGATTCGCCTGGCGATTGCCATGCTGACCCTGCTGCGCATGGTCTGGACAGTCAAGAGCTGGGTCACGCGCGGCGGCCTCGGCTATCTGCTGCTGCTCTCCCTGCTGGTGCTGGGCCTGTGCGGCTTGGGCTTCTGGGCCCTGGAGCCGCGCGCCAACACGCTGGGCGATGGGCTCTGGCTGGCCTTCACCACGGCCGCCACCGTGGGCTTTGGCGACATCGTGCCGACCACGGCGGCGTCCAAGATCTTCTCGGTGTTCGTCGTTCTGCTCGGTTATGCCGTGCTGTCCCTGGTGACGGCGGCGATCGCCGCCATGTGGGTGGAAACCTCGGAACGACGCATGGAGCAGGACATCCTGCGCGATCTGCACAGCCAGCTGCGCAGCGTGCACGAAGAACTGGCCCAGCTCAAGGACGAGCTGCGTCAGCAGCGCCCAGAGCGCAGCGACCGAAACAGGCCCTAGCTCAGAGCGCCAGGCGGTGCGACTGCAGCGCCAGCATGCCGTCGAAGATCAGCGAATCGACCAGCTCATGCTCGATGTCCAGGGTCGGTGAGACTTTCCAGCCGGCGCCGCCGGTCATCAAGGTCAGAGGCATGGCGCCCTCGCGCTGGCGCAGATGGCGGTGCATGCGCTCGATGGCGCCGGTGATGGCGTAGGTGCCGCCGCTGGTCAGCGCATCCGAGGTGTTGGTCGGGAAATCGCGCACCTCACCGGTGGGCACGCGCAGGCCGGCAGTGCCGCCTTCCAGCGCACGCAGCATGATGCCGTGACCCGGCATGATCAGTCCGCCGAGAAAACGGCCCGTGGCGTCGAGTGCATCGACCGTGACCGCCGTGCCGATCATCACCACCAGCGCGGCCTGCGCCGGCCGCTCGGCCGAGGCGCGGGCCAGCACATGGGCGCGTGCGCCGATCAGCGCGACAAAGCGGTCCGTGCCCAAGCGCCCCGGGTGGTCATAGCCGTTCGTGACGCCACCCGCCTGCGCGCTGCTGACCACCCAGCGCGGCTCGATGTCCCAGAGTTCCAGCTGTTCCTCCACCCGGCGCCGCACCGCATCGCCGGCCACATTGCAGCCCAGCACGCTGTGCGGGGCGGGCAGGCCGCGCCAATCGCTCTCGGCCAGCTGGTCGATGTTTTCCAGGAACACGGCTCCATGCGCCAGCAGCACCGCCCCGGGTTGGGGCGAGGCGTAGAGCGCCCATTTCAGGCGCGTGTTGCCGATGTCGATGGCGAGAAAACTCATGAGGAAACAGAGTGAGGGGCCGCGGGATGGGAAGGGGTCAGGTGTTGCAAGGCGCAGCCTAACAGCACTTGAGCCCGGCGCCCGCCCGGAGAAACCGGGGGCTGAGGCGCCGGTGTGACGGCGTCCCGGCCCGTAAGCCCGACAAGATCAGGGTGCGACGATGTCCAGCAGTTCAACCTCGAACTGCAGATCGCTGTTCGGCGGGATCACGCCGCCGCCAGCACCGCGCTCACCGTAGGCCAGGGCCGAGGGGCAGTGCAGGCGGGCCTTGCCGCCGACCTTCATCAGCTGCACGCCTTCGGTCCAGCATTTGATGACGCGGCCCAGCGGGAACTCGGCCGGGGTGCCGCGCTTGACCGAGCTGTCGAACTCGCGGCCGTCGAGGAAGGTGCCGACATAGTGCACGCGCACCTTGTCGGCCGCCGTCGGGTGGGCGCCAATGCCGGTGCGAAGCTCTTCATAACGCAGTCCCGAAGCGGTGGTCACCGGGGCCGGCGCGGCGGCCGAGGCGGCGGCACTTGCCGCCGCCGCAGCGACAGCGGTGGTGGCGGTCGCTGCCGCAGCCGCAGCCTTTTTGCTGTCAGCCGCCTTCTTGACGACCTTTTTGACGGCCGGCTTGGCCGCTTCTTCAGTCGCTTGAGCCGGCAGCCAGACCAGGCCGAGGCTCAGGGCCAGAGTGGTCGAAAGAGACATACGTTGGAACTTGGAACTCATGGTCAGCGCGCTCTCACTTGCAAAAGAAGGGTTGAAACGAAGAGGTGCCGCATCATCGCAGTTTGTGCCACCGCGCCCGTGCGCCATCCGCATGGGCGCCGCGCCCTGCTGCAGGCGCAGGCACGAACCCAGCCTTCGCCGCCGATGACGTTTACGTAAACGTCAATCAACACCTAGAATCCGCCCACCTTTGCTGATAGAACCGGGCTTCGCCACCGCAAGGCCCGCAGGAGACTCGCCATGACCGATTTGTCCGCCGAAAACAAAGCCCTGGCCAATTACCGCCCGACGAACAAGGTGCGCTTCGTGACGGCCGCCAGCCTCTTCGACGGCCACGATGCGGCCATCAACATCATGCGTCGCATCCTGCAAGGTATGGGCGCCGAGGTGATCCACCTGGGCCACAACCGCTCGGTCGATGAGGTGGTCACCGCTGCCCTGCAAGAAGACGCACAAGGCATCGCCATCAGCTCCTACCAGGGCGGCCATGTCGAGTACTTCAAATACATGGTCGAGCTGCTGAAGCAACGCGGCGGCGAACACATCCAGGTCTTCGGCGGCGGAGGCGGCGTGATCGTGCCGGCCGAGATCCGCGATCTGGCCGCCCACGGCGTGCGCATCTTCAGCCCCGAAGACGGCCAGCGCATGGGCCTTCAAGGCATGATCGGCGAGATGGTGATGAAAGCCGACCAGGACTTCAGCGTCTACGCGCCCAAGGCCCTGAGCAGCCTGCAAGGCCACAGCGAAACCGCCTGGCGCGCCTTGGCCCAGCTGATCACCGCGCTGGAGAACGACAAGGCCGATGCCGGCCTGGTGGCCGAGTTGCAGGCTGCTGCCCAGAACATCCAGGTGCCTGTACTCGGCATCACCGGAACTGGCGGCGCCGGCAAGAGCAGCCTGACCGACGAGCTGATCCGCCGCCTGCGCTTGGACCAGAACGACCGCCTGCGCGTGGCCGTCATCTCCATCGACCCCTCGCGCCGCAAGAGCGGTGGCGCCTTGCTGGGCGACCGCATTCGCATGAATGCGATTGGCCCCTGGCAACAGAAGGCCCCCAATCCCCCCGAGGGGGCGCGAGACGCCTTGGGGCGGCCCAGCGGCGACTCGGGTCAACGCGTCTTCATGCGCAGCCTCGCCACCCGCGACTTCGGCAGCGAAATCTCCCCTGCCCTGCCCGATGCGATTGCCGCCGCCAAAGTGGCCGGCTTCGACCTGATCGTGGTCGAGACCTCGGGCATCGGCCAGGGCGATGCGGCCATCGTGCCGCATGTGGACGTGCCCATGTATGTGATGACGCCCGAGTTCGGCGCCGCCAGCCAGCTCGAGAAGATCGACATGCTGGACTTCGCCGAGTTCGTGGCCATCAACAAGTTCGACCGCAAGGGCGCGCTCGATGCCATCCGCGATGTCGCCAAGCAGGTGCAGCGCAACAAGGAAGCCTGGACCACTGCTCCGGATCAAATGCCGGTGTTCGGCACCATGGCCAGCCGCTTCAACGACGACGGCGTCACCGCCCTCTACCAGGCCATGAAGCCCCGCCTGGCCGAGCTGGGCCTGCAGCTGCAAGATGGCCGCCTGCCCCTGGTCACCACCCGCCACAGCACCCACCAGACCCCGGTGGTGCCTGCTGCGCGTGTGCGTTATCTGGCCGAGATCGCCGACACCGTGCGCGGCTACAAAAAGCGCGCCCGCCAACAGGCCACGCTGGCCCGCGAGATCCAGCAGCTTTGGGGCAGCTCGCGCATGCTGCTGGAAGCCAACCCCGAGAAGAACGGCGCCCGCACCGCCCTGGCCGAGCTGGCCGAGGCCCGCAAGGCGCAGATGGAAGGCGGCGCCCGCCAGCTGCTCAAGCAATGGCCGGACATGCAAAAAGCCTACGCCGGCGACGAGTACGTGGTGAAGATCCGCGACAAGGAGATCCGCACCAACCTGGTCCACACCAGCCTCTCGGGCACCAAGATCCGCAAGGTCGTGCTGCCGCACTACGAGTGCCATGGGGAGCTGCTCAAGTGGCTGCTGCTGGAAAACGTGCCGGGCAGCTTCCCCTACACCGCCGGCGTGTTCGCCTTCAAGCGCGAGGGCGAGGACCCGACCCGCATGTTCGCGGGTGAAGGTGATGCCTTCCGCACCAACCGCCGCTTCAAGCTGGTGTCCGAGGGCATGCCGGCCAAGCGCCTGTCCACCGCGTTTGACTCGGTCACGCTCTACGGCGCCGACCCGGCGCCGCGGCCGGACATCTACGGCAAGGTCGGCAACTCCGGTGTGTCGATTGCCACGCTGGACGATATGAAGGTGCTGTACGACGGCTTCGACCTGTGCAGCCCGACGACCTCCGTCTCCATGACCATCAACGGCCCGGCGCCGACGATTCTGGCCATGTTCATGAACACGGCCGTCGATCAGAACATCGCCAAGTTCAAGGCCGACAACGGCCGCGACCCGACCGCCGACGAGGCCGCCAAGATCAAGGACTGGGTGCTGGCCAATGTGCGCGGCACGGTGCAGGCCGACATCCTGAAGGAAGACCAGGGCCAGAACACCTGCATCTTCTCGACCGAGTTCTCGCTCAAGGTGATGGGCGACATCGCCGAGTATTTCGTGCACCACAATGTGCGCAATTTCTACTCCGTCTCGATCAGCGGTTATCACATCGCCGAGGCTGGCGCCAACCCGATCAGCCAGCTCGCGCTGACGCTCTCCAACGGCTTCACCTTTGTGGAAGCGTACCTGGCGCGCGGCATGCACATCGATGACTTCGCGCCCAACCTCAGCTTCTTCTTCTCTAACGGCATGGACCCCGAGTACACCGTGCTCGGCCGCGTCGCCCGCCGCATCTGGGCGGTGGCCATGCGCGACAAATACGGCGCCAACGAACGCAGCCAGAAGCTGAAGTACCACATCCAGACTTCCGGCCGATCCCTGCACGCGCAGGAGATCCAGTTCAACGACATCCGCACCACGCTGCAGGCCCTGATCGCCATCTACGACAACTGCAACAGCCTGCACACCAACGCATTCGACGAGGCCATCACCACGCCGACCGAAGAGTCCGTGCGCCGCGCCATGGCCATCCAGCTGATCATCAACCGCGAGTGGGGCCTGGCCAAGAACGAGAACCCCAGCCAAGGCGCCTTCATCATCGAAGAACTGACCGAGCTGCTGGAAGAAGCGGTGCTCGCTGAGTTCGAAAAGATCGCCGAACGCGGTGGCGTGCTGGGCGCGATGGAGACCGGCTACCAGCGCAGCAAGATCCAGGAAGAGAGCATGCACTACGAGATGCTCAAGCACACCGGCGAGTACCCCATCATCGGCGTCAACACCTTCCGCAATCCGCAGGGCGACACCGTGCCCGAAAGCATCGAGCTGGCCCGCTCGACCGAGGAAGAAAAGCAAAGCCAGCTCTCGCGTCTGGCCGCCTTCCACGAGCGCCACGCTGCTGAGAGCCCGGCCATGTTGCAACGCCTGCAGCAGGCTGTGATCGACAACAAGAACGTCTTCGAAGTGCTGATGGACGCGGTGCGCGTCTGCTCCCTGGGCCAGATCACCTCGGCGCTGTTCGAGGTGGGCGGGCAGTACCGGCGCAGCATGTAAGCCACCTCGTTGCACTCAATGCCAGGCCCCTGCGGGGGCCTTTTTCATGGCGACTCGGCAATGAGCGAGGCTGGAATCGACACGTTGCGGACCTTCGTTGTGCTCGTCGCTCTCGCTGCGGTGGCTCGGCCCGCCACCGGGCTCATGGTTCGCGGGTCGGCTCTGTGAGCCGACTCCCCTCGGTGCTCACTCCGCGGCTCAGCGGCGCCAAACTCCCTCCGTTCGCTGCGCTCACTGTGGTCAAACAGTGGCGCCGAGTCAGAGCTTGAAGCGCGTGGGACCACGCGCCTGAGCCGCTCCGTTGCGCCCTCGGCCGCGCACAAATCGCCCGTCGGCGGGCCGAGCCACCTCCGAGTGTGGCGAGCTCCACCGTCGAAGGGGCACCTCGATCTCGATGCAAGCGCCCTGCAGCCCGTGCCGCTGCCGGGCGATTTTTGCAGGGCCGAGCAGCACAGCGCCTCGGGGCGCGCGCGGTCACGCGCGCTTCAAGCTCTGACTTGGCGCTTCTGTCTGAACGAAGCGAACGCAGGGAGCGGAGTGAGTTATGCGCCAGCCCCGAGGTGCGAGCAGCGCAGGGAAGTCGGCCCGCCAGGGCCGACCCCGGAACCATGAGCCCGGTGGCGGCGCGGGCTGCAGGGCCTCACGAGAAAAACCAGCGGCTGTTCTGTGCCGCACAAGCCTCCCACCGGCGCTCAGCGCTGGTTGGCGCGGTGTCGGCCCCTGCGCGGTTTTCCGCAAGCCACCTGTCGGGCGACTTTCGGTGTCCGCTTCGCACATCCGGCCCGCCCTTCATTCATTCTTTCTTGTTCCTCGCCGCGGCGGCCCGGTTCAGGGTCCGCGACCGACCAAGGCGGCAAGGCTTCGCAAGAGACTGGTCAACAAAAAGGTCCGCTGACATGCCGCTCGATTACGCTGGCGCTCCTGCCGCACGAAAGGAGCGCCGCACCGTGACCGCCGATCCGACCGCTTCAACCGATCCAGCCGAACCCGCCGCCCATGACCTGACACGCTTCTCCGGCGTGACGCGGGTGGTGGCCGAGCCGCTACGCTTCAAGGCCAAGCTGGCCATTGGCGAAGACGCCTACACCTCGCTGCGCATGGTCAACCGAGCGCGCGAGGTCTGGGATGTGCTGGGCGCGGCGGGCGCGGGCGCGGCGATTGCGAAATCCAGCCTGGTGGCTTCGACCTTTTTTGCGCCCAGCGGTTTGATGGGTGCGATGGGCATTGGCGCCGCCGCCACCCCGGTCGGCTGGGTCGCGTTTGCCGCCCTGGCCTCGGGCGGCGCCTGCTACGGCATCTACCGCTGGCTGGGCCACAGCAAGGGCAGCCGCGTGATCGAGATCCCCAAGTTTCTCAACACGCCGCTGGACACCCTGGGCCTGGCCGTGTTCGACCTGATCGCGCCGCTGAGCCTGCGCCTGGCCATGGTGGACGGTGCGATCGACGCCGCCGAGCGCGCATTCCTGCGTCAGCACCTGGTCGATGAATGGGGGCTGGACCCACGCTTTGTCGACGCGGCCACCGGCGCCGTGGAATCCGAGCTCGCGGGGGCGGATCTGGAGGCGCTGGCCCAGGATCTCTTCGAGCTGCTGCACACCAACCCCGACTGCAATCAAAAGGTGATGGTCGAGGAGCTGATTGCCTTTCTGGCGCAGATGCTGGAAGCCGCCGGCCCGCTCTCGAACCAAGAAAGCCTGGCTCTGGCCCGGGTCTCGCAGACCCTGCGTGCCGCGCCCGCCAGCGAGCGGTCCGGGGCCTGGCTCAGCGCCAAGGCCAAGGCCGGCGAAGCGGCCGAGCAGGTCAAGCGCGCCACCGCGGACGCTGCCGGCTGGACCGCCGAACGACTGCCCACCGCCGAGCAACTGCGTGAGGTGGCCGAGCAATCCACCCAGCGACTGAAGGTCGGCGCCAACAAGGCCGGTCAGACGGCCGAGCAGCTGGGCCTGGCGGCCGCTGAGGCCGCGGCTCAGGCCGCAGCCTGGGCCAGCGAGCGCCTGCCCAGCCAAGAGCAAGTGCTGAACCAGGCCCAGCAAACGGGTGAGCAGCTGAAACTCGGCCTGGCCCGCCTCAAGGCGAAACTGAAACCCTGAAGGCCTGAGATCCGCCCGCAGCAACGCTCGGGCTGGAATTGCAGGCGAGCGCCCGACGGGCCTCGCCCTCAAAAGGTTTTGGCGCCACTGACCGCGAGCAAAAGCGCATAGAGCGAGCTGCTGGCGCAGATGAAGAGTCGGTTGCGCTTGGGGCCCCCGAACACCAGATTGGCCACACGCTCGGGCATGAGGATGCGCCCGATCAGCGTTCCGTCAGGCAGGTGGCAGTGAATGGCGCTGCCGGCACTGGTCCAGAGCCGGCCCTCTTCATCAAAACGGAAGCCGTCATAAAAGCCGGTTTGGCAGCGGATGAACACCTCGCCGCCGGACAGCACCCCGCCCTCCCCCACGGAGAAGCGCCGCATGGTGCCGCAGTCGAGCCCGGTGTCAGCGATGTAGAGATGGCGCTCATCGGGCGAGAAGGCCAGGCCGTTGGGGCTGACGAAATCATCGGCCACCACCGTGAGCGCGCCACTGCGGGGGTCCAGCCGGTAGACATAGCAGCCCGGCAGTTCCTGCTCGGCCTTGACCCCCTCATAGTTCGAGCTGATGCCGTAGTTGGGGTCGGTGAACCAGACCGTGCCGTCGGACTTGACCACCACATCGTTGGGGCTGTTGAGCCGGCGGCCTTGGTAGCGCTCGGCCAGCACGGTCAAGCTGCCGTCGTGCTCGGTGCGCAGCACGCGACGCCCGCCATGCTCACAGCTGATGAGGCGCCCTTCCCGGTCCACCGTATTGCCATTGCTGTAGCCCGAGGGCTGGCGAAACACACTGACCGCGTTCGAGGCCTCGTCCAGGCGCAGCATGCGTTCGTTGGGAATATCACTCCAGACGAGCGAGCGATGGGCAGGAAACCAGGCCGGGCCTTCGCACCAACGGTTGCCCGTGTGGAGCTGCTCCAGTTGCGCACTCAGGCGAATGCAGTCTTCAAAACGGGGATCCAGGATTTCGTAGCGGGCGGGGCTGTTCATGAGGGGCTCGATCTGCCAAAGCCCTCAGTGTCGGCAAGCCCCGGCGTCGCCCGGCGGCGTTTTCGATGGCCTTCGCGCCGCCAAACCGCAAACTCAATCGGCCAAGGGCAGCGCCAGGCCCCGCTTGGCACTTTCAAGCACAAAGGTGCTGCGAAACTTCTTGATGTTGGGGTCGTCAAAGAACAGCTCACGGCTCAAGCGTTCGAAG
This sequence comes from Paucibacter aquatile, assembly GCF_002885975.1. Taxonomy (NCBI): domain Bacteria; kingdom Pseudomonadati; phylum Pseudomonadota; class Betaproteobacteria; order Burkholderiales; family Sphaerotilaceae; genus Roseateles; species Kinneretia aquatilis. Next base: position 91,656 of record NZ_POSP01000001.1, on the reverse strand, counting down.
GACGCCAGGTCGGCCGCGGCGATCAGGAGCACGAAGTCGCTGGCGCCGGCCACATACCAGCACTGCTGCACCTCGGGCCGCGCAACCATGCGGCGCTTGAAGCCATCGATCACCGCCTCACGGCTGGCTTCGGCCAGTTCCACCTCGACCAGCACGCTGACGCCCAGGCCCACCGCCTGCGCGTCGACCAGCGCCACCTCCGCGCGGATCACGCCGGTCTCGCGCAGGCGCTTGATGCGGCGCTGCACGGCCGTCGCCGACAGGCCGACGCTGTGAGCGATCTGCTCCGCGCTCTGCCGGCAGTCCTGTTGCATCAGATCCAGAATCTGCCGGTCAAACTTATCGAGGGTCGCCATCGTTTCAGGGCCTCTTTGGCGCGACAGGGCGCCAGAAATCCAGCATCGGCGAGGGTGGTGTCACCGCGGCATCGAAAGGGTGGCTTCGCTGCCCATGCACGGCGGTCAGAATGCGTCGCACATAAGCGCGAGTCTCTGCGTAGGGCGGCACGCCGCGGTAACGCTCCACCGCCCGTTCACCGGCGTTGTAGCCGGCCAGGGCCAGGGCGACATCGCCCTCGAAGTAAGCCAGCAGCCAGCGCAGATAGGCCATGCCACCACGGATGTTCTGCGTCGGGTCGGTCAGACGGCTGACCTTGAAGCGGCGGGCGGTGTCGGGCATCAGCTGCATCAAGCCTTGAGCGTTCTTGGGCGACAAGGCTGCCGGGTCGAAGTTCGATTCAGTGGCCATGACGGCCAGCACCAAGGCCGGAGCCAGCCGGTACTCGGGCGCCACCTGCTGGACGAAATCGACGATGGCCGCCGGTGCCTGCGCCGGCGGCGGCATCGCGGGCCAGTCTTGCGAGCGAGCCGGGGCTGACCCTTTTGCGCCAGGTTTCTGAGCCGCAATCACCGGCTTGGGCGGGAGCACATCGGCCTCGGGCGGGCGCAGGCAAGGCGGCGGCTCGCCCATCGGCGTGCCGCCCATGGCAGCCAGCATGCGCTCGGCCTGGGCGATGCCCTGCTCGGCCGCGGCGGCAAACAAATGGGCTGCTTCTGCGTCGTTGCGGGCGATGCCGCGGTCGTGGCTGAGCATCCAGGCCAGGCTGTACTGTGATTCCGCATCGCCGTAGCGCGAGGCGCGGCAGTACAGCGCCGCCGCCGCCGCCGGGTCGCGCGGCATGCCGTTGGCGCCATGCTCCAGCGCTTTGGCCTCCTCGCGCCAGCGCAGCACCTGGGAGGGCACGACCAGAGCCCGATCGGGCGGCGGGCCGCTGGGGCGCGGCAGCTGCTCCAGGGTCAGCAAGGGCGCGGGGCTTGACGATGCGGGGACCTGGGCCGAGGCGGCTGAGCTCAGCAGCAGGGCCAGGCAGGCCGAGAGTACGGGAAACAGCGCGAACAAGTTGACAGGCTTCACGGCGCGCAGTGTAGGGGGCGGCCCAGGCCGGCAGGGGCGCCGCCCGAGGGAGAGCAGGGGCGGATCCCAAAGAAAGCAGCCGAGCACCGGCTCGCGGTGCAAACACCTGGGATCACCATGGACCGTCGAACGCTCACCCGCTCGCGCGGCCGGGTTCTTCCCACAGCTCAGCCCGGCGCAAGGGCGTCGCGGCCGGCAACAAGGGATTGTGCAGGTTCAGCACCTGGCGTTCGTGCAGCGCCAGGCGCTTGAACTGGGGACGCATGTGCTGAGCGAACAGCGCTTGCCAGAGACCTTCGCTGACGATGCGCTCCAGGCCGCGGCTGAGATCCTCGGCCAGTCCCGGGTCACGCGGGCTGACAAAGAAATAGAACGCAGTCGGGTAGCGCAGCATCAGCCCCGGCGCAATCGCAAGCTGGTAAGGGACACCAAAGCGTTGCAGATCGTCCTCGATTTCCAGCACCGAGCGCGGGAAGAAATCGGTACGGCCGCGCTGCAACATGGCGAACAGGTTTTCGTAGCTGCTGCCGGTGCCCACTTGCAAGCCATTGGCCCGGAGGATTTGCGTGTCAGGCCAGTCATGCATCTGCCCAGCCACCACGCCGCGCAAGCCATCGAGGTGGCGCACCCCAGCGAAGCGCGCCTGATCCTGCTTGCGCACCAGCAGCAAACGCCAGCCCATCAAGCCGCGATCCAGCGGGATGCGCAAGGGCAGCAAGTCGCGCTCGCGCGCATCGCTGGTCATGCTCCACAGCAGATTCAAGGCCCCCTGGCCTGTAGCCAGGGCGCGGATTGCGCGCTCCTGACCCACGGGTTGGGGAACCGCTTGCAGGCTGTAGCTGACACCGCAATGCGCAATCGCCAGCCTCAACACCTCAATGCAGTACTGCCGAAACGGATCGTCCGGGCCGCCAAACACCGGGTAGCTGATCTGGCACGGGCTGGCCCTGAGCGGACTCGCGCCCAGACCGGTGGCAGCCAAGCTCAGCAAAACACGACGGCGATCCATGGGGCAGCGGAGGTGGCAGGCATGAGGGAGGCGGGTGGCAAGCGCTCAAGGCCAAGACCAGGAGCTTCCAGCACATTGTGGAGCGAGCCATCGCGGCTGTCACCCCGGGCTAGGGCGGCGTCCGCGCCAACCCACAAGCGCAGACAGGCCCGACTTGTCCATCCCGAGTTTCTGAAGTGTCCGGTAACAAAACCGTTAGGTCGAGTGGCCGCTTCGACGCAGCCTGCCACTAGACTGCGGGCCAGCTTGGCAGGCCGCAGGGTGCGGCCCAATCGGGAGTTGAAGATGCACTCACATCCAGGAACTGAAGCCATCCAGACAGGATCGACGGCATGGCGACACATGCGCCTGGCGCTCGGTGGCTTGCTGCTAGCCAGCGCGGGCCAATCGGCCTTGGCCTTTGACATTCCGCCGCCCCCGCCGCCGATGTACCAAGGACTGATCTTCCCGCTCTTCCCGGGCTCCTCGGCCGTGCCTTTCTCGGGCCAATCCGGCAGCAGCAGCTCCAGCAAGACCAGCGCAGGCAAAAGCAGCAGCGCCAGCCCGGTTAACGCGGCCACGCTGGCAGCCGAGCCGGCTCGGGTGCAAGCCCATGCGCGCGAGCTGGCCGCCCTGGTGCCGCCGGCGCAGCGCGAGGCGTTGGCACAGGCCTACAGCCAGGCCTTCGAAGGCTACCTCCAGCTCGAGCGCAAGCTGGGCCTGCCGGAGAACGATGTGGCCAATGGCCTGGCCGCCTTCATCGCCGGCAACTACATGGCGCTGAACCAGGTCGAGGTGCCCGACGCCAGCTTTGTGCGCCTGGCCGCCCAGCTGCGCGAAGCGCTGCCGCGCAACCCCGGCTTCAGCACCATGAGCGGCGCCGCCAAGCGCAAGCTCTACGAGCAAAGCGCCATGCAAGGCACCTTCATGGCCGTGGCCCGGCTGGCCTTTTTGAAACAGCCCCAGCCGGCGGCCGAGCAGAACTACCGCGCCGCCGCGCGCGCCAGCCTGGAGGCTGCGCTGAAGGTGCCGGCCGAGCAGATCCGCATCGATGCACAAGGCCTTCACCTCGGCAAGGCCACGCCCTGAAGTCGCCAGCCGCCGCGGCCTTCAGGCCGGCAGCGCCAGGATGAAGCGCCGCTTGGCCAGCTCCTGCGCGCCCTGGCGGCGGTAGAAGCGGGCGGCGGCCTCGTTCCAGTCCGGCGTCTGCCACTGCAGCTCGCGGCAGCCCTGGGCGTGGGCATGGCGGCTGGCCCGCTGCAGCAAGACCTGACCCCAACCTTGGCCACGCACGGCCGGCTCCAGGTAGAGGCAGTCGAGATGCGCGAATCGCTCGGCGGCCAAGGTGGAGAAGTCCAGCGTCAGGCTGGCATAGCCCTGCGCCTGAGCAGCATGGCCTGGCTGCAGAGACGGCGGCGGCCCCCAGAGCAGCCAGGCCTGCAGGCGCTCTTGCTGCAAAGCCCGCTCCAGGCGCTGCTGGCGCGCAGCGCCTGCTTGGCGGCCCATGGGCAGCACGATCCCTTCGAAGGCCGCATGGGCCGCGCCCAAGCGCATCAGGGCCTCGGCGTCGCCGGGCACGGCGCGTCGCACGATCAGGGGCGCAGGCCGAAGGCGCGCTCGCCCCTCCACCCCGAGCGCCGCCTCAGCAGGCACAGGCGATCAGCGCGTGGCCACGCATGCTGCCGGGCGCCTCGCCCAGCGCCACGGGGTGGCCGTCGCGCTTCCAGAAGTCCAGGCCGCCCAGCATTTCCTTGACCTGGAAGCCCAGCAAGGCCAGCTTGAGCGCCCCCTTGGTGGAGCCATTGCAGCCGATGCCATCGCAGTAGGTCACATAGGTCTTGCTGCGGTCCAGGCTGGCGGTGCTGGCTGCGTTCATCAATCGGTGCGGCAGGCTCAGCGCGCCCGGCACATGGCCGGCGGCGTACTGCGCCTCGGAGCGGGTGTCGATGACGACCAGCGCGGCGATGCCCGCACTCAAGTCCTCGGCCACATCCCAGGCGTCGGCATGAAAGCGCAGCTTGGCGGCCATGAAGGCGGCACTCTCGGCGGGGCTGGGGGCGGGGTGAGACAAGACCAGGGACATGCCCGATTCTTCAGAAACAGTGCTCACAGAAAACATCCTTTGCGAAGTGAAGCCGGTGGTGGCCAGCCGGCGCTGCGCCACACGACACGGCCACTGTGCGCCGCATTGGCCTTAGCATTGAGTCCAATTTTTTCAAATCGATAAGACCCATGCCTCCATCCCGCCTCTGGCTGCAATGGTTCGAGCGCGGCGCCGCCCCGGGCCTGGGCCGGCGCGAGCAGCTCTGCGCCAGCTTGCGCCAGGCCATGCGCGAGGGCGACCTGCAGTTGGGCGAGCGCCTGCCCTCGAGCCGGATGCTGGCCGCCGACCTGGGCCTGTCGCGGGTGACGGTGGAGGCGGCCTACGGCCAGCTGGAGGCCGAGGGCTACTTGAGCCGCCGCATCGGCCAAGGCAGCTTTGTGGCCTTCGCCCGGGCGCCCGAGGCGGCGCCGCGGACCCCTGCCGGCGCGCGCGTCGCGCACCTGAACATGCGCCCGCCCCCGCTCTCGCAGCGTGGCCAACGCATCGCCGATGGCGGCGCCTGCGAGGACCCGCGGCGCCCCCTGCCCTTTGCCGCCGGCAGCCCCGATCTGCGCGCCTTTCCCCTGCCGCTCTGGCGCCAGCTGATCAAGCGCCGGCTCAGCGACGCGGGCGGGCGCGAACTGCTGGGCTATGGCGAACCCCAAGGCCTGGCCTGCCTGCGCGAGGCGATTGCCGGCTACTTGCGCCAGGCGCGTGGCCTGCGCTGCAGTGCCGAACAGGTGCTGGTGCTGACCAGCTCGCAGCAGGCTTTGCAATTGCTGGCCGGCATGCTGCTCGACGAGGGCGACCGCGTCTGGATGGAAGAGCCCGGCTACCGCGGCGCCGCCACCGCCTTTGCCGCAGCGGGCGCGCGGCTGCGGCCGGTGCCAGTGGATGCGCACGGTCTGTGTCCGCCCGAGCGGGGCTCAGAGCCGCCCCCGCGCCTGATCTACCTGACGCCCTCGCACCAATACCCCAGCGGCGTGGCCCTGAGCCTGGCCCGACGCCAGGCCTTGCTGGAGCTGGCGCGGCGCGAAGGCTGCTGGTTGATCGAAGACGACTACGACAGCGAGTTCCACTACGAGGGCCGACCCATGCCCGCGCTGCAAGGCCTGCAGCCCGAGCAGGAGCCGGGCCGGGTGCTTTACCTGGGCACCTTCTCCAAGGCCTTGTTCCCTTCGCTGCGCCTGGCTTATCTGGTGCTGCCGCCGGAGCTGGTGGCGCCGCTGTGCACCGCACGCAGCATCCAGGACGGGCACAGCGCCCTGCTGCCCCAGGCCGTCACGGCCGACTTCATCAGCCAGGGTCATTTCGCCGCCCATCTGCGCCTGATGCGCCAGCTCTACCGCCAGCGACGCGAGGTGCTGATGAACGAGCTGCAGGCCCGGGTCGGCGATTGGCTGCGCCCACAGCCCAGCCCGGGCGGCTTGCAGATCGCCGCCCTGCTGCCGCCGGGTGAAGAAGCGAGCTGGAGCCGACGCGCGGCCGGCGCTGGCTTGCTGACGCCCAGCCTCAGCGCACTCTACCGAGGCCCGGCTCGATTGGACGGCTGGCTGCTGGGCTTTGCCGCCCTGACGCCGGCCGAGATCGTGGTCGCGGTGCAGGCCCTGGCCAGGCTTCAGCGCTGAGCGGCCGGCGAGCGCAGGAAAGCCTGCACCCGCGCTGCCCAGGCCGCGCCTTGCTCGATGAAGGGGCGGTGACCCGATTGCTCAAACACCTCAGTCTCCGCCCGGGCCTGCGGGCCCAGGGCCTCGCGCATCTCGTTCAGCACCTGGGGCGGCGCCACCGGGTCGTAGCGGCCGGTCAGCAGCAGGGTGGGCGCTGACACGGCCTTCAGCCGGGGCAGCAGTTCCACACCGGCCAGCGTGCCGCCGACGCGGCGCTCCGGATCAGGGCCCAGCATGGCGCGATAGACATCCAGATTCAGAGCATCGCGCGGGTCGCCACTGGGCGCCGCTTTCGGGTGACTGGCAGCCCGATCGGCCCAGTACAGCGGCGCGAAGGCTTCACCGAGCAGGCCTTGCTCTCGCAAGGTTTGCAAGGCCTGCCAACGCTCAGGATGGTGGCGCTGCAATTGCGCTTCGAAATGGTCAATCTGCGCCTGCCAGCTGCGTGCCCCGTGCAAGGTATTGCCCAGAACCAGATGGTCCACCGCTTGCGGGTAGCGGCTGGCGTAGGCCTGTGCCACCAGGCCGCCGTAGGAATGCCCATAAACCGCCAGCGTGGCCACACCGAGGTGGCGGCGCAGTCGTTCCACATCCTCGGCATCGCGTTCCACCGTGTAGCGCGAGGGATCGGCCAGGCGGGCCGACCGGCCCCGGCCGATGTTGTCCAGCACCACCACAGTGTGTTCTTGCGCCAGCACGCGGAACCAGCGCCGCAAGCCGTAGCCGCTACCGCCCGGGCCGCCAGGGAGCACCACCAGCACGGGGCCTTGACCCATGCTGGCATAGGCCAGCGAGCCATCCGGCGTGGCAATGCGATGCTCGGACCAAGCGGCTGGCTGCACAGCGCCCGGCAGCAGGGCGTTTGCAGCGGGGCCGTTGGACGCAGAAGGGGCGGAGCTTGCCGTCGAGTTCAGCGCCGGGGCCGATGCCACAGGCTCGCGGAAGGCAAGGCGCCGATCTCGCAGGAGCGCTGGGCCAGAGCCAGCCGCAGCCGGTGGCATGGCCTGGAGGGCGCCCAGCACACCGTCAGCGGCCCCGCTTGGAACCGCCAGTACCAGCGCCAGAGCCGACAGCATGGCGGCCCCCAGCACCAAGGTCCATGCATGGCGCGCTCTCGGCTTCCGACGGGTCTGAGGTTGTGGCGTCATGTTCAGCTCCTGAATCTCGTAAAAGTCATGGCTGGACATGCTAAGTTTTCAATAAGCATGGGAAAAGCAGGAATTTCTGGCCGGATTGGATAGTTAAACTTTCCAGATGATTTCTGCCGCCCGCCTTCCCTTGCAATACCTGGCCGCATTTCGTGCCACCGCCCGCAGCGAGAACGTGCGCGCCGCCGCCGAGCAACTGCACCTCACGCACAGCGCCGTCAGCCAGCAGATCAAGTCGCTGGAGGCGCAGCTGGGTTATCCGCTGTTCGAGCGCCAGGGGCGTGGCATCCGCCTGAACGCCGCCGGCCGCGCCCTGCACAACGCGCTCGAGCGCGCCTGGACCGAGCTGGAGCTGGGCCTGCGTGCGGCCAGCGCCGCCAGCGGCAGCGCCATGCAAAGCCTCAAGCTCACCTGCACGCCCTCCTTCGCGCAGCGCTGGTTGATCCCGCGCCTGGGCCGCTGGCAGGCCGAGCATCCGCACATTGCGCTCAAACTCTTCACCCTGCAGCGCGTGATCGATCTGGAGCAGGAGGGCTTTCACCTCGCCCTGCGCCAGGGCGTGGGCCCTTGGCCCGGCCTGATCAACGAGGTGATGATGGAATCACGCCAGATCGTGGTGGCCGCGCCGGCCCTGGCCCAGCGCCTGATGGGGGCCTCGCCCGATGGCCTGGCCGCGACCCTGGCCGACGAGCCCCTGCTCGGAGATGCCGAGCAATGGACGCAGTGGTTCGCCCTGGCCGGCCTGGCGCGCCGCATCTCGCCCAGCGCCAGCTTCAACGACGGCGGCCTGCTGGTGCAGGCGGCCGAGGCCGGCATGGGCATCGCCCTGGCCCGCGAGCTGCTGGCGGCCGATGCCTTGCTGGATGGCCGCCTGGTGCGCCTGCCCGGGCCGGTGCTGGAAGGCGCGGTACAGCGCCGTTATCACATCGTCTACCCGCCCGCCCTGAAGGACGAGCCCGCCCTGCGCACCCTTTGCAACTGGCTGCATGAGGAAATGGCGAACTCGGCCCGACAGTTGCGAGGGATGGAGGTCTGAACGACCAAGCAAATGCTAACGACTCATTTCAACGCTTTGACCAAGGCATCCAGCTGGACCTTGAGCGAATGGTCGTGGCGCAGGATGGGCGGCACCGGGCGCGGCACATTCAGCAGCTGGTAGACGGCCATCTGCGCGGCGCGCACCGAGTATTCGACGGTGAAGACCACATCGTCCGGGATCTCGACAAACTGGCTGACAAAGGCCAGATTGCGCGAGTTCCTGGGCACCGGCAGCGGCCGGTCGCTGAGCGCGCGCGGCATGAACATGCTGGTGATGTAAGGCATGCGGCAAGGGATGCAGTTGGCCTGGGCAACGGCCCCGAGATCGAAGCGCAGATGGCCGCAGAGCTCGCGCAGGATCTCTTCGCCCGTGCATTCGGACATGGGCTTGGCCACGAAGTCACCGACGCGATCGGGGAACAAGGCATAACCCCAGAACACCTGGACATCGGCCGGCTGATTGGCAAAGTGTGGCTGGTGGGCCAGGACGATGGACATCAGCCAGTTCGAGTCCTTGAAGGTCACCAGGCCGCCGGTGCCCGGCTCATTGCCGCTGAAGGCGCGCATCTTGTCGAAGAAGGCCGTGTCCTTGAGCGTGACGGTGAAGGACTCCCACATGGACTCGGCAATGCTGCTGTTGAAGGCCGCCGGATTGCCGAACTCAGGCCGGCCCTGGGCCAGCTTTTCCCACAAGGCCCAGCCCTGGCTGTCCTGCTTGTTCAGCTTCGGCGGCGCGCTGTGCATGGAGCCCAGGCTGGAGGCATCGGTCATGGAGCCGTTCTGGAGAAACACCAGGTCCTGCGGGCCGAGCGCTATGCGCTCGGCCTGGCCGGCGCGCTGGCAGCAGATGGCGGTGACCTGGAACTGGCCTTCGGTCTCGACATGCTCCAGGTCGGTGACCTGGCAGTCCATCACGAAGTTCACGCCCTGCTCGCGCAGCCAGGCCTGCAGCGGCCGAACGAAAGAGTCGTACTGGTTGTAGACCGTGCGCTTGACACCGCCCAGGGTTTCGATGCGCGAGAACTCCATCATGAAGCGATGCAGATAGCGCTTGAACTCGACGGCACTGTGCCAGGGTTGGAAGGCAAAGGTGGTGGCCCACATGAACCAGAACTCGGTCTCGAAGAAGGCCGGCGACAGCCAGTCGGTGATGGTGCTGGTGCCCAGCTCCTCTTCGCTGGCATTGGAGAGCTTGAGCAGTTCCAGGCGGTCGTGCATGGAAAAACCCATGGACTCGACCGGCACCTTGGCGCGCTGGCGGTTGACCAGGCGGGCTTGCGAATGGGCCTTGTACTTTTCGTTGAAATCCAGGGTTTCGCCGAGCACGCTCTGGCCCGGGTGTTCCAGCGAGGGGATGGACTTGAACAGGTCCCAGGTGCACTCGTAGTTGTCGGTGGTCAGCATGCGGCCGCCACGCAGCGAGTAGCCGCGCTCGGCATCACCGGCGCCATCCAGGCTGCCGCCCATCAAAGGCAAGGCTTCCAGGATGTGGATCTGCGCGCCGGCCACGCCGGCATCGCGGATCATGAAGGCCGCGGCGGCCATGGAGCCGATGCCGCCGCCCAGCAGGTAGGCGCGGAACGAGGGATCGATGGGGCGGGTCGATTGGGGCGTGGTCATGTCAAAGCTCGCTTTCATGTCAGGGGTGGCAGCCGATCCTTCAGGAATCCGCTGAACCTCACCGTTCGCCAGGGAACAGGTGAAGGCATGGGCGTAGCTTGGCGCCGCGCAGGCGGCTGACAAATGATCCGGATCAATCGACCGGAGTGGCGTGGCGGAGCTTTGACTTGGGTCAACCCGCGTGCTCACGGAGCCCGGTTTTCGTCGCGAGCGCTCGGCAGGCTAGGCGGCAGGAGCTGAAGGACCGGAACGTACTTCCTGTACGTGAGGATCCTGAAGCGAGGGCCAACGACGCATGGCGAGGGCGCAGCAGGAAACCTCAGCTTCGCAGGCGCTTGCGGATGCGGCTCAAGGCCTCGGGCGTCACGCCCAGGTAGTGGGCCAAGTCGCGCTGCTGCACCCGCTCGGCCAAGGCCGGCTGGCTGCGCAGAAAGGCCTGGTAGCGCTCGTCGGGGCGCAGGGTCAGCAGCTCGCGTTCGCGCTGCTCCTTGCGCACGATGTGCCAGGCCAAGAGCTGACGGATGGCGCGCTGCCAGGCCGGGTGGCGCTCGGTCAGCGCATGCATGGCGGCAAAGTCCACCTGCTCGATCTGGCAATCCTCCAGGGCCACGGCGGCATAGTCGGTCTTGCCTCCGGCCACCAGCACATTGGGGCAGGCGAAAAAGTCGCCCTCGCCGATGAAGGACTTGATCCACTCCTCGCCCGCCTCATTGCTGTAGCTGAGCTTGACCATGCCCTGGCGCAGCACATACACAAAAGGCTGCCACTGGCCGATGCTGAACACATCGTCGCCGCGGGCGTAGTGGCCCAGGCGGTAGCCGGGCTCCAGCAAAGCCCAGTCAGGCAGGGGCGCGCCGGCGGCGCCTTCGAGAAGAAGTCGGGTTTGCTGCATCAATCAGGGAAAGAACCAACCACACAAATCACTCGGCAGGCGCGAGCACGCGCCCATCGATCAGGGCACCACGGCCAGGAAACAGAAGACGGCAAACAGCACCAGATGCACGGCGCCTTGCAGCACGGTGGCGCGGCCGCTGCCCAGGGTCAGGGTGGCCACCACCACCGTCAGCAGGAACAGCACCATGCTGGTGTTGGACAGCCCAAGCACCAGGGGATAGGGGAAGAACAGGGACAGCAGGGCCACGGCCGGGATGGTCAGGCCGATGCTGGCCACACCCGAGCCCAGGGCCAGGTTGAGGCTGGTCTGCAGGCGCTTGCGCAGGGCCGCGCGCACGGCGGCCACGGTCTCGGGCAGCAGCACCAGCAAGGCCACGATCACGCCGACCACGGACGGCGGCGCGCCGGCCGCACGCACGCCGGCCTCGATGCCCGGCGCCAGCAGCTTGGCCAGGCCCACCACGCCGACCAGGCAGGCCAGCAGCAGCACCACGCTCCAGGCCGCCACGCCGGCCGAGGGGCGCTCGGCCGCCTGCTCACCCTCTTCGGTTTCAATCGGCAGGAAGTACTCGCGGTGCCGCACCGTCTGCACAAAGACGAAGGCGCCGTAAAGCACCAGGGACACCAGGCCGGCAAACATCAGCTGGGCGGTGGAAAAAGTCGGGCCCGGTGTGCTGGTGGTGAAGCTGGGCAGCACCAAGGTCAGGGTGGCCAGGGCCACCAGCACGGCCAGGGTCGGGCTGGTGGCCTCGACGCGGAAGGCCAGCACCTTGTGACGCAGGCCGCCCAGCAGCAGGCACAAGCCGACCACGCCGTTGCAGACAATCATCAGGGCCGAGAACACCGTGTCACGGGCCAGGGCGTTGGAGCTCTCGCCGCCAGCCAGCATCAGGGACACGATCAGCGCCACCTCGATCACCGTCACCGCCACGGCCAGCACCAGGGAACCGAACGGTTCACCCACGCGGTGGGCCACCACCTCGGCATGGTGGACGGCTGACAAGACCGCTGCCATCAGCAGCAAGGCCAGGGGCAACATCCACCAACCGGCCACGTCTTGGCCCAGATGGCTGATGCCCCACAGGCCCAGCAAGGCCAGCACAGGCGAAACCAAACACCAGGCGGGCAAGGCCGGCGGCAAGCGAAACGGGGCAGCGGAATTTCGATTCATCGCGCGAGCATAAAGGCTCGCGAATTCACCGCGCCGGCCGGGCCAAATCCAGCGCAGCGTGTATCAGCCCGGGCCACTCCGCCAGACCGCCGCAAAGGCCCGCAACTTGTCCCAGGCGCCGAGGCGCTCGTCCGACAAGGCATCGAGAAAATCGGACAGGCGCTTGGACTTGACCATGGTGTACACGGTCAAAGCCGAGGTCACCACCAGCACACCGACGAAATAGGCCAGGCGTTCGGTCCAGGGCGCATCGGCCGCGGCCAGCAAGTTCATGCCCAGGAAACCGGTGGTGATGGTGCCCACCAGGCCGAAGATGGTGACCACGGTCAGGCGCACCACGGTGTTGGCCTGACGACGGATGCTGTCGGTCTCCAGGTAATCGCTCATGTCGGTGACGCGTTGCTTGACCTCGGCATGCAGGGCATCCAGGCCCAGATGCTCGGCGCACATGCGGAACAAGGCGCGTGACTGCGCCTGTTCGGCCACATCGTGAAACCAGTAGCGGTGGGTGAAGCGCAGAAAGCCCTCGAAAGCCGAGCGGATGGCGCGCTTGAAGCGGCGCACGTTTTCGGGGTCTTGCACATTGAGCCGGCGCAGCGCCTCGACCAGGCGGTCCGAGAACATCAGCAGGGCCGCCTTCTGGAAATGCGCAATCAGGAAGATCAGGAAATGCTGGTGCCGGAACTGGGCCAGCACGCCGCGGTCGCGACAGGCGAAGAAATCCGCATCGGCCCGCCCCACCACCACCAGGGCATGGCCGCTGCACAGATAGCGCGTCTGCGGCGCCGCGCCGACGTCGCTCCAGAATCGGTCGTAGCAATAGCGCCGCTCAAAGTCGCTCAGATGGTCCTCGCCGTAAGGCAGGCTGCCCTCCTGCGCCACCGGGCCGGAGCCGGTGACCAGGCCCAGGCGCACGAAATCGCTGCGCGTCAGCGCGCGTGGATCGTCCACCGCCAGGTAGGCCATCATGGGCATGCGGTAGTACTCGATCTGGCGGTAGCTGAGCGCCCCGGGGCTCGGCTCCCCGGCATGGTTGACCAGGGGGCGCAGCAGCCAGTCCCAGTGCCGGGCCAGGCGCGGCGCGCGGTGGCGGTGCACATGTTCGATGAAGCGCTCGCGCTCGCGGCTGTCCGAGCTGGACAAGACCTGACCCTCGCCGTCCAGCCATTCGGCCTGGGCCAGGCAATGCAGGGGCAGGCCTTGGGCGTCCCAGCCCGGCGGGTAGGCGCGGCCCAGGCGGTACATCAGCTCCTGCGCCTGGGACAAGCTCAGGTCGGCGCTGCTGACCTCGACATTCAGCAGCACCACATCGACATCGAAGAAGAAGTAGAGGTCGACATGGACCACCTCCAGCAGCAGCGGCGCGTCCTGCGGCCGCGTCTGCACGCGCAGCTGTTTGACGTCGTGGCGGCGGAACACCTTCATGCCCGAGCCGGCGCCGCCCTCGGCGCCCTCGCCGTAGAGAAAGCGCTGCACATAGGGCAGAAAGGTGACGAACTCCTGGTAGTGGCGCTCGTGGAAGTTCTGCGGCCCGCCGGTGTACTCGTCGGCGACTTCGCGCCAGGGGCTGTCGGCCACGGCGGCCAGACGCTCCCAGGGGCGGCGCGGTGCACCGGGCGCATCGCCCAGCGGCATCAGGCGCAGCGGCCAGAGCAGGATCTGATGCAGGCGCTGCACGCGCGGGCTGACGGCATGGGGGTCCGAAGCGGGCATGGCGGGGCGTGAGCAGGAAGGGAAGCGCCATCATCGGCCGGCCGCGGCTGCCGTCAAGGGCTCATGAGCCAGCGCTCTCCCGGCCTGTTTCGGGCTTGCCCACGCGGGCCTGGAGTGACACCATGACGAAATGATGACATTGACCGTCGCCGAATGGCGCACCCTGCTGAGCACGGTCGCCGTCTTCAACATCCTGGCCTGGCTGCTGGCCACGGCGCTGCTGCAGCGGCGCCGAGCGGCACTTGGCGACGAGCTCTTCCTGATGCGGCGCTGGCAGTTGCTGCTCTCGGCCGGCTATGTCTTCGGCTGTGCCTACCGCTCCTTTCTGCCGGTCTTCGATGTGCCGCGCCTGGTGCTGGTGGACAGCTGGATGTCCAGCGTGCTGATGGGCCGCTCGGTGGCCACCCTCGCCGAGCTCTGCTTTGTGGCGCAGTGGGCGCTGATGCTGCGCGAGGTGTCCCGGGCCACTGGCAGCCGGGTCGGGCACATCACCTCCTTCTGGATCGTGCCCCTGATCGCGGTGGCGGAGACCTGCTCCTGGTACTCGGTGCTGACCACGGCCAATATCGGCCATGTGCTGGAAGAGTCGATCTGGGGCCTGTGCGCGGGCCTGCTGGTGCTCAGCTTGGTGGCCATCTGGCCGCGCTGCAGCCCGCGCCAGCGCCCCCTGCTGGCGGCCTGGTGTGCGGCCGGTGTGGTCTACGTGGCCTTCATGTTCATGGTCGATGTGCCCATGTACTGGACCCGCTGGCTGGCCGACGAGCTGGCCGGTCGCACTTATCTGAGCCTCAGCCAGGGCTGGATCGATGTGGCCGGCCGCTGGGTGGTGTCACACCGCCAGGAAGACTGGCAGGGCGAGATGCTCTGGATGTCGGCCTACTTCAGCGTCGCGGTCTGGATGAGCATTGCCTTGGTTCACGCGCCGGTGCACCGGCCTGCGCCCCAGGCGCTGCGCTGAATCGGTCGCGCCAAGCGCCCGCTCAGATGCGCAGGCGCACGCCGCGCGCCGCCAGCCACTTGACCAGGCCGGCCACCAGCAAGGCATAGGCCACGCCCGCCAGCACCCCCGGCGCCCCGCTGCGCAGCAGGCTGGGCCAGCCCAGCTGGCCCCAGCTCATGGCCGCGCCGATGACAAAAGGAATCAGATAGGCCAGCAAGGGATGGGCCGCCACCGGCTCCAGCAGCGCCGGCCAGAGCGAACGCCCCCAGCCATCGACCCACTGCGCCAGCGCGGCAAAGATCAGCACGCAGGCCGCCGCACAGTACAAGGCCCAGCTCGGCGTGGCCAGGATCTTGGACACCTTGAACTCCGGCCGCAGCAAGGCCGCCGCCAGCGCCAGCACGGCCGCAAAGATCAAGGCCCAGCGCCAGAGGCGGGCGCGTTGTGAATCACGCTGCGCACCGTAGAACAGCAAGGCCGTGGCACAGCCGCTGAGCACCAGCACTGCATGCGCGAAGTGGCCGTTCTGGCTGAACACGAGGGCCAGGCCCGGTGAGGCCTGAACCGCAGGCAGCCAGTGCAGGGTGGCGTAAGCCACGCTGAGCAGCAGACCGAGCAAGACGCCAGCCAGGCGCCCGCGCGCGAGCAGGTAGACCGCACAGCCGATCAGGTAGGCCCAGCCGATCAGACCCAGAATGCCCCACCACTGCGGGCTCATGCCGCTCTGCCCTTCGGAACCACCACGGTACAGCCAGGCCAGCCCCGCGAACAGGCCCAGGCCGGCCCAGCGCCAGGCGCGCCCGAATGGCGCCCCTCCACGCAGCGAGCCCCACACCAGAAAGGCCGCCAGGTAGATCAGAAGCGTCCAGGCCGCGACAGGCAGCGGCATGGACGCCGCATGAAAGCCGCCCTCCGCATTGACCATGAAGACGCCGATCAGAACCAGGCCCAGCGCTCTTTGCAGCACATGCAGTTGCAGCTGCAAGGTGCTGTCGCCCAGGCGCTGGCGCTGCTGCAGGGCGAAAGGAATGGACATGCCGACGATGAAGAGAAAGGCCGGGAACACTGCATCGACAAAGCTCATGGCGTCGGCATTCGCCGGCATGTGGCGCATCCAGGCCGGCAGTCCGGCCACCCCGCCCCAGGTGTTGACCGTGATCATCACCAGCACGGTCAGCGCCCGGAAGATGTCGATGGCCAGGATGCGGCCGCTGCGCAAGGCCGGCCAGGCCGCAGGCTGAGACGTCATGGACTGGGCATGGGGTCGCGAGGAGGTCGAGGATGAGCTCATGGGCAAACAAGGGAGGTGGGCCTGTTCATGGCGAACAGATGCGCCCGCACTATCGCGGCCCGGAGCTCGGGCCACAAGCCATGCGCCTAAAGACTGTGTAAAGACCTGACGAAGGCCTCGCCCCTCAAGCCTGAGCAAAAGCCCGCAGCACCTCCAGCACCGGTGCCGCGCCAGGCGGCAGCAGGGCCTCGTCGGCATGGACCAGGGCCAGCTCGCGGCTCAGCGGCGGGTTCAGAGGGCGCAGCTGCATTCGCTCGTGGCCGATCAGCCGCTGCGCCTCCTGCTCGCTCTCCAGCGGCAGCAGGGCCGCGCCGTAGCCGGCCGCCACCAGGCTCTTCATCGCCTCGGTGAAATTGAGCTCGATGCGGGCGCTGGGGTTGAAGCCAGCCTGGCCGAACCAGGCCATGGTCATGCGGTACATCTGGGTGCTGCTGTCGTTGAAGATCAGAGGCTTGTCGGCCAGCCAGGCCGGGTCCAGCTGCGCCGGCGCCTGCCAGTCGGCCGGCAGGAATGCCACCATGGGATCGCGCCGCCAGGGCGTGCAACGCAGGCCGGTGCCGCCGGGCAGGGGCAAGGTCACGAGGCCGATGTCCAGGCGCCCGGCATCGAGCCGCGCCAAGGTGTCGGCCGAACCCAGCACGCTGAGCTCCACATCGATACCCGGATGCTGCTGCGCCAGCGCCTCCAGCACCTGCGGCAAGAGATGCACGACCACGCCGGTGGCCGTGCCCAGGCGCACCCGGCCGACCAGGCCGCGCGCATGGCGGCGCACCTGGGCCTCGGCGTCCTCGGCATCGCGCAAAAGCTGGCGGCCGCGCTGCACCAGTTCCTGGCCGGCCGGGGTCAGGCTCAGGCCGGCGGCCCGCGCATCGGCGCGTGGAGCGCCTTTGCGTCGCAGCAGCAGGGTGGCGTCAAGGCGCGACTCCAGCTCGCTGATGTGCAGGCTCACCGTCGGCGGCGCCAGATGCAGGGCCTGGGCGGCGGCGGCAAAGCTACCCAGGTCGGCAATCGCCACCAGGGTACGGATCTGGTCCAGGCTCAGGCATCGCATCAGGTTTCCTGATCTTTTCAATCAGTTCATTCAACTTTTCAAACCATACCTCAAAACCCAAGATGGCGACCACTCCCAAGCCACACGGTGAACGCCATGAACCCCAAGCCCATATCCCAGCGCCTACACGCCCAGCTCCTACATGCTCTGCTGCGCCTACTGGCGCAAGGCCGGCAAGCCCGCCGCCAAGCCTGCCGCGCAAGGGCCGAGCTGCGCGAGATGGATGGCCGGGCGCTGAACGATCTGGCCCTGGGTCGCGGAGAGGTTGAGGCCGTGCTGGCCGGGGCCACAATCAAGGCCGATGGCGCAGCGCCTCGGCCGCGCCCAGCCCGCCCGACCCAAGCCCATGGACTCACTGTTCTTCGCGCCCCAGACCTTTGATCAGGCCGCCCCGGCCCTGGCCTATGTGCAGCAGATCTACCAGGCCGGCCTGCAGCAGCTGCGCCGCGCGCTGCAGGACTTTCTCGCCGGGAAAGACATCGCCCCGGTGCGCGCCTGCTACCCCTTGCTGCGCCTGCGCGTGGGCAGCAGTGCCCGCGAGCAGCGCCAGGTCTCGCGCCTGGCCTACGGCTTTGTGGCCGGCCCCGGCGTGTTTGAAACGACGCTGACCCGCCCCGAGCTGTTTGCGCGTTACTACCTGGAGCAGTTCGAGCTGCTGCTGCAGAACCACGGCGTGGAGCTGGAGGTCTGCAGCAGCAAACAGCCCATCCCCTTGCACTTCGCGCTCGACGAGCAGGCCAGCCTGGACAGCCATCTGGCGCCCGAGCGCCGCCGCCTGCTGCGCAGCCTGTTCGACTTCCCCGAGCTGGCCGATATGGACGACGGCATCGCCAACGGCACGCAAGAGCTGCCACCGGGCGCACCCCAGCCCCTGGCCCTGTTCACCGCGCCGCGGGTGGATTACTCCCTGCACCGCCTGCGCCACTACACCGGCACCAGCCCCGAGCACTTCCAGAACTTCGTGCTCTTCACCAACTACCAGTTCTACATCGACGAGTTCGTCAAACTGGGCCAGGCGCTGATGCGCGAGCGGCCTGACCCGGCCCGCCCGCATGAGCTGGACGACTGCATCGCCCTGGTCGAGCCAGGCAACCGCGTCACTCGCCGCGTGGGCCTCAGCGCCGAGGACGCCGACGCCCTGGGCCAGCTGCCACCGCGTCTGCCGCAGATGCCGGCCTACCACCTGATCCGGCGCGACCGCAGCGGCATCAGCCTGATCAATATTGGCGTCGGCCCGGCCAATGCCAAGACCATCACCGACCATGTGGCCGTGCTGCGCCCCCATGCCTGGCTGATGCTGGGCCACTGCGCCGGCCTGCGCAACAGCCAGCAACTGGGCGACTATGTGCTGGCCCATGCCTACGTGCGCGAGGACCATGTGCTGGATGAAGACCTGCCGCTGTGGGTGCCCATCCCGCCCCTGGCCGAGGTGCAGGTGGCGCTGGAAACCGCCGTGGCCGACATCACCCAGCTCAGCGGCCTGGAGCTCAAGCGCCTGCTGCGCACCGGCACGGTGGCCTCCACCGACAACCGCAACTGGGAGCTGCTGCCCAAGACCCGCCACGGCGGCCCCGAGCGCCGCTTCAGCCAGAGCCGGGCCGTGGCTCTGGACATGGAGAGCGCCACCATCGCCGCCAACGGCCTGCGCCTGCGCGTGCCCTACGGCACCCTGCTCTGCGTCAGCGACAAGCCCCTGCACGGCGAAATCAAGCTGCCCGGCATGGCCGACCAGTTCTACCGCGCCCGCGTCGACCAGCATCTGCAGATCGGCCTGCGTGCCGTCGAACTGCTGCGTCAGGGCTCGGCGGCGCAGCTGCACAGCCGCAAGCTGCGCAGCTTTGCCGAGGTGGCCTTCCAGTAGAGAATCAGGCCAGCTGCCTGCAGGCAACACCCCCTCCACAAGAACACCACCAGCCTCGAAAGCACCATGCTGTTTGACAACCCCACGCTGTTCAATCTGCTTCTGGTGCAAGCCCTGGCTGCCGCGCTGATCCTGCTGCTGCTGACCGGCTGGCGGCCCAGCCCGGCCACCCGCTGGGCCCAGGGCTTTGCCGTGGCCCAGGCCCTGGGTTGGCTGCTGATCGAGGCCAGCGCCAGCCTGCCCGAGCTGGCGCGCGGCCTGCACAGCCTGGCCATGCTGGCCTTCAGCGCCAGCCTGAGCCTGCTCTGGTGGGTGCTGCGCCTGTGGCTCACGCCGCGGCCCGGGCGTTGGTTGATGCTGGCGGCGCCCGTGCTACTGAGCCTGGGTTATGCCATCCATTTTCACGACAGCGTGCCCTTCCGCCTGGCCTGGAGCCAGGGCTGGCTGGGCCTGCAGTGCCTGATGCTGACGCTGAGCCTGGCCCTGCCGAGGCCAGCGGCCGAGCTGCACCCGGCCCTGGCCCGCGCCCCGCTGGAGGCGCAGCCGGCCAGCCAGAACCTGCGCTGGCGCGCCCTGCTGCTGGCAGCGGTGTTGCCCATCGGCCTGATCTGCCTGGGCCGCGCCGGCCTGGCCAGCGCCGGCCTGATTGATGCCGGCAGCCTGGCCGGCCTGCACGGCGCCAGCGCCGCCAACAGCCTGCTCGGCCTGGCGGTGCACTGGAGCCTGACGGCCGCCCTGCTCGGCCTGGTGCTGGCCTGGCGCGGCGAGGTGGAAGCCGAACTCGCACGCCTGGCCCAGAGCGACCCGCTGACCGGGCTGGTCGATGCGCGGGCCTTTGCCAGCCGCTCGGTGGACCTGATCTCGATGGCGCGCCGCCACCAGGAGCCGCTGGCCCTGGTGCTGCTGGATCTGGACCACCTCAAGAGCATCAACCTCTGCCACGGCCAGGAGGCCGGCGACCGCGCCCTGGCCCTGTTCGGCAGCTGCATCCAATCGCAGATGCGCCTGGGCGACCTGGCCGGCCGCATCGGCCCCGAGGAGTTTGCGGTGCTGATGGCGCGTTGCGACGCCCAAGGCCCCGAGGCCCTGGACGGCCGCCTGCGCACCGCCCTGGCGCAGCGTGCACCAGCAGAGCTCGGCTTTGAGCTCGATTACAGCGGCGGCTGGGCCAAGCTGAGGCATGGCGACCGCGACATCGAAGACCTTAAACGCCGTGCCGAAACCGCGCTCTACGAGGCCAAACGCGGTGGCCGCGCCCGCCTGGAGGCCGAACCCGGGGTGGCCGACTGAGCCTGGCACGCCGCTTGCATGCAACTCGGGCAAACCCGGAGCGTCGTTCTCCGAGTTCCCGACCCGATCGCATGCAAGTCAAGGAGGCCAGGCCATGTTTTCCACCACGCTCTCTGCCAAACCCGCCGCCAGCGCCTACACCTCGCGCAGCGCCTTCACGGCCGCCGAGCCGGCGCGCAAATCCCTGACCGCCCACGCCCGCCAAAGCCTGGCCGGCCAGCAGGCACTGACCGTGCGCAAGATCGGCCCGCAAGACCTGCAGTGGCTGCCCGCTCTGTGCGACCTGCTGATCGACGGCGTGCACCGCGGCGCCAGCCTGGGCTTCCTGGCCCCGCTGTCGCGCTATGCCGCCCTGACCTACTGGCACGGCGTGTTCGCCCGCCTCGGCCCCCAGCACAGCCTCTGGATCGCCTGCGACAGCGAGCATGGCGACCAGGACGGCCACGAGCCCTGCGGCCCGCTGCAAGGCGCGGTGCAGCTCTCGCTGGCGCCCCACGGCAACGCGCACCACCGCGGTGAGGTGCAGCGCCTGATGGTGCACAGCCAGGCGCGCGGCCGAGGCATTGCCAGCCGCCTGATGTGCCGACTCGAGTGCACGGCCCAAGCCCAAGGCCGAAGCTTGCTGGTGCTGGAAGCGCCGGCGGCGTCGCAGGCCGAGGCGGTGTTCGTGCACCTGGGTTGGCAGCGCGCCGGCGAGATCCCCGACCACGAGGCCTGTGCCGAAGGCCGGCTGCATGGCTCGGCGCTCTACTACAAGCGCCTGAGCAGCGGGACGGAAGCCAGCCGCGAGGCCGGCCTGGCTACAGCGTGATGCCGCTGGCGCGGCGGCGCCCGCCCGATTTGGCCAGGTAGAGCTGCTCATCGGCCGCCACCACCAGCTCGGAGGGCCCGAGCGTGCCATGCGGCCGCAGCGCGGCCACCCCGATGCTGATGGTGAGGCAAGGCGCGACATCGGAATCGGCATGGGCGATGCCCAGGGCCTGCACCGCGGCGCCCATCTCGTCAGCCAGCGCCAGCGCGCCGGGCAGCTCGGTATCGGGCAGCACACAGGCGAACTCTTCGCCACCAAAACGGCTGAGCAAATCGGCCGGGCGCTTGAGCTGGGCCTTGAGCGTCGCGGCCACGCGGCGCAAACCATCGTCGCCGGCCAGGTGGCCGTAGCGGTCGTTGAAGCGCTTGAAGTAATCGACGTCGATCATCATCAACGCCAAGCTGCTGCCCTGGCGCCGCGCGCGCTGGAACTCGCGTGCCAGGCGTTCATCAAAATGCCGGCGGTTGTAGACACCGGTGAGGCCGTCGACAAAGACCAGCTCGCGCAGCAGATCGCTCTGCACCTTGAGCGTCAGATGGGCGCGCACGCGCGCACGCACCACGGCCGGGCTGAAAGGCTTGCTGATGAAATCGACGGCGCCCATGTCCAGGCCGCGGGTTTCGGTCTCGGCATCGCTGTGGGCGGTGACAAAAACCACCGGCAGCGCCGCCAGCTCCGGGTCGGCCTTGATTTGGCGACAGACCTCGTAGCCATCCATGCCCGGCATCTGGATGTCCAGCAGCAGCAGATCGGGCTGCTTGTCACGGCAGAGCTGCAGGGCCTGGGCACCCGAGGTGGCCATGAAGACCTGATGGTCCTGCGCGAACACCTGGTAGAGCGCCTGGATATTGGCCGGCTGGTCGTCGACGACGAGCAGGCGCGGTCGCCGGCCCAGCTGCTGCTGCAGATTGAAGGGCTCGGGCGAGGCGCCAGGGCTGCCCGAGGCAGGACTGGGCCAACTCACCGGGCGGCCCCTTCCGCCAGACCCGGTGCGGGCAGCAGCCCGTCGGTCAGCGCCAGCGCACGCTCAAAGTCCAGGGCCATGACGGCCGCTTCAAGCGGATCACGAACCGCAGCGAATCGGGAGGCATGGGTTTGCAGCATCTGGTTCAAGGTGTCGGTGGCGGCCATGTCGAAGTCTCGCAGCATCTGGCGCAGCTGCGCCAGCTCCGCCGCAAACGCTGCCTCGGCCGCGGCCGGGGGGACGGTTGCGCCATCAACAGCCACCGCCTCGGGGGCAACAGCCGCCGCGCCCGGCGCGGCCGCGGCCTGAGCGTGACGCGCCAGTTCATCGGCCAGCTGGCGCAGATCGGCACTGCCCCGCTCCAGCTGCTGCGCCAGACCCTGCAGCCAGTCGGGGTCCAGCGATTCGCCGCGCTTGAGTCGCTCCTCACCTTCGGCACCCAGCGCAGCCAGAGCTTGCGCCCCCAGGGTGGCCGCCAGGCCTTTGAGGCTGTGCAAGGCCATGCCCGCGGCGGCGGCGTCACCGTCGCTCAAGGCCTGCCGCAGCTGCGCTTGCAAGTCCTCGGCCGAGGGCCCGAAGGTCTGGGCCATGCGCTGGAACAGGGAGATCTTGCCCATGAATCGGTCCATGGCCGACTGCAGCTCGATGCCTTGAGCCAAGGCGCGCTGGCGCAGCTCGGCAGGCACGGCCAGGGTCGGAAAGCTGCGGGGCTTCCTGGAGGCCGCAACGGGCTCGGCCGCAGCAACCGGGTCTGCCGCCGACACGGGCGCGTCGGCCTGAGCCCCGGGCGCACGGGCCGGCGCGCACAGCTGCAGGATCAAGCGCGTCAGCGGCTCGAGATCGAAAGGTTTGCCCACATGTTCGTTCATGCCGGCGGCCAGGCATTCGGCCCGGTCCGAGGCCATGGCATTGGCCGTCATGGCCACGATGGGCAGCTCGCGCAGGCCCAACTGCTCGCGAATCCAGCGGGTGGCGGTGTAGCCATCCATCACCGGCATCTGCACATCCATCAGCACCAGATCGAAATCCCGCGGCCGCTCGCGCAAAAGCTCGACGGCGCGCTGGCCATGCTCGGCCAGGCTCACCCGCGCACCGGCGTCCTCGAGCAGCTCCTGTGCCACTTGCTGGTTGTTGAGGTTGTCTTCGACCACCAGCAAGCGCAAGCCCTGCAAGGCCTGCGATGGCGGGTCGGACCGTGGCAGCAGGGGCAGCGCAGCCGTTGCCTGCGGCGCAGCCCCGGCTCGCGGCGCCGCGTCGGCGCCATGCCCGGCATCCGCCAGCATGCCGGGGGTCAGGGGCTTGACCAGGCAGTCCTCCAGCAGCTCCGCGTCGGCGGCGCTGCGCTGGCCCAGTTGCTCGCGGCCATGGGCGCTGACCATGAGCAGCACGCGCAAGCCCTGCTGCAACTCGCGCATCCGGCGCGCGCAGGCCAGCGCATCCTGGCCAGGCATCTGCCCATCCAGCAAGACCAGGTCCAGCGCCTGGCCTTGCGCCGCCGCTTGCTGCAGCTGCAGCAGGGCCGCCTCACCGCGGTCGGCCTGAAGCACGGTCCAGCCGAGTGCGGTGGCCATGCGGGCCAGGACCGCCCGGGCCTCTTCGTGGTCGTCCACGATCAAGGCCCGCAAGACGCGGGCTGCCGCTGGCCCACCGGCAGCTTCGGCATCCGGCGGCAGAACGGGCAGCTGCAAGTTGAAGCTGAAGTGACTGCCGCGTCCCGGGGCGCTGTCCAGGCGCAATTCGCCGCCCATCAGCTGCACCAGGCGCTGGCTGATGGCCAGGCCCAGGCCCGTGCCACCGAATCGCCGCGTCGTCGAAGCCTCGGCCTGGGTGAAGCCGGAAAAGATCTGTGCCTGGTGCTCGGGCGCGATGCCGATGCCGCTGTCGCGCACCGAGAACTCCAGCTTCGCACGGTCCTGCGTCAAAGCCTGCAGGCGCAAGCCCAGCACCACCTCGCCCTGGGGGGTGAACTTGAGCGCATTGCCGCCCAGATTGATCAGCACCTGCTGCAGGCGCAGGGCATCGCCGAGCAGTTGGGCGGGCAGCCCGGGGTCCAGATCGAACAGCAACTCCACCGGCTTGGCGCCCAGATTGGCCGAAAGGATGACCGAGAGCTCGCGGAACAGGGGCTCCAGGCGGAAAGGCTGCGGGTCCAGCGTCATCTTGCCCGCCTCGACCTTGGAGAAGTCCAGGATGTCGTTGAGCAGACCCAGCAAGGAGCGGGCAGCCCCTTCGGTCTTGCTGGCGTAGTCCTGCTGGCGCTCGCTCAGAGGCGTCTTCTGCAGCAGCTTGAGCATGCCCAGGATGGCGTTCATGGGCGTGCGGATCTCATGGCTCATATTGGCCAGGAACTGGCTCTTTGCGCGTGAGGCGCTTTGCGCTTCTTCGGTGGCGCGCATCAGATCGGTGATGTCGATGCGGAAGCCGACCAGATGGCCATCGTCCATGCGCCGCTCGATCACGCGCACCCAGCGCTCGTCATCGAGCTTCTGCACCAAGGTGGCCTGGGCGACTCGATGTGCCGCCATACGCTCGGCCACCCATTCTTCGACGCGGCCGATGGCCTCGACATACTGGCCGCGCTCGGCTCCGCCCCGCACGATGGATTCGAAGCTGGCGCCGGGCACGATCAGATCGGCCGAGCGGGGGTACATCTGGCGGTATTTTTCGTTGCAAAAGACCAGGCGATCCTCGGGGTCGTAGAGCACAAAGCCCTCGTTGACCGCGTCGATGGAGCCGCGCAACAAAGCCTCGGCGCGGCGCACCTCGGCCTCGGCACGCTTGCGCTCGCTGATGTCCACATAGGTGGTGACAAAGCCGCCATCGGGCATGGGCGCGCCGCGCACCTCCAGGGTGCGGCCATTGGGTCGCGTGCGTTCGAACTGATGCAGGCTGGGATGGCGCGCGCGCTCGATGATCTGCTGCACGGTTGCCTCGACATCCTCGGCCTCACCGTACTCGCCACGCGCGGCATTGAAGCGAATGATCTGCTCGAAGGTGGTGTTCGGACCTGCGAACAGCTCATCCGGGAATTCCAGAAGACGCCTGAATTGACCGTTGTGAGCCAGGAGATTGAGGTCGGCGTCGAAGACGCTGAGCGCACAAGGCAGGTTCTCCAGCACGCTGCGCAGCACCTGGTTGGCTTGCCGCGTCTGCGCCTCGAGGGCGCGGCGCTGGGTGATGTCCTGGTAGGTGCCGAAGATGCGCAGCGCGCCCTGGTCATCAAAAGACGCCTCGCCGACCGAGCGCACCCACAGTTCGCGCCCCGTTCCTGTTCGCAGGCTCAACTCCAGATCCCAGGCTCGGCCCGACGCGGCCTGGTGGACCGCGTCTTGCAAGGCGCGACGGCCACTGTCCGACAAATGGGACAAGGCCAAATCCAGTGTCACTTCCGTGCCCAGAGGTACATCGTGCAGGCGGTAGGTCTGGTCGGACCAACTGAGCTTTTGCGTGTCCACCGCCAGCTCCCAGGCCCCCAATCCGGCCAGGCGTTCGGCCCGGTCCAGCACCACCTGATTGTTGAGCAGGCGCAGCGCCGCACGCTTGGCTGCGCTGATGTCGCTGCGGATGGAGATGTATTTTTCGATGCGGCCCTGGGCGTCAAAAATGGGCGCGATGATGCTGTCCACCCAGTAGAGCTGGCCGCTCTTGGCCATATTGCAGAGCTCGCCGCGCCAGCTGCGCCCGGCCAGCAGCTCGGCCCAGACGCCGCGCCAGAACTCCGGGCCATGTTGGCCCGAGTTGATCAGGCGGTGGTTGGCGCCCAGCAGCTCCTCCCGGCTGTAGCCGCTGATGCGGCAGAAGGCTTCGTTGACATCGATGATGGTGCCCGCCACATCGGTCACGGAGACGATGGAATGCTGGTGCACCGTCTCCAGCAACGAGCGGTTCTCGCCCAGCGCCCGGGCCAGATCGGCGGTTCGCGCCGCCGCCAGGGCTTCAGCACGCAGACGCCCGGAGATCAGCAGCCAGGTGGCAAACGCGAGGCTCAGGCTGAGCCCGGCGCCACTGACAGCGATCCACAAGGGCGCGCCGCGATGCACGCGCTGTTCAAAAGCCGGCGTGCTGACCAGTTGCAAGCGCAGACGCTTGCCGGCGAAATCGATGCGGCGCTCTTGCTCAAGAGACGGTCTCGCTGCGCGGGCCTCATTCGCAGCGCCGGTGGCCGATGCAAACAACAGATCCTGGGCTTGCGGGCCATCGTCGGCCAGCAGGCGGAAATCCAGCAATTGCTCTCCGACCTCGGCAACCCGGCCCAACAGCTCATCCGCCACCACCGGGGCATAGACCACGCCCACCAGTGCACGCAGGCGCTGCCCCTCGGTCTGTGGGTCGGCCCCACGCCGGTAGACCGGCACCATGAGCATGAAGCCGGGGCGCTTGGCCTCGTCCTGCAACAGGCTGATGCGGCCGCTCATGGTGTCCTCGCCCGTCAGCACGGCACGCTCGATGGCTTCGCGCCGCAGCGGCTCCTGGCCCAGGTCATAGCCCAGGGCCGCCAGGTTGTCACTCAAAGGTTCGAGGTACTTGATGACGTAGAGATCGGCCCATTGACCCGAGGTTCTCACCTGGAAATCCGGCATGCCGTCGGCACGCGCCTGGACCAGAAAGCGATCCAGATGCGGGCGCGGCACACGCTCGATGAAACCGAAGCCACGAATGCCCGGAAACTCCTGCGCCAGCTGGCGCGAATCCACATAGTTGCGGAAGTCGATGCGCGACACCTCGTCGCTGGCGGCGTAAACACCGCGCGCGCCCTTGAGCCCATAGATGGGCTGAAGCAGGCGGCGCTCAATCTCTCGCTCGATGCGGCCGGCGAGGCGGTCGAATTGCGCCAGCGCATCGCGCTCGGCCTGCTCCGCACTGCCCATGCTGAGCACGGCCGTCAAGGCCAAGCCAGCCAGCAGCAAGCCCAGCGCCGCCAAACTGGCACGCGGCCCGCCATGACGCAGCTGCCGTCGCAAGGCGGCGGCAAGGGCTGCACCTGAGAGCGGACGCAGGCCGGGCATGAGGGCAAGTTCGGGTGATGGACGCGCAAGCGGCGCGGGGCACGAGCTGTGCCTAGTGTAGAGATTCAGCGCACCCGCGCCAGCCCGGAGTAGCCGGGTTTCCTAGGCCATTCCCAGCCTTCAATGCATCTGCCAAAGACGATCCAACGCCCATGGCCAGCCTGAGCCCCCCCCCTTCGACCGAGACCGCAGCGCCTTCCTGGACGCGCGAAGGTCTCGCGCCTTCATCCCGTGTTCATGCGTCAGGGGCCAGACTGCGGCCCGTCCTAAGCCCTGCCGGGCGGACGCTCGTTGTGGCCGCTGTCCCGGCGCCACCCGCCCATTGATTTCGGAGCCATCCAGCATGAATCCTCTTCACCTGAATCACGCCTTGCCTACCACGCAAACCCCGCAGTCCCGGCGCACTGCATTGACCTTGCTCATGGCCTTGGGGAGCGCCGTCGCCCTGGCGCTTGGCGGCTGTGGCGGCACCAGCAGCAGCGGCTCTCTGACCGAGGTGGACGGGGTGCGCGTCAAGTCCACCATCGACCGGCCGGGCCTGTATGACGTGGACATCAACGGCATCGACTGCGATGTCACCATCGGTGAAGGCAACACCATCCAGCGCCTGCTGATCACCGGCGTGGGCAACACCGTTCGCATCCCGGCCAGCGCCAAGGTCGAACGGATCGAGTTCACGGGCAGCAAGAACACCGTCTTTGTACCCAAGGGCTTCAAGACCCAGGTGGACGGTGTGGGCTCCAACAACCACATCAAAGAACTCTGAGCCACCGCTTGCCGGTGGGACGGTGGGTCAGCGTCCCCTCGGACGTTCAGTGACATGCCGCATCAGCGCGGCGGCAGCAAGCCCTTCAAGACCTCGTCCTTGTCGGTCCATTGACGCTTGATCCACATCGAGATGCCGGCACGCAGGCGCTTGTCGGCCATGGGGTTGCCTCCCACCAGCTCGGCCGGAATCGGGCGTTGCTGCACCCGCACGACCACGGAGCCGCAGCGGCCGCAGAGCAGATCCCAGAAGCTGGGCGTTCCCTCGGGGTAGGCCAAGGTCACATCGAGCATGGCTTCGAACTGATCGCCCATGGTGGCCAGGGCCATGCTGAGCGCACCGACCTTGGGTTTGAGCAAATGCTCGTACGGGCTGTTCTGCTCCTGCTGCTTGGCAGCGCTGAAACGTGTGCCTTCGACGAAATTGATCACCGTGGTCGGGATGGTCTTGAAGCGCTCGCAAGCCTTGCGCGTGGTCTCCAAATCGTCCGCCTGGGAGCTGGCGTTGCGGCCGCGCTTCATGAAGGGGAAGTCGAGCGCCCACCAGGCCAGGCCGATCACCGGCACCCACATCAGCTCGCGCTTGAGGAAGAACTTCAAAAAGGGAATGCGGCCATGGAACACGCGCTGCAACACCAGGATGTCCACCCAGGTCTGGTGGTTGGGCGAGACCAGGTACCAGCCGCGCTCGTGCAGGCCGTCCATGCCCTGGACATCCCAGACCTGCGGATTCAAGGCGGCAATCCAGCCATTGTTGAAAGCCACCCAGCCGGCCGCGATGGCGTTCAGGGTGCGGTCACACAGGCGGCGCACCGGCAGCAGAGGCAGGATGAGCTTGAACAGGGCCGGCGGCATCATCAAGGCCACGCCGATCACGGTGTTCAGAGCCAGCAAGACGCTGGCAAGCAGGCCGCGCACAGGCGCCGGCAGCAGACGGAGGAGAAGATTCGAGGGCCGGGTCATCAATCAGGGTCGGTGGAGGGATCGGAGCTGCGAAATCAGCGCGGGCCGGCATTCTAGGTGCAAGCCTCTAAACAACCCGGCTGCGCCTGCTGACGGCGAAGCTCGCATCGTAGCCCCTGGGCATCCTTGGGCTTGTGTGACAGCGCAAAGAAAAGCACGGCTGTTGGGCGAGCAGCGGGCGCCGCGGCACCCGCGGAAGTGCGTCCGAATCCCAGTGCATCAGCCAGCAAAACGAAGGCACAAAGCAAAACGCCAACCTCACGGTTGGCGCTGCGACTTGATGGTGGTTGCGGGGGCAGGATTTGAACCTACGACCTTTGGGTTATGAGCCCAACGAGCTACCAGACTGCTCCACCCCGCGACTGATGGGTGATGAAAACAAAGGCCACCGAATTCGGCAGCCTTGCGTGTTTCATGGATCTTGCTGTCAACACGGGCGCCACTCAAAGCGGGCCGCACTGCACTGGTATTTGGTTGCGGGGGCAGGATTTGAACCTACGACCTTTGGGTTATGAGCCCAACGAGCTACCAGACTGCTCCACCCCGCGACTGAAGCTAGCAGTATAGCGCAGTTTCTGCCCTGGCGTCAAAGTCCAGCGGCAGAAAGCGAAGAAAGAAAGCGCTCGGCGTTCTGGAAGCCGATCACGCGCACCCCGGTCAGCTCCTGGCCTTGCGCGTCGAAGAAGATCGAACCCGGCGGGCCGAAGAGCTTGAAGCGCTTGAGCAGTTCGCGATCGGCCGCTGTGTTGGCCGTGACATCGGCCTTCAGCAGCAAGGCACCCGCCAGACGCTGGCGCACGGCCGGGTCGGAGAAGGTGAAGCGCTCCATCTCCTTGCAGGACACGCACCAGTCGGCATAGAAGTCCAGCATGACCGGACGGCCGGCCGTGGCCAAGGCGGCATCGAGCTCGGCCACGCTGTGAACCTTCTGGAAGTTCAAGCCGCCGACCGCCGGTGTGGCACCGCCGGCCTTGGCCTCAGCCAGACCCACGCCCGCCAAGGGCTTGAGCGGGTCGGTGCCGCCATTGGCCGCGCCCACCACCTGCAGCAGGCCGTAGGCAAACGCCAGCACGGCAGCCGTTTTGCGCAGCCAGGTGCGCGGGCGGTGCACGGCGTGCGCCGGTTCGAACAAGCCCAGCATCGAGGCGCTGCCAATCAGCAACGCGCCCCACAGCGCCTGTGCCAGCGCCGCCGGCAGCACCGGCTGCACGGTCCACAAGGCCACGGCCAGCAAGAGCATGCCGAAGAAATGCTTGACGCCGTCCATCCAGGCGCCGGCGCGCGGCAGCAAACTGCCGGCCGAAGCGCCGAGCAGCAGCAAGGGCACGCTCATGCCGCTGGCCAGGGCGAACAGGGCGCTGCCGCCCAGCACCACATCGCGCGTCTGGCTCAGGTAAAGCAAAGCGCCGGCCAGAGGTGCAGCCACGCAGGGGCTGACGATCAGGGCCGAGACGCCGCCCATCACGAAAACGCCAAAGATGTGGCCGGCAGGCAGGCGCTGCGAGGCCTGCGAAAGACCGCCGCTGAGGCTGCTGGGCAGGCTGATCTCGTAGGCGCCGAACATGGACAGCGAGAACAGCACCAGCGCGCCGGCGAAGGCAGCCAGCACCCAGGGCTTTTGCAAGGTGGCAGCCAGCCCCTCGCCGGCCAGACCGGCCGCAACGCCGAGCGCCGTGTAAATCAAGGCCATGCCCAGGGAATAGCTGGCCGCCAGCAAGAGGCCGCGGCCGCGCGTGGCTTTGCCGCCCTGCGCTTCACCGACAATGATGGAGGACAGAATCGGCAGCATGGGCAGCACGCAAGGCGTGAGCGACAGCAGCAAGCCGGCCACAAAGAACACCCCCACCACCGTCCAGAACTTGCCCGACTGCAGGGCTGCATCCAGCCGGTTGGACTCGGACACCGGTGCCGCATTGACAGCGCTGGCCGGCGCGGCCGGAACCACGTCTGCCACCGGGCTGCTTTGCGCGCCCGTCGCCAGTGCGCCCTCACCTGCGGCAGGCTTGACTTCATTGCTGCCACCGCCAAAAGCGGCCAGGCGCACCTGGAACTCCGAGCTCATGGGCGGATAGCACAGCCCCTTGTCGGCGCAACCTTGCCCGCCCACCAGCAACTTGAAAGCACCTGTCGCCTGTTCCACCGGCACCTTGACGACCAAGGCCTCACGGTAGATCTCGACTTCCTTTTGAAAGGTCTCGTCGAACTTGACCTTGCCTTTCGGGATGTCCAGCGCTGCCAGCTTCGCTTCTGCGGACTCGGCCTTGAACTGCTCGCGGTACATGTAGTACCCCGGCGCGATGTCGAAGCGCACTTCGACGCTGCGTTCATCCAGCGGCTTCACCGACAGCTTGAAGGCCTGCTCGGGATCCAGGAAATCGTCCGCGCGCACCAGGCCCGGCAACACCCAAAGGCCCAGCATCAGCAGCAGCCCAGCGAGGGGACGCCACAAGGACGTGAAGGAAGACAGACGCATCATGAGCAAGCGACACCCGGCGCCGTGGCCATGGGTGCTCCAAAGGTCAAAAAGGGTTTCAAAAGCACGGGGCCGAACTGCGCCGCCCGAAGTGCCATGCAAGGCGCCGAACTGTACGCCGAAAGCTCAAGGTGGCGCTCGCCCGGTGGTTCACAAGCAGTCGCTGCCACCGGGCTTGTTCGCGCTGCGCGCAAAAAAAAAGGCCAGCACGATGGCTGGCCTTCATTACCGAACAGAGCAAACCGAAACTTCAGTCCGCCTGCCCTGGCTGTGCGCAAGGGCTTGAATTACTCAGCCGCTTCGCCAGCGGTTTCGCCTTCAGCGCGATCCACCAGTTCCACATACGCCATGGGCGCGTTGTCGCCGACGCGGAAACCCATCTTCAGGATGCGGGTGTAGCCGCCCGGACGAGCCGCGAAACGCGGGCCCAGCACGTCGAACAGCTTGACGACCATGTCGCGGTCACGCAGACGGTCGAAAGCCAGACGGCGGTTGGCCACGGTCGGGACCTTGGCCAGGGTGATCAGGGGCTCGACAACGCGGCGCAGTTCCTTGGCCTTGGGGACCGTGGTCTTGATGGCTTCGTGTTGCAGCAGCGAGTTGCACATATTGCGCAGCATCGCCTTGCGGTGTTCGGAGGTACGGTTCAGCTTACGGAGGCCGTTACGGTGACGCATGGTGCTATTCCTTTCTCGATTAATCCCAGCAGCCGTATCAGGTACTGCCCGGGTGCACCGGGTGGCCGACACGGCCACCCACTTTCAAAAAAACTTCAGAGCCTGAGGCTGCCGCCGATTCGGCCAAAGCCAACGCTGCGGGATACGCCGATCAGCGCTTGTCCAGACCTTGCGGCGGCCAGTTTTCCAGGCGGGCGCCCAGAGTCAGACCGCGCGAAGCCAGCACTTCCTTGATTTCGTTGAGCGACTTGCGACCCAGATTCGGGGTCTTCAGCAGCTCGGTCTCGGTACGCTGGATCAGGTCGCCGATGTAGTAGATGTTTTCGGCCTTCAGGCAGTTGGCCGAACGCACCGTCAATTCCAGCTCGTCCACAGGGCGGAGCAGGATTGGGTCGAACGACGAGCTGCGCTGTGCAGGCTGGTCGAAATCAGGCACTTCGCTGCCTTGCAGCTGAGCGAAGACGGCCAGTTGTTCCACCAGGATCTTGGCCGATGCGCGGATCGCTTCCTCGGGCGAAATGGCGCCGTTGGTTTCGATCTCCATGACCAGCTTGTCGAGGTCGGTGCGCTGCTCCACACGGGCGCTCTCAACGGCGTAGCTGACGCGGCGGACGGGTGCGAACGACGCATCCAGCACGATGCGACCGATGGTCTTGGTCGGCTCATCGCCGTAGCGACGCATGGAACCCGGCACATAGCCACGGCCCTTCTCGACCTTGATCTGCATGTCCAGCTTGCCGCCTTGCGACAGGTGGGCGATGACATGCTCGGGGTTGACGATTTCCACGTCGTGCGGAGTCTGGATGTCGGCGGCCGTGACCGGGCCTTCACCTTCCTTGCGCAGAACCAGCGTCACTTCCTCGCGGTTGTGCAGACGGAACACCACGCCCTTCAGGTTGAGCATGATATGAACGACGTCTTCCTGCACACCGTCGATGGCCGAGTACTCGTGGAGCACCCCAGCGATCGTGACTTCAGTCGGCGCATACCCCACCATCGAAGACAACAGCACACGGCGCAGGGCATTGCCCAGGGTGTGGCCATAGCCGCGTTCGAACGGCTCCAGAGTCACCTTGGCGCGATGACCGCCCAGGGGCTCCACATTGATGGATTTGGGTTTGAGCAGGTTTGTTTGCATGAGGTCTTTCTTTCAATACCCTCGGTTCGTTACACCGATAAGGCTGAGGGACCAGCCGGGCCTTGCGCGTCTGCGCGTAGCCCAGACGAGGAAACGCCGACCATGCCCTTGCGGGCATCGTCGGCAAAAGAAGATCGATTAACGCGAGTACAACTCAACGATCAGCGATTCATTGATCTCAGCACCGAACTCGTCGCGATCGGGGGCCTTCTTGAAGACGCCTTCCAGCTTGGTGGCATCCACAGTCACCCAGGCCGGCAGACCGATGGACTCGGCCAGCTTCAGCGCGTCGATGATGCGCAGCTGCTTCTTGGCCTTTTCACGCACGGCGACCACGTCACCGGCCTTTACCAGGTAGGAAGCGATGTTCACGACTTCACCGTTCACGGTGATGCCCTTGTGCGAAACCAGCTGACGGGCTTCTGCGCGGGTGGAGCCGAAGCCCATGCGGTAGACGACGTTGTCCAGGCGCGATTCCAGCAGGGTCAGCAGGTTGACGCCGGTCGAGCCCTTGCGGCGCTCGGCTTCGGCGAAGTAGCGGCGGAACTGACGCTCCAGCACACCGTACATGCGCTTGACCTTTTGCTTCTCGCGCAGCTGCAGACCGAAGTCAGAGGTGCGTTGGCCGGAAGTGCGACCGTGTTGACCCGGCTTGGAGTCGAACTTGGCCTTGTCACTGATCGGGCGGCGGGCGCTCTTCAGGAACAGGTCGGTGCCTTCACGGCGGGAAAGTTTGGCCTTGGGGCCGAGGTAACGTGCCACTTTGCGTGTCCTTGATCAATCTGACGCCAGCCCACCCTCGAACGGTGGCACCCTGCGCGAGTCCGGCCAGTGTTTTTATCGGCTCAGACGGTGGTCTTCAACATTCAGCCTGGGCAGCGACGATGCGCTGTCAACAAGCCACAAACAAGCCCGAAGGCTTCAACAGAACCGCCGGCGCGGCACTTGCGTGCCCGCCGGCGATGAGTAACCGCAGATTATCGCAGAAAAGCGAGCATCCGTGGAAACTTAGATGCGACGACGCTTCTGCGGACGGCAGCCGTTGTGTGGCACCGGGGTCACATCGGAGATCGAGTTGATCCGGATGCCCAGAGCACCCAGGGCACGAACCGACGACTCACGACCCGGGCCGGGGCCCTTGATCTTGACGTCCAGGTTCTTGATGCCTTGGTCTTGAGCAGCACGGCCGGCCACTTCAGCTGCCACCTGGGCTGCGAAGGGGGTCGACTTGCGCGAACCCTTGAAGCCTTGGCCGCCGCTGGAAGCCCAGGACAGAGCGCCGCCTTGACGGTCGGTGATCGTGATGATCGTGTTATTGAACGACGCGTGAACGTGTGCAATGCCATCGGCAACGTTCTTGCGAACCTTCTTGCGAACGCGTTGCGCAGCCGAGTTATTGGGTGCTTTTGCCATCTTGACCTTCTTTCAATGCTTTGCGCAGATCACTTCTTGCCCGTAGCGGCCGACTTGCGCGGGCCTTTACGAGTGCGAGCGTTCGTGCGAGTACGCTGACCGCGCATCGGCAGACCACGGCGGTGACGGAAACCACGGTAGCAACCGAGGTCCATCAGGCGCTTGATGTTGATCGACATCTCGCGACGCAGGTCGCCTTCGATGGTCATGCGGCCCACTTCATCACGGATCTTTTCCAGATCAGCGTCGGTGAGGTCCTTGACCTTCTTGTCGAAAGGAATACCGCAAGACGTGCAGATCTTCTGAGCCGTCGTACGGCCAACGCCGTAGATCGAAGTCAGACCAATCTCAGTGTGCTTATGCGGCGGAATGTTGATACCAGCAATACGTGCCATGTGCGTCCTCTAATTCGCTCGTGTCGTGCAGCAATCAGCCTTGACGCTGTTTGTGGCGCGGATCGGTACAGATCACACGCACCACGCCCTTGCGACGGATGATCTTGCAATTGCGGCACATCTGCTTGACGGATGCCGAAACTTTCATGGTCTGCTCCTTGACCTACTCAAATGCGCTCACAGCGCGTAACCGGGGAAAAGAAAAGCTCACTTCGCCCGGAATACGATGCGAGCACGACTCAAATCGTACGGGGTCAGTTCTACGGTGACTTTGTCGCCGGGCAGGATGCGGATGTAATGCATCCGCATCTTGCCGGAGATGTGGCCGAGAACGACATGCCCGTTCTCCAGCTTCACACGAAACGTGGCATTAGGAAGATTCTCAAGAATCTCGCCTTGCATCTGAATGACGTCGTCTTTCGCCATGCCTTCGTTTCTGTTCTGATGGAAATTGATTAAACGTGGACTCAGCTTTTCAGCTGGCCTTGAAATTTGCCTTCTTCAGCAGCGATTCATACTGCTGGCTCATCACGTAAGACTGCACCTGAGCCCAGAAGTCCATGGTGACCACAACGATGATCAACAAGGATGTGCCGCCAAAATAGAAAGGCACGTTGTACTTCAAGGTCAAGAACTCTGGCAGCAAGCACACACCGGTGATGTAGATGGCGCCAGCCAGGGTCAAACGCGACAAGATCTTGTCAATATGCTTGGCAGTCTGATCACCCGGGCGGATACCCGGAATGAACGCACCACTCTTCTTCAGGTTGTCTGCAGTCTCGCGGCTGTTGAACACCAGAGCCGTGTAGAAGAAGCAGAAGAACACGATGGCAGCGGCGTAGAGCAGCACGTAAATCGGCTGTCCAGGCGCCACCATGCCAGCGAGATCTTTCAACCAGCGCAGGCCGTCACCGGTCGCAAACCAACTCACGATCGTGGTCGGCAGCAGGATGATGGACGACGCGAAGATCGGCGGGATCACGCCCGACATGTTCAGCTTCAGCGGCAGATGAGAAGACTGGCCACCGTAGACTTTGTTACCAACCTGGCGCTTGGCGTAGTTCACCAAGATCTTGCGCTGACCGCGCTCGACGAACACCACCAGATAGGTCACAGCCACGACGACTGCAGCCAGGAACAGGAAGGACACCGGGCCCATGGCACCTGTGCGAACCAGCTCCAACAAACCACCGATGGCACCAGGCAAGCCTGCAGCGATACCGCCGAAGATCAGGATCGAAATCCCGTTGCCCAGACCACGCTCCGTGATCTGCTCACCCAACCACATCAGGAACATCGTGCCGGCCACCAGGCTGGAGACCGCCGTCAAGCGGAAGCCGAAGCCCGGATTGACCACCAAGCCAGCCGAGCTTTCCAGCGCCAGAGCGATGCTCAGCGACTGGAACAAGGCCAGGCCCAGAGTGCCATAGCGCGTGTACTGCGTGATCTTGCGGCGGCCAGCCTCTCCTTCCTTCTTCAGCGCTTCCAACGACGGCACGACATAACCCATCAACTGAATCACGATCGAGGCCGAGATGTAGGGCGTGATGCCCAGCGCGAAGACGGTGAAGCGCGACAGCGCACCGCCCGAGAACATATTGAACAGGCTCAGGATGCCACCCTCCTGACCCTTGAAGAACTGCTGCAGCTGAGCCGGATCGATACCAGGCACGGGGATATGACCCCCGATGCGATACACGACCAGGGCCAGCAACAGAAACACAAGTCGACGACGCAGGTCGCCGAACTTGCCGCTCTTGGCCAGTTGGTTTGCGTTGGTAGCCACTGTGCCTTGTTCCTAAAGCTTTAAGCGACCGAGCCGCCGGCAGCCTCGATGGCAGCCTTGGCGCCAGCCGTCGCGCCCACGCCCTTCAGCGTGATCTTGCGGCTGATCGAACCCGACAGGATGACCTTGGCGTTCTTGGTCAGCTCAGGCACCAGGCCCACAGCCTTCAGCGTCATCAGATCGATCTCGTCGGCCACCAGGGCTTGCAGATCGTCCAGGTTCACTTCGGCGTTGAACTTCAACGAAGCCGACTTGAAACCACGCTTGGGCAGGCGACGTTGCAGAGGCATTTGACCGCCTTCGAAACCCACCTTGTGGTAGCCGCCTGCGCGCGACTTCTGACCCTTGTGACCACGGCCAGCGGTCTTGCCCAGACCGGAGCCGATGCCACGGCCCACGCGACGCTTGGCGTGCTTGGCGCCAGCTGCGGGCTGAATGGTATTGAGTTGCATGTGTAGTCCTCGGTTCGTGACGGTGCTTACAGCACCTGCACGAGATAGGCGATCTTGTTGATCATGCCGCGCACGGCCGGCGTGTCTTCCAACACGCTGGTGCTGTTCAGCTTGCGCAGGCCCAGACCCACCACGGTGGCACGGTGCGATGCACGGGTGCCGATGGGGCTGCGAACCAACTTGACGGTTACGGTTTTCTTGTCAGACATGTGTCTACTCCAATGCTGGCGAATCAGCCGAGAATTTCTTCGACCGACTTGCCGCGCTTGGCGGCGACTTCCGCAGCCGTCGTGGAGCGCTTCAGCGCGTCCAGAGTGGCGCGAACCATGTTGTACGGGTTGGTCGAACCGTGGCTCTTGGTCACGATGTCGGTCACGCCCATCACTTCGAAGACCGCGCGCATCGGGCCGCCGGCGATCACGCCGGTACCAGCTTGTGCGGGGATCATCATCACGCTGGCTGCGCCATGGCCGCCCACCACATTGTGGTGAATGGTGCCGTTGCGCAGGTCAACCTTGATCATGTTGCGACGGGCAGATTCCATCGCCTTCTGCACGGCGACGGGAACTTCCTTCGCCTTGCCCTTGCCCATACCGATGCGGCCATTGCCATCACCGACCACCGTCAACGCGGCGAAGCTCAGAGTACGACCACCCTTCACCACCTTGGTGACGCGGTTGATCGCGATCATCTTTTCCTTCAGGCCGTCGTCATTGCCTTCGGTCTGCACGCGGGGTTGAAACTTTGCCATTTCGAAATCCTTTTTGCGTCAGAACTGCAGGCCGGCTTCGCGGGCTGCTTCGGCCAAAGCCTTGACACGACCGTGATA
The DNA here is from genome assembly GCF_002885975.1 of Paucibacter aquatile. Taxonomy (NCBI): domain Bacteria; kingdom Pseudomonadati; phylum Pseudomonadota; class Betaproteobacteria; order Burkholderiales; family Sphaerotilaceae; genus Roseateles; species Kinneretia aquatilis. The sequence continues at coordinate 53,816 of NZ_POSP01000001.1, read as the reverse complement.
GGCGAAACCTGCGCGGTCGAAAGCAACCTTCTCGATACCAGCAGCCTTCGCCTTTTCGGCGATGCGCTTGCCGATCAATGTGGCTGCAGCCACATTGCCACCCTTGCCTGCGCCGCCCAGTTGCTCGCGGACTGCCTTCTCGGCGGTCGAAGCGCTGGCCAACACACGGGTGCCATCGTCGGAGATGACGCTTGCGTAGATGTGCAGATTGGAGCGGAACACCGTCAGGCGAACGACGCGCTGCACCGCAATGCGGGCGCGAGTCTGACGCGAGCGACGGATGCGCTGTTCTTTTTTGGTCAACATGGCGCTGCTCCTTACTTCTTCTTGGTCTCTTTGAGAGAGACCTTCTCGTCGGAATAGCGGATGCCCTTGCCCTTGTAGGGTTCCGGCGGACGGAAGGCGCGCACTTCCGCGGCCAGTTGTCCGACGACCTGGCGATCCGCGCCCTTGATCAGAATTTCGGTCTGGGTCGGGCACTCAACCTTGATGCCAGCCGGCATGTCCTTCACCACGGGGTGAGAGAAACCGATCTGCAGGTTCAGCTTTTGACCTTGAGCCTGGGCACGGAAGCCCACGCCAACCAGGTTCAGCTTCTTTTCGAAACCCTTGCTCACGCCGTTGACCATATTGGCCACCAGAGCGCGAACAGTGCCGCTCATCGCGCCAGCGGCGGAGGAGTCGTCACGGGGAACGAAAGACAGCTGGCCGCCTTCATTCTTGATGGTCACGAGGCCGTTCAGGGGACGCACCAGCGTGCCCAGAGCGCCCTTGACGCTGACTTGGTCAGCAGTGATGGTCACATCCACTCCCTGGGGAATGGCGACCGGCATTTTTCCAACGCGGGACATTGTGTGTCTCTCCTTGCGCTTAGGCGACGTAGCAGAGCACTTCGCCGCCGATGCCGGCTTGACGTGCTTTGCGGTCGGTCATCACGCCCTGGGGCGTAGTGACAATCGCCACTCCCAGGCCATTCATGACCTGAGGGATGTCGTGGCGGCCCTTGTAAATGCGCAGGCCGGGACGGCTCACGCGTTCGATGCGCTCAATCACCGGGCGACCGGCGTAATACTTCAGCGCAATCTCCAGCTCGGGGCGAGCGGCTTCACCGCGCACTGCGAAACTGTCGATATAACCCTCGTCCTTCAAGACCTTGGCGATCGCGATCTTCAACTTGGAGGAAGGCATCACGACGCTGGGCTTCTCAACGCTCTGGGCGTTGCGAATGCGGGTCAGCATATCGGCGATAGGATCACTCATGCTCATTTGCGAAATCTCCTAATCGTGCCGATTACCAGCTGGCCTTGACGACACCGGGGATGTCGCCCTTGAAGGCCAGCTCACGAATCTTGTTACGGGCCAAGCCGAACTTGCGGAAGGTACCGCGGGGACGGCCGGTCAACGCGCAGCGGTTACGCTGACGGGTCGGGTAGGCGTTGCGAGGCAGCTTCTGCAGCTCCAGGCGAGCGATGTAGCGCTCTTCGTCCGACTTCTTCGCGTCGTTGATGATTGCCTTCAGTTCCGCGTATTTCTTCGCGTACTTGGCCACCAACGCATCGCGCTTCAGTTCACGTTGAATAAGTGAAGTTTTAGCCACGAGTCACCTCAGTTCTTGAACGGAAACTTGAACGCAGCCAGGAGTGCCTTGGCTTCGTCGTCCGTTTTGGCGGTAGTGGTGATGCTGATGTTCAGACCACGCAGCGCATCCACCTTGTCATAGTCGATCTCAGGGAAGATGATCTGTTCTTTGACGCCGATGTTGTAGTTGCCGCGGCCGTCGAACGAGCGACCCGAGATACCACGGAAGTCACGAACGCGCGGCAGCGCGATCGTCACGAAACGATCCAGGAATTCATACATCTGAACGCCGCGCAGGGTGACCATGCAGCCGATCGGCACGTTGTCACGAATCTTGAAACCTGCAATGGCCTTCTTCGACTTGGTGACCACAGGCTTCTGGCCAGCGATCTTGGTCAGGTCGCCCACGGCGTGGTCCATGACCTTCTTGTCGGCGACCGCTTCACTGACACCCATGTTCAGGGTGATCTTGGTGATGCGCGGCACTTCCATGACCGACTTGTAACCAAACTTCGCCGAGAGGTCGGGCACAACTTTTTCGCGATAAAACGCTTGCAAACGAGCCATGTCGAACCCCTTAAGCCTTGATCTCTTCGCCGGTCGACTTGTAAACGCGCACCTTCTTGCCATCGGCGAGCAGCTTGATGCCCACGCGATCGGCCTTGCCGGATGCAGCGTTGAAAATCGCCACGTTGGATTGATGGATAGGCATCGTCTTGTCCACCACACCACCGGTGGTACCCTTCATCGGGTTGGGCTTGACGTGCTTTTTGACGACATTGATGCCGTCGACGACGATGTGATCAGCATCCACGCGCTGCGTCACCGCACCACGCTTACCTTTGTCACGGCCGGTCAGAACGATGACCTCGTCGCCTGTGCGAATCTTGTTCATGGCAATACCTTTGTCTGTGGCTGAGCTCAGAGAACCTCAGGCGCCAGCGACACGATCTTCATGAAACGCTCGGTACGCAGTTCACGCGTCACCGGGCCGAAGATACGAGTGCCGATCGGCTCGAGCTTGGCGTTCAGCAGCACGGCGGCATTGCCGTCGAACTTGACCAAAGAGCCGTCTTGACGACGCACGCCCTTGGCGGTGCGAACCACCACAGCGCTGTAAACCTCACCCTTTTTGACGCGGGCGCGAGGCGCAGCTTCTTTGATGCTGACCTTGATGATGTCACCAATACCGGCATAACGACGCTTGGAACCACCAAGCACCTTGATGCACATGACGGACTTGGCGCCAGTGTTGTCCGCGACATCGAGTCGCGATTGCATTTGAATCATGTCTATCCCCAACTTTTCCCAAATCCTCTGCTGCATCGCGCGGCAAATTCATCGGTCAGTCTTGGGCCCGTTGACCAAACGCGATTCTCAGCACTCATGTGTGAGTTTCGCGCCCAGCAGTTGAGGGCGGATCCGAGGCCATAACGCATCACAAGATGCGCCGTGCGTTCGGCGAAGCTTTAGATTGTGCACCAGAAGTCCTGATGCCGTCAAGTGCGAATTGAAAAACATTCCAAAGCCCAGACAGCCCACCGGGCCGGTGGCTGCGGGCTTGGCAAACCTCGCGCTCGACGAGAAGCGGCGCTCGATGCGCCGCTTGAACTCAGACTTGCTGAGCTTGAGCGAGCATGGTCGCTGCATCGCTCACTTCGAACTTGCCGGGTGCTTCGATATTGAGCGTCTTGACCACGCCATCGACCACCAGCATGGAATAGCGCTGCGAACGCAGGCCCAAGCCGCCCGCAGTCAGATCCAGCGTCAAGCCCGTGGCCCTGGTGAACTCGGCACTGCCATCCGCCATCATGCGAACCTTGCCGGCCGTCTTCTGCTCACGTCCCCAGGCACCCATCACAAAGGCGTCATTGACCGACAGGCACCAGATTTCATCGACACCGGCGGCGCGCAGAGCCTCGGCCTGCTGCACATAGCCCGGCACATGCTGAGCCGAGCAGGTCGGCGTGAACGCACCAGGCAGCGCAAAGATGGCAATCTTTTTGCCAGCCACCAGGGCGTCGACGGCGAACTTGTTCGGGCCGAGGGAGCAGCCCTCGCCTTCAACTTCGATGAATTCTTGCAGGGTGGCCGCGGGCAGGCGATCGCCGATCTTCAGCATGAGGTGTCCTTTGTAGATAGATGTGAAAGGGGAACCGACCCTGCTTCGCCACAGCAGCGTGCGACGAATAAAGGATCCAAGGCCGGAAATGAAAAATGACCGGGCGCCAGTATTCCAGCGTTCCGGTCATTCCTGTCATGCGGAGCCCGAAGACCCCGCGAAAGACATGTTTTGCGGTGATTAAACCACTTGTGCCTTCTCGACCAGGCGGGTCACGACCCAGCTCTTGGTCTTGGACAGCGGACGGCTTTCAGCGATCTCAACCACATCACCCATCTTGTACTCGCCCTTTTCATCGTGGGCGTGGTACTTGCGAGAACGGGCCACGATCTTGCCGTAGAGCTCGTGCTTGGCCCGACGCTCAACCAGGACCGTGATGGTCTTGGCGCGCTTGTCGCTGACCACGCGACCGACCAGGGTGCGCGTGTTCTTTTCTTGAGCTTGCGTCATTTCGCGGCTCCCTTCTTCTTCTCGTTCAAGATGGTCTTGACACGAGCGATGTCGCGGCGCGTGTTGCCCAACACGGTGTGGTTGGTCAACTGTTGAGTCGCCTTTTGCATGCGAAGGCCGAAATGGGCCTTCAGCAGGTCGGTCACTTCCTTTTCCAAGGCAGCGACATCCTTGCCACGCAGTTCAGATGCTTTCATGGTGTTCTCCGCTTCAGGTGCCGACCTGGCGGGTCACGAAGGTGCAGCTCAGCGGCAGCTTTGCAGCAGCCAGAGTGAACGCTTCGCGAGCCAGGGCTTCCGGCACACCGTTGATCTCGTAGAGCACCTTGCCAGGCTGAATTTCAGCGACGTAGTACTCCGGGTTGCCCTTACCGTTACCCATACGGACTTCGGCGGGCTTCTGGGAGATCGGCTTGTCGGGGAAGATGCGGATGAAGATACGACCACCGCGCTTGATGTGGCGCGAGATTGCACGACGTGCAGCTTCGATTTGACGAGCCGTCAGGCGGCCGCGTTCGGTAGCCTTCAGACCGAAGTCACCGAAAGAAACGGCAGCACCGCGGGTAGCAACACCAGTGTTACGACCCTTTTGCTCCTTGCGGTATTTGCGACGAGCTGGTTGCAGCATGTTTATTCTCCTTTGGCCTCACCGCCAGCGGGTGCGGCCTTGCGGACGACACGCTTGGCAGCGGGCTGGGCTGCGTCACCGGTGGAAGCCGGCTTGTCGCCGCCTTCACCACGCGGACCACGGTCACCACCCGGGCGGCCACGGCCAGCCGGGGCGCCAGGACGGGCGTTGCGACGCGGACGACGATCGTCTTCACCAGCTTCGCTCTTGATCACCGGCGCTTCGCCGTTGGCCAGGCGGTCGCCGCGGTAGACCCACACCTTCACGCCGATGATGCCGTACGTCGTGCTGGCTTCGGAGAAGCCGTAGTCGATGTCAGCCTTCAGGGTGTGAAGAGGCACACGGCCTTCACGGTACCACTCGCAACGAGCGATTTCGATGCCGTTCAGACGGCCCGACGACATGATCTTGATGCCTTGAGCACCCAGACGCATCGCATTCTGCATCGCACGCTTCATGGCGCGGCGGAACATGATGCGCTTTTCCAGCTGCTGGGTGATCGAGTCGGCGATCAGCTGAGCATCGATTTCAGGCTTGCGCACTTCTTCGATGTTCACTGCCACCGGCACGCCCAGACGCTTGGTCAGCTCGGCCTTCAGGCTTTCGATGTCCTCGCCCTTCTTGCCGATCACCACGCCCGGACGAGCCGAGAAAATGGTGATGCGGGCGTTCTTCGCGGGGCGCTCAATCAGAACGCGCGACACAGCGGCGTTCTTCAGGCGTGCCTTCAGGAAGTCGCGGACCTGCAGATCTTCGGCCAGCATGGACGCGAAGTTCTGGTTGTTCGCGTACCAACGCGAAGCCCAGTTACGCGTGACAGGCAGGCGAAAACCGGTCGGATGAATTTTCTGTCCCATAGTCTTCCTTCAGCCTTCAGTTGCCGACCGACACGAAGATGTGGCAGGTGGGCTTGCTGATGCGGTTGCCACGGCCCTTGGCGCGGGCAGAGAAACGCTTCAGAGTTGCACCTTGCTCCACATAGATCGTGGTGACCTTGAGCTCATCAATGTCAGCGCCGTCGTTGTGCTCGGCGTTGGCGATGGCGCTTTCCAGCGCCTTCTTGATGATCAGGGCCGCCTTCTTCTGGGTGAATTCCAGGATGTTGAGCGCTTGGTCCACCTTCTTGCCGCGGATCAGGTCCGCCACCAGGCGGCCCTTGTCACACGAGAGGCGAACGCCGCGAACGATTGCTTTGGTTTCCATCGTTGGCATCCTTACTTCTTCCCGGCCTTCTTGTCGGCCGGGTGGCCCTTGAAGGTGCGGGTCAGTGCGAATTCACCCAGCTTGTGGCCGACCATCTGGTCCGACACATAAACCGGCACGTGTTGCTTGCCGTTGTGGACGGCGATCGTCAGACCGATGAACTCGGGCAGGATCGTCGAACGACGCGACCAGGTCTTGATAGGCTTCTTGTCCTTGGCAGCAACCGCCTTCTCGACCTTGGCCAAGAGGTGGTGGTCAATGAACGGGCCCTTCTTCAGTGAACGAGTCATGGCCTACCCTTTACTTCTTGCGACGCGAAACGATGAACGTCTGCGTGCGCTTGTTGTTACGAGTGCGGAAGCCCTTCGTGAGGGTGTTCCACGGCGACACAGGCGCCTGGCCTTCACCGGTACGACCTTCACCACCACCGTGCGGGTGATCCACCGGGTTCATGGCGGTACCACGAACGGTCGGACGGATGCCCTTCCAACGGATTGCGCCGGCCTTGCCGTACTGGCGCAGCTGGTGCTCTTCGTTCGACACTTCGCCAATCGTGGCGCGGCAGTCGATGTGGATGCGACGGACTTCACCCGAGCGCAGACGCAGCTGGGCGTAGACGCCTTCGCGAGCCATCAGCACCACGGACACGCCAGCCGAGCGGGCGATTTGCGCGCCCTTGCCAGGCAGCATTTCGACGCAGTGGATGGTGGAGCCCACGGGGATGTTGCGGATGGGCAGGGTGTTACCAGCCTTGATCGGGGCTTCCGCGCCGCTCACGATGGTCGAACCCACTTCCAGGCCACGGGGAGCGATGATGTAACGACGCTCGCCGTCGGCATAGCACACCAGAGCGATGTGCGCCGTACGGTTCGGGTCGTATTCAATGCGCTCAACCTTGGCGGGGATGCCGTCCTTGTTGCGCTTGAAGTCGACCACACGGTAGTGGTGCTTGTGACCACCGCCCTTGTGGCGAATCGTGATGTGACCGTTGTTGTTACGGCCAGCATTTTGCTTTTGCGGTTCCAGCAGCGAAGCTTCCGGAGCGCCCTTGTGCAGGTGCGAGTGCACCACCTTCACGACGGCACGGCGGCCAGGTGAAGTCGGCTTGACTTTAACGACGGCCATTACGCAGCCTCCCCGGAGAAGTTGAGCTCTTGGCCCGCCTTCAGCGACACGTACGCCTTCTTGACGTGGTCGCGGCGACCGATGGAACGGCCGAAGCGCTTGACCTTGCCCTTGACGTTGACGACGTTCACAGCCTCAACCTCGACCTTGAACATCAGTTCAACAGCGGCCTTGATTTCGGGCTTGGTGGCGTCGCGCAGCACCTTGAACAACACTTGGTTGTGCTTTTCAGCAACCGCCGTGGCCTTTTCGGACACGATGGGAGCCAGCAGCACCGAGGCCAGACGGCCTTCAGAATACTTTTGGGCGCTCATGCCAGCATCTCCTGGAGTTGCTCCATAGCGGCCTTGGTCACCAGCACCTTCTTGTAGAAGACCAGCGACAGGGGATCCGCGTAGCGCGGCTCGCACACCAGCACATTGGCCAGGTTGCGCGAAGCGAGCAGCAGGTTGTCGTCCATCTGATCAGCGATCAGCATCACCGATTCCAGGCCCATGGCCTTGAACTTGGCGGCCAACAGCTTGGTCTTGGGAGCTTCCAGCGTGATCGAATCGATCACGGCCAGACGGCCTTCACGTGCCAGCTGCGAGAGGATGGCGGCCATACCGGCGCGGTACATCTTCTTATTCAGCTTGTGGGTGAAGTTTTCGTCGGGCATGTTCGGGAAAATCCGACCGCCCCCACGCCACAGCGGCGAGGACGTCATACCAGCACGTGCACGACCCGTTCCCTTTTGACGGAACGGCTTCTTGGTCGAGTGCTTGACTTGTTCGCGGTCCTTCTGGGCGCGAGTGCCTTGGCGAGCGTTGGCCTGGAAGGCCACGACCACCTGGTGCACCAGGGCTTCGTTGTAATCGCGAGCAAACAGCGTATCAGGAGCGTCCACCTTGGCGGTGGCCTGACCTTGCTCATTCAGGAGCTCGAGCTGCATCAGATGGCTCCCTTCTTGAGCTTGACCTTGACGGCGGGACGAACGACAACGTGGCCGTTCTTCGAACCCGGCACAGCACCGCGGACCAGCAGCAGTTGACGAACTTCGTCAACGCGCACGATGTCCAGGTTCTGCACGCTCACCGTCACGTCACCCAGGTGACCCGACATCTTCTTGCCCGGGAACACGCGGCCCGGATCCTGTGCCATCGAGATGGAACCAGGAACATTGTGCGAGCGGCTGTTACCGTGCGAAGCACGCTGCGAGCTGAAGTTGTGACGCTTGATGGTGCCTTCGAAGCCCTTACCGATGGAGGTGCCTTGCACGTCCACCAGCTGACCCACTGCGAACAGCGAGACCGGCACTTGCGCGCCAGGCTTGTACTCGGCGGCCACTTCAGCGGCAACACGGAATTCGCTCATGACACGACCGGCTTCCACACCTGCCTTGGCAAGGTGGCCGGCTTCCGGCTTGGTAACGCGCGATGCTTTGCGCTCACCGTACACCACTTGAATGGCGGTGTAGCCGTCGGTCTCTACGGTCTTGATCTGGGACACGCGGTTGTTGGACACATCCAGCACCGTCACAGGCACGGCATCGCCGTCGTCCGTGAAGATGCGCATCATGCCCACCTTGCGGCCCAGCAATCCGAGACGATTGCTTAGACTCATGGTTTTTCTCCAGCCCCACAGGTTGACCCTGGAAGCCATTTACATACACCCGACATCGATTGGCCGGGCTGACCAGTGCACCGTACGCACAAGCCCTCCCTGGGGAAGCCCTGCCGGACACGATGCGCCAAATTCCGCGCCGGAAAATTCCACCGCGGAAAAGCTGGCGAGTATAGCGTGAACCCTGATGAATACGCAAGGGTCACGACACCCTACCAAGAAAAAGGGCGACTCTTTCGAGTCGCCCTTCTCTGAATCTGACCGAGGTCAGTTCACATGCTCAGCACCGTCTTGCGTCGGCGCCAGCATGTCAAGCATCACTGCAGCTTGATTTCGACGTCGACGCCAGCCGGCAGGTCGAGCTTCATCAGCGCGTCAACGGTCTTGTCCGTCGGGTCCACGATGTCCATCAGACGTTGGTGGGTACGGATTTCGAACTGGTCGCGCGAAGACTTGTTCACGTGCGGCGAACGCAGGATGTCAAAACGCTCGAAGCGGGTCGGCAGGGGCACGGGACCCTTGACGATCGCGCCAGTGCGCTTGGCGGTTTCCACGATCTCGGCAGCCGATTGGTCGATCAGCTTGTAGTCAAACGCCTTCAGGCGGATGCGGATCTTTTGCTTTTGCATGACGATTCCTTCAAAGAACGTGCGGGCTCAAATGCCTTGAGTGCCGCGAAGTAGGTGAAGCCCGCGCCGCCACATCGGCAGCGGCGCGGACTGGTCACGCAAAAGTGTTAGGCCAGGATGGTGGCAACCACACCCGAACCCACGGTACGGCCACCTTCGCGGATCGCGAAGCGCAGACCGGTTTCCATGGCGATCGGAGCGATCAGCTTCACGGTGATGCCGACGTTGTCGCCGGGCATGACCATTTCCTTGTCGGCCGGCAGCTCCACAGCACCGGTCACGTCCGTCGTACGGAAGTAGAACTGGGGACGGTAGTTGTTGAAGAACGGGGTGTGACGGCCGCCTTCTTCCTTGCTCAGCACATACACCTCAGCGGTGAAGTGGGTGTGCGGCTTGATGGTGCCGGGCTTGGCCAGCACTTGGCCGCGCTCCACGTCTTCGCGCTTGGTGCCGCGCAGCAGGATACCGACGTTGTCGCCGGCTTGACCTTGGTCCAGCAGCTTGCGGAACATTTCCACGCCGGTGACGGTGGTCTTCTGCACGTCGCGGATACCGACGATTTCGATTTCTTCGCCGACCTTGATGATGCCGCGCTCAACGCGACCGGTCACCACGGTGCCACGACCCGAGATCGAGAACACGTCTTCGACCGGCAGCAGGAAAGCACCGTCCACAGCGCGCTCAGGCGTGGGGATGTAGCTGTCCAGAGCGTCAGCCAGGCGCATGATGGCTTGCTCGCCCAGATCGCCGGTGTCGCCTTCCAGAGCCAGCTTGGCCGAACCCTTGATGATGGGGGTGTCGTCGCCGGGGAAGTCGTACTTGCTCAGCAGCTCGCGCACTTCCATTTCCACCAGTTCCAGCAGCTCGGCGTCATCCACCATGTCGCACTTGTTCAGGAACACGATGATGTACTTCACACCCACTTGGCGAGCCAGCAGGATGTGCTCGCGGGTCTGGGGCATCGGGCCGTCAGCGGCCGAGCACACCAGGATCGCGCCGTCCATCTGTGCGGCGCCGGTGATCATGTTCTTCACATAGTCAGCGTGGCCGGGGCAGTCCACGTGGGCGTAGTGACGGCCAGCGGTTTCGTACTCGACGTGAGCGGTGTTGATGGTGATGCCGCGAGCCTTTTCTTCAGGCGCAGCGTCGATCTGGTCGTAGGCCTTGGCCTCGCCGCCGAACTTCTTCGACAGCACGGTCGCGATCGCAGCCGTCAGGGTCGTCTTGCCATGGTCCACGTGACCGATGGTGCCGACGTTGACGTGCGGCTTGGTGCGTTCAAATTTACTCTTTGCCATTGCAATTGCTCCAAAAAGAACAGGTCGCCAGTCTCAGGGTTTAGCGTTTCCCTCAGGCCTGCGGCTCCCGGCGACTGGCAACCGGGCAGAACCTGAGAAAGACGATCTCGAATGAGAAGAAGCGCGGAAGCCTCGGTTGGAGGATTCAGCGCTTCGGAGTCATCACTTGCCGCGGGCGGTGATGATGGCGTCAGCCACGTTCTTCGGAGCTTCAGCGTAGTGCTTGAACTCCATCGTGTAGGTGGCGCGGCCTTGGGTGGCGGAACGCAGGGTCGTCGAGTAACCGAACATTTCCGACAGCGGAACTTCGGCCTTGATGATCTTGCCACCGCCGACCATGTCGTCCATACCTTGGACCATGCCGCGACGGCTGGACAGATCGCCCATCACCGTACCGGCGTAGTCTTCCGGCGTTTCGACTTCCACGGCCATCATCGGCTCCAGGATCACCGGCGAAGCCTTGCGGCAGCCGTCCTTGAAGCCCATCGAAGCGGCCATCTTGAAGGCGTTTTCGTTCGAGTCCACTTCGTGGTACGAACCGAAGGTCAGCGTGACCTTCACGTCCACCACGGGGTAGCCGGCCAGCACGCCATTCGGCAGGCTGTCGATGATGCCCTTTTCCACGGCCGGGATGAATTCGCGAGGAACCACACCGCCCTTGATGGCGTCCACGAACTCGAAGCCCTTGCCCGGCTCTTGCGGCTCAACGGTCAGCACGACGTGACCGTACTGGCCCTTACCGCCCGACTGACGTACGAACTTGCCTTCCACGTCGGTGGCCGACTTGCGGATGGTTTCGCGGTAGGCCACTTGCGGCTTGCCGACATTGGCTTCCACGCCGAACTCGCGCTTCATGCGGTCGACAATGATTTCCAGGTGGAGCTCGCCCATGCCGGAAATGATGGTCTGGCCCGATTCTTCATCGGTACGCAGGCGGAAGGACGGATCTTCCTTGGCCAGACGGCCCAGGGCGATACCCATCTTTTCCTGGTCGGCCTTGGTCTTGGGTTCCACGGCCTGCGAGATCACGGGCTCAGGGAAGACCATCTTTTCCAAGGTGATCACTGCTTCCGGATCGCACAGGGTTTCACCGGTGGTGACGTCCTTCAGGCCCACGCAAGCTGCGATGTCGCCGGCCAGAATTTCCGAGATTTCTTCACGCTGGTTGGCGTGCATCTGCAGAATACGACCGATACGTTCCTTCTTGCCGCGGATCGGGTTGAACACCGAATCGCCCGACTTCAGCACGCCCGAATAGACGCGCACGAAGGTCAGTTGACCGACGTAGGGGTCGGTCATCAGCTTGAAGGCCAGAGCCGAGAACTTGGCATCGTCGGACGCATCGCGCGACGACGGCTGGTCGTTCTCGTCCGTGCCCGGCACGGGAGGAACGTCCACCGGCGAGGGCAGGAAGTCGATCACGCCGTCCAGCATGCGCTGCACGCCCTTGTTCTTGAACGCGGTACCGCAGAACATCGGCTGGATTTCAGCAGCCAGCGTACGGGCACGGATGCCTTCCAGGATTTCGGCTTCGCTCAGCTCGCCGGACTCCAGGTACTTGTTCATCATGTCTTCGTTCGACTCGGCAGCGGCTTCAACCAGGTTGTCGCGCCACTTTTGCGCATCGGCCTGCAGCTCGGCAGGGATGTCGCGATAGTCGAACTTCATGCCCTGGGAGGCTTCGTCCCAGAAGATGGCCTTCATCTTGATCAGGTCGACCACGCCCTTGAAGTTTTCTTCAGCGCCGATGGGGATGACCACGGGCACAGGGTTGGCCTTCAGACGCAGACGCATCTGATCGTAGACCTTGAAGAAGTTGGCGCCGGTACGGTCCATCTTGTTCACAAAGGCCAGACGAGGCACCTTGTACTTGTTGGCTTGGCGCCAGACGGTTTCCGACTGGGGCTGCACGCCACCCACAGCGCAGTAAACCATGCAAGCACCGTCGAGCACGCGCATCGAACGCTCGACTTCAATGGTGAAGTCCACGTGTCCGGGGGTGTCGATGATGTTGAAGCGGTGCTCGGGGTAGGACATGTCCATGCCCTTCCAGAAGCAGGTGGTCGCAGCCGAGGTGATGGTGATACCACGCTCTTGCTCTTGCTCCATCCAGTCCATGGTGGCCGCGCCATCATGCACTTCACCGATCTTGTGGTTCACACCGGTGTAGAAAAGGATACGCTCGGTCGTCGTGGTCTTGCCAGCGTCGATGTGCGCCGAGATACCGATATTGCGGTAGCGCTCGATGGGGGTCTTGCGTGCCATGATGTCACTCCAGAAAGGCAGGAGCCGCCAGCGGGTCAGTAGAAACCCGAGGCGGCTGAATCGAAGTAAATTAGAAGCGGAAGTGCGAGAAGGCCTTGTTGGCTTCGGCCATGCGGTGAACTTCGTCACGCTTCTTCATGGCGCCGCCGCGGCCTTCAGCTGCTTCCAGCAGCTCGTTGGCCAGACGCTGCGACATGGATTTTTCACCACGCTTGCGGGCCGATTCCTTCAACCAACGCATGGCCAGAGCCATCCGGCGGACGGGACGAACTTCCACGGGAACTTGGTAGTTCGCACCGCCAACGCGGCGGGACTTCACTTCGACCATCGGCTTGACGTTGTTCAAGGCAACCAGGAACACTTCCAGCGGGTCCTTGCCAACCTTCTTTTCGACTTGTTCCAGAGCACCGTAAATGATGCGCTCTGCAACCGCCTTCTTGCCCGACTCCATGATGACGTTCATGAACTTGGACAGATCAACATTGCCGAACTTGGGATCAGGCAGGATCTCGCGCTTGGGTACTTCGCGACGACGTGGCATGGGATTCTTCCTCTTGCTTCAGTGGGTACGGGCAACTGCCCTGCACCTTTGGATGACCACCGACTTCTGGGGCATCCACTTACTCGGTAGCGGCCAATCTTGGGAATGGCTGAAACCGCAAAAACGCCTGGCGCCAGCAGAATGCCGGGCCGACATGACTCTTTGATTACTTCTTCGGACGCTTCGCGCCGTACTTGGAACGCGACTGCTTGCGGTCTTTCACGCCTTGCAAGTCCAGCGAACCGCGCACGATGTGGTAACGCACACCCGGCAAGTCCTTGACACGACCGCCGCGCACCAGCACCACGCTGTGCTCTTGCAGGTTGTGGCCTTCACCGCCGATGTAGGAGATGACCTCGAAACCGTTGGTCAGGCGCACCTTGGCAACCTTACGCAGAGCCGAGTTCGGCTTCTTCGGAGTCGTGGTGTAGACGCGGGTGCAAACGCCGCGGCGTTGCGGGCAATTCTGCATTGCCGGCGACTTGGATTTCGTGACCTCGGCCTGACGGCCGTGGCGCACGAGCTGATTGATGGTTGGCATAAGTAACTTGTTCCCGTTTGAAGTCACACACTTCAGCAGCATCACTCAGGATGAGCGCAAACCTTGACCGGCTGACGCGGCACACCCGGCACCAACGCGGGATGCGACACACGCCTGAAATCTTCACAAAGATCCAGTGACAAATCGCCAGCGGGTTTATTCACCGCCGGCGGCATTCCGTGAATCCATGGAAAATTCTCAGCAAGGCCTGCTGAAGAGCCCGCGATTGTAGATCAGATCAACGAGAACACACAAGCCAAGGCTTCGGAAGGCGCTATGCTGCCTCGCTTTGCCGAAGTTCCGGGCCGCTCAGCCCGCTTGCGGACCCGAGGCCGCAGGCCCTGCCGCACACGACCGCAACCCGCCACACGATCCGATTCCACGCGGCCTGGCCGCGGCTGCTCATGCCCGATTTCCCAGCGACCGATTCCGCCCACACCGCCCCGCGCATCGTCATCGACACCCAGGTGATCATGGACTGGCTGGTGTTTCGCGATCCTCGTGCGCAGGCTCTGGCACAGGCCGTGGTCGGCCGGCAGGTGCAATGGATCGGCGAGACGGCCATGCTCGACGAGCTTCGCCATGTGCTGGGCCGCGGGGTCGCCGCCCAGTTCAAACCCGATCTCGCCTGGATCGAAAGCCAGTTCGAGCAGCATTGCCAGATGATCGCCAGCGCCAGCCCTCCGGCCGTGCGCCTGGTCTGCCGCGACCCAGACGATCAGAAGTTCATCGACCTGGCCCTGGCTCAGCGGGCGCACTGGCTGCTGTCGCGCGACCGCGCCGTGCTGGCCCTGGCCAAACGTGCGCGGGCTCAAGGCTTGCTGATCTTGAATCCAGATAAATGGACGCCCCCGCCCCCGGCCTGCCTCGCTGCCTGAGCGCTCGGCGAGCAAGCCGCCAGAGCAGTTTCGTTCAGGCCTGCTTTTCCGGCTTCACGCAGGCCGGCTTGCACACCACCTCGGTGCGGCCCAGCACGCGCTTGGACATCAGGTTGTTGGGGGTGCGGTGTTTGCCGCATTTGAAGCAAGAGCGGGTATGACCGCTGCCCAGAAAGGGCGAACCGCCCAGTTTGGACTCATAACGCAGACCGTTGTCACTGACGCTGGTGTAGGTGTCTTTGCTCATTGTTGTCGCGGGTTCACGGTGCCGACCATCAGCGCGAGGGGCGCCTAGGCCTGAATGTGCTGGACTGCTTTCCTCTGCCCTCTGAACCATAGTAGGCGGCCGGGCGTGGCTTTGACTACCTCGCTTGCCCCAGGTTTTGTCACAATCGCGCACGCCGGCCGGCCCCTCCCCCTCAGATGCGGGCGCTGGGCGCGCCAATTCGCCCTACCGGGCTGGCTTTCCAACCTTTTTGCAGCCCAAGCCCCTCGACATGGCCAAACTGTTTTTTCGCTACGCGGCCATGAATGCCGGCAAATCCACCGCCCTACTGCAGGTGGCGCACAACTACGAGGAGCGCGGCCACCGCGTGCGACTGTTCACCGCGCAGATCGACGATCGCTACGGGCGCGGCACCATCACCTCACGCTTGGGGCCGCAGCGCGAGGCGGAGGTGTTTGGGCCCGAGACGGATTTTCTGGCCCTGCCGCTGCAACTGCCGGAGGTGTCCTGCGTCTTGATTGATGAGGCGCAGTTTCTACTCAAACCCCAGGTCTGGGCGCTGCATGAGCTGGCGCATGTGCGCAATGTGCCGGTGATCTGCTACGGCTTGCGCACCGACTTCCAGGGTGAGTTGTTCCCCGGGTCCGCCACCTTGCTGGCTCTGGCGGACGAGATGGACGAGATGAAGACCATCTGCGACTGCGGCCGCAAGGCCACGATGAATATGCGTGTCGACGCCAACAACCGCAAGGTCACCGAAGGCAATCAAGTGGAAATTGGTGGCAACGCCCGCTACCGGGCGGTGTGCGGGCGCTGCTTCCGGCAGCAGGCCTGAGAGAGCCAGGCTGGCCGGCGTTGAAGTCGGGAACGCCGCGCGCCACTCGGGGCGCGCTGGCGTGTCCGCTCAGCCCTTGCTGAGTTGTTCGTCGAGTTCCTTGCACGACGGTGCGCAGACGGGCTGCGACTTGCCCAAGAGCTTCTTGGATTTCAGCATCGCGCGCGGGCGGTGCTTGCCGCACAAAAAGCACGACATGGTTGCGGCACCAAAGGAAGAGGTCGCCGCGAACGGCGAACCCGGTGCTTTAGAGCGGTAACGCAGACCATCGGCTTCGATGGTCGTTTTAGTACTGTCCTTGGCCACGTCGGTCCTGATAGTGAGTTAGTGGGAGCTAGCCATGCCGGGCCGGTGACTCCGTTGCCGAAGCCGCCGCCCGAATGGGCGAACCCCGCTATTTTCCACCATCTGGAGGCCGATCCGGCGCCGGCGCCGCCCGCCGGCCCCAGACACAGAGGGAGGGGATTCCCCTAGAGCGCCCCAAACACGGGCCTTGCAGACCCTGTCCGACCCCAGCAAACATGCGGCCGCTGGGCGCTTCAACGCCCCTCAAAACGCGGCGTGCGACGCGCCTGCCAGGCCGCAACGCCCTCGGCCAAATCGCTGGACGCATTGGCCCGGGCGATGTCGGCCTGCAGCGCAGCCGGGTCCAGCTGACCGCGCGCGATCGCATTCAAGTGCTTCTTCATGCCCAGCAGCGCCAGCGGCGCCATGGCCAGCAGCTGGGTCACAAGTTCCTGCGTGGCGGTCTCCAGCGCCGCCGCATCGGGCAGCAACTGGTCGAGAAAGCCGCTGCGCAGCATCTCCTGCGCGTCCAGCGTGGCACCCGCCAGCAAGACCTTCTTGGCCCAGGGCAGGCCAAGGCGGCTGACATAGCGCTCCATGCCGCCGCGGTAGAAATGCAGGCCCAGCTTGGCCGCCGGCACAAACATCTCGCAGGCCGGCTGCCCAAGGCGGAAATCGCAGGCCAGGGCCAGGTCGGTCGCGCCGCCGTAGACGCCGCCCTGGATCTGGGCCACGGTCACCGGGCGGGCGTTCTCCCAGGCATCACTGAGCTCGGCAAACAGGGCGCCGGCGTCGAGGCCCGGCACCGCGTCGATATTGAATCCACTGCAGAAATGCCGGCCCTCGCCGCGCAGCAGCAGCACGCGCAGCTCCTCGCGCGCATTCACCTCTTGCAGCTGCGCCTGCAAGTCCAGCAAGTCGCTGGGCTCCAGGCGGTTGGCCAGGCGAGGCCGGCGCAGGGTGATGCGGGCCAGATGGCCATCAACTTCGAGCAAAGGGGCGTGGCCAGGCATGGCGGGCAAGAATGCAAACAAGGGCGAAGCAGGCAGTCTAGCGGCAGGCCGGTTTGTCAATGCGGCCCTGTCCCGAGCGGCGCCCGGCCCTCACTTGTTTAGAGTCGGACGCATCCGCCACGCTCTCGCTGCCACTGCCTCTCCATGGATTTATCAATCGCCAGCATCCTGCTGCTCGACGGCCTGAGCAACGGCGCCATCTACGCCCTGCTGGCCCTGTCCACCGTGCTGGTGTTCACCGTGACCCGGGTGATCTTCATCCCGCAGGGTGAGTTCGTGGCTTTCGGCGCGCTCACCCTGGCCGCCCTGCAGCAAGGCCAAAGGCCGGGCACTGTGGTGTTTTTGCTGAGTCTGACCGGCCTGGTCGCCCTGCTCGACCTCTGGGCCGGGTGGCGGGCGGGCGAGGCGGCCACGCCCCTGCTGCGGCGGGTGGTCCAGGCCGCCGCCCTGCCCCTGGGTCTGAGCGCCCTGGCCTGGTGGGCGGCGCCGCTGCAGCTGCCCTTGCTGCTGCAGGTGCTGCTGACCCTGGCCATTGTCACGCCCATGGGCCCCTTGCTGTACCGCCTGGCCTACCAGCCGCTGGCCGACGCCTCGGTGTTGGTGCTGCTGATCGTCTCGGTCGGCGTGCATTTCAGCCTGACCGGCCTGGGCCTGGTGTTCTTTGGCGCCGAGGGCTCGCGCAACCCCAGTTTCTGGGACAGCAGCTTCACCCTGGGCCCGCTGTTCATGGCCGGGCAGACGGTGATCATCCTGCTCGCCTCGCTGGCCCTGATCGTGCTGCTCTGGCTGTTCTTCGAGCGCAGCCTCTACGGCAAGGCCTTGCGGGCCACAGCGGTGAACCGGCTGGGTGCGCGGCTGATGGGCATTTCCAGCACGGCTGCGGGCCGCCTGTCCCTGGCCATGGCGGCCTTCATCGGCGCGCTCTCGGGCGTGCTGATCAGCCCGACCACGACGATTTTTTACGACAGCGGTTTTTTGATCGGCTTGAAAGGTTTCGTCGCCGCGGTGTTCGCCGGCCTGGCCAGCTATCCCGGCGCGGCACTGGGCGCGGTGCTGGTGGGGCTGCTGGAGTCCTTCAGCTCCTTCTGGGCCAGCGCCTTCAAGGAGGTGATCGTCTTCACCTCCATCCTGCCGGTGCTGCTGTGGCGCTCGCTGCGCAACCCGCACTCTGACGAGCATTGAGCCGTGAACATGCGACTGAACCGCAGCCTCCTGCTGCCCGCCCTGGGCCTGGCCCTGCTCTTCGCCCTGCCCTTGCTGCCGGTGCCCGAGTTCTGGATCACCCAGCTCAACTACATCGGCATGTTCGCCCTGGTCAGCCTGGGCCTGGTGCTGCTGACCGGCGTGGGCGGCCTGACCTCTTTCGGGCAAGCCGCCTTTGTGGGCCTGGGCGCCTACAGCACGGCGCTGCTGAGCACGCAGTTCGGACTCTCGCCCTGGCTGGGCCTGCTCGCGGGCTGGCTGCTGACTGGCGGCGTGGCCTGGCTGCTGGCCCTGTTGACGCTGCGCATGTCGGGCCACTACCTGCCGCTGGCAACCATCGCCTGGGCGCTGAGCCTCAACTTCAGCATGGCCAATCTGGAAGTGCTGGGCAAGTACGACGGCATCCTCGGCCTGCCGGCGCTGCAACTCTTCGGCCTCAGCCTGCAGGACGGCCGCGCCATCTACGGCCTGATCTGGGGCATCGCCCTGCTGGCGGCGCTGGCGGTGCGCAATCTGCTGGACTCGCGACCGGGCCGCGCCATCCGTGCGCTGAACGGCGGCGTCACCATGGCCGAGGCCATGGGCGTGTCCACCTTCCGCTACAAGGTCATCATCTTCGTGCTGGCGGCCCTGCTGGCCTCCACCTCGGGCTGGCTGTTCGCCCATGTGCAGCGAACGGTCAACCCCAGCCCCTTCGGCCTGAAGATGGGCATCGAGTACCTGTTCATGGCCGTGGTCGGCGGCGTGTCCAGCGTCTGGGGCGCCTTTGTCGGCGCCGGGGTATTCAAGCTGGTGGAAGACCAGCTGAAAGAGCTGCTGCCCGCCCTGCTCGGCAGCAATGGCAATTTCGAGATCATCGTGCTGGGCATCGTGCTGGTGCTGGTGCTGCAGCATGCGCCGCGCGGGCTCTGGCCCTATGCCCAACAGCTGCTGCAGCGCTGGTGGACCAGCCCGGGTCGAGCGCGGGATTGGAGCAATGCGGAGCCCCTGCCCCAGCGCGCCAAGCCGCAGGCGGGCGAGCCGCTCTTGCAGGTCGAGCGCCTGCGCAAGCAGTTCGGCGGTCTGGTGGCCGTGAACGATGTCAGCTTCGGCATCCGGGCCGGCGAGATCATCGGCCTGATCGGCCCCAACGGCGCCGGCAAGTCCACCACCTTCAACCTCATCACCGGCGTGCTGCCGGCCAGCGGCGGCTCCGTGCATTTCCGCGGCGAAGATGTGTCAGGCCTACCCTCGCGCGAGATCGCCCGGCGCGGCGTGTCGCGCACTTTCCAGCACGTCAAGATGATGGCCGAGATGACGGTGCTGGAGAACGTGGCCCTGGGCGCCTATCTGCGCGGCCATAGCGGCACGCTGCGCGCCCTCTTGCGCCTGGACCGTGCCGAGGAGGCGCGTCTGTTCCGCGAGGCCGAGCTGCAGCTGCGCCGCATCGGCATGGCCGAGCAAGCGCATGAGCTGGCCGGCAATCTGGCCCTGGGTCCGCAGCGCCTGATGGAGATCGCCCGCGCCCTGTGCAGCGACCCTGCCCTGCTGCTTCTGGACGAGCCTGCCGCCGGCCTGCGCCACAAGGAAAAGCAAGCCCTGGCCGAGGTGCTGCGCCAGCTGCAGCGCGAAGGCCTGAGCGTGCTGCTGGTCGAGCACGACATGGAATTCGTGATGGGCTTGACCGACCGCCTGGTGGTGATGGAGTTCGGCACCAAGCTGATCGAAGGCACGCCGGCCGAGGTGCAGGCCAGCCCCGAGGTGCGCGCCGCCTACCTCGGCACCGAACATTGAATGCCTCTGCCAGGACGCTGAACCCATGAGCTCCCCCACACCCTTGCTGAGCGTGCGCGGACTGCACGCCGGCTATGGCCGCGCCGAGGTGCTCAGCGGCCTCGATCTGGACCTGCCGGCCGGACAGGTGGTCACGGTCATCGGCCCCAACGGCGCCGGCAAGAGCACCACCTTGAACGCCTTGATGGGCGTGCTGCCGGCACGCGGCCGCATCCTGCTGGACGGCGAGGACATTGCCGGCCTGAGCCTGGAAGAACGCGTGATGCGCGGCCTGGCCCTGGTGCCGGAAAAGCGCGAGCTCTTCACCACCATGAGCGTGGAGGACAACCTGCTGCTCGGCGGCTACCGTCCGCTGCGCCTGGGCCAGCGCGACTGGCGCGAGCAGCTGGCCCAGGTCTTCGAGCTGTTCCCACGCCTGCTGGAGCGGCGCGAGCAGCTGGCCGGCACCTTGTCCGGCGGCGAGCGCCAGATGCTGGCCGTCGGCCGCGCCCTGATGGCCCGGCCCAAGGTGCTGATGCTGGACGAGCCCAGCCTGGGCCTCGCACCGCTGGTGGTGAAAGAGATCTTCCGCATCGTGACCACCTTGCGCGAGCGCGGCGTCAGCGTGCTGCTGGTGGAGCAGAACGCCCGCGCGGCGCTGGAGGTGGCCGACTACGGCTATGTGCTGGAGACCGGCGCCATCGCCTTGCAAGGCCCGGCCGCCACGCTGGCCGGCGACGGTCGTGTGGTCGAGACCTATCTCGGCAGCGCCCGGCACAAGCCGGCCGCCATGTGACGGCTTGAAGAACCGCGGTGCGCAAAGCGCCGCCGGGCCTGAAATACTTGACGAATTCCCCGCGGGCTTGAAATCCGTCCTTGGGTTCACGCTGATACTGGCCGATGACCTGAAGGCCGCGACGACGGACCGGGGAGGAATCTTTGTCAGCCATGGATCTGTTTGCACTCAACCACGAAGTCACTGTCCTGGAATCGGCCCTGACCGAGCTTCAGGGTGAAGCGCGCCTGAGCGTGCTGCTGCCCCTGGCCTGGCATCTGCGTCAGCGCGACTGCAAGCGCGCCCTTCTGCTGGTCAACGAGGCCGAGGAATGGCTGGCCCAGGTGAGCTGGGATGAAGCCCGCAGCCAGGCCTGCCATGCACGACTCTTGCTGGTGCTGGGCGAAGTGGCCTGGTTGTTCGCCCAGCTCGATGCGGCCGAGCAATACGCCGAGGCCGCGGTCGAGAACTTCGCCCAGCTGGGCGACCGCGTCGGCTGCGGTGACGGCCAACTGCTGCGCGCCGCCCTGTGCACCGAGCATGGCGACAGCGCCACCCGCGACGCCTGCCTGCAACAGGCGCAAGACGACTACCGCGCCGCCGGGGACGCCGAGCGCCAGCAGATCGTGCGCGCCATGCGCCTGAACCATGCGGCCTGGCGCGACACCACCGGCACGGCGGCACGGCTGCACAGCGAATTCGCCGGTCTGCCCCAGCCCCTGCCCCCGGCCCTGCAAGCCTGGGTCAGCAGCGCCAATGCCCTGGTGGCCGCCTTCACCGGCGAGCTGGGCATGGCGATCAAGCATTTTCTGCAGGCCCACCACGCGGCCATGGAAAGCGGCCAGATCCGCCACGCCGTGTTTTCAGCCAGCAATGGCGCCGACAATTTCGCGTCGCTCGGCGACCTGGATGCCGCCCTGGAATGGGACGAGCTGGCCCTGGCTCAGGCCCAGGCCTGCGGCTGGCCCGGCACCCTGGGCGGCGCGCAGATGCAGACCGGCAATGTGCTGCGCCTGCTGGGCCGCCTGCCCGAGGCCCACGCCATCCTGAACGAGGCGCTGGAATCCATGCAGGCCCTGCATCACGCCAGCCGCTACAGCCTGGCCCTGCAGTACCAGGGCGATGTGGCCCTGGACATGGGCGAGCCGGCGGCAGCGCTGGATTGTTTTCTGCAAGCCGAGACCATTGCGGTCAATCTGGGCGAGCCTTTCTATCTGCTGCGCTGCTGGCGCGGCCAGGCCAGTGCCCTGGGCCGGCTCGGCGAGCCCGAGCAGGCATTGAGCAAGATCTCGGCCGCCTTGCTCAATGCCCGCGAGCTGGGCAGCGCCGATGAGCAGATCAAGGTGCTGCGCGTCTTCGCCGAGCTCTACCAGCAATACGCCCTGCCCGCCCCCGAGGGCATGACGGCCGCCAGCCCCACCCTGCACTACCTGCTGCAGGCCTTGCAAATGGCCAGCAGCATCAAGGGCTACATCCTGCCCAGCGACCTGCTCGACGAGCTGGCCAATGCCTACGCTGCCACCGGTGATGCCGCGCAGGCTCGCCATTACGGCCAGGCCGCCGCAGCCGCGCGTGACAACAAGCGCCTGGACGATGCGCGCAACCGCGCCATGGCCATGCAGGTGCGGCAGGAGAGCGCCTTGGCCCGTGCCGAGGCCGAGTACCACCACCGCCTGGCGCAGGCCGAGAGCGAACGCGCCGCCCAGCTGCAGGAGGCCAGTGCCACGCTGGAGACCCTGGGCCGCATCGGCCGCGAGATCACCGGCAGCCTCAACACCGACGCCGTTTTCGCCGCGCTGTATCGCCACCTCGGTCAGCTGCTGGACACGACCTCCTTCTTCGTCTACCTGCTGGAGCCAGGCGGCCATGCGCTCAAGGCCGCCTTCATCAACGAGGCGCGCCACCGCTTCCCCTCGCCGCTGATTTCGCTGCAAGATCCCGAATCGCTGACCGCACGCTGTGCCCGCGAACGCTGCGAGCTGTTCTTCCCGTCCGCGCCCCGCAGCCATCCGCCCGGGCATCTGATGGGGCCACTGGAAACGCAGAGCATGATGTTCTCGCCTCTGCTGATCGGCGACCGGCTGCTGGGCGTGATGTCGGTGCAGTCGGTGGACAGCCATGCCTACGGCGAACGCGAGCAATCGATCTTCCGCACCCTGTCGGCTTACGCCGCCATCGCCCTGGACAACGCCGGGGCCTACGCCGCCGCCGAGACCGCGCGCCAGCAAGCGAACGCCGCGCTGGAGGCCCTGAACGAAGCCCGCGCCAAGCTGGCCGACCGCGCCGAATGGCTGGCCGAGGAGGTGCGCAAGGCCACCAACCAGATCGTTCAGCGCGAGCGCGAGACCGTGATCCGCCTGTCCAAGGCGGCCGAGTACCGCGACCCCGAGACCGGCGCCCACATCCTGCGCATGGCGCATTACTCCGAGCTGATCGCGCGCGGCCTGGGCCTGCCCGTGGCCGACCAGGAGCTGCTGCTGGAAGCCGCACCCATGCACGACATCGGCAAGGTCGGCATCACCGACAGCATCCTGCTCAAGCCCGGCCGGCTGACGCCGGAAGAGTTCGAGATCATGAAGCTGCACGCCAGCTACGGCTACGAAATCCTCAAGGACAGCTCCTCCCTGGTGCTGCAGGCCGGCGCCGCCATCGCTCTGGGCCACCACGAAAAATACGATGGCACCGGCTATCCGCAAGGCCTCCAGGGCGAGGCCATTCCCATCTTCAGCCGCATCGTCGCCGTGGCCGATGTCTTCGATGCCCTGACGTCCGAGCGCCCCTACAAAAAAGCCTGGACCTTGGAGGCCGCCGCCGCCCACATCAAGGCCCATGCGGGCAGCCACTTCGACCCGGACTGTGTGCGCGTCTTCTTCGAGCACTGGGACGAGGTGCTGGACATCCGCCAGCGCTTCCAGGACGAGGATTGATGCGCCGGGCGCGGGCGCGGGCGCGGGCGAGGCTCAGGCCTCGCCGAGCAGGCGGCGCAAGCCCGCCCGACCGCGCGGCGTGATGCGCAGGGCGCGGCTGTCCAGCGCGCCCTCCACCCAGGCCTTGCGTTCCAGCAGCGCCAGCCAGGCTGCGCCCAAGGCGCCGCCCAGATGCGGCCGGCGCACGCTCCAGTCCATGCAGGGGCAGGCGAAGCGGCGCCGTTGGCGCAGCGCCGCCCCCAGGTCCAGACCCAAAGCCGCCAACGCATCCTGGCCCGCCAGGCTCAGCTGATAACTGCGAGCGTCCTCGGCTTGTACGATCAACCAGCCCTGCTGAAGCAGGTGCTCGTGCCAGCGCACGGCCCACTCGCCGGCCATGTGGTCATAGCAGCGCCGGGCCTCGCGCAGCTCGGGCGGCGTGCTTGGCTCAAAGCGCGGCAAGGCCTCGCTGTGTTGGCGGCCCGCCAGCACCAGCAGGGCCTCGAGCGCAGCGCCCACTTCGCCCCCGGCCAGGCTGTGGTAGCGATGACGCCCCTGGACCTCGCAGCACAGCAGGCCGGCCGCGACCAGGCGGCTCAGATGGGCACTGGCCGTGGAGGCCGCGATCTCGGCCGCCGCCGCCAGCTCGGTCGCAGTGCGGGCATGGCCATCGAGCAGGCAGCACAAGATGCGCGCACGCGCCGGCTCGCCCATGGCCTGAGCCAATGCGGCCAGGGCTTGATCGGCAAAGCCAGCGCCGCGGGGCGGCAAGGGTGTGTCATCCATGCTTCGATGGTAAGCGAAGCATGTGCGCGGCCAGCACCAGACACTGACGCCTCTGAACTCACTGAGCCCCTCTCTCCACCTCCATGCCCTGCCCCTTCACCTCCCCACTTCCACCCGACGCCCCATCCAGCCCAGCGGCCGACACCCCCATGGCCGCGCAGGACTGCAAGCGGTTTGATTTCGACCCCATCTTGCAAGCCCATGTGATCGCGGGGCCTGATCTGCTGCGTCAGGCGCTGAGGCATCCGGACCTCGGCGTGCGGCCGCCCGATCAGCCCCTGCCGCCAGCCTTGCAAGGCCGCCGCTTCGGCGCCATTTACGGCCAATGGCTGCGCATGCGCGAAGACCCCGCACGCAACGCAGAACGACAGGCGCTGGAGCAGGCCCTGACCGCGCTCGACCGCCGCGTGCTGCAGGCCGAGGCCCAGCATCAAGCCCGCCTGGCCTTGAGCCAGAGCTGGGAGGCCTGGCAATGGTCCAGCCTGCCGGCCAGCCTGGCCGCCATGCTGGGCGTACCCATGTCCAGTGCAGCGGATCAAGCCTCGCTTCGGCAGCAGCTCCAGGCCCTGGCCCAGGCGCTACGACCGGAAGCCGGGCCGCGCGAGCTGGACGCGGCCGACCAGGCTTGCGAAGCCTTGACGCAGGGCCTGGGCCGCCAGGGCCCTGCGCCGCTGTGGCGAGGCTTGAGCCTGCCGAACTGGGATGCAGCAGCCCAGGCAATCGGTTTGCTGTGGCAAAGCCATGAGGCTGGCGCCGGATTGCTGGGCCAGGCCCTGCTGGCCGGCGCGGGGCATGAGGCAGAGCTGCTGCGGCTGGCGCAGAGCCCGGGCGTCATCCAGCATACGCGGCGCTGGGCCTTGCACGACTGCCGCTTGGGTGACAGCTACCTACCGCGGGGCACGGCCCTGCTTCTGCGCCTGGCTTGCGAGCCCGCGGAGCCGGGCGCCGGCCTGAGCTTCGGACACGGCCGCCATCAATGCCCGGGCCAGGAACTGGCCTTGCTCATGGCGCAGGCCACCCTGGGCGTCGCCCGCCAGGCCTTGGCGCAGGGCATCGCGCCCCCGTCCTGGCAGGGCCACCATGCACTGGCCCATGCCCGCGTGCCGCGCCTTGCCGACAGGGCCGACCGAGCCGAGAGCCTCGTGCTTGCTGACGCCAAGCTGCCCACCGAGCGAGCGCCAACACCCTCGACCACAGCCCAGGAGTCGCGCCCATGATCCTCGTGGTGTTTGAAGTGAAGCTCGCAGCCGGCCAGCGCGAGCATTACCTGGCGCTGGCGGCGGCCTTGCGGGCGGAGTTGGCGCAGATCGACGGCTTCATCAGCATCGAGCGTTTCCAAAGCCTGAGCGATCCCGACACGCTGCTCTCGCTGTCCTGCTTCCGTGACGAAGCCGCCGTCCAGGCCTGGCGTTCGCAAGCCGCCCACCGCGAGGGCCAGGCTCAGGGTCGGGCGACAGTGTTTGCCGACTATCGCCTGCGCGTGGCCGCCGTGCTGCGCGACTACGGCTTGCACGATCGCGTGCAGGCACCGGCGGACAGCCGGCAGGCCCTGGAAGCGCCCCTCGCCGGCGGCGCGCAACTCGCCCAGCCAAGCCACGGATGCCGCACACAATCGGCGCTTCGCCACGCTCCCCATCCACCGTGAACCGCTGCGCGCCCACCGAACCCTTCTGGAACCCCATGGTGCCCGAGCTCGCCGTCAGCGATCTGGCTGCATCGCTGCACTTCTACCGGGCCTGCGGATTTGAGGTCCGCTTTCGCCGCGATGATCCCCCGTTTGCCTATCTGGAGCTCGGCCGCGCGCAGCTGATGCTGGAGCAAGACCACGCGCACAGCTGGCTGACCGCGCCGACCGAAACGCCGCGTGGCCGCGGCATGAATCTGCAGATCGAGGTCGAGGATGTCGAGCAGCTCCAGGCGCAGCTGCGCCAGTTCGGCTGCCCCCTCTTCCGCGCGCTGGAAGAAAGCTGGTACCCGGTGTCCGAGCGGGAAGAAGAAGGGCAACTGGAGTTTCTGGTACAAGACCTGGATGGCTATCTGCTGCGCTTTTGCCAAGTCCTGGGCTCACGCGAACGCCCGAGCCCTGGCGAGCACTGACGCCCCACCACTCGACGCCACCGCACACGCCGCCACCATGCCCAAGACGCACACCCCGCTCGCCTCGAAGATCTCCTCGTTCTGGCGCCGTGCCGGCCTGATGGGGCTGGGAATCGCAGCTCTTTTCTTGGGCCTGCCGGCCCGGGCGAGCGGCGAGGCCGTGGGCGAGGTCGACACTGCGTTCAAGCTGATCGGCCCCGATCACAAGGTGGTGGTGGAGGCCTACGAAGACCCCAAGGTCACGGGCGTGACCTGCTACGTCTCGCGCGCCAAGACCGGCGGCATCAAGGGCGGCCTGGGCTTGGCCGAAGACAAAGCCGAGGCCTCCATCGCCTGCCGTCAGACCGGGCCGATCGGTTTCGCCAAGCCCCTGGCACGGCAGGAAGAGGTGTTCAACGAGCGCATGTCCCTGGTGTTCAAGAAACTGCGCATCGTGCGCATGGTCGACAGCCGGCGCAACACCCTGGTCTACCTGACCTATTCGGACCGCCTGGTCGACGGCTCGCCGCAGAACAGCGTGACCGCCGTGCCGGTGGATCGCGCCACGCCGATTCCGCTCAAGTGAGCGCAGTGCCAGGCGGCAAGCCCGAGACCTTGAACGCCGGCCGATGAAAGCCCGAGCACAGCCTCCCTGCCGCCCCCGGCTCACGCCGGAGCAGGTGGACGCGCTGAATGCCGAAGCCTACGCGCTGCGCATGTCGGACACGCCGCGGGCCTTGCGTCTGGCGCAGCAGGCCCATGAGCAGGCCCTGGCCATCGACCACCCGCGCGGCCTGGCCTATGCCTTGCTGCGCTGGAGCCTGTGCGAGTTCATCCTGGGCCAGCCGGTGGCGCCACTGCAAGCCCGACTGGATCGGGCCCACAGCCTGCTGGAGGCGCTGGGCGAGATCGATGGCCATCTGGATGCCTTGAACTTGCAGGCCCTGATACAGGCCCGCCAAGGCGACTATGAACAGGCCCTGCATTTGGACCAGCGAGCCCTGGAACTCGCCCGCCTCCACCAGGCCAGTCATGCCGAATCTCGCGCCCTGAACAATATGGCGGTGACCCGCCTCACGCAGGGCCAATTCCCGGAGGCCCTCGAGTTGCTTCAGCTCAGCCTCGCACTGGCCGAGCACAACGGCTCCATCGTCGATCAGGCCTATGCCCTGGGTCAGATGGGCCAGGTGCTGCAAGGCATTGGTGAGATGGACTTGGCCGCGGAGCATCTTCAGCGCAGCCTGCACTGCGCACGCCAGACCCAGGACCTGGCGCGCCAGGCCACCAGCGCGCTGGACCTGGGCACACTGCTGAGCAAACTCGGCCAGCATGCCGAGGCTTGCCTTCTTCTGGACGAAGCGCTGACCCTGTCGCGGCGCACCGGCAATGTCAACGATCTCGGCCAGGCACTGCTGGGCCTGGGCCAGTCCTGCCTGGCGCGAGGGGCAGTGGACGCGGCCCTGGCCGCCTTCGAAGAAGCCCGGCCGCTGGCCCTGAGCGTGGGCGACAGCCCTTCGCTGTGCAGCATCGAGATGGGCCTGGCCGACGTGTGGCAAGCCCGAAACGATCTGCCGCAAGCCCAGGGCGCCCTGGAACGCGCACTGGCTCATGCCACGAAAGGCCGGCTCACCGCCCTGGCAAGCCAGGCTCATCGGGCCCTGTCCGAGCTGGCCGAGCGGCGAGCCGATCACGCCCTGGCCCTGCAGCACTACAAGGCCCACCATGCCTGCGAACAACGCCTGCTGGGCGAGCACTCGCAGCAGCGCCTGCGCGGCCTGTTCGTGCGCCAGCAGGCCCAGGCCCTGAGCCAGGAATTGCAGGCAGCCCGACAGGCGGATCAGGAAAAGCAGGCCTTGCTGACGCAACTCTCGGCGCAAGCCGACTTGCTGCGCCAGCTCAGCCATGAGGACGCCCTGACCGGCCTGGCCAATCGCCGCTGGCTGGACCTGCTGCTTGAACAGGAGTGCGAGCGCGCGGCGCGCTTTCGCCACCCGCTCAGCCTGGCCATGCTGGACCTCGATCACTTCAAGGCCGTCAACGACCGCTTCGGCCATGCGGTGGGCGATGCCGTGCTGCGCCAGCTTGCTCGCCTGCTGCGTGACCACTGCCGGCGCGCCGATGTGGTGGCGCGTTATGGCGGCGAGGAGTTCACCCTGATCCTGGTGGAGGCCCCCCTGCCCCTGGCCAGCCAGCTCTGCGACAAGCTGCGCCAGCAGATCGAGCGCTTTGACTGGCGCAGCCTGCACCCCGATCTGCATGGCATCACCGTCAGCATGGGCCTGGCCGGCAACGCCGAAGCCCACACGCCCGAAGCCTTGTGCGCCCTGGCCGATGAGCGCCTCTACCAAGCCAAGGGCGAGGGCCGAAACTGTGTCCGTCCGACCGGACTCCTGGCCGACTCTCGCTGATCCCAGGGCTGCCCCGCATTTGCCCTGACTTCGCATACAGGCAAGCCCGTCTACACTGCACACCGGATTCAGGAGAGTGCAGGCCCGCTTTGGACCCTGCCGCCGAAGGCGCAAGCTCCCATACTCGCTCAGGCCCCGTACTGGATCCGTCAACAAGCCGAATGCTGGAGAGAGCGGCCCGCGCAGACGATGCGCAAGCCGCCACCGAAGGAGCAAGGCCATGCCCCCGGGGCGCGGCTGAATCTCTCAGGTAACAGGGACAGCGGGAGCGGCGCGCGTCAAGCGCACGCTCTTGCTGCCATTGCCCGATCTGTGCTCTGCCCGGCTCGCGCCCCACCCTGGGGTGCCTCACCTGCCTGGAACGAAACACAGCCCGCGCTGGGCCTGGGCGTACGCCTGCGCGTCTCACTCAACGGTCTGTTTGTCTTGTTTCAGGAGTGCACACATGCACGCAATCGTCCTGGGCGCCGGGGTCACCGGCGTCACCACCGCCTGGTATCTGCGCCAAGCGGGTTTTGAAGTCACCGTGATCGACCGCCAGCCCGCGGCCGGCCTGGAAACCAGCTATGCCAACGGCGGCCAGATTTCCGTCTCGCATGCCGAGCCCTGGGCCAACCCGGGCGCGCCGCTCAAGGTCTTGAAATGGCTGATGAAGGAGGATGCGCCCCTGCTCTTCCGCCTGCGCGCCGACCCGGCCCAGTGGCGCTGGGGCCTGCAGTTCCTGCGCGAATGCACGCCGGGCCGCACCGCCCACAACATCCGCAACATCGTCAATCTGGGCCTCTACAGCCGCGAGCAGCTGCAGCGCCTGCGCGCCGCCACCGGCATCGCCTACGACCAGCGCCAGCAAGGCATCCTGCACTTCTACACCAGCGAGCAGGAGTACGCCGCTGCGCAGGAGCCGGCCCGCATCATGCGCGAGCAAGGCTGCGAGCTGGACATGAAAACGCCCGAGGAATGCGTGGCCATCGAGCCGGCGCTGGCGCAATGCCGCGCGCAGATCGTCGGCGGCAGCATGACGCCCAGCGACGAGTCGGGCGACGCCCATCGCTTCACCCAGGCACTGGCCGCCCTGGCCGAGCAGGCCGGGGTGAAGTTCCGCTATCAGACGCGTGTGCTGGGCTGCGAGCGCGAGGGCCAGGATCTGGCGCGGGTGATCGTGGCCGATGCGAACGGTGAAATCGAGCGCCTGACCGCCGACCGCTTTGTGCTTTGCCTGGGCTCCTTCAGCCGCGGCCTGGCGCGCGAGCTGGGCGTGTCGCTCAACATCTACCCGGCCAAGGGCTACTCGATGACGCTGCCGGTGATCTCGCCCGCGCACAGCTACCAGGTCTCGCTGACCGACGACGAGTACAAGCTGGTGTTCTCGCGCCTGGGTGATCGCCTGCGCGTGGCCGGCACGGCCGAGCTCAATGGCTATGACAGCACGCTCAATCTGCGCCGCTGCGAGGCCTTGCTGCGGCGCACGCGCGAGCTGTTCCCGCAGATGGTGGCGCCCGAGGGCCAGCCCAGCGGCGCCCAGTACTGGACCGGCCTGCGCCCGGCCACGCCCTCCAACCTGCCTTACATCGGCGCCAGCCGCGTTGGCCGCCTCTTCCTCAACACCGGGCACGGCACCCTAGGCTGGACGCACAGCTGCGGCTCGGCCGCGGCCCTGGCGGACCTGATCTGCGGCCGCCGGCCCGAGCTGGATTACGCCTTCTGCGGGCCTGAGCTCGGCGCCTGGGCCGGCCGGGCGCAAGCGGCCACTTGAGCGAACCGGCCCAAGCCCGCCGGCGCGGGCCTTGTAAGCCGGCCGGGCTTCCTCTACCCTGAGGCCAGAGCCGAGCGGACCCCTCCCCTGCGTCAAAGCCCGGCACCGCGCACGCATCCATCACCGCGCCCCACAAAAGCCGGGGCGCCGGAGAGCCAAGGAGACTGCCATGAGCCCGAGCCCGAACGGCGACGCCAGCCGCGCCCCATCCGCCACCGGTGCGCCCCAGTCGCACCTTTCGCCAGCGGTCGCGGCCCTGCGCAGCCTGGCCCTGGTCGGCCCCGCGGCGGCGGGCAAGACCAGCTTGCTGGAGGCCTTGCTGCTGCAGGCCGGCGCCATCACCCAGGCCGGCACGGTGGAGCGCGGCAACACCGTCAGCGATTTCGACCCGCTGGAGCGCCGCTACCAGCATTCCCTGCACAGCAGCGTGGTGCATCTGGAGCATGGCGGCGTGCGCATCCACGCCATCGACACGCCCGGGGCGGCCGATTTCATCGGCCAGTCTCTGCCAGCGCTGGAGGCGGTGGACACGGCGGTGCTGGTGCTCAACGCGCAAAGCGGGCTGGAGCCCATGGCCAGCAAGATGATGGAGACCGCCGCTCAGCGCGGCCTGTGCCGGCTGATCGTGATCAACAAGATCGATCTGGCCGAGCTCGACCTGCCAGGCCTGCTGGCGCAGATCCGCACGGTGTTCGGGCGCGAATGCCTGCCCCTGAACCTGCCGGCCGAAGGCGGGCGGCGCGTGCTGGACTGCTTTTACAACATCATCGGCCAGGCCGATTTTTCCTCGGTGGGCCTGGCGCACCAGGCCCTGGTCGAGCAGGTGGTGGAGGTGGATGCCGCGTTTGTGGATCGTTATCTCAGCGAAGGCGATGTCGACCCGCGCGAGCTTCACGTGCCGCTGGAGCAGGCCTTGCGTGAGGGGCACCTGATCCCGGTCTGCTTCACCTCGGCGCGCAGCGGCGCCGGCGTGGCCGAGCTGCTCGATGTGATCGAGCGCCTGCTGCCGAACCCGGCCGAAGGCAACCCGCCCCTGTTCCTGCGCGGCGAGGGCCCCGAGGCCCTGCCCCTGCAAGCCTTGCCCGAGCCCAGCGCCCATGTGCTGGCCCATGTGTTCAAGATCATCTCCGACCCCTACCTCGGCAAGATGGGCGTGATGCGCGTGCACCAGGGCACGCTGCGCCGCCACAGCCAGCTCTTCATCGGCTCGGCACGCAAGCCATTCCGCGTCGGCCACCTCTTCCTGCTGCAGGGCGGCCGGCATGTCGAGGTGGAGCAGGCCCTACCGGGCGAGCTCTGCGCCATCGCCAAGGTCGACGACCTGCACTACGACGCTGTGTTGCACGACGCGCCCGAGGATGCCCACATCCATCTGCGCCCGCTGGACTTCCCCGTGCCCGTGCATGGCATGGCCATCCGCCCGGTGCGCCATGGCGACGAGCAAAAGCTCTGGGAGCAGTTGAGCCGCCTGGTCGAGGAAGACCCCTGCCTGCGCCTGGACCAGGCCGGCCAAACCCAGGAGACGGTGATCTATGGTCTGGGTGAGCTGCACCTGCGCCTGCTGCTGGAGCGCCTGCGTGAGAGCTACAAATTCGAGCTGCACACCCAACCGCCCCGCGTGGCCTACCGCGAGACCATCTCGGCCGCGGCCGAAGGGCACTACCGCCACAAGAAGCAGAGCGGCGGCGCCGGCCAGTTCGGCGAGGTCTATCTGCGCGTGGAGCCGCTGGCGCGCGGCGCGGGCTTTGAGTTCGTCGACGCGGTCAAGGGCGGCACCATCCCGGGGCAGTTCATGCCGGCCGTGGAGAAAGGCGTGCGCTCGGCCCTGGACACCGGTGTGGTGGCGGGCTACCCGCTGGTGGACCTGCGGGTGACGGTGTTCGACGGCAAGCACCATTCGGTGGACAGCAAGGAGGTGGCCTTTGTCACCGCCGGCCGGCGCGCCCTGATCGCCGCGGTCCAGGAAGCTCGGCCCCTGGTGCTGGAACCCGTGGTGCATCTGGAAGTCCAGGCACCGGAAGCCGCGATCGGCGACATCACCGGCGATCTGGCCGCCCGGCGCGGCCAGGTCAACGGCACCGACAGCCCTTGGCCAGGCCGCAGCATCGTGCGCGGCCTGGCGCCGCTGGCCGAACTGAGCCAGTACCAGAGCCGGCTCAATGCCCTGAGCAGCGGCCAGGGTCGCTACAGCGTGCGGCTCTCTCACTACGAAGCGGTGCCGCCCCACACGCAAAGCCAGCTGATCGCGGCCTACCAGGCACAGGAAGAAGACTGAAGCCTGGCCGAACCGAAGGCATCGACTCTTTATCAAAAAGTCAAAATAGCCGCGACACACTCCGCGCGGGGCAGGCAGACGCTGAGCCCCGCCCCGGCAAGCCGGATGAACGAGGCTTTATCATAGAGGGATGTCATCCGCCCCCCGGGACGTCGCCCAGATCCGCTTGGACAACGCGATGCTCCTGTTCGAAGAATTCGTCGCCGTCTCCGTCAAGCACCCCGATCCCGCCACCTTGCGTGGGCTGGAGCGGCGCTTTGCCGAGCGTTTGCAGATCCAGCCCAGTTACTGGAGCCAGATCAAGAGTCGCTCGCGCCAGATCGGCGAGCGCCTGGCGCGCCAGTTCGAGCAGCTCTTCCACAAGCCCCTGGGCTGGATGGATCAGAGCCACGCCGCCGGCGAGCCCGAGCCAGCCAGCCTAGAGCGTGAGGCCACGCCCAGCGTGCCGCAGGACGATGACGAGCGCTTCATCGTCGGCCTGGTGCTGACCTACTACCGCCGCCACCCGCAGCGCGCCCGCACGCGCCTGCTGGACCTGCTCGGCGAGGTGCTGACGCCGCCGCAAGAAGCGCCACCAGCCGGCAAACTGGCGGCCACCGGGCCCGGCAAGTCGGCACCCTTGCCGGTCTTGCCCGCCAGCCCACCCTCGCGTGGCCCGGCGCCGGCCACCGGCGGTGCGGCCGAGCTCGATGAGTGGCGCCGCCTGCAACAAGGCATTGCGCCACTGAAACCGAAGAAGCGCTGAACGCAGCACTCGAGCCACGCAGCGGACTTGGCACAAGTGCCCGTGCCAGTGCCTGCGCCGGCGTCGCGATCGATCGCACCGAGGTGCACGTCTCCGCCCCGCAGCCGAGCCGCCATCAACGCCGCTTGGCGGGTCCATCCACCCCACACATCGGCCTGAATCCAGCCCCCGCCTCGTGGCCGGGCGGAACTCGTGCCGTGGCGGCTTGCGCACATTTCTTTATCTCTTTTGATAAAAAGTATATGCACAAGATAAACAGTCGTTTATCATTTGCTCAAGCGAGCGGCTCGCGGCGCACCCCAAGCAAGGCGCCGCTCGTGAAGGTCCCCCTCCCCCTGTCTTAACCGGGAGCTGCCCGCCCCCGCTAGCGCTGGAGTCCAGCCAGGCACATCCCCGCCAAGGGATGCACCCCGGCGTCTCCACCCAGCGCCCTGCGATGCGCCGGCCCAGTGCCCACCGTCGCTCGGTCCGCACCGAGTCTTTCGCGAGTCAGTTCAAGCGTTCTCTGCGCCTTGCTCGGCACTGAAGCGATTCAGCGCCACCAGGCCGAGCCGCTGCATGGAGTTCCGGCCGGTGCCTGCCCTGGAGGGCAGCGCCATGCCCCAGATGGTTTGGTTTCTTGTTGGCTGCACCCAGTCGAGCCGCCGCATGGCCAAAACCAATGTTTCGGTCTTTTTCTTGACCTTGCCCCCAACCGGGCGCGCTGTACGGCGCCCAGGAGATTGCCACATGACCCAGTTCACCTCACCCCGCCCGCTGAACCTGCGCCTGCAGAAGCCCTGCAATCCGCTGGTGGCGCCGGCGCTGATGCGACAGGCAGGCAAACACGGCCACCAGCAACACGAGGTTCGCCTGCGCCAAGCCGCGCAACGCGAGCTGCGACAAGAAATCTTGCGCGTCGGCAGGCCCGACGCCAGCCCCTGAATCCAAGGCCTTGCGAGGCCGAAGTGGAGACCCATCATGATGCGTTTGCGAGAACTGAACGGCCCGGACGTGACGGCCGAAGACTACGAGATCACCCATGAAGCCTGGCGCTGGCGCGCCGCCCGCGTGCTGCTGAGTGCCAGTGCCGGGCTGACCCGCCTGGCCCTGCTGGTGCATCAGGTGCGCGCCGTGCGCCGGCGCCGGCCCGAACTGGAGTTCTATGCGGAGGCGGGCGCGCCGGAAGGTGCGCTCTACGCCGATGGGATGCGGGTGGGCACCTTGCCCGGAGTGAGGCGGCTTTAGCGGCGCTCACCTACCCCAAGTGAGCCCAGCGCCGGCACCGGCGCAGCCAAGCAAGCAGCCGCGGGATCCGCTGCGCGGCATCCGTTGATGCTCGGCCGGACGAAACCGATGGGCGCGGGCGCGCACAAGTGCACGGCAGATGCGACGGCGGGTGTGCGGGCGGCGGCCGCGGGTTTCAAGATGAAGCTCCGGCCGCCGATATACGATCCAACACCTTTTGCCCAAGCCCGCCATGTCTGCGCCAGTCCCGATGCCTCCGCTGCGCCAAGCGCCGCCCGATTTGCCCAGTTGGGTGGCGCTGTTCCGTGACGCCGAAATCCCGGTGCTGGCCGAGACCGCCGATGCGCTGGAACTGCTGCGCGCCAATGAAGACGCGGTGGACGCCAACAGCCTCGGCGAGATGATCGCCACCGATCCGCTGATGACGCTCAAGGTCTTGGCCCATGCCGCCGCGCACCGCTCCAGCCGCCTGCAGACCGATGCGGAAACGGTGACCGCGGCCCTGGTGCTGATGGGCATCACGCCCTTTTTCCGTGACTTCGGGCCCCAGCCCACGGTCGAGGATCAGCTGGCCAGCACACCCTATGCCCTGGACGGTTTGCAACGCGTGTTGCGCCGCGCCGACCGGGCCGCGCGCTTTGCACTCGGCTTTGCCGTGCACCGCCTGGACCCGGATGCCGCGGTCATCCACAGCGCGGCCTTGCTGCATGATTTCGCCGAGATGCTGCTGTGGATCCACGCGCCGGAACTGGCCCAGCACATCCGGCTGCGCCAGCAAGCCGACCGACATCTGCGCAGCGTGGCGGTCCAAAAGGAAGTGCTGCACATCGAGCTGGCCGATCTCGAGCAGGCCTTGATGCAGGCCTGGCGCCTGCCCGAACTGCTGCGCCACATCACCAATGACAAGCGCGCCAACGACCCGCAGGTGCTGTGCGTCAAGCTGGCCGTGCGCCTGGCTCGCCACACGGCCGATGGCTGGGACGATGAGGCGGTCCCGGACGATCTGAGCGAAATCGCCGCCCTGCTGAACCTGAGTCTGGAAGCCACGCTGAAGTTGCTGCATGAGTTCGACTGACACGCCGCCCACCGCCAAACCCGCCGGCCCTTCCCAAGCCTTCTGGCAGGAGCGCTTTGAGCAGGGCCAGACGCCCTGGGACCGAGGCGAGGCCCACCCGCAGCTGCGGGCCTGGCTGGCGCAGGGCTTGCTGCAAGACGGGCACGCCATCGCCATCCCAGGCTGCGGCCGGGGGCATGAGCTGCGCCTGCTGGGCGAAGCTGGCATTGCCGCCGTGGGCCTGGACTACACACCTGCCGCCGTCGAATTGGCACGAGCGCAACTGGGCTGCCTTCCGGGCCGCGTGGAGCTGGCCGATGTGCTGGCCTGGCAGCCGCCCGAGGCGCTGGACCGCGTGTACGAACAAACCTGCTTGTGCGCCCTGCATCCGGATCACTGGCTGCGCTACGCGGAACAGCTGCACCGTTGGCTCAAGCCCGGCGGGCTGTTGCTCTCCTTGTTCATGCAGGCGCGCCGTGACAGCGCCGGCAGTGGCGTGCTCGAAGGGCCGCCCTACCATGGCGACATCAACGCCATGCGCGCCTTGTTCCCCGCTTCTCGTTGGGACTGGCCGGCGCCCCCTTACCCGATCACGCCACATGGCCAAGGCTGGGCCGAGCTGGGCGTGGCGCTGCGCCGGCGCTGAAACTCAGCGCGTGGCCGCAGCCCGGGGCTCACACCGGCACGGCGGTGGTGTTCTTGACCCGGTCCAGCACAAAGCTGGTTTTGCAGTCCTGCACGCTGGGATGTTTGAGCAGGGTCTCGGTGATGAAGCGGGCGTAATGCGCCATGTCCTGCACCACCACACGCAGCAAGTAGTCCATATCGCCGGTCAAGGCCGCGCATTCCACCACTTCCGGCCAGGTCTGAACGGCGGCGCGGAACAGGTCCATGGGGTTGCGCTTGTGGCTCTCGGTGTGCTTTTCGAGCCGCACATTGATGTAGGCCGTCAGCCCCAGGCCGACCCGCTCGGGCGGCACCAAGGCCACATAGGCTGAGATGGCGCCGGATTCCTCCAGGCGGCGCACCCGGCGCAGCACGGCCGAGGCGGAGAGATTGACCTGGGCAGCCAGGGCATCGTATGTGACGCGCCCGTCAACTTGCAACGCCCTCAAAATGCGTCGATCAATCGTGTCGAGCTGGATCTCGTTTTCCATCTTCAGGTTCTCCGCAGTATTGCTGCGCGCATCGCGACGGCGCCGCGAGTTTTAGCATGAATCCTGCGCCCACTCCAGCCTACAGTCTTGACCCATCGTAAGACTTTTCAGAAAGAGACATCATGGCCTTCACACCATGGGACAACCCGATGGGCACCAATGGCTTCGAGTTCATTGAATTCGCTGCGCCGGAACCCGCTGCCCTGGGCAAGCTGTTCGAAACCATGGGCTTCACCGCCGTGGCTCGCCATCGCCAGAAGAACGTCACCCTGTACCGTCAGGGCGATGTGAACTTCATCATCAACGCCGAGACCGACTCTTTTGCCCAGCGCTTTGCGCGCCTGCACGGCCCGTCCATCTGCGCCATTGCCTTCCGCGTCAATGACGCGGCCTACGCCTACCAGCGCGCGCTGGAGCTGGGCGCCTGGGGCTTTGACAACAAGGCCGGCCCGATGGAGCTGAACATCCCAGCCATCAAGGGCATTGGGGATTCGCTGATTTATTTCGTCGACCGCTGGCAAGGCAAGGATGGCGCCCCGGACGGCGCCATCGGCAACATCAGCATCTACGACGTCGACTTCGTGCCCTTGCTGGATGCCGAGGGCAAGCCGGTCGAGTCCAAACCGGTCGGCCATGGCCTGACCTACATCGACCACCTGACCCACAACGTCTTCCGTGGCCGGATGAAGGAGTGGGCCGATTTCTACGAGCGCCTGTTCAACTTCCGCGAAGTGCGCTACTTCGACATCGAGGGCAAGCTGACCGGCCTCAAGTCCAAGGCCATGACCAGCCCCTGCGGCAAGATCCGCATCCCGATCAACGAAAGCAGCGACGACAAGAGCCAGATCGCCGAATACCTGGACCTCTACCACGGCGAGGGCATCCAGCACGTGGCTCTGGGCACTGACCACATCTACTCGACCGTCGAGAAGATGAAGGGCACGGGCGTGGTGTTCCAGGACACCATCAACACCTACTTCGACCTGATCGACAAACGCCTGCCAGGCCATGGCGAAAACGTGGAAGAGCTGCGCCGCCTGCGCATCCTGATCGACGGCGCCGCCCACCTGGACGCGCCAAACGAGTTGCTGCTGCAGATCTTCACCAAGGAAGTGATCGGCCCGATCTTCTTCGAGATCATCCAGCGCAAGGGCAATGAAGGTTTCGGCGAAGGCAATTTCAAGGCCTTGTTCGAAAGCATCGAGCTCGACCAGATCCGCCGCGGCGTCCTCAAGGCAGAGGACTGATCTTCAGCCTGCGGATCGATTCCGTCTGTCCCGGGTGAAGTCACACAGCCTTACCCGCGGACTTGAGCCCCGAGCAGCATTGCGCTGCCTGGGGCTTTTTTCTGTTCATGCGGCCAAAGCCGCACCCGACTCGGGCTCCAACTGCAGCAGACGCCACACATCCTGTTGGATCTGCGGATGGAAAACCAAGCCTAAGTGTCCCGTGGACTCAATCTCGATGGAGCGCGCGCCCGGCAAACGAGCGCTCTCCACCGGGCAGACGATCTGGTCACAGCGCGAGTAGTAGCAATCCATTTCTCCTGCTACAGCAGGACCTTCTTGAGCTGCCAGCTCCGCCAGCCATTTGCTGTGACGGCGCATTTCTTGCCCGTTGCGCCCTCGGCCCAAGCGGGCGAGCAAGGTGCCCGCGTGCGGCGTGCCAAGCGTCAGAATGCGCGCCACCCGGCCTTCGCGCCCCTGCTTTCGGTACCAAGCGCGCACTGCCAGCCCGCCCATGCTGTGGGCGACCACCAGCGGTTCCACACCGGGATAGCGCTGTTCGAACTCTGAAACAGCGTGCTCAATGCTCTGCGCATACTCATCGATCGACCCAAAGGCTGGCTCCATCGTCAACGCCCGGACAGGCACCCCCGACGCCGACAAGCCGCGCAACCAAGAGTTCCAAAGGCCCCGATTGCAGGTGTAGCCGTGCAGAAGCAACAGCGGTCGAAAGCGTCCAGAGTCCGGTGGGCTGGTATCGGGCCACCGGGCATGAGCGAACGGCTGCTGCCATGCAAACACCATATCAAGGGCCAACAACTCGATCCACCACGCGCGAATCAGAGCCCTCCAGCTAGGCGGCTCCTTGCGATTCACCCATCGTAGTGCGGCGAACGACAAGGCCATGATGGGCGCGTGAGCCCAGAAGACCAGGACCGAAAGACCAAACTCTAGACCCCAACCATAGGCCCGCCAGATCAGGGTCATCACAGCCGCAGTGGCCAACAGACGCAAGAAGAATTGCAAACGTTGCAGTTTCGCGTTCATGGCCCCAGTGTAGGCGGGAGAAAATGGCAAACTTCCGGCTTCCACGAGTCCAAGGACGATGTCCCGCCCACATTCCGAGACGATTCTTTCCCATCTGCATGAGGTTGAACGGCAGCGCGAATATCGACTGAGCATCCCAGGTCTGCCGCAAATGACCGAACAACTGAAGCAGTTTCAACAAATGCGCTTTCGCCGCAGCTATGCCGATCTGCTCGCGCATCCGCGCTACACAGGCGCGGCACAGTTCTTTCTTGACCATCTCTATGGCCCGGGCGACTTCAGTCGTAGAGACGCACAGTTCGCACGCGTGGTGCCAACCGTGGTTCGACTCTTCCCGAATGACGTGGTGAGCACAGTGGCGAAGCTTGCCGAACTGCACGCCCTGTCGGAAGACCTGGACACTCGGATGGCTGAAGAACTATTTGCCGACGGGTGTCCGATCTCCCCAGAGGCCTACCTTCAGGCTTGGCAAAAGACCGGCATGCGCGAACAACGAGAGATGCAGATTGAATTGACCATCCAGATCGGCGCCGAACTCGAGCGATTGACCCGCAAGCCTTTACTCCGCCAAGCATTGCGCATGATGCGAGGCCCGGCCGGCGCAGCGGGGCTGACCGAACTGCAGAGTTTCCTTGAAGTCGGTTTCGACACCTTCAGAGCCATGAAAGGCGCAGATGAGTTCCTGAGCACCGTGGATCGTCGAGAACGGACCTTGTGCGACGCATTGTTCGAGACGTCAATTCTGGGACGGAGCGCGAAAGAGAACTCCGACCTTGCCCAAATCAGGCGGTACTTTTCGGCGTGACCCTTCTGGGCATGGACAACGAACACCGATTCGCCAGCGTCGGAGATCCACAACGATGCAACGTTGAACCACGCAACGTCGGCTCCACAAAGCAAAACGCCCCCGATTCTTTCGAACCGGGGGCGCTGCTTAGATATTAGCCTGACGATGACCTACTTTCACACGGGAACCCGCACTATCATCGGCGCTGAGGCATTTCACTGTCCTGTTCGGGATGGGAAGGAGTGGGACCGCCTCGCTATGGTCATCAGGCTTAACTGGTTGGCTTGCTGAAGTCTCGTCAGAGATTTTCAACAGGCCCAATTTGTAGAGCTGCGCAGTATACATGAGTTCGTCATGTATTGCACTTCGAATCAGCTGGTTTTGATTGCGTTCACACGTTGGATCATTTCGTTGAATGATCTGACTTCTGAAGAACGGTATAACTTGTGTCCTCAATAATCCTTGATCAGATCGGCTGATGTTTCCATCGCCTGAACTGTCAAAGTTATAGGGTCAAGCCTCACGGGCAATTAGTACTGGTTAGCTTAACGCATTACTGCGCTTCCACACCCAGCCTATCAACGTCCTGGTCTCGAACGACCCTTCAGGGGGCTCAAGGCCCCGGCAAGACTCATCTTGAGACGAGTTTCCCGCTTAGATGCTTTCAGCGGTTATCTCTTCCGCACTTAGCTACTCGGCGATGCCACTGGCGTGACAACCGATACACCAGAGGTGCGTCCACTCCGGTCCTCTCGTACTAGGAGCAGGCTCTCTCAATCTTGCAGCGCCCACGGAAGATAGGGACCAAACTGTCTCACGACGTTTTAAACCCAGCTCACGTACCTCTTTAAATGGCGAACAGCCATACCCTTGGGACCGGCTACAGCCCCAGGATGAGATGAGCCGACATCGAGGTGCCAAACACCGCCGTCGATATGAACTCTTGGGCGGTATCAGCCTGTTATCCCCAGAGTACCTTTTATCCGTTG
Organism: Paucibacter aquatile; assembly: GCF_002885975.1. Lineage (NCBI taxonomy): Bacteria > Pseudomonadati > Pseudomonadota > Betaproteobacteria > Burkholderiales > Sphaerotilaceae > Roseateles > Kinneretia aquatilis. Next base: position 12,432 of record NZ_POSP01000001.1, on the reverse strand, counting down.
AGCGATGGCCCTTCCATACAGAACCACCGGATCACTTTGTCCTACTTTCGTACCTGCTCGACTTGTCAGTCTCGCAGTCAAGCACGCTTATGCCAATGCACTATCAACACGATTTCCGACCGTATTTAGCGTACCTTCGAACTCCTCCGTTACACTTTGGGAGGAGACCGCCCCAGTCAAACTGCCCACCATACACTGTCCCCAATCCCGATAAGGGACCAAGGTTAGAACCTCAAACACACCAGGGTGGTATTTCAACGTTGGCTCCATGAGAACTAGCGTCCTCACTTCAAAGCCTCCCACCTATCCTACACAGATCTGTTCAAAGTCCAATGTAAAGCTACAGTAAAGGTTCATGGGGTCTTTCCGTCTTTCCGCGGGGAGATTGCATCATCACAAACATTTCAACTTCGCTGAGTCTCTGGAGGAGACAGTGTGGCCATCATTACTCCATTCGTGCAGGTCGGAACTTACCCGACAAGGAATTTCGCTACCTTAGGACCGTTATAGTTACGGCCGCCGTTTACTGGGACTTCAGTCAAGAGCTTGCACCCCATCATTTAATCTTCCAGCACCGGGCAGGAGTCACACCCTATACGTCGACTTTCGTCTTTGCAGAGTGCTGTGTTTTTAATAAACAGTTGCAGCCACCGATTCTCTGCGGCCCCATTCTGCTTCGAGAGTAAATCTCTACACATACTAGAGGCACACCTTCTTCCGAAGTTACGGTGTCAATTTGCCGAGTTCCTTCTCCAGAGTTCTCTCAAGCGCCTTAGAATACTCATCTCGCGCACCAGTGTCGGTTTGCGGTACGGTCGTCAATAGCTGAAGCTTAGTGGCTTTTCCTGGAAGCAGGGTATCACTCACTTCGTCTGCAAGCAGACTCGTTATCACGCCTCATCTAAGCTCTCCGGATTTGCCTAAAGAGCACGACTACACGCTTGAACCAACTATTCCAACAGTTGGCTGAGCTAACCTTCTCCGTCCCCACATCGCACTATTGATCGGTACAGGAATATTTACCTGTTTCCCATCAGCTACGCATCTCTGCCTCGCCTTAGGGGCCGACTCACCCTACGCCGATGAACGTTGCGTAGGAAACCTTGCGCTTTCGGCGAGGGGGCTTTTCACCCCCTTTAACGCTACTCATGTCAGCATTCGCACTTCTGATACCTCCAGCAGGCTTCACAACCCACCTTCACAGGCTTACAGAACGCTCTCCTACCACGTGCAATAAATTGCACATCCGCAGCTTCGGTAACTGGCTTAGCCCCGTTACATCTTCCGCGCAGGACGACTCGATCAGTGAGCTATTACGCTTTCTTTAAATGATGGCTGCTTCTAAGCCAACATCCTGACTGTTTTAGCCTTCCCACTTCGTTTCCCACTTAGCCAATTTTGGGGACCTTAGCTGGCGGTCTGGGTTGTTTCCCTCTTGAGTCCGGACGTTAGCACCCGGTGCTCTGTCTCCCAAGCTGTACTCATCGGTATTCGGAGTTTGCAATGGTTTGGTAAGTCGCCATGACCCCCTAGCCATAACAGTGCTCTACCCCCGATGGTAATACTTGAGGCACTACCTAAATAGTTTTCGGAGAGAACCAGCTATTTCCAAGTTTGTTTAGCCTTTCACCCCTATCCACAGCTCATCCGCTAATTTTGCAACATTAGTCGGTTCGGACCTCCAGCACCTGTTACGGTACCTTCATCCTGGCCATGGATAGATCACTTGGTTTCGGGTCTACACCCAGCGACTAATTCGCCCTATTCGGACTCGATTTCTCTACGGCTTCCCTATTCGGTTAACCTCGCCACTGAATGTAAGTCGCTGACCCATTATACAAAAGGTACGCAGTCACCCTTGCGGGCTCCTACTTTTTGTATGCATGCGGTTTCAGGATCTATTTCACTCCCCTCCCGGGGTTCTTTTCGCCTTTCCCTCACGGTACTAGTTCACTATCGGTCGATTACGAGTATTTAGCCTTGGAGGATGGTCCCCCCATATTCAGACAGGATTTCTCGTGTCCCGCCCTACTTGTCTTACGCTTAGTTCCACACCGCAGCATTTCTCATACGGGGCTATCACCCGCTATGGCCGGACTTTCCATTCCGTTCTGATATACACGATGCTAAAACGTAAAGGCTACTCCAATTTCGCTCGCCGCTACTTTCGGAATCTCGGTTGATGTCTTTTCCTCGAGCTACTGAGATGTTTCAGTTCACCCGGTTCGCCACAATGACCTATGTATTCAGTCAGAGTTACCCCTCGCGGGGTGGGTTTCCCCATTCGGAAATCTCCGGATCAAAGCTAATTTGCCAGCTCCCCGAAGCTTATCGCAGGCTATCACGTCCTTCGTCGCCTGTAATCGCCAAGGCATCCACCACATGCACTTAGTCACTTGACCCTATAACTTTGACAGCGCTGACTGCACTGTCGTCAAGGACTCGTACAGAGCCTCTCAGCTCCATACGTTTATTGAGTATTCACGCGTTACGCCGTTCTTCATACCTAAACAATTTCTTGCTCAGTTGAAGTCTTGTGTTTGACGCAATCAAAAGCTACTAGCGGCACGGTACGCTCACCCCCTTTACGAGATGGCGCTTTCCGCTAGCAGCGCTGATTCGACTCTACAAATTGTTAAAGAACAACAGCCGACTCTTTCGAGCCTTATGACTGACAAACCAGAACAACCGCTCACGCCTTCGCGCAACGGATGCTTTGGTTTGTCAACCATGGCACAGAGTAATTGGTGGAGGATGACGGGATCGAACCGACGACCCCCTGCTTGCAAAGCAGGTGCTCTCCCAGCTGAGCTAATCCCCCGGGATCTCTTCAAATCCGTGGTGGGTCTGGCTGGATTCGAACCAGCGACCCCCGCCTTATCAAGACGGTGCTCTAACCGACTGAGCTACAGACCCACGCGTTTCTTGCGTGCACTGCCTCTCAGTAACGCTCGCCTGTTGAGGCCAGCTCGGCAGGCTCACGCTATTACTCTGATGTTGTATTCACAGCCGATAAGTGTGGGCGCTTAAAAATGAGTCATGTGGATCTCGCTGGTCATCTGCTGCATGCAGCAAACAACTGCTCGACCATTTTCTAGAAAGGAGGTGATCCAGCCGCACCTTCCGATACGGCTACCTTGTTACGACTTCACCCCAGTCACGAACCCTGCCGTGGTAATCGCCCCCCTTGCGGTTAGGCTAACTACTTCTGGCAGAACCCGCTCCCATGGTGTGACGGGCGGTGTGTACAAGACCCGGGAACGTATTCACCGCGGCAAGCTGATCCGCGATTACTAGCGATTCCGACTTCACGCAGTCGAGTTGCAGACTACGATCCGGACTACGACCGGTTTTCTGGGATTAGCTCCCCCTCGCGGGTTGGCAGCCCTCTGTACCGGCCATTGTATGACGTGTGTAGCCCTACCCATAAGGGCCATGATGACCTGACGTCATCCCCACCTTCCTCCGGTTTGTCACCGGCAGTCTCATTAGAGTGCCCTTTCGTAGCAACTAATGACAAGGGTTGCGCTCGTTGCGGGACTTAACCCAACATCTCACGACACGAGCTGACGACGGCCATGCAGCACCTGTGTCCAGGTTCTCTTTCGAGCACTCCCACATCTCTGCAGGATTCCTGGCATGTCAAGGGTAGGTAAGGTTTTTCGCGTTGCATCGAATTAAACCACATCATCCACCGCTTGTGCGGGTCCCCGTCAATTCCTTTGAGTTTCAACCTTGCGGCCGTACTCCCCAGGCGGTCAACTTCACGCGTTAGCTACGTTACTGAGAAGAAACCCTCCCAACAACCAGTTGACATCGTTTAGGGCGTGGACTACCAGGGTATCTAATCCTGTTTGCTCCCCACGCTTTCGTGCATGAGCGTCAGTACAGGCCCAGGGGATTGCCTTCGCCATCGGTGTTCCTCCGCATATCTACGCATTTCACTGCTACACGCGGAATTCCATCCCCCTCTGCCGTACTCTAGCTATGCAGTCACAAAGGCAGTTCCCAGGTTGAGCCCGGGGATTTCACCTCTGTCTTGCATAACCGCCTGCGCACGCTTTACGCCCAGTAATTCCGATTAACGCTTGCACCCTACGTATTACCGCGGCTGCTGGCACGTAGTTAGCCGGTGCTTATTCTTCAGGTACCGTCATTAAGTCTCTGTATTAGAGAAACTCGTTTCTTCCCTGACAAAAGCGGTTTACAACCCGAAGGCCTTCTTCCCGCACGCGGCATGGCTGGATCAGACTTGCGTCCATTGTCCAAAATTCCCCACTGCTGCCTCCCGTAGGAGTCTGGGCCGTGTCTCAGTCCCAGTGTGGCTGGTCGTCCTCTCAGACCAGCTACAGATCGTCGCCTTGGTGGGCTTTTACCCCACCAACTAGCTAATCTGATATCGGCCGCTCCAATCGCGCGAGGCCTTACGGTCCCCCGCTTTCACCCTCAGGTCGTATGCGGTATTAGCCACTCTTTCGAGTAGTTATCCCCCACGACTGGGCACGTTCCGATACATTACTCACCCGTTCGCCACTCGTCAGCTTAACCTGTTACCGTTCGACTTGCATGTGTAAGGCATGCCGCCAGCGTTCAATCTGAGCCAGGATCAAACTCTACAGTTCGATCTTGATTTACTCAACGGAATCGACGAAACCATTTACATGATTCCATCTAATTTCCGTGAGCGTTTAAAGTCTAAGAGACTTGATACTCGTCACCGAGCATCAAAACTCACCTTCAAACGCCCACGCTTATCGGCTGTTAATTTTTAAAGAACCAAGAGAGCCAAGCTCATCTTGACAAGACCGACTTGCATCGAATCTTGCGCCTGTCGACTGCTTTGCAGCTCGTCAACAGCACAGAAGCGAGATTATGACTGATGTTTTCACTATCGTCAACACCTATTGCATGCGATTTTCATCAGCTTGCAACTTCTGCTCTGCTTACAACCAGGCCAAGCCCAGCTGGATCCACAGAGGCAAACGCTGCCACACACCAGGCAGACTTCGCTTGCATCTAGGGACCGAGTGCCCGACCTGCCTTAGCAGACCCACACTCAGAGACAGAAACGCCCGGCCATGTGACCGGGCGTTTTGCTTAGATATTAGCCTGACGATGACCTACTTTCACACGGGAACCCGCACTATCATCGGCGCTGAGGCATTTCACTGTCCTGTTCGGGATGGGAAGGAGTGGGACCGCCTCGCTATGGTCATCAGGCTTAACTGGTTGGCTTGCTGAAGTCTCGTCAGAGATTTTCAACAGGCCCAATTTGTAGAGCTGCGCAGTATACATGAGTTCGTCATGTATTGCACTTCGAATCAGCTGGTTTTGATTGCGTTCACACGTTGGATCATTTCGTTGAATGATCTGACTTCTGAAGAACGGTATAACTTGTGTCCTCAATAATCCTTGATCAGATCGGCTGATGTTTCCATCGCCTGAACTGTCAAAGTTATAGGGTCAAGCCTCACGGGCAATTAGTACTGGTTAGCTTAACGCATTACTGCGCTTCCACACCCAGCCTATCAACGTCCTGGTCTCGAACGACCCTTCAGGGGGCTCAAGGCCCCGGCAAGACTCATCTTGAGACGAGTTTCCCGCTTAGATGCTTTCAGCGGTTATCTCTTCCGCACTTAGCTACTCGGCGATGCCACTGGCGTGACAACCGATACACCAGAGGTGCGTCCACTCCGGTCCTCTCGTACTAGGAGCAGGCTCTCTCAATCTTGCAGCGCCCACGGAAGATAGGGACCAAACTGTCTCACGACGTTTTAAACCCAGCTCACGTACCTCTTTAAATGGCGAACAGCCATACCTTGGGACCGGCTACAGCCCCAGGATGAGATGAGCCGACATCGAGGTGCCAAACACCGCCGTCGATATGAACTCTTGGGCGGTATCAGCCTGTTATCCCCAGAGTACCTTTTATCCGTTGAGCGATGGCCCTTCCATACAGAACCACCGGATCACTTTGTCCTACTTTCGTACCTGCTCGACTTGTCAGTCTCGCAGTCAAGCACGCTTATGCCAATGCACTATCAACACGATTTCCGACCGTATTTAGCGTACCTTCGAACTCCTCCGTTACACTTTGGGAGGAGACCGCCCAGTCAAACTGCCCACCATACACTGTCCCCAATCCCGATAAGGGACCAAGGTTAGAACCTCAAACACACCAGGGTGGTATTTCAACGTTGGCTCCATGAGAACTAGCGTCCTCACTTCAAAGCCTCCCACCTATCCTACACAGATCTGTTCAAAGTCCAATGTAAAGCTACAGTAAAGGTTCATGGGGTCTTTCCGTCTTTCCGCGGGGAGATTGCATCATCACAAACATTTCAACTTCGCTGAGTCTCTGGAGGAGACAGTGTGGCCATCATTACTCCATTCGTGCAGGTCGGAACTTACCCGACAAGGAATTTCGCTACCTTAGGACCGTTATAGTTACGGCCGCCGTTTACTGGGACTTCAGTCAAGAGCTTGCACCCCATCATTTAATCTTCCCAGCACCGGGCAGGAGTCACACCCTATACGTCGACTTTCGTCTTTGCAGAGTGCTGTGTTTTTAATAAACAGTTGCAGCCACCGATTCTCTGCGGCCCCATTCTGCTTCGAGAGTAAATCTCTACACATACTAGAGGCACACCTTCTTCCGAAGTTACGGTGTCAATTTGCCGAGTTCCTTCTCCAGAGTTCTCTCAAGCGCCTTAGAATACTCATCTCGCGCACCAGTGTCGGTTTGCGGTACGGTCGTCAATAGCTGAAGCTTAGTGGCTTTTCCTGGAAGCAGGGTATCACTCACTTCGTCTGCAAGCAGACTCGTTATCACGCCTCATCTAAGCTCTCCGGATTTGCCTAAAGAGCACGACTACACGCTTGAACCAACTATTCCAACAGTTGGCTGAGCTAACCTTCTCCGTCCCCACATCGCACTATTGATCGGTACAGGAATATTTACCTGTTTCCCATCAGCTACGCATCTCTGCCTCGCCTTAGGGGCCGACTCACCCTACGCCGATGAACGTTGCGTAGGAAACCTTGCGCTTTCGGCGAGGGGGCTTTTCACCCCCTTTAACGCTACTCATGTCAGCATTCGCACTTCTGATACCTCCAGCAGGCTTCACAACCCACCTTCACAGGCTTACAGAACGCTCTCCTACCACGTGCAATAAATTGCACATCCGCAGCTTCGGTAACTGGCTTAGCCCCGTTACATCTTCCGCGCAGGACGACTCGATCAGTGAGCTATTACGCTTTCTTTAAATGATGGCTGCTTCTAAGCCAACATCCTGACTGTTTTAGCCTTCCCACTTCGTTTCCCACTTAGCCAATTTTGGGGACCTTAGCTGGCGGTCTGGGTTGTTTCCCTCTTGAGTCCGGACGTTAGCACCCGGTGCTCTGTCTCCCAAGCTGTACTCATCGGTATTCGGAGTTTGCAATGGTTTGGTAAGTCGCCATGACCCCCTAGCCATAACAGTGCTCTACCCCCGATGGTAATACTTGAGGCACTACCTAAATAGTTTTCGGAGAGAACCAGCTATTTCCAAGTTTGTTTAGCCTTTCACCCCTATCCACAGCTCATCCGCTAATTTTGCAACATTAGTCGGTTCGGACCTCCAGCACCTGTTACGGTACCTTCATCCTGGCCATGGATAGATCACTTGGTTTCGGGTCTACACCCAGCGACTAATTCGCCCTATTCGGACTCGATTTCTCTACGGCTTCCCTATTCGGTTAACCTCGCCACTGAATGTAAGTCGCTGACCCATTATACAAAAGGTACGCAGTCACCCTTGCGGGCTCCTACTTTTTGTATGCATGCGGTTTCAGGATCTATTTCACTCCCCTCCCGGGGTTCTTTTCGCCTTTCCCTCACGGTACTAGTTCACTATCGGTCGATTACGAGTATTTAGCCTTGGAGGATGGTCCCCCCATATTCAGACAGGATTTCTCGTGTCCCGCCCTACTTGTCTTACGCTTAGTTCCACACCGCAGCATTTCTCATACGGGGCTATCACCCGCTATGGCCGGACTTTCCATTCCGTTCTGATATACACGATGCTAAAACGTAAAGGCTACTCCAATTTCGCTCGCCGCTACTTTCGGAATCTCGGTTGATGTCTTTTCCTCGAGCTACTGAGATGTTTCAGTTCACCCGGTTCGCCACAATGACCTATGTATTCAGTCAGAGTTACCCCTCGCGGGGTGGGTTTCCCCATTCGGAAATCTCCGGATCAAAGCTAATTTGCCAGCTCCCCGAAGCTTATCGCAGGCTATCACGTCCTTCGTCGCCTGTAATCGCCAAGGCATCCACCACATGCACTTAGTCACTTGACCCTATAACTTTGACAGCGCTGACTGCACTGTCGTCAAGGACTCGTACAGAGCCTCTCAGCTCCATACGTTTATTGAGTATTCACGCGTTACGCCGTTCTTCATACCTAAACAATTTCTTGCTCAGTTGAAGTCTTGTGTTTGACGCAATCAAAAGCTACTAGCGGCACGGTACGCTCACCCCCTTTACGAGATGGCGCTTTCCGCTAGCAGCGCTGATTCGACTCTACAAATTGTTAAAGAACAACAGCCGACTCTTTCGAGCCTTATGACTGACAAACCAGAACAACCGCTCACGCCTTCGCGCAACGGATGCTTTGGTTTGTCAACCATGGCACAGAGTAATTGGTGGAGGATGACGGGATCGAACCGACGACCCCCTGCTTGCAAAGCAGGTGCTCTCCCAGCTGAGCTAATCCCCCGGGATCTCTTCAAATCCGTGGTGGGTCTGGCTGGATTCGAACCAGCGACCCCCGCCTTATCAAGACGGTGCTCTAACCGACTGAGCTACAGACCCACGCGTTTCTTGCGTGCACTGCCTCTCAGTAACGCTCGCCTGTTGAGGCCAGCTCGGCAGGCTCACGCTATTACTCTGATGTTGTATTCACAGCCGATAAGTGTGGGCGCTTAAAAATGAGTCATGTGGATCTCGCTGGTCATCTGCTGCATGCAGCAAACAACTGCTCGACCATTTTCTAGAAAGGAGGTGATCCAGCCGCACCTTCCGATACGGCTACCTTGTTACGACTTCACCCCAGTCACGAACCCTGCCGTGGTAATCGCCCCCTTGCGGTTAGGCTAACTACTTCTGGCAGAACCCGCTCCCATGGTGTGACGGGCGGTGTGTACAAGACCCGGGAACGTATTCACCGCGGCAAGCTGATCCGCGATTACTAGCGATTCCGACTTCACGCAGTCGAGTTGCAGACTACGATCCGGACTACGACCGGTTTTCTGGGATTAGCTCCCCCTCGCGGGTTGGCAGCCCTCTGTACCGGCCATTGTATGACGTGTGTAGCCCTACCCATAAGGGCCATGATGACCTGACGTCATCCCCACCTTCCTCCGGTTTGTCACCGGCAGTCTCATTAGAGTGCCCTTTCGTAGCAACTAATGACAAGGGTTGCGCTCGTTGCGGGACTTAACCCAACATCTCACGACACGAGCTGACGACGGCCATGCAGCACCTGTGTCCAGGTTCTCTTTCGAGCACTCCCACATCTCTGCAGGATTCCTGGCATGTCAAGGGTAGGTAAGGTTTTTCGCGTTGCATCGAATTAAACCACATCATCCACCGCTTGTGCGGGTCCCCGTCAATTCCTTTGAGTTTCAACCTTGCGGCCGTACTCCCCAGGCGGTCAACTTCACGCGTTAGCTACGTTACTGAGAAGAAACCCTCCCAACAACCAGTTGACATCGTTTAGGGCGTGGACTACCAGGGTATCTAATCCTGTTTGCTCCCCACGCTTTCGTGCATGAGCGTCAGTACAGGCCCAGGGGATTGCCTTCGCCATCGGTGTTCCTCCGCATATCTACGCATTTCACTGCTACACGCGGAATTCCATCCCCCTCTGCCGTACTCTAGCTATGCAGTCACAAAGGCAGTTCCCAGGTTGAGCCCGGGGATTTCACCTCTGTCTTGCATAACCGCCTGCGCACGCTTTACGCCCAGTAATTCCGATTAACGCTTGCACCCTACGTATTACCGCGGCTGCTGGCACGTAGTTAGCCGGTGCTTATTCTTCAGGTACCGTCATTAAGTCTCTGTATTAGAGAAACTCGTTTCTTCCCTGACAAAAGCGGTTTACAACCCGAAGGCCTTCTTCCCGCACGCGGCATGGCTGGATCAGACTTGCGTCCATTGTCCAAAATTCCCCACTGCTGCCTCCCGTAGGAGTCTGGGCCGTGTCTCAGTCCCAGTGTGGCTGGTCGTCCTCTCAGACCAGCTACAGATCGTCGCCTTGGTGGGCTTTACCCCACCAACTAGCTAATCTGATATCGGCCGCTCCAATCGCGCGAGGCCTTACGGTCCCCCGCTTTCACCCTCAGGTCGTATGCGGTATTAGCCACTCTTTCGAGTAGTTATCCCCCACGACTGGGCACGTTCCGATACATTACTCACCCGTTCGCCACTCGTCAGCTTAACCTGTTACCGTTCGACTTGCATGTGTAAGGCATGCCGCCAGCGTTCAATTGAGCCAGGATCAAACTCTACCAGTTCGATCTTGATTTACTCAACGGAATCGACGAAACCATTTACATGATTCCATCTAATTTCCCGTGAGCGTTTAAAGTCTAAGAGACTTGATACTCGTCACCGAGCATCAAAACTCACCTTCAAACGCCCACGCTTATCGGCTGTTAATTTTTAAAGAACCAAGAGAGCCAAGCTCATCTTGACAAGACCGACTTGCATCGAATCTTGCGCCTGTCGACTGCTTGCAGCTCGTCAACAGCACAGAAGCGAGATTATGACTGATGTTTTCACTATCGTCAACACCTATTGCATGCGATTTTCATCAGCTTGCAACTTCTGCTCTGCTTACAACCAGGCCAAGCCCAGCTGGATCCACAGAGGCAAACGCTGCCACACACCAGGCAGACTTCTTGCATCTAGGGACCGAGTGCCGACCTGCCTTAGCAGACCCACACTCAGAGACAGAAACGCCGGCATGTGACCGGGCGTTTGCTTAGATATTAGCCTGACGATGGACCTACTTTCACACGGGAACCCGCACTATCATCGGCGCTGAGGCATTTCACTGTCCTGTTCGGGATGGGAAGGAGTGGGACCGCCTCGCTATGGTCATCAGGCTTAACTGGTTGGCTTGCTGAAGTCTCGTCAGAGATTTTCAACAGGCCCAATTTGTAGAGCTGCGCAGTATACATGAGTTCGTCATGTATTGCACTTCGAATCAGCTGGTTTTGATTGCGTTCACACGTTGGATCATTCGTTGAATGATCTGACTTCTGAAGAACGGTATAACTTGGTCCTCAATAATCCTTGATCAGATCGGCTGATGTTCCATCGCTGAACTGTCAAAGTTATAGGGTCAAGCCTCACGGGCAATTATACTGGTTAGCTTAACGCATACTGCGCTTCCACACCCAGCTATCAACGTCCTGGTCTCGAACGACCCCTTCAGGGGGCTCAAGCCCCGGCAAGACTCATCTTGAGACGAGTTTCCCGCTTAGATGCTTTCAGCGGTTACTCTTCCGCACTTAGCTACTCGGCGATGCCACTGGCGTGACAACCGATACACCAGAGGTGCGTCCACTCCGGTCCTCTCGTACTAGGAGCAGGCTCTCTCAATCTTGCAGCGCCCACGGAAGATAGGGACCAAACTGTCTCACGACGTTTTAAACCCAGCTCACGTACCTCTTTAAATGGCGAACAGCCATACCCTTGGGACCGGCTACAGCCCCAGGATGAGATGAGCCGACATCGAGGTGCCAAACACCGCCGTCGATATGAACTCTTGGGCGGTATCAGCCTGTTATCCCCAGAGTACCTTTTATCCGTTGAGCGATGGCCCTTCCATACAGAACCACCGGATCACTTTGTCCTACTTTCGTACCTGCTCGACTTGTCAGTCTCGCAGTCAAGCACGCTTATGCCAATGCACTATCAACACGATTTCCGACCGTATTTAGCGTACCTTCGAACTCCTCCGTTACACTTTGGGAGGAGACCGCCCCAGTCAAACTGCCCACCATACACTGTCCCCAATCCGATAAGGGACCAAGGTTAGAACCTCAAACACACCAGGGTGGTATTTCAACGTTGGCTCCATGAGAACTAGCGTCCTCACTTCAAAGCCTCCCACCTATCCTACACAGATCTGTTCAAAGTCCAATGTAAAGCTACAGTAAAGGTTCATGGGGTCTTCCGTCTTTCCGCGGGGAGATTGCATCATCACAAACATTTCAACTTCGCTGAGTCTCTGGAGGAGACAGTGTGGCCATCATTACTCCATTCGTGCAGGTCGGAACTTACCCGACAAGGAATTTCGCTACCTTAGGACCGTTATAGTTACGGCCGCCGTTTACTGGGACTTCAGTCAAGAGCTTGCACCCCATCATTTAATCTTCCAG